>NZ_JAQMUB010000090.1 GCF_028330965.1 Oscillatoria sp. CS-180 | reverse complement strand
GACAGGAACCTATTTAGGTTTTCTGGCTTTCAATATTAATCTGTCGAGGTTCGCTTTCCTCAAAGAACCCATCGCTACTCCCGCAGCGCTGACTCCCTTGAGCGCTTTACCAATATAACTACCACCACTTCTACTGTCAACATCAAAAGCGAAAATGATTTGTATGCCTTGGAATCTGACGTCTCAGGGGTTTTCAAGGCATATTGATGTTCTGAGCTAAAGAAAACTTCTCTGAACTGAATGAAAGTCTTTTTAGGCATTGGCGTAGTGTGATGACACGATACAGCCTTGACTGGAACGATTTTGACTTGCATTGGCTGCTTAAAGTGTTTGAAACACCGTGCAAATGAATTTCAGGAGCAATCACACTCCACATCTAGGGGTTCTATATGAAGAATCCCCACATATAGTCTAGATATGGCGCAGATGATCAGTTAATGTGTGGTCATCTTTTTGTTATGAACGATCGCTCATAGCAAAGTGAGTCTCTTTGAACATATATTTGTACTAGGTTGAGGATCAGGCTTCATGTCTTTTGTGGGTCTGCATATTCATAGCGACTACAGTTTGCTGGATGGGGCGAGTCAGCTACCGGATTTGGTGGCGCAGGCTAAGGCGTTAGAAATGCCTGCGATCGCCTTGACTGATCATGGCGTTATGTACGGCGCAGTTGAACTGTTGAAAGTCTGCAAAAAGAACGACGTGAAGCCGATCATCGGCAACGAGATGTACCTTATCAACGGGGATATTGATAAGCAACAACGGCGTCCCCGCTATCACCAGGTAATTCTGGCCAAGAATACTCAGGGCTACAAAAACCTCGTCAAGCTCACAACCCTTTCCCATTTAGAAGGGATGCAGGGACGGGGTATCTTTTCACGTCCCTGCATCAATAAAGACTTGTTGGAAAAGTATCGTGAAGGGCTAATTGTAACGAGTGCTTGCCTGGGTGGGGAAGTACCTCAAGCGATTCTGCAAAATCGACCTGAAATTGCTCGTCGAGTTGCCCAGTGGTACAAGGGCGTTTTTGGCGACGACTATTATCTAGAAATTCAGGATCATGGTTCACCTGAAGACAGAATTGTCAATGTTGAGGTTGTCAAGATTGCCCGTGAGTTGGACATCAAAATCGTCTGTACTAATGATTCTCACTTCATTTCATGTAACGACGTTGAAGCCCATGACGCGCTACTTTGCATCCAGACTGGAAAATTAGTAACTGAAGACAAACGTCTGAGATATAGCGGCACTGAGTATTTAAAGTCAGCCGACGAGATGCGGCAGTTGTTCCGCGACCATCTGGCAGATGATGTCATTGAAGAGGCGATTCAGAATACTCTCGAAGTTGCTGAGAAAGTTGAACCCTATGAAGGGATTTTAGGGCAGCCTCGAATTCCTGATTTTCCGATCCCCGAACAGTTCAACGGGGCTGAGGACTACATGGCTTATGTAGCGCGGGATGGCCTCGTCAAGCGGATGAAGGTTAACGGCTATGAGGATATTGATCAGGAATATCGCGATCGCCTCGAATATGAAATTGACATGATGATCCAGATGGGGTTTCCTACCTATTTTTTGGTGGTGTGGGACTACATCCGATTTGCACGAGAAAACAATATTCCAGTAGGCCCCGGACGAGGCTCGGCAGCAGGATCGTTGGTGGCTTACGCCATGGGTATCACTAATATTGACCCTGTTCATCACGGTCTTCTCTTCGAGCGCTTTTTGAATCCAGAGCGGAAGTCGATGCCTGATATTGACACGGACTTCTGCATCGAACGACGAGATGAGGTAATTGACTATGTGACGGAGAAATATGGCAAAGAAAGGGTTGCCCAGATTATCACTTTTAACCGTATGACCTCAAAAGCGGTTTTGAAGGATGTAGCACGGGTGCTAAATATTCCCTATGCCGAATCTGATCGCATGGCTAAGCTGATCCCGGTATCACGAGGTAAACCGACCAAGCTCAAAGTCATGGTATCTGACGATACGCCCGCACCTGAGTTCAAAGAACGCTACGAAAAAGATCCCAATGTGCAGCGCTGGCTCGATATGGCAATGCGAATTGAGGGAACCAACAAAACATTTGGTGTACACGCGGCTGGAGTCGTCATTTCCAAGGATCCTCTAGACGAGATTGTGCCGCTCCAGCGTAATAACGATGGTCAGGTCATCACGCAATATTACATGGAGGACGTAGAGGCACTCGGTCTTCTGAAGATGGACTTTTTGGGACTGCGCAACCTAACGATGATTCAGCGTGCGGTCGAATTAGTGGAATCTGGTAAAGGCCGCAAGCTGGATATGGATGACCTACCAATGGATGATCCAGCGACGTTCAAGCTTTTGGAAAAGGGAGATTTGGGTGGCGTCTTTCAGCTTGAGTCTTCTGGAATGCGGCAGATTGTGCGCGACCTGAAGCCCTCCGGATTGGAGGACATCTCATCGGTATTAGCCCTTTACCGACCCGGACCACTCGACGCTGGACTGATTCCTAAATTTATCAATCGTAAACACGGGCGAGAAAAGATCGACTTTGCCGACAACATTCTGGAGCCCATTCTGAGTGAAACTTACGGAATCATGGTCTATCAGGAACAGATCATGAAAATTGCTCAGGATATGGCGGGCTATTCCTTGGGACAAGCTGACCTTTTGCGGCGAGCAATGGGTAAGAAAAAAGTTGCCGAGATGGAGAAGCACAAGGGACAGTTCATCGCCGGGTCAGTCGAAAAGGGTGTCCCGAAAAAGGTCGTTGAAGAACTGTGGGATCAGATGGTGAAGTTTGCAGAGTACTGCCTCAGCGCAGATACGAAGCTACTCACTGTAGAATACGGTCCTTTAGAAATTGGTCGCATTGTTGAAGAACAGATTGAGTGCCATATATATAGTGTTGATTCAAATGGTTTCCTTTACACACAGCCGATCGCTCAATGGCACTATAGAGGGCAACAAGAGATTTTTGAGTATCGGCTTGAAGATGGCGGGGTGATTCGCGCTACAGCTGACCATAAGTTCATGACAACCGATGGGGGAATGATGCCTATTGATGAAATCTTCCAAAAGGGGCTAGCGTTAAAACAAGTCGAAGCGTCTCGCCCGGTTGTTCTACAGACTGCGTAGTCGGAGGCTATCGGAATGTCCAAGGTACAACTTTCATGCTCTAACTTGACGCTGTCTAGCCTGAAAACCCTCGTGAGTATTCAAGATGACGGAATACAGCCCTATTCCTGGACAGATGTCGATGACATAGTCCTATCGGGAAGCGTGCAGCGACAGATAGCTGATATTCAAGCACGCTTGCGAAACGATCGCCCCCAATTAATGAATGAGGCAACGGTCTGGGCGCGAGCGATTTATCCTTTGCTTATGCTGGCCGAGCGAGACTCTGTTCGCGCTTGGTCACAGATTCCTATCAATGGAAGCTATCCCTCTTTTGAGATTCACGGAGTGGCTGACGGCGTCTTGGGCAGCGGGTTTGCAGGAGATTTGGAGGCACCCTACTTAGTTGTTGTAGAAGCTAAACGGGGTATTGAAGCTAAGAATCCTCAGTATCAGCTTTACGGAGAAATGTTGGCAGCGGCTCGAATGAATTGGGAACTAGACAGTCAAGGGCAAGATCCCCAGATTATCTTTGGCTGCTACACCATCGCTGACGTGTGGACGTTTACCAGGGGAGAGGTCGGCGGTATGGATAGCGATCGTCCCTTCCTGTTGCTCGAATCTTCTCGGGAATACGGCAGCAAGCTGGAGGCAGAAATCATCGTGAAAATTTTGCAGACAATTGTGAGCGATCGCCTGAATACTCTCAGCAAAGCGGCTTAAAAAGCGATGTGTGTTATGACTCAAACACTGTCAGAACAATCAATGACTGGCTTCAAACGCCATCTAACAGAGTATCGACCTCAGTTAGAAAAAGCGCTTCAAGCAATTCAAGTTCTTGAAACAGCAAATCTCGAATCAGAAGAGTTCGTACAAGCACTCGCAGATCTGCACGTCTGTGCAACAGTGCTTGAGCCTTATTCAGAAGGAATGCTTGAAGCGATCAATCAATTTACATATGAGCAGTCTGAGAATCTATGAAACGCGATTTAGAGCTTTGGAGAGCCATATTGATTAAAGTCGAAGATCTCCCTCCTGGAAGAGATCTCAGCTCTCCCTTAGAAATTGATGGTTATGAGGAAGAGGTTGTTGCTGAGCACGTCAAACTGTTGGAAGAAGCTGGTTTGATAGAAGCTCAAATGGTAATCGCGCCAAATTGGATGGGTGTAAAGCAAGTAGAACACTATGTAATATTTAGGCTTCTGAACGAAGGACATGAGTTCGTTGCAAATGCGAAGAATCCAAAAATCTGGAAGAAGTTCAGCAGCTCCATTGGTAACAACGGCGGTGATGTCTCTTTGGCAGTTACTAAAGGGGTCTTAACGAAAATTGCCCTTGAATTTTTTGGGCTTTAAGTTTGGGAGTAGAGCACATGGTTAAAATTATTAGTCGTCAGTCGTTGGGTGTGCAGCCGGTTTATGACATTGGGGTTGAGCAAGACCACAGTTTCTTATTAGAAAATGGATTAGTCGCATCCAATTGCTTTAACAAATCCCACTCGACGGCGTACGGATTTGTCACGTTTCAGACAGCGTATCTGAAGGCGAACTATCCCGTTGAATATATGGCGGCGCTGCTGACCTCCAACAGTGGGGATCAGGACAAGGTGCAGATGCACATCGCCAACTGCATCAGCATGGGTATTGAGGTGTTGCCACCGAATATCAATGAGTCGCGGGTGGACTTTACACCGAAAGGCAAGCAGATATTATTTGGTTTGTCCGCTGTACGAAATGTGGGGCAGGGCGCGATTGAATGTATTTTGCAAAATCGTGATGAAGACGGAGAGTTCAAATCATTACCAGAGTTGTGCGATCGCGTTGATCTACACGCTGTCAACCGTCGCGCTTTAGAAGCCCTAGTTCTCTCTGGTGCCTTTGATCCCATCAATCCCAACCGCAACCAGCTCATGCACGACCTAGAATTTGTGCTGGATTGGGCACAAAGTCGGGCAAAAGACCGGGCAATTGGGCAGGGAAATCTGTTGGATATGTTGGGCGGTAGTGCTGAAGCCGCTGCACCAAGCGGTGGGTTTGAAACGGCTCCCAAAGCTCCGCTAGTTGCTGACTTTGAACCCCAAGAAAAACTCAAGCAAGAGAAAGAACTGTTGGGTTTTTATATTTCTGACCATCCTTTGAAATCGGTACAGAAACCAGCTCGAATTCTAGCTCCTATCAATTTGGGTGAACTGGAAGGTCTGCCGGACAATATCACCTTGAGCGCGATCGCCATGCTCGCCAACGTGAAGCCAATTGTGACGAAGAAAGGCGATCGCATGGCAATTGTCATGCTAGAAGACCTCTCTGGCAGTGTAGAAGGTGTCGTCTTTCCCCGATCCTATGAGCGCATTGGGCAGTACATTCAGCCAGATGCGAGATTGATGGTGTGGGGTAAGTGCGATCGACGCGACGATCAAATTCAATTTATTGTGGACGATGCTGAACCGATTGAATCTGTTCAGATGGTGATGGTAGATCTGGATCCCAGCATCGCCTCTGATATTGAGCAGCAACATCGTCTTCGTAATGTGATCCGCAGCAATCAGGGAGATGACCCCAAATATGCACGAGTTCCGGTCATTGCCATCATTGGTCAAGCTGAAAATCGTCGGCTGATTCGCTTGGGTGCTCAGTTCCGAGTGAAAGATCCAGAGGCAACAGTCAATGCCTTATCGCGAGCGGATTTCAAGGCTCGAATGAGTCCTTTAATCAAAGCCTAAGAATGCCAACTCAAAAGGACGAGAGACCTGCTAGCTTATTAGCTAGGATAATGGTGATCGTATTGTGAAGACCCTGCATGGCCTATGTCGCAATCAACTGTGGTTCAGGACACGACAAATTTTAGTGAGACAGAGGTTGTCCAGTGCCCACCAACAGATTTATGGAGTGACGAGCCACCCTTGGAGAGTGACTTTCATCGCGATCAGATAAGCTTGTTGATCAATATCCTGCGTGAGCTTTGGGGCGATCGCCAGGATGTTTATGTTTCAGGTAATTTGACCATTTATTACAACGAACAACAAATCAAGTCTAGGGACTTTAGGGGACCTGACTTTTTCGTTGTTTTAGGCACAGAGAATAAGCTTCGAAAAAGCTGGGTGGTATGGGGAGAGGATGGTCGGTACCCCAACCTAATTGTTGAAATATTGTCCTCTTCAACCAAGAAGGTAGATCGAGGTCTCAAGAAGGAGCTATATCAAAACACATTCCGCACGCCTGATTATTTTTTGTTTGACCCAGACCATGCTGACCTTGAGGGATATCATTTGCTTGATGGTCGATATGAGTTGATTCAGGTCAATGAACGTGGCCATTTATGGAGCCAGCAACTTGAATTGTATTTAGGCGTTCACGAGGGAGTGCTACGTTTCTTTGATACTGATGGACAGTTAGTGCCGACTCCAGCAGAACTAGTCAGCCAGGGACGGCAACGGGTCGAACAAGAGCGGCAACGAGCCGAACAAGAACGACAGCGGGCCGAACAAGAGCAGCAACGAGCCGAACAAGAGCGGCAACGAGCCGAACAAGAACGACAGCGGGCCGAGCAGGCTGAAGCAGAACTTGAGCGACTTAAAGCACAACTTCAGCAAGAAGCAGAAGAACCATAATCTATAGTTTTTCAATCGCTAGCCGCTGAAGTCAGCGCCAAATCTGTAGAGGCGTTCTACCTATGCTTTTAAGTGTCTTGAACGGCAAGCAACTCCCCTTGTGAGAACACAAGTATTTGTGTTCTCACAAGGGGATCGCAGGCCCGCAATAAATATCCAGTAGTAGCTTGCATACTTACCTGTGGAGAATACCTGGAACCCCCAAAATCGCGCCTGTTATCATCCAGTTCAGTTCCTTGACCGGCAGATAGGCGGTTGTCGATGGCGTTATCATCAAGGCCACAATGGGAATAACTCCTACAGTTTGAATACCGGCCTTCTTTAACCCTGTCGCCCTTACCCTTTCACTTTTGCTATGAATCGACTTTCCTGAGCACCCTACACCGTTGGCTGTAGAGTTCATCCAAGAAAATTGATCGACCTGCTGTGGGTGATATCGGTAGCTGATAGTCATGACTACGACGAACATAGTCCTTTATGCAGCTAATTTTTCCGGTATAGGCATTCCATAGGTGAGCCAAATCGGGAAATTTTTTCAGGATATCGCGGCGCGATCGCTTGAAATCAACCCATTCAATCTGATGCTTCTGAAATAAGTCTCTGTGCTCGTTGTAAAACTCCTCTATCTTCGGACGCAAGGTCCCAGTTGGATAATGAGCCAAAACAATATCAAACCCTCCTTGCTGCTCTAAGATTACGTCAAAGCAAAAGCCCCAATGAAAAGGGTGTAGGGCTTCAATATCCTCTAAAGACAACAGCCGCTTGGGTTGTGCTTTGCCTGAAAGGGATGAGTCCTGAATCTTAATGCCGAGTTTGCGGCTGAAAGTTTCGAATAGCAAACGATTCAACTTTTGCTGAACGGCTTGATTGACGTCATCAATGCGATCGCGCAGAAATTCTGTTTGAACGTAGTCCGGAATCCCTCCCTCTAAACCCATTGCCCTAGTCTGTGCTCGGTAATGCTCTACACGAATCTTCTTCTCAGCTAGCGTGTCCCGATAGCTTGCTGCTGCCAAGGGTTGCAACAAGTCGCCTTGCAGAATAGTTTCAGACTTAGCCTCAAACGCTGATGATTTCCCCATTCGCTTAGGACGAATTTGGTCAAAACTTTCCTCATCGACGTGAATGAAGCCGACGAGGGCATTACCCGTAGTGATGCTGAAATCCAAATCCGGTAGAGGCGATAAGTCGTCTGAGACATTTGCAGTGGAAAGCAGCATCAACCAAAGCTGAAACTGGGTAATGAGTGTGGCCTCTGGTTTTGCATCAAGGCCAAAGAGGTTGTGTGTCAGGATGTGATAAGTCCATGTCCATTCAGGAGACGTGGAGGTGCTTTTGAGCAATCGCACCCAATCCCGCAGAAAGTCGTTAGACGAGACTTGAGCATGTTTCCAGCAGCACTGATAGACATGCTGTAATCGCCGTAGAACGCTGCCCAAAAAGCATCCGGCTCCGCATGCAAGATCAAGAATCGTAATGCTGGGTAATATACTGCCAACCAACGCCTGACATGTTTCGTCGTCAAGCTTAGTTAGAATCGCGTCCAACGAATCCATGGGCTTATTTGTAGAAAAGACCTGGACTTGAATAGCTTTGAGGATATGGGCATCCACTAGCTTACAGTTGGCCTCTAACACTTCAGAAGAAAGGGTGACCGTTCTGCCAAATTGGGCCGCTAAGACGTACTCATACGCTTCAGCTAGAACTGAGCGAGTGATACTGTCGGGTTCTTGCGGCGAGATCCATTCCCGTGACCAGGGCTGCTCAGCTAACCAGCCTAAAAATTGTTCAATACTGTCATCGGGAAGATCAACGTCTACCCGATGCTCCAGCGAGTAGGGTTGAAAGGGTCGGCTACCCAAGTAGGGAACGGCACCAATGGTTTGCTGAAGTGCACGAGGCCACTCCTGAACCGGCAGCGCTAATCCCTGATGACAAAGAGGCTTTAGAAAACGCTTGAAGAATTCACCAGGCTGGGTTTCAGAAAATTGACCTAGCTTCGTGTGCAGGTACCAGCGATCGCCTTCACCTAAAAAACCAGCAACTTGCAAGTCATAAATCAAGATCAATCGACTGACAATGACAGTTGCATACCACCGCCGCTCAGCCGCCGTCCCAAGATTTGAGAAGGCATCAGCAAAGAGTACATGATAATTGGACAGCGCTTGAGCCAGAGTTTGAGAAGCAGACCCCATGTGTCCTGAAAGTCTTATGACTGTTGCCGATTCTGAACAACGATGACGTACTTCTGGAAACGGTCCATATCTGCCTTTAGAGTAGATTCAACAATCCTACCTAAAAACAGGTTATCCATTAGCTTGCCAATGAAGCTAGGGATAGAATAAGCCACCGTGAGCTTGACTGCACTCTTTCCCTTGTGATCATAAAACCGAATCCCACCTCGATTGGGTAAACCATCTACCGCTTCCCATTGAATCAGCTGATGATCAATCAACTTGGTGATGCGGGAAAGCCAAGTAAACTCGAAGCCTCCCGTCGCCAGTTTCCAGCGAGAGAGATCTGGATTGTCCTCCAAAATGGTGACCGACTCAATCCATTTCATCCACCGGGGCATTTGTTCAAGGTCAGACCAGAGCGACCACACCAGTTCGACTGGAGCATCCACCTCGACTAATACACTGTGTTCCAGCCAGTCAGACATAATCTATCTCATACGTTCCAGAATTGCTTTGGCAGCTTGCTTGCCTGAAAGGGTAGCGCCTTCCATACTATCGATGTAGTCCTGCTGGGTGTAACTCCCCGCAAGAAAGAAGTTATCTACAGGAGTTACCTGATTGGGTCGGTAAGGATCCATCCCCGGCGCTTCTCGATAGAGCGACTGCGCTAATTTGACCACACTGTACCAGGTCATGTTGAGGTCCCGTGAAGAGGGAAAGAGGTCATGCACTTGCTTGAGCACGTGATGAGCGATCGCTTCATTATTTTCACGAATGAAAGGATCTCCAGGCGTCAGGACACATTGCATCAGTGATCCTTCTCCTTCCCGATAGTAGTCAGTAGGACTTGTTAAGGCCATATCAGCGAAACATGAAAAGTCCGCATCAGGGGTGTATAGCAGATTGTCCATACCGGTAGGATGGGCAACTGTCTTAGCGGCAGCTGAATCTTGCAATTCGGTAACCCAACCGTCAAATCGGAGCTGTACCGTGGCGACAGGCACGGCATCAAGCTTGTAGATATTGTCGAATTCGGGCCAGCGTCGCCAAGCTTCTGGCAACAGTCGCTTAATGCCGGGAACGTCGCAGGCAGCCACATAGGCATCGGCAGTTATTGTTTCAATATCGTCTTCATTGGCGATCGCCAAGCCCGTGACGTGAGTTGCATTACCCCTATCTTCGAACAAGACTTCCCGTACTCCCCGACGAGTATGCACTTTTGCACCGCGTTCTTGTAGGTAGTTGAGGATAGGTTTGTGTAAAAAGTCGTTGGGCGATCCCTCCAACATTCGTAAAACGGACGCTTCGCTTTTTGCTGCAAAGAACATGAAAATTGTCAGCATACAGCGGGCCGAAATATTCTCAGTATCGATGAAGCCCAATGCGTAGGCAATAGGATTCCACATGCGCTTGAGGCTGCCATTGGACCCCCCGTGTTTGCGGAACCAGTCGGCAAAGCTAATGCGATCTAGTTCGCGAATGGTTTTCATTGCCCCTTTGAAGTCCACTAGACCACGAACAATGGGGCTAGTTCCCAGGGCGATCGCGTTCATAGCCTTATCCGCCGCCGAGAGTTGGGAGGTGGTGAAGAATGCCTTGAGTCCGTTGAAGGGAGCACCTGTAATGAAGCGGAAATCAAGCTCTCCAGTCTTACCTCCCCGGTTCACAAAAGTATGCGTGTGCTCCTTCCGCCGCAAATGCTGAAAAGCATTCACCTTTTTCATCAGCTCAAAGAGGTTGTAGTAGCAGCCAAAAAAAACATGAAGGCCCATCTCCAGATGATTGCCGTCTTTGTCAATCCAGCTACCAACCTTGCCGCCAACAAAAGGACGAGACTCAAAAATCTCAATCTCATGCCCCTGGTCGGCCAGTTCAATTGCTGTAGATAAACCCGCCAGACCTGCCCCAACAATTGCAACCCGCATGTGCCCTCTATGAAGATAACTTTACGTATTTTAATCGCCGAAGCATTCTCAGAACAACTGAGTTGAAGTTACTTCGATGATTCAGCCGTTTCACAAGCCTCGGAATTGACCTGCTGAATTGCTCCACGCCCAGACAGCAAACCTAAGGCAGCACTTTCAGGAATCAACGCTGCGATCGCGGTCAGTTTAAGTGACCACGCTTCAGATGAATTAAACAACCCTGCCCTGCACCCCAAATGAGCAGACAAAATATCTGCTAGTTACTCCCAATCGAGCGCGTAACTCATTTGCAATGGCGGTAAGTTCAGTTCTTCAGGTGTCTTAAAGACTGTTTCGAAGAATGCAACTTTTTCTTTGGGTCCAGGTTTCCCTCTGGCAGCTCCCGTGATGCCAGAGGCAATCATGACTCCACAAACCCCTTTGGATTCTTCACACCATTGATGCCACTTTTCCAGCAACTCGCTGTCGTGGGAATCGTCTTCTAAGATTTCGATAAATAGGTGGAAGTCGCTATCACCTGTATGTAGCAATCCCAACTGGAGGGTATCCCCTGTCATCGGATCTCCCCCGGGATTGAAACAGACAGCCTGAACTTCCCCAGCTGCCTGCAATTGTGACACTAACTTTTGTGCCTTAGGGCGAGACGTTTGAATGATGACAATAGGCATCATTTTGCCTTTGAAGGGAGGCTTAGCGATCGCATGATAATGTTGGCCTTTTTGCAAGGGAGCAAATGTCTTCTGAGATAGGCGCGTCAACAAAACCATCGCCCCTTCTGGAATGTAGTCATCGCGAAACCGAGGAAACTCCATCGGCGAGAGCGGATCGACACCAATACCCTCTGAGACAGCGAGCTGGGCCGTAATGGTGGGACAGGTCGCGATAGAGACCTTCAAAGCCTCGCCTTTAATGGGATCGGTCACCCTATAGTCGTGAGAAAGATCAGGGAAATCAGCTCCGCTCAAAGCAGATTCGTATTCTTCAAAGAATGAGTTTAATCCTTCTAGACAGACTCTAAGCGCTGCTGCCTCCTCCAATTCAAGGGCTGTTCTCAACCCTTCCAAAGGATGTAGGCTCCCGAATTCAGGAATCACCTCAGAAGGGGCAGACTGCATCCACGGCAGGGGCAGTAGCGTTGAAGATGCTTCATCTTGAACCAGGTCAAAGTTGAGAAATAGGCAATCTTGAGATAAGAAAGCCTGCTGCATTTGCCGAGTGCTCAACGTGTCGAGCATAGCTGTTTTCCGAAATTGCGTGAGCGATTCCAGAGAGCGATAAATGAGTAGCCCATACTCAAGTCCAGCCATACCTAAAACAGACACATAGAGGGTGTCTAGATCCCACCGATTAAGGTCTATTTTCAGGATCTGATCATCGCCTAAATTATTCCAAGGAGCGTTATCCCAAAGCTGCCGAGCTTGCTCGTTAAGCACTTTTTGCCAGTCATCGGGCAAAGCTGCTTCATCCGACTCTTCGGGCTGCTGCAAACTCTCAAATATTTCGTTGATGATGGGCAATGTGTCGGCGTGATCAACGGTGACATCGAGATCCTGCAAGGCGCCTCGGAGAAAAAAATGTATTTCGCGATCGCGCACCACAATCTTGTGTGGACGAGCAGGCGGAATGGCACCCTGCGGATGCTCCATCGCCTGTAGCAGGGTTCTAACAACGGCCTCATGCCCAGTGTCAGCTGGAATAATCGTAACTGCCCGCAAAGCCCCTTCAGTGCCATCTACCCAAAGAATGCAGTCGCTTGCCTCATCTTCACCCTCAGGCGTAGTACCGTCATAGCCAAAGGCGTCCAACATGCCCTCAGAAATCGGACGGCGATCGCCTTCCCACACAGCAGGTTGCTTGGGAAGTCGCTTTAGGCGAGCGCAGGTAAATGGACTGAGAGTATACATGGGATTTGTCATCAAGTTCCTTGCTAGATGGTTTTAGCAAAAGAAAGGCCAGCACCGGAGGATTATCAGTTCTCCTTAACACAAGTCAAACTTAGCGTGGGCAAAAAGAGCATCCATCAATCTTGACTATTGAATTTCTACTGGATTGTTGGTCTAACTTGTAGCCGCGCTGTGGCAATGGTTGTCCTTAACGGTTTAGAAGAGCTTACGACAAAACGCTTTGTTGAAAGCATCACTTAAATCACTTCTAAATCGAGTGTTAAGTGCTCTTTAACATTTAGCTGGTAGCGTTCCACCAGACTATGAGAGTGCTGGAGAAAATATTATGAATTGGCTACGGCTGTTTGGGGCAGCTGGACTGCTCTTATTGTTGGGAGATTTTGTAGCGACATTTGGCTACCACGTCCCTGAGCACGTATTCGGGAAATTTCATAGCATTGTTCACCATAGCCCAAAGCGTAGCTTCGTTCGATATGCGATTAAGAATCGTCAACCAATTGCTTTGATTGACGGCTTTTTAAGCGCCTTTCCCTATCTCATGTTCATTCCCATTTTGTGGAAGCTTTCACCTTGGGGAGTTGGGCTAGGTCTTCTTTTAGCAGAACTTCATGTGCTCTGGAGACATCAATTCTCGTTGACCTATCGCACGCCTTATTGGCTACAGAAAATTTGTAAAGCTTTGTACATCACGACGCCCGAACGTCACTGGATCCATCACCGCTATGCTAACAAGGCGTTCGGTGATATCTTTGCTTTCTACGGTAAGCCTGCCGAATGGTGGTTAAAACAGCTACGGCTTTTGAAGCGGCGATCGCAGCTACAGTAAAAGGCAAAAGGATAAAAGCGGAAGCATCAATGAACCCTTCCGCGACAAAACTCTGAGGTTTCTGACCATCTGAGACAAAGCAATGTCAGTTGCAGTGACCTTGAAGCTAGATGAACCGACCAGAATGACTGGGTGCTGAGAGCATCCTATGGACCGGTCAAAGTTAGCAGGCTCGTCTTCGCTGGACTTTACAACGGATTTGACTTGACCGGAGCCGATGGTCGAATTCTGGGTCTATCTTTTGTTGGAGCAGGTTTAGGACGCCCTGCACTACCTCCAGGACGCCGTCCCCGTCTGGGACCAGATGGCCTACCACCTTTTTTCTTCTTCTTAGGCGGAACGATGCCTATTGCACGGCTGTCAGTGAGCACCAAGTTTTCTCCTTGACGCTCTATTTCTAGTTCCCAGAAATAACCCACCGTTTTGCCGGAGATTTTTCCGAATACGTTCAATTTGAAGGCTTTGGGTGGCTTCCCATTACGCTTAGCACCCTGCACGATTTTGACCAGAATTAACTCTTTGTCTTCGTCATAGTTCAAAACTTCGCCTCGAATGGAGAAGTAATTTTCTGACGGAATTTCCGGCGTCGGTAGCTCTACAGCAGCACTTTCAGCAGTATCAGGATCGTTCGGATCAGGACTTTCTACGTCAGGGCTTTCTATATCAAGAGTTTCTGTCGCGTTTTCTGTAGCGATCGCCACATCAGTATCCTCTGCCTGAGTCGCGGCTTCCTGATCGGCTTCCAATATCGTTACAGGCTCCGGATCAACCAGAGACTCTGTGGGTTCAGCAATCTTCTCATCCAAATCATCAGGATTGTCAGATGATCCTGTGTTGGGGTTTTCACCAGGCATTCCCAACGTTTCAGGTTCCCAAATGCCGACAATTTGCAAGTGCAAACTGCCGTTCGTATCGTCCTGCTCAGACTCCTCCAGCGCCTGACGTGTAAGGGGATAGACAACCCATAAGTGCGATTTCTGAAGATCGATATGTTTCTTAATCAGACTCGTAATCCGGCCTAACAAAACCGAGTCGATGACCGCTCCATCATCGGCAAGAATCTTACCTCGGTTGAGCTGCTCTTCAGACGGCTGATAGGTCCCCTTGATCAAACCAATTGCTCGATATTGCATTGGTTCACTGGGAGGCGCGATAGGGTGGTTGGTAAAAGCAGATTTGGAAGGAACCGCTTCTGGCGGCTTGATAGCCGCTTCGGCTTCATTGCTATCGACGCTATCGACCTTGGGTTTAGCTGGAGTAGTCTCCGGCGCTGGAGGCGTCACAGCTTCCGATTCAGCGCGATTGGAGGAAGGGCGCTGAGGCCGTGCAGGAGGCTGTAACAGCGATGGTCGCTGAGGTGGGGCCATCGGTTTGCTGTCTGACTGAGACGACATCTTGGAAAACTGATGCTCCGCTGCGCTCATGGGTCTCGAAATCCTCCTACCTAAAAACTCCCATCCACCCGCAGACAGAAAAGGGGCTTATTCCCTCAAGGTTAGCACCGCAATTCGCATCCCGCGAGATGCCCCTTTCCTCTCCTAAGGATACGGGCAATGATTTATCTTTACCCTCTTTTCCGAGCTTCTCTATGTTTAATCCGTAATGTTTTTATTGTGGACTCGTAAAGTTATCGAGATTTTCATCTTGAAACATGACCTGGATTTTTGAGTGAAAACGCTAAGATGGGCAGGTTGAATTCGGATCATTCTCGTGGCTGTAAAGCGCAATCGCTGGCTGGTTATTAGCGTGTTGTTTGTTGCCGTGGGCGCTTTCGTGGCACTGTCGATACTGCCATTCTTCTCCGGGCACGGCAATCGCCCCGCAACGGCAACCCATGGTGGTGGGCTGGAAGCGTCCAATAGACAGGATGAACTGGAGGCTCAGGCAAGAGGCTATGAAGCCGTTTTAGAGCGAGAACCTGACAATCAGACGGCCATTCAGGGACTGGTGGATGCCCGTATTCAGCTTGGGGATATTGCAGGAGTCATTGAACCGCTTGAGAGATTGGCTGACCTTAATCCAGAGGTGCCTGAGTATCGAGTTCTGCTAGGGCAAGCTAGGCAAAACATTGGGGACTTAGAGGGGGCTGCTGATGCTTACCGGACTGTCCTCACTCAGCGTCCTGGCGATATGAACGCTTTACAAGGATTGACCGCGCTATTGATTGAACAAGAGCGCCCCCAAGCAGCCGTTGGCTTATTGCAAGACACCCTGGAAGCCGCACCTCAGACTAATGAAGTTAGCCCTGGTACGGTTGACGTTGGCTCAGTTCAACTGCTACTGGCTCAAGTCTTCGTTGAAGAAGAGCAGTTTAATGATGCGTTGCGTATTTATGACGAGGCGATCGCTGCTGACGAAGAAGATTTCCGTCCGCTTCTAGCTAAGGCTCTCGTGCTAAGAGACATCGATAGAGCACCCGACGCTGCCGTATTGTTCAAACAGGCTGAAGAGCTAGCGCCTGATCAATATAAGGATCAAGTTCGTCAGCTCGCCACGGGTGGAGAAACACCAGAAACATTAGCCCCTGATGTGGACACCGTTGAACCCAGCGCGGCACCTGAGACAGAAGAAGACGGCAACTTTGTCGAGTAATGAGGCTATGGCGGTCCTAAAAACACCCCTAAGCCGTTATGAACCCGTCCTACAGTGGCTCGATGGCGGTTGATCATGTGGCCTCCTAAATAGAGACTTGCAGAATTGCCGCCGTCTAAATTCAATGCATCCTGAGCACCTAACTGCTGCATGATCTGGGCAGTTTCTCGAAGGGTTGGACCACGACCGCCGGGGCTGTAGTGGATGGCTGCCAGGATCATGTTTCCGTTGGGTGTCGTCGCAATCACGCTGCGAGGAGCTGCTTGGGCCGCAAACGCATCACTGAACCCCTCCGCCCTGGCATCAGCATTAATCCGCCCGTTCTGAAGCAAAATTGGGCCACCTCCGATCGCAAACGGGAATTCAGCAAATCTCTGCGGTCGCAAATCGGGACTAAGCGACACAGTTGTTCCGGGAGATAGGGACGGCGTAGCAGAATTGAAGGATCGTAGCGCCAGGACGTAGCCCTCAGGCGGAATCGAGTAGGTTCCTGTATTGGCAGCTCCTGTGACGGTTTGTTGCACCACTTGGTTTTGGTTAACCGTAACCAGCGTTTCGCGATCGCTCACAGGCGTATACGTGCGGCCCCAAGCGGCAGTGTATAGACCAATGCCCGCTTGAACATAGCCGCTGTTGATGTGGTTGACCGGAAAGGTTTCCCCCTGAGCGGTGGTGAGTCCGTAGCTCAAAGCCAGTGGACTTAGTGCAGATTGGCCCTCAGGCGTCCAGGCAATCGCCCCTCGATTCAGAATTGGACCCGAAATCCATTGGCTATTACTGCGAATCGCACCTAACGGAAGCTGATTGTTACGGTTGAAGAACCCACCGTTGATGGCCACAGCCGCGCGACTGTTGGCGGCCATTGTGACCAACGGAGTGATGCCAGGCAATTGAACAGGATTAGACCAGATAGGCTGTAGCTGCGTTTCCGAAGATAGATCAAGCCATATTTGATGAACTGGAAAGGCGCGATCGCCAACAGTGATGTATTCCTGCCGCCACCGCACACCGGGTGCCCACTGAATGTCTCGCGGCACGACATCAACTTGACTAATATCGACCACAATACGATGAGGATTCGTCAGGCTCCAGACGCGGGGTCGAGCTGTTTCGTCAAAAGTCCCTCTCAACTCCACCTGATCGCCACGGGGAACCACCTGAAGTGTGTTCAGAACATTGCCGTTCTGGCCCATCAAGGCCGCTGAACTAAAGGCTCCATCAGCTTCTGCCTGAATTGTCAACGTAAACGCTGTGGTCTCTTCAACGAAACTCCACATCACCGGACGGTCGACTTCCAGCACGAGGCGATCACCCCAGGTTTGTCTGCCTCGACGTCCAGCCGTAATCTTTCCTGCAGGAGCCTGAATCCGGAGACTGCTGCCGATTGGAACCAACTGCCATCCCTGCGCGGCAGCCCAGTCAGTCAAATCAAGATAGCGATAGCCATTGCGATGCCAGGCAGAAACCGGTGTCGCAGTTTCAGAAAACCATAGGAGAGGTTGTTCCGCAGCGATTGAAGTATCTTGGAGTTCAATTCCTAAATGATGAAGCAGCGGCAAATCGGCAACGCCAATGCGATCGCCTCGCTTGTCCCAGGGAATTGGTAGCGTTTTGTCCCCTAAGGTGATCGTCATCCCCCCACTCGCTAAAGGGGACTGAGCAATGGGAGTTACCAAATGCTGAGCAGTCTGCTTGTTCTGCGAGGCTAGGGCGACCGTAGTGGACTGCATACTAACAGAAACGGTCAACCCAATTCCGGTTAAACCTGTTAGCAAAACAGAACACACCATGGCATTTGAGGTTTGCCAAAATCCGAGTAGTCCCACTCATACCTCCTATAGATTTCTCTGACTCAACAGTGGTTTTCCTCAAAAAGCGTAATCTCTCGTACAGCAGACTAGCGACGTTCTGATTCAGACTGAACTATCCTCACCAGTTCTCATTCTCCCAAATAGGGGGAAATGTAATACCTCTCTGACATGTTGAGAAAGCAATTCTTGGGATGTCGGCATTGGAGGGATAGAGCGGTATAATCAACTATCCAGGCGTCATGACAGAGTATTCTCTTGATCGCTGAGTCTGCCCGGTTGTAAAGCTCTAGAGAACCGAGCGGCAACTGTGACCCCATGCTTTGAGAATAAGCATTGCGGGTAAACTCGTTTTCTGCTGGGGTCTTCAGGCGATCGCCCGATGGGGTTCCCCTTCAGCTTTTAGAGGCGTTTGAGAGTTGCCCAATGACCTTTCAAACATCTCAACTTTAAGGCATATTAAGCCTTGTTACATTGCCATACCGAGGAAAGGTAAACCTGAGTCGCTAACAAGGCGACTTTCGTTTTTGTTTTTAAGACACCACGTTTAAGAGCCGTCTCATGGGAAATACACCGTTGAATCTGAATCAGTCTAGCTACCCAACCGCTGATACCGTAATTCAGTGGGGGCCTCGTTCGATTGTGGAAGAACGAGACGCCTGCGGAGTCGGATTTGTTGCCGATCAATATGGCCGCGCCAGCTTTACGTTGTTAGAACAGGCGTTGGGGGCACTCAGCTGCATGGAGCATCGCGGGGGCTGTTGTGCTGACAAAGATTCCGGTGATGGAGCTGGCGTTATGACGGCTATTCCCTGGGCGCTGCTTCGCGATTGGGCCCAGGCCCAGAAAGTGCAAACTGCTCTCGAAACCGGATCGACGGGAGTCGCTATGGTCTTTCTACCTCAGAAGGCTGAGGCGGCGGCGATCGCCCGTGAATCTTTCACGACGGCGGCAGCGGCGGAAGGCTTTACGGTTTTAGGATGGCGTGATGTTCCTGTACAGCCTGAAGTTCTGGGTTTGCTCGCGAAGCAGAATCTACCTCGAATTGGGCAGTTCCTGGTGCAGTCCCATGATGCGACAGGGGATGAATTAGAGCGTGAACTGTATCGCCTGCGGCGGCGCATTCACCGCTTGATTACGAGTTGGGAAGGAGATGCAGCGATCGCAACGGCCCTTAAGGAAACATATGTCTGCTCATTTTCTACGCGGACAATCATTTATAAAGGAATGGTGCGCTCCGAGGTCTTAGGACAGTTTTACCTTGATTTGCAAAATCCGGATTACGTCACTCCATTTGCGATCTACCACCGCCGCTTTAGCACCAACACAATGCCTAAGTGGCCGCTAGCGCATCCCATGCGACTCATTGCTCACAACGGTGAGATCAACACGCTGGTTGGCAACATCAACTGGATGAAAGCGCGAGAAGCTGATTTAACTCATCCGGTCTGGAAAGGACACATTGAAGAACTGCTGCCAATTGTCAACCTAGACAACAGTGATTCTGCCAACCTGGATGGCGTCATGGAGCTATTGGTACGCACTGGCCGGAGTCCCTTAGAGGCACTCATGGTTATGGTGCCAGAGGCCTACCGCAACCAACCGGACTTAGAGCAATATCCTGAGATCACGAATTTCTACGACTATTACAGTGGTTTGCAAGAGCCTTGGGATGGTCCTGCTTTAATTGCCTTTGGAGATGGCAAACAGGTGGCAGCCGCCCTAGATCGCAACGGTCTGCGTCCAGCTCGCTACATTGTGACTTCTGATGGCCTCATCATTGTCTCCTCTGAAGCTGGGGTTGTTGACATTCCCATTGAGAAGATTGTCGAAAAAGGACGCTTAGGCCCTGGTCAGGTGATCGCGGTTGATTTCGAGACCCAGGAAATTCTCAAGAATTGGGACATTAAACAGCGGGTCGCCAATCAACAGCCTTACGGTGACTGGCTGACTCATTATCGACAAACTATTCAGCCTCAGCTTTTCTCAGAAAAGACAAGTTTAGAAGCAACAACGCTCTTGCAGCAACAAACTGCCTTCGGATACACCGCTGAAGATGTCGATATGATCATTCAAGACATGGCGGCTCAGGCCAAAGAACCCACCTTTTGTATGGGAGACGATATTCCGCTGGCAGTCCTCTCAACGAAAGCGCATTTGCTGTACGACTACTTCAAGCAGCGGTTCGCACAGGTAACAAACCCCCCCATCGATCCCTTACGGGAGCGGCTAGTCATGTCTCTGGAAACCCAGTTGGGCAAGCGCGGCAATCTGCTAGAGGAACATCCTGAATATGCCCGCCTTTTGAAGTTGGAAACGCCGCTGCTGAACGAGGCTGAACTGAGTCAGGTACGTCAGTCTGAGTTTGAGGTAGCGACCCTATCTACACTTTATGAAGTTACTGGCGGCCCGACAGGGCTGCACGCTGCGATTCAGGATTTGTGCGATCGCGCAACAGCGGCAGTTGAGGCAGGTCATGAAATTGTTATCATTAGCGATCGCGTTGACACAGACGGACAGCCTTGTACGTTAACGCCAGAAATCACTTACATTCCCCCTTTAGTGGCAACAGGAGCCATACATCACCATTTGATTCGTCAAGGCCTGCGAATGAAGGTTTCTATCGTGGTAGACACAGCTCAATGCTGGAGTACCCATCACTTTGCTTGCTTGATTGGCTATGGTGCCAGCGCCGTCTGCCCTTACTTAGCCCTGGAATCTGTTCGTCACTGGTGGCACGATAGCCGAACTCAGAAACTGATGGAGACGGAAAAGATTCCTGCAACCACCCTCAACGGAGCACAGGAAAACTACCGTAAGGCTGTTGAAAACGGGTTACTCAAAATTCTTTCCAAAATGGGCATTTCTCTGATCACAAGCTATCAGGGAGCACAAATTTTTGAGGCGGTTGGCATTGGACCTGACTTGTTAGAGATTGCCTTCCGGGGAACCACGTCCCGTTTGGGGGGACTCACAGTTGCAGAATTGGCCCAAGAAACCAATCTCTTCCAGCAGCGAGCTTTTCCTGAACTCAACCGAAAGCGCTTGGAGAACATGGGCTTTGTGAAAGCTATGCCCAAGGGCGAATACCACATGAATACGCCAGCCCTAACAAAGTCGCTTCATAAAGCACTGAACACCAAGCAGTATGACCACTACGAAGTCTACAAGTCTCACCTAGCGGGACGTCCTCCGACTGCTCTGCGAGACCTGCTCGATTTGACACAAGATCGTACTCCTGTGCCACTTGAGGACGTCGAGTCAGTCGAGAGCATCATGGAGCGTTTCTGCACTGGCGGGATGTCTTTAGGAGCGCTATCCCAGGAGGCTCATGAGGTTTTAGCGATCGCCATGAACCGAATTGGCGGTAAATCTAATTCGGGTGAAGGAGGTGAGGATCCTCGACGTTTCAAAGTGCTAGAGAATATCAATGAAGCAGGGCAGTCCGACCTCTACCCCAATCTGAAAGGACTTCGCAACGGAGATACAGCCAGTTCAGCTATCAAGCAGGTAGCCTCAGGGCGGTTTGGCGTCACGCCGGAGTACCTGATGCACGCCAGACAGATCGAAATCAAAATGGCACAGGGAGCTAAGCCCGGTGAAGGAGGACAGCTTCCCGGTAAAAAGGTCAGCCCGTATATTGCTATGCTGCGCCGTTCAAAGCCTGGCGTACCGCTGATTTCGCCTCCCCCTCACCATGACATTTACTCCATTGAGGATCTGGCTCAGCTCATCTTTGACCTGCACCAAATCAATCCTAAGGCAGGAGTTTCAGTCAAACTAGTTGCGGAGATTGGTATCGGGACGATTGCTGCCGGAGTTGCTAAAGCCAACGCTGATGTCATCCAGATTTCGGGACATGATGGCGGCACAGGCGCATCCCCCCTTAGCTCTATCAAACATGCTGGTCTGCCTTGGGAACTTGGATTGACGGAAGTGCATCGGGTGCTGATGGAAAATCAACTCCGCGATCGCGTTCTCTTACGGGTAGACGGCGGCTTAAAGACAGGTTGGGATGTGATTATGGGAGCACTCATGGGGGCTGAAGAATATGGCTTTGGCTCCATCGCGATGATCGCAGAGGGCTGCATCATGGCGCGGGTTTGTCATACCAATAATTGCCCTGTCGGCGTCGCAACTCAGAAAGCCGAGTTACGCAAGCGCTTTACCGGTATTCCTGAACATGTGGTCAATTTCTTCTACTTCATTGCTGAAGAGGTGCGATCGCTGCTAGCTCGTTTGGGTTTCCGCTCCCTGCAAGACATTGTTGGCCGCACGGATTTACTCTGCTTCCGAGAAGATGCGAAGCTAGCGAAGACCGATTCGCTAACATTAGCAGCACTGCTCAACTTACCTGATGTCAGTGAAGACAGAGCTTGGCTCAACCACGGTGACATTCACAGCAATGGTCCTGTTCTAGACGATGAGTTGCTAGCAGATGCAGAGGTCCAAGCGGCCATTGATCAGCAAAGCACTGTCAGGAAGACCTTTAAGGTTACCAATACGGATCGTACGATAGGCGCTAGAGTTTCAGGAGCGATCGCTCAGAAATACGGCAACGGAGGCTTTGAAGGACATCTCGATTTAACCTTTGAGGGCACCGTTGGACAAAGCTTTGGCGCCTTTAACCTACCTGGCATGACGCTACAACTCATCGGCGAGGCTAACGATTATGTCGGTAAAGGCATGCACGGTGGAGAACTGATCATTCGGCCCTTCGACGGTGTGACCTACGACCCAGCGGAAAACGTCATCCTTGGCAACACCTGCCTATATGGTGCAACGGGCGGTATCCTCTATGCTCAGGGCATTGCAGGAGAGCGCTTTGCGGTTCGCAATTCCAAAGGACAGGCCGTAATCGAAGGGGCAGGCGACCACTGCTGTGAATACATGACAGGAGGCGTGATTGTCGTATTAGGGGCTGTTGGCCGTAATGTGGGCGCTGGCATGACGGGTGGCTTAGCCTACTTCTTGGACGAGGCAGGCAGCTTCCCTACGCGCGTCAATCCCGAAATCGTCAAAGTGCAGCGGGTGATTACAGAGGCGGGCGTTCAGCAGCTGAAGTCTATGATTGAAGCCCATGCCCAGCGGACAGGGAGTCAAAGGGCTGCCAACATTTTGGCCGATTGGGAGACCTATTTGCCAAAATTCTGGCAGGTTGTGCCGCCTTCAGAAGCCGAGACGCCCGAAGCCAACTTAGATGCTGTTGCCGAAGACAAGGTTCTTAGTTCTGTCTAGTTTTCCTTATTCTTCAGCCCGATCTGAGAAGGGTCGCCATAGCTGAATGGGGGGTGTCAAAAACTCGTAGGCTCCAGACACCCCTACTGCTGCTGTCAGAACGATGTCAAAAGATAGGGATACCCTTGGCGCTTCTGTGTGGTTGAGGGTAACTCCATGGCGCTGTTTTGCCGGAAAGACCATCAGACGACCTTCTACAGGGGCATAGAGCGCCTGCTCCTGATTGAATGGTGTCCAATTCGCCATAACGTCTGTGTTCTCGCTGCCCAGTCCGGGACTGACTTCGTTCATCCGAGCATCGTCTACAAACGCGAGACAGCCAGCTTCATCGCTGCCAGATAATGGAACTGCGACGTAATAAACAGCACTGACATGCGCTGTATTATGGCTATGCATTCCAACTTCTTGCTGATGTCGAGAAATCACCGGCCAAGCTCGTTGGATATACGGTTTTATCTTGGCAAGATCGATCCCCAACGCTTTGAGATAAATCACGACGTGCTTTTCGACCTGTCCAACAACCCAGCTAAACTGTGGGTTCTGGTGAATATTGTGGACGCCATGTAAGTCACCTGTCCAAGCCATTTCAGGAAAATTACGTCGCTCTTGAACAGCCTCTTCCAGTTGGAAAATAGCTGAGAGCAGAGACATTTTATGCTCTATCGAATCCTGCACGTCTTCATAGTAAATGGCTAGCGGAAACCAAGTATCAATCGGCATCTAAAAGGGATGAGCTTTGAGTTTCGAATCAAGCTTACATTGATTTCTAGCTTTAGCTATCCAGTCTTGTGCACCCAACAGCGTCTAGATGCTTAGCGCCATCGCCAGATGGCTCGGCGTTTTGTCCTAATGGAACTAGCAACGGCTATATCAATTCATCCTTTATCGGAGTTTCTCAGTTGAGACAATGACGGCGGGTTCTCCTGAAGGGCATAGTTGGTTTTCACATCAGAAGGAATCTCATCTTTTTCGTATGCCGCCAAAATCTCTTTGATCTGACTTTCCATCTGCCTTAAAAGCTGAATAATGGCCGGTAATGTTTCTGATTTCGTCGTCGTGAAACTGATGGAAACGCGGGCGCGATCGCGAATCTCATTGAGACGATTCTGCAGCGTTTGTGCTGCATTCAGCGCATCTCGTCCCAACCGATCAATCTGCTGCTGCTGATAGAAGCGCAGCGCTGTTCCTCGTAAGACCTGAAGCGTTGCCTCCTCTCCATAGGCCCCAGGCATCACCTTCAATCTTAATAAAATGCGCTGTCCTTCGTAAGACCGCTCAATTTCCACCTGCTTAGGCTTTTTGACGGAAATCAGCGACAGGTGAGTCAGCAGTTTGAATTCGTTGATAACGCCCTGAAAGACGCGATCGCCGACAGACTCAACCACCGCTTGAAGAATGCCATCACGACTCCACAAAACCCGCCCAGTCCTGTTCTGACGTTCAAAATAGAGTCGCCCAATGCCTTCGTCTAACACTTTGCTCAATAGGGCTTGGGTCAGTTCTTTGGGAGGCAACGTCGACAATCGAGTACTGGAAACATATCGATACTGGGTATTGATCTCTAAATGCAAGGGAACTTCATCTTGCTCCAAGGACTGCACATTCTCAACGTGGACTTGTGAAGGAGCCTCTGCATGAACATCTTGCGGAAGGGCACTTTGCGGAGAAGCACTTTGCGGAGAAGCACTTTGCGGAGGAGTGCTTAAGGGAACATCTGAACTCGCTAACAATTCTGCCTCAGCAGCATTAACGTCCGTATCCTCTTCAACCGAAGCCAAAGTCTCAATTTCAGAAGTTAAAGTCTCAATTTCGAGCGTGTGATCAATCTTCAGAGGTACATTTGGGAAGCTAGGTTCGTGGTCAGAAAGTTCCTCGGGCTGATCAACAATGAACGTCTGTTGAGTGTTGTATTGATTCGGCAACGGCGTTTCTGGATCTGGGACAGACTCCTTCGATGGCTCGTTTAGGCGCAGTGTTTCTGGATGATTTTTTTGCCGATGTTTAGCGTTGTGATTTAGATATCTAGACAGTAAATCTCGATGCCAATCAGAGGGAATTTCTCTAAAGCCAATGGAGTAATTAATATAGGAGAGCTGCTTTTTGACATATTCAGAAGCTGCTGGGTCATCGGGATTAACGGTTCCAACAATTAGGCGGCTGCCCTCGATAAACAGGGGTAGAACTTGATAATAAAGGCAAGCTTCAAAGGGCAAAATACTGTCAATTAGAACATAGACCTGATTCAGGTCGAGCAAATCCGTATCAGATATCAACGAAGCATCTTCTAGCGCATCGATACCATCATATTCGGAGGCAGACTGTTGATCTTCAAAAGGGCTTGGCATGATTGCTGTTGATAAATAACTAAGGGACATGCCTTTAGGGCAAGCAGACACCTTAGGTACACAGTGTTATAAAAAGCACCTGATGTTAGCAGCTGTAATTTAGTAGAAATAGACAATATTGCTGACTACTTATTATTGCCTTTATAGCAGGTGTTTCAGGACAAAACATCTCTTTCAGGAATTGCACGCATCACATTTCATGAAGCATAAAGATTTCTTAAAAGATAAGAATGACTGACGTAATTTCTACGGCACGTAAATTCTAAAAGTTGTTTTGATCACGATTTCGGTGTTTCAAAGTTTTTGAGGACTACTGTGACACCCATTCAGGCTTATCTCAACTTTACAGATGTCCTCGTCCGTTCGCATATAGCCCGGTGCCGCTTGGTCAAGCACATCCAGTGTCTCAAGGGAGAGGGAATTAGAGAACTGGAAATGGGTGTGCTTGATGCAAATGCATGCCGCTATATTACAGGACAGATCTTGCCATCACAGTCGGTGCGCTGCCTTGCTTCAGATTCTTGATCAGCGTTGAGCAAACGCCGTCTTAGGCTTTGATGCAGATTGGGTTTTCTGCCGTTGTTGACAGTAATCAGTGTCGGAGCAAATCCACAACCGAGTACCGTTGTCATCCACCACAACTTCGTCTAGATAGCTCTCTGTTGAACCGCAAAACTCACAACTGTGCTCCCAAGTTTCCACGGTGAACGGATAGTCCTCAAAGTCGAGACTTTTAACCCGCGTATAGGGAGGAATCGCATAAATACGTTTCTCTCGTCCCGCACCAAAAAGCTGTAGAGCCGGACTCATATGCATTTTGGGATTGTCAAACCGGGGAATCGGACTGGGTTTCATCAAGTAGCGATCGCCCACGAGTACCGGATAGTCATAGGCCGTTGTGATGTGCCCAAACCGAGTAATGTCCTCATAAAGCCTCACATACATGGGGCCGTACTCCTCCAAAGCGTGCATTCTATTGGCTTCGGTACGAGACGGTTCTATGAAAAACAGCGGCTCTGGCATAGGGACCTGATAAACCATAACTTGCCCGTCTGCCAGAGGCGTTTCAGGAATTCGGTGCCGCGTCTGAATGATCGATGCTTCTGGTGTTCTCTCAGTGGTCGCAACGCCACAGACCTTCTTGAAGAAGCGGCGGATATTAACAGCATTTGTAGTATCGTCAGCACCCTGGTCAATCACCTTCAGAGTATCTGCCTGACCAATAATCGAGGCCGTCACCTGAATTCCCCCAGTCCCCCAGCCGTAAGACATCGGCATTTCACGGGAGCTGAACGGGATCTGGTGCCCTGGAACAGCGATCGCCTTCAGAATTGCTCGACGGATAGACCGCTTTGTCTGTTCATCTAGATAAGCAAAGTTAAAGCCTGGCTCGGGAGAACAGGATTGCTGAGGAGTAAACGTTGCAGCAGATTGAGAAGACATCTGAGAAGGCGAGTCTGACATTGAGCGTGGTGCTACAGAGGGCTGGACAGTCTCAGAGCTAGTGTTAGAAGAGGCCATAGTTTAGACAGGAATAAACAGCAACAGACACAACGGGCGCAACAAGCTGTAGACCATCTAGACGAAAGAGTCCTGATCCGTTTCAGCAGTCGAATCAGCACCAGAGTCTGGTGGTGCAACTGGATCTGATCCATGATGCTGGTCGTATTCTTGGCGAAGTTTACGAACTAAGTTCAGTTCTGACTGGAAGTCAATGTAGTGAGGCAGCTTTAGATGCTGGACAAACCCTTGAGCCTCGACATTGTCGGAGTGATACAAGACAAACTCTTCATCTTGAGCAGGTCCACTCATGGTTTCGTCCAAATCCTTAGCCTGCAACGCCCGATCAACTAGTGCCATCGCCATTGCCTTGCGCTCGTTATAGCCGAAGGTGAGACCATAACCCTGAGTGAATTTGGGTGCATTATTCTTGCTGCCTGCAAACTGGTTGACCATCTGCACCTCTGTGATAGTGATGTCGGCGATCGCCACTTCAAAGCCCAGCTCGTCGGGACAAATAACAACCTCTACTTCGCCCATGCGAACCTCTCCAGCAAAAGGATGATTGGTACCATAGCCCCGCTGAGTAGAATAAGCCATCGAAAGCAAAAAACCCTCGTCGGCGCGGGTCAAATTCTGGAGACGAGCATCGCGACCCACAGGTGTTTCCAATGGTTGACGAGTAATGTCATAGGGCGGTGAAGCACCGTCAGAGTGAGACGGTGCAGGCGTAGATAGGAGTCCTTCTTGGACTAGGGTTGAAGTAGCTCGCGGTATGAATTCATGGTCAGAATTGGCCGCTTGGGAAGAACAGGTAAAGTGGTTATCTTCAGCGGCGAGCTTAAAGTCCAACAAACGATGAATATAGTCAAACGTGGGCCCAAGCTTTTGACCCCCAGGAGCGTCTTTAAAAATGGCAGAGATCCGGCGCTGTGCCGTCATGCGATTCGTATCCAACGGCTGGCTGTAATAGAGACGCGGTAGGGTGGTGCGATAGGCCCTAAGTAAGAAGGTTGCCTCCACCAAATCGCCCCAAGCTTGCTTAATGGCCAATGCTGCTAGGTCAGGATCATAAAGACTACCTTCGGCCATGACCCGATCAACCGCTAACTGCATCTGTTGCTTAATTTGCGCTAAAGATAATTCTGGAACGTTAGGATCGCCTCTTCGCTTCGTTTTCAGCAGGGCTTCAGCATTTTGAATAGCCTGCTCTCCTCCCTTGACTGCAACGTAAGCCATGAATGCCTCTTTATTGATTTGAAACAGGGAAATGGGAACATGGCTAAAGCTCTACCCAGAAGCTGTAGCCATGTCGAGTGAACCCTAAAGACTCATAGAATGCGTGTGCGCGATCGCGCTTTTGATTCGACGAAAGGACAAGCTTGTAACAACTCGCACGCTTGGCTTCTGCCATAGCCCAATGCATCATTTGCCGACCAATACCTTGCCCCTGCTGCTCCGGATCGACGGCAACTGCCTCTACGATCGCAGAAGCAGCCCCTAAATGAAGCAAATTATCCAGGACAAGCAGCATAAAAGTGCCGACAATTCGATTATCTGCCTCAGCGACAAACATGCAATAGTTTGGGTATTGGTCAATCTTCTGCAAGAATTTCTCCGCTTCGTCCAAAGACGAAACATGACCGTCGTCTAGATCTGGCTGCTGATACAGGCGCAGCACAGCAGGCAAGTCAGCAGGGGTAGCAGAACGAATGTGTAACGTCATTGGGGCTGCTCGTAGACTCTAAAGTTCCTCAGAAGAATGGCTGCATTGGGCTGTTCGGGGCAATCCCAGTACTTGATGCTCGCTAAAACACCAGATGTCAAGTCCTAAAGGATAGTGGGTGGTCATCACCTGCCATTGCTGCCAAAAACGGTCCGGCAGTGGGAGATCCACACGAATTGTGGTTTGAATTCCGGGGCCCTGAAGCGTAGTCGGAACCCCACCAGACAAGCTAGCGCATTGCAGGAAGAGTGTTGTAGAGGCTTCAGGATATTCAGGACTACCCCAACAAAAGGTCCGAAGATCAGGTAAGGACGTCACCTCTGGGATGAAGGCAAAGTCAGCTTCACGAAGCACATTGGTGAACCGACATCCGGTATGAAACAGCAGCCAACCTCGCACAGACGGGGCTATCTCAGGCTGAAGCCAGACGACTGTCTCAAGATCTATCAACGTTAGCGCCGCAGCAGCACAGCTCGGAACCAGTCCAGCAGGAGGGGTCATCGCGGCGGTGATCGCCTGAGGAACGCCGGGCCGAGCCAGGGCATTGAGCAACGCCCGAAAGGTCTGCTGACTATCGTGAACGGAGTCCTGAAAGCCCGGCAGTTGAGTCAGCATGGTTACCCCTCTCCCCGTGGCATGGTGAAGAAATTAACGCGAGTTGCCTCGACTTGGGCTTCTTGTTGAGAATGGCGATCGCGGGCAGCCTGCCGCAAAGGTTCAATCACTTGAGAATAGACTGTCTCGTGCCAGTCCTGATGCTGGAGTAGGGCGTCGCAGAGAGCCGCCAGTTCAGCATGACGTTGTGATCGTCCTGCAACGTAACCAAACCCAGCAATGGCTTCGCCTGCCGAACCAGCAATTTGCACGACGCATCGCGTCAACGTCATTTCCCCTAAGTTGAACGGTTGCCCTGTGCCTTCCATGCGCCCCCGCACCATCGTCAGCCCGATTTCAGGCGATCGCAAGAAGTGATAGTTAGGCACAGAGTTCAAAGATGCAAAGCATTTCTCTAAACTCGCTGGAGAAGCTTTTGCCAAAATAGCCATCCAAACTTTTCGCGGCGCTGATGGTACTAGTTTCGTCATAATCTGTACAATCAACAGCTTTAGAAATATGTCTAGACATCTAGACATATTTCTAGTTATCTCACATTCTATGGCCTAGGAAACGTCTGTTGATGTTGGCTAGACGACATTCAAAAGTTCTTACTGCTAAGGTTACGATTTGTTGGGAGGTTGAACCGTTTTCACACCATGACAATGGGTTTCTTTTGCATTGAGTAATATTAATGTCTATGGTCTCTTCAGTTACGCTTAATTCGTACAAACTGCACCTTTATTTTCGATTTTCCTGCTGCCTCCCGATGAATTGAACTGATGATGAGTCAAGAAGCTTTACCCCTATATCTACAAATTGCGAGTGAGCTACGCCAGAACATTCAAGAATCGGTTTTTAAGGTAGGCGATCGCTTGCCGACGGAGACGGAATTGAGTGGGCGTTTTGGTGTGAACCGACATACCTTACGGCGAGCCATGGAAGTTTTACGTAACGAAGGCATCGTTGATGTTGAACGGGGACGTGGCACATTTGTCGTCTCGGCACCGATTACAGTTCCTATTGGCAAGCGAGTTCGGTTCAATGAGTCGCTCAAAGCACAATCCATAGAACCCAAGTACAAAATCGTAGAGGTTAGTGAAATCAGAGCGGATGCCAAAACCGCTCAGCAATTAGAAATTCCGGTCGGTGATCCGGTCATTGTTTATGAGCGGCTTAGCCTGACAGATGAAGTCCCACTGAGTTTAGCCAGTGGTCACTTTCCGGGGGAGCGATTTCCGAACCTGCTAGCCCATTGCAAAACCTATCACTCCATCTCAGAGATGCTGCGGAAGGAATATGGGTGCGATCACATCCGTCGATCAACTCGTTTATCAGCTCGTATAGCACGACCCAATGACGCCCGTTTGTTGAGAATGCCTGTCACCAGCCCTATCTTGCTATCAGAATCAGTCAATGTTGATCAGTCTGGCCGGGTTGTTGAGTATGGCATCACTCGGTTTCGAGGCGATCGCATGGAACTGATCATCAACACCGAAAGTTAATCCAGTGCTCAAGCAAAAGTTTTCAACAGTAATGAATCCTTCTAGAGTCTGATATTTTCACTAAGAATTAATCTTCCTTGTATCTACTCTTAAATATTGGGTCTGAATATAAGGAGGGTTTGTTGTTCCTTCATATAGACATCTATCCTTCTTAACCTCTATTAGAGATTTAAGAGGATTCGAACCTCATGGTTGGGATTCAGTTATTCGAAAAATATAATGCAAACTTCTGCAAATGCATCCCCACCAATGCCTGCTGTTCTCACTCAGGAGCTCTCAAAAGCCTTTAGAGGACTCTACGCCCTGAAAGGCGTGACAATGCAGGTGAACTCTGGTGAAATGGTTGCTTTGGTTGGGGCCTCTGGCTCAGGAAAATCAACCTTGCTGCGCAACCTCAACGGTCTACAGATTGCCGATCAGGGCATGGTCGAAATTTTTGGCAGTCCGTTGCAAACAAATGGCAAGCTACATTCCAAAGCTCGTCGGTTGCGGAGTCAAGTTGGATTCATTTTTCAACAGTTCAACCTAGTCAACCGTCTGACGGTGCTAGAGAACGTTCTGGTTGGAAATCTGTCCAAGGTCTCTTTGGGGCGATCGCTGTTTCACCACTTTTCTGAGTCCGAGAAACTGCGGGCATTATCCGCGCTGGAGCGAGTTGGCATCTTAGAACAAGCTTACAAGCGAGCGTCTTCGTTGTCAGGAGGACAACAGCAGCGGGTGGCGATCGCACGTTGCCTGATGCAGGGTGCTCAAATCATCCTGGCTGACGAGCCTATTGCCTCTCTGGATCCCGAATCGGCTCGTAAGGTGATGGAGCTGTTGACTCATCTCAACCGCGACGAAGGCATCACCATCATCACATCGCTGCACCAAGTACAAATGGTGCGTCGCTATTTTGACCGAGCTGTGGCTTTGCGAGATGGCGTTGTTCGATTTGACGGTCGCACTGTTGAACTGAATGACGCTCGACTCAATGAGATTTATGGTGCTGCGGCTGAAGAGCTGGTCCTCAGTGGTCACGCTGAGGTCTTCTCTGCGGCTAAGGCATAGACATCGTTCGAAGTTCTCACACAAGTGTAGATACCCCCTGTCTGCTACTGGTTCCCCGTCCAATCATTATTTAATCTGAGGATTTGCTCAAATGACATCTGTTCTAAAGCGATGGTCTGCTCGCTTGGCCTGCACGGTTGTTGGCACAGCGATGATCGCCAGCTGTAGCGGTGCCCCCACCCCTGAAGCGACCGAACCTGCTGCGGCTGACGCGGCTGACGCGACTGCTGAGGGAGGCGTCTGTGCCCCCGATATCGCTGAGATCGACTTTGGAATCATCTCTACAGAGTCTCAAGAAAACTTGCAGGAGCTTTGGGAACCCTTCCTAGCCCGCATGTCTGAAGAAATGGGTCGCCCCGTCAACGGTTTTTATGCCACAGACTACGCAGGCGTCATCGAGGCAATGGGCGCTGGTAAAATTCAAATTGCTTGGTACGGTGGTAAGTCCTACATCGAAGCGGCTAAGCGTTCTGGTGCAGAAGCCTTTGCCCAAACCGTTGCCAGCGACGGTTCCAAAGGCTACTACGCTCACCTCATCACCAACCAAGGAAACCCCATTGTTGGCGAAATTGATGTTGAAACAGGCAATGGCGATCAGTACGTCATTGATAACGCTAGCGACCTCACCTTTGCGTTCAACGACCCCAACTCGACCTCTGGCTTCTTGGTTCCTAGCTATTATGTTTTCGCACAGAACGGCGTTAACCCAGAAGAAGCCTTCAGCGAACTGGTCTTTTCTGGTAGTCACGAAGCGACTGCTCAAGCCGTTGCCAACAACCAGGTGGATGTAGCCACCAACAACAGTGAATCAATGGCTCGCCTGCAGGAAACAGACGCCGAAGCCTATGAGCAGGTGCAGATCATCTGGACTTCGCCTCTCATTCCTAGTGACCCGATCGCCTACAAGTCCGATATTCCTGACTGCTTGAAAACTGAGTTCCAAGACTTTTTCCATAACTTTGAAGATGAGACCGTTCTAGGTCCTCTTGATTGGGCTGGTTTCGACCCTGCTGGAGATACAGACTGGAACACCATCCGAGAGCTGGATATCGCTAAGCAGATGGAAGAGGTCAAGAACGATGACGTGCTGAACGACGCGGATAAATCGGCAAAGCTTGAAGAGCTTGAGCAGCAGCTGGCTGAACTGAAGTAGCTGCTATCTCAAGCAATCAAGGCGACTTGTGAGGGACACCCCAGTAGGCTGTCCCTCACTGTTCTTAAAGCAATCTCCATCGACAAGCTATCCCTCCTCCTAGACCATGCAAAACACCCAGCCGCTTATTCCCCAAAATGCTTCCTACTCTCTTGAAGTTCGCCAAGTGCTTGCTAAAAAGAAACGCTTTTGGAACGTTTGGAGCGTTTTGGGTCTCATTCTCGCCATTGCAATCTTGATCTACTCGGGTATATTAAGTGACTTGAGCTTTGTCGAGCTGGTTGAAGGGACCGGATCGATGGTGAATTTAGTTAGCAAATTCTTTCCCCCAGATTTCACCCGCTGGTGGAACTACTTCCAAGCGACTATCGAAACCATTGCTATGGGCATCTGGGGCACCCTACTAGCCGTGATTGTGGCCATTCCTCTCTCCATCCTGGCATCAGAAAATGTCTGTCCTAACTGGATTGTCTTTCCAGTACGGCGACTTTTAGATGCCATGCGAGCCATTAATGAACTGGTGTTTGCACTTATTTTCATCGTCGCCGTAGGACTAGGTCCTTTTGCCGGAGTTCTGGCGCTATTTGTCCATACTGCAGGCACCCTTGGCAAGCTTTTTTCAGAGGCCATTGAAGCGATCGACCCCGGTCCTGTAGAAGGCATTCGCGCCACTGGAGCTAGTAAAATTCAGGAAATCATCTTCGGCGTGATTCCCCAAGTAATTCCCCTCTGGACCTCATTTGCTTTGTACCGATTTGAATCCAATGTGCGATCGGCCTCAGTACTTGGAATTGTAGGCGCTGGAGGTATCGGAGTCACGCTCTATCAAAACTTTCGAGCTTTCAACTATCAAAACGTCTGTGCCATTCTAATAATCTTAGTGGTCACGGTCGGGATTATCGACACCATCTCGGCTCGTATTCGAAATCGACTTGTATAAGTTCAACGTTAGGGACAAAGGCTGATTATGGGATTTGAATGGGTGCTCTACTTAGCACTGGGATTAAGCGTCGGCACACTGAGTGGACTAATCGGCATCGGCGGGGGCGTTTTGATTACCCCCGCCCTGGTCTATCTGTTTGGGTTTTCTCAACATTACGCTCAGGGGACAACCCTAGCGCTGCTGGTTCCTCCAATTGGTTTATTAGGTGCCTGGACCTATTTTCAGCAGGGCTATGTGGACGTGAGAGCAGCTTTGCTGATTTGTTTGGGCTTTGTGTTTGGCGGACTCATTGGGGCAAAGTTTGCAGTGGATTTGCCCGAACAGCTTCTGCGTCGCGTCTTTGGTGCCGCGATGATTCTCCTGGGTCTGCAAATGATCCGCTAAACGGTTTTCCTACCGTCATCAAGCCAGGCAAATTCTCAAGCAAATCCTGTAGACGTTTTGTGATCAAGAGGTCTAGACAAATCTAGTGGCAGAGGCTACGCTGCGGCTGAAGCTCGGTGCACTGTTGTAATCGTGGATGGCTTTCACTATGGCTGAACAGGTCTACACAAACTATCGTCTACAACTCCCCGACCAAGAATTTGTCGGTACGGTTACGGTTAAGGACGGATTCATTGCCGATATTCAGCCAGGAGTTGTGCATCAGGGGCAGGATGGGCAAGGGCGCTATCTTATGCCCGGACTTGTTGAACTCCACACAGACAATTTCGAGCAGCGACTTTCCCCCCGTCCCAAAGTGCGTTGGCCGATTGACTTAGCCGTGGTGTATCACGATCGCGACCTAGCAGCTGCGGGGGTAACAACAGTGTGTGATGCGATCGCCGTAGGTGACATCACGCCCGACTCGCTACGGATGACCCAATTTGATCCGATGATTCAAGCCATTCATCAGGCTCAGCAAGCCGGACGCCTAGTCGTGAATCATCGGTTACACCTGCGATGCGAACTGGGTTACGACCAAGTGCACAAGGTGACAGCAGCCTATGCTGACGATCCCCTACTCTCCATTATCTCGCTGATGGATCACACCCCTGGACAACGCCAGTTTGCTCAGGTAGACAAATACAAAGAGTATTACCAAGGCAAACACGGCATCAGCGCTGAAGAAATGGACAATTTTATCCGCGATCGCATCACTGCCCAACAGCAGCATGCTGAAGAGAATCGCAATCAACTCGTTGCCCTTGCCAGAGACCACCAGATTTATCTAGCCAGTCACGATGATGCCACCGTCGATCATGTGCAGCAGGCTGTTCAAGAAGGCGCACAAATCGCCGAGTTCCCGACCACTCTAGAAGCCGCCAAGGAAGCTCATCTTCACAATTTACAGATTCTCATGGGTGCACCCAATTTAATTTTGGGAGGATCTCATTCTGGCAACGTCTCGGCAATGGAGCTGATTGAGCATGGGCTAGTCGATGTAATTTCTTCCGACTACGTGCCTCAGAGCCTTTTGCAGGCAATGTTTATGATTTCGCAAACCCAGGCCAAACCGCTATATGAGGCTGCACGACTCTTTACACTCAATCCAGCCACAGCCATTGGGTTGGAGAGCGATCGCGGCAGTCTGGAAATCGGCAAGCGAGCCGACTTCATCACCGTTCATCACGACGGCGTTGCCCCTCGACTGATCTCCGTGACCTGTCAAGGAAGGCGCGTCGCCTGATCAGACGTCGCCTCACCTTTTGTAGGATCTTCATCCTTATCCTTTGAATCATGCACATCATCCTTGAGATCTATCGCGATCGCGGCAACGCTCAGTATGGTGGAGAAGCCGTAAGTCAGCTTGAACATGCTCTCCAGTGTGCGGCCTTGGCGGAACAGGCAGGCCAATCGGCAGAGTTGATTGCAGCATGCCTACTGCACGACTTTGGACATCTTGTGCATCGTTTAGGTGAGGGAGTTACAGCTCGGGGTATTGACGATCGCCACGAATATCGAGCAATCCCCATCCTTGAAAAACGCTTTCCAACTGCGGTCACGGCACCCATTCGCTTACATGTAGCAGCCAAGCGGTATCTTTGTGCGATCGACCCAAGCTACTGGAACGCCTTGTCCCCCGCCTCAAAACGCAGCTTGGAGCTCCAGGGAGGCATTTTCTCTGACGCAGCGGCAGCTCAATTCATTCAGCAACCCTACGCTCCAGAGGCTATTCAACTTAGGCGCTGGGATGACTTGGCCAAAATCCCCAACTTGCCTACCCCAGACCTCAGTCACTTCACTACTGTTCTACAAGAGGCTGCTATCGTCTAAATCGATAGCACTATTACAAGAAATAGCATTTGCTAATTGCTAATAGACTATCAACTTGCATGAACCCTACTTAGGTTTGCCTAAGATTCACCAACGAGTTTTAAGCTTTCCTTAGCTATCAACTAACGACAAAGCCATAGGGATAGTGCAGTAGATTTGGGCGTGCAGAACAGTCTGCGAGGCAACAACCTGAATTCAGTCGGAGTAATGACTGAACGGCAAATTTTTCGTCAAATATTTTCAATTTCGATACGCGTTTCCAGCTGATCTGTTTACGACAAAACACGTCATTTATTCAGAGTATAAGCCTTCTTTCAGCTCTGTTCTGCTTAGTATAAAACTCGACATCATGTTTAGTCAGACTAAGCAGGTTTGTCAATAGTCATCTCATCACCTGTAAAAATACTGCGATTCTTAAGTGAGCAACTGCACTCGGAAGTTTACCTCAGAATTTATTAAAAGAATCCTGATTGAGCGATCTGAGTGGAGAAAGCTCTTTGGCAAGTAAAAATTACCGAGCATACTTATGCAGTTTCCATGAAGGACTACGGATTAATGAAGTTGGTCATAATGATCGACTTATCCGCCATCAGGATGAGTTGTGAATTCACAAGCACTTGAATGGGCGATTATGAAAGGAAGTCATACTCTCTTCTTTTATAAGAGCTTGCTCTAGCCTTACCTAGACTTAACAAGGTTCTTGTTAATTCTAAGAGGGATTATCCAAATAAGATTCATCATTTCGCAACAATTACATTGAGGAATTCCGAGACAAATCAAAGCTATCTTCATGAAAGCTTTTAACTGATTCAACAGAAAAATTCCACTAGTTGCCTCCAAAATTGAGTATTTTTACTCAATCAATTTTCAAAGCTTCCATAAGCTGGAAGAGCCGTTTAATGCTATCACATGGACACTTGTGAAAATATCAACTCTAAGCAAAGGGAAGCAAGAACAACCATACGCAGCCTTGTACTCAGCAAACTAACTTGTTACTAATAGCCCAGCAACCCCTCGAATTTATAGGTTGATTAATAGCTTAAGTTAACTGACAAAGCTTCTTGCAAAAGGGGGACTAATTTTCAAAAGTGAAACTAGAAATGCTATGTATAAAAACGATTTACCCTTGAAGTCTTCATGAAATTCAACACTCTCTATGAAAGTGCCCTGATCTCATAGTGTATTCTTTTATTAATCAGAGATTAGGGAATATCTACCTTGACACTATATTTGTGCGAGATAATGCGGGTTCCGCAGAAAAAAATCCATCCCAAGGAAATCGTTTTTGGGATATCAGTTAACCTAGGAGTTCATTTATGGCTAATCAGATCGTTTCGACTATGCGAGCAGGCACACTAGCGCATCCGTCACCCAAAAGTTGGATTATTGTTGACTCTAATATAGATGACTTACAAATCCTGCTAGATATTGCCGTCGAAAACAACGACGTATTTTTGCTTGACAATACTCAAGATGGTGTTGAGCAAATCACTAGCCTACTGCGATCGACGAACTCTGCCCCCGAAGCGCTTCATTTGGTTTCCCATGGTGCTCCCGGTACACTTTCCCTGGGAAATAGCGAGCTCAGTCTAAGCACACTCAATCACTATTCAGAACAGCTCAAGTCTTGGCCGATTCGCGATCTCTTTATCTACGGTTGTAACGTTGCTGCTGGTGACGCAGGTGAGGAATTCCTTCAGAAGATTCAATCGCTTACTCAGGCTAATATTGCGGCGTCTACCCATAAAGTGGGTCACCGCACACTAGGCGCCACATGGAATCTCGATGTCGAATTAGGTCACGTCCAAGCATCGTCTTTTGTAACCCCTGCCTTAGCAGACAACTACTTCGGCAGCTTCGTAACTGAGGTCTTTGTACAAACAGAGGATAATGCTAGCAACGGCGGTGTTCCGGGTGCCGATGGAGACTTCGGTAAGGGCATTCGAATTGGAGCCAATAGCGCAAGAAACACCAACACTGGACAAGACTTGGGCGCAATTCAACCCATTGAATTTTTCATCAATACAGGAGCTACTGACGCGATCGTAGGAGAGGCACTTCTCTTCCTCTCTGTTTTTGACGTTGATGCTCCAAGAGAGGCAAATCTTGTCACATTTAATGGCACTGAATTGGGTCTTTTGGAAGGGGAAAACGAATTGACCTTCAGGTCAGTTTTTCGTGTTCCTAATGAGTTGGTTCTAAGTGGCAATAACCTCGTTCAAATTGACATTAACGTTCTTGGCGATGCAGCTAATTGGGAAGCAGAGATCGAGAGGGCGGAACTAGTCGTCAACTATGAAAGTGGCGCAACTGCTCCAGGTGGTTCGGCTTTTTTAGACACAATTGATACAGATCAGCCTACCTATGAAGGTGGCGATACAGTACAACTGAGAGCGGATATTGATACGACAGTAACACCTAATCAGAACGTTGAGATTCAAGCTATTCTGCGGGATCCAAATGGTATGGCTGTGGCATTCGATACTCGGCCAGAATCGAGTAACGTTTTGATTACGGGTAATGACGATGCTGATGCGTTTACGTGGGATGTTGACCTTCCCGATGACGCAGTGCCTGGTACTTGGAGTATTGACGTTAGTGTATTCAACATCGACACCGGCCAACTTGAGCTTTTAGCAACAGACACTTTTGTTGTAGGAACCGTAGCAGGGGACAATCCTGTATCGGTCTTCCAATTCAAAGATTTTGTTCGCTTTGAAGAAATGGATGAGGGCATTCCTTATCAAGGCGGCAATGCTGAATTCAATGAGCAAGTCTACTTATTGACTAACCCAGACATACAGGCCGCTGTTAACAACGGCGTATTTAGCAATGGCGGCTACCACTATAGCTTCTTTGGAGCGAGTGAAGGTCGTAGTACCTTACCGCTCAACTTAGAGATTGGTGGACTGAAAATTGCTTCTCTGTTTGATGAGACTTACTACTTAGGTTTGTACGGCGATGTCGATACTGCGGTTGCAGCTGGAGATTTTATCTACGGCTTCGAGCATTTCGTAAAGTTCGGGGTTCTCGAAGGACGCAATCCCAGCCTCTATTACGATGAGGCGACTTACTTAGCCAATAATGGTGATGTTGCTACTGCTGTCAACAGTGGTTCGTTTAGTAGTGGTCTTGAGCATTACCTTGCATTCGGTCATCGTGAGGAAAGGGATCCCAGCACACTGTTTGATGCCTCAGACTATTTACTCTCTAATCCCGATGTTTTGGCAGCTGTTAATGCAGGCGATTTCGATAGCGGTTTCGACCATTACATCGAGCACGGGGCTAGCGAAGGTCGAATCAACACGTTGCTTTACGAAGAAGCGTTCTATTTGAATACGTTCCCCGATGTCGCTAACGCAGTCAACACGGGCACTTTCCCGACTGGATTCGAACACTATGTCCCATTCGGACAGGGCGAAGCACGTGATCCAGGGCCGCTCTTTGATGAGAGTGCTTACCTTGGCTCTAATCCTGACGTAGCTACGGCGATCGCAGCAGGACAGTTTTCCAGTGGCATGGAGCACTACTTCCGCTTCGGTCGACAGGAAGGTCGACCAGCCGAGCCAATCTCAACGGCAGTCTAAAACACAGCTGTTTGAATCTTGAGTTCCTGGTTATAGCTCAACAGAAATCTTGGAAGTGAAGCTTCTTAAGGGTTGACCCCATGAACTCAGGCTAATACAAACTACATGGCATCGATAAGACTCACGCAAAATGTCTACAGGTAGGGTGGGTACTGCCCGACTTGCACCATCCCTAAAGGCAGAACAGTTTGCTGATGAAAGTTCTTATTTATTGAAAGCCCCCTCTAGGTTTTACAGACTCAAAGGGGGCTTTTATAGCTTTAGCCATACAAGTGCACTTTGTTCCCTGTCAGCTACTCCCTGTTCCCTTTGGACCGTACTTAAGCAACCTGAGTAAAACCTGCATGTGGACGCAGTACTGAATTCTCTGCAAGCATCTGTTTTTGCTATCCCCCTAGAGATTGATCAGCCTCTTTAGCGGCTTCCAAATTAGGACGCATCTTAATTCTGACGGCGATCGCAGTAATGTTATCGTGACCGTTGTGCTCATTAGCCAAATCGATCAGAGCAGCAACGCCATCTTCCAAATCGTGACGAGAGCGTAGCATTGGCTCTACATGAGATTCCGCATAGGTCTCTATCAAATCGTTGTCGCTCAATCCATCTGAACACAGGATGAAAAGCGCATCTTGATTGAGAGACAAAGTACTAATAGAGGGCGCAACTTCGTCGTTGTTTCTGGGGCCTAATGCTTGAGTAAGTTGATAAGCATCGGGGCGAGCATACGCGATCGCAGGTTCCACACCCCGACTAATTTCTCGCTGCCCTACCTCATGATCGACTGTTAGCTGGCACAATCCTTGCCGATTCAAGCAGTATAAACGGCTATCACCAACATGGGCGATGACTGCCTGATTATCTGAGATCAGGATCATAACCAAGGTCGTACCCATACGGGCATTACCTGATCGCCCTTCTTCTTCATTCCGCTCAAAAATGACCTGATTCGCTTTGAGAATACCGTCCTTAACGACTGCCTCATCAGGAAGGTCAGTCGTCCAGCGCTCAGCAAAGAAATCCCGCAGGGTATTCACCGCTAAGGTACTTGCAATCTCACCGCCAGAGTGTCCTCCCATGCCGTCACATAGAATATAAAGCCCACGAGCATTGAGATGAGTTCCAGATGGACTGTCTATACGCTTTAACTGAGTTTCTGTAAAGAAGAAATCTTCATTGTGCGATCGCTGGCGCCCGACATGCGTACGGCCAACTTCATCCAGCCGAAACAGCTTCATCGGCAACGCCATCGTTGGCAAATCACTAATGCTCTCTTCGATACTCTCAGTACTAGAGCCCTCAGTTTCCTCTAAGTCTTCCAGACCCTCTTCCGAAAGCAATAGGTCATCAACGGCAATCGAGAAACTATCGTCTTCCCTTAGGGATAGAGACGCCCCCTGAGAAGGCTGAGTCGTTTCCTCATCACCAAAACTAGACTCTAGGTCAGCAGGAGTTTCCTCAAATGACAGATCGACATCTGCTTCAGACTCCGAGATCATTTCGTCATCGAGCTCAGAAACAGTGAAATCTGCCGAAGTCATAGAATCGGCTTTGTCTTGAAGATTGTCAGCAATATTCGCCAATAGGCCCTTGATAGTGGCTAAGTTGGTGATAGCTCCAGCCCCAATGTCTACCACTAGATTCTCTAAAGCTGAAATCTGAATGTTGTCGAGCTTGCGTAAAACCGCTTGCCAAAACAACCCCAAATCTTTGAGCGTATAGGTGTTGCCACCAGAAGCGTATATCAGCCGTTGGATGCACAAGATTTGATCATCATCCATCCGTAAGTTGTCTTCCGATAGCAGACTAGGAACGGCGTCGAAGACAGTCAGTGCATCCCACAGATTGATGATTTCATAGACCCAATGGACCAGTTCTAGCGGTTCGATATCCTCAGACGTCTCAAAATCCGCCAAGGTTCGCCAAGTAGAGCGGTCCTCTAGAATGACAATCGTGTAATTGTCAATTTCCCAAGCTGCTTGGAGATCAGGCACCATTGGGAAAAAATGCTCTTGCAGCTTCCAATAAGGAAGGGCTAATGCTGGGACTAAGCTGTCGAAGACCTCTTCCTCAGCCGTACTCAGCAAATGTGTGAATGGGGACTCTGCTGCAGGCTCACAGTCGAGAATATCCAACACAATTTCAGAAGACAGCGACTGTTGGGAATTGACAGGCTGACGTAGCTGATATCGCTCGCCCCCTTTGAGACAATTATCTTGAGTCAGTAGTTGGCCGACTGTTGTTGAAACGGCGGATTCGTCCGAAACGACAGAAAGGACCGAGGCTGTCGCTTTGCTAGATGAAATTGCTTCATTGGGCTGTGATGTTGTCGCAGCTGTTGTGAATTGGGTAGGGGTAATCACAGCCCGCAATTGTTTCAAGGGGCTACCACATCGTTGACAAAAACGATTTTGAACCGGATTTTCAAACTGACACTCTGGACAAGCAACCATAGCCAGGAACCTAAGTATCTATCTGGCGAAGCGTTATAAAAGTTTGGATACCATAGTTTACCCGAAGAACCTTATGGCAGTTGAAAAGTCTAGGATTCAGATTTTCAACGAGGTCACTCAGATTGTTTTTCTGTAGATGATAACCACAAACCCTATCAAAGCTTCCTTAACTTACCCATAGAGGTCCGGAAATTCGCAGGAGTTCTCAATGACTGTTCAAGAAGAGATATTTGAACAGTTAGTTCAATGCACTCTCCGTTAGCAATCGCTGTTGTTCATCTGGTGTAAGCGATCGCCATTCCCCAACCCTCAAACCATCCAGCGTTAGATGCTCGATAGCAACTCGTATCAGCCGGAGAGTGGGATGCCCGACAGCAGCGGTCATCCGCCGAACCTGACGATTTCGCCCCTCCTGCAGAACCAAGCTTAACCAGCTGGTTGGCACCGTTTTGCGATAGCGAATAGGAGGATTTCGGGGCGGCATAGTGGGTTCTTTAAGCTGGGTAACCTGGGCTGGGCGGGTGCGATGCCCCTGAATCAAGATTCCCTGACGTAGCTGCTGTAGAGCTGTTTCCTCCGGTGTTCCCTCTATCTGCACCCAGTAAGTACGCGAATGACCGTACCGAGGATCACTCAAACGATGTTGTAGCCGACCATGGTTAGTGAGCAGCAACAGACCTTCACTATCCCTGTCCAATCGCCCAACAGGATACACATCAGAAACTGGAATAAAGTCTTTGAGCGTAGCGCGATCGCCACCATTGTCTGTAAATTGGCTCAGTACGTTATACGGCTTATAAAAAATAAGGTAGCGATAGGGCTGCTTTTGAGACCCACGAGACACTCTGTGAGCAACTCTAGACCGATGCGATCGCTTTGCAGGTTTTCTCACTAATCTTTTCGACTTAATACGGATTCACTCTATGCTGGGCGGGTTAACGTGGCCTATGGCCATAAATGACCGAATCTGAGGCTACAGGTTATTCCGAGAAGATCTTGATATCACCACTCCAACTTATGTAACTCTTCTATTCGATAAGTTCAAAAATGTTGAGAAACACTGCCTTCTGAGATGAAATCGATATGCTGAAAAATAAATTGGACTTGTCTCAGAAAAATTATGGATAAGCTACAGCGATATCGATTCAACTGTACCCTGACGTTTGGCGATATCTACGGTCAGGTGATTGCTTGGCTGGTGGTGCTTCTCATCAGCTTAGCAGCTGCCATGGGCTTGATGGGTGCTCGTCAACCACTCTATGCCCTTGTTTCTGTCGGTTTGGTTCTGGTTTTGTCTTTGCCATTCCTGCTATTTGCCTTCGTGACCACCCTGGTAAACCACATTGAGTTTGTTACGGTTGATCCCGTAGAGGATAAAGCAAAGACAACGTCTTCTAGCGTCTCCCAGCGACCTGCTCAAGCCGCTGGATAATGCTATGTCGTACTATTGAAGCGTTTTAAGCGCCAGATTCGTTTGAATCTGGCGCTTTGAGCATTTTTTGTAAGCCCTCTTCTGATAGCTTTGGGATACCTAATTTTTCAGCTTTCTGAAGCTTTGAGCCGGCCTCTGTTCCTGCGACTAAAAAGCTGGTTTTAGCACTGACGCTGCTAGTGACTTTGCCACCGGCTTCTTCGATCAAAGCCTTTGCTTCGCTGCGACTGAGTGTGGGCAACGTTCCCGTTAGCACAAAGGTCTTGCCCTCAAATGGCTGCGCCAAAGGTGATTGGGATAACTCAGCTTGTCCCCTCTCCATTTGAACTCCAGCAGCCTTCAGTTTTTCAACCAAATGCCAATTAGCCGAATTACGGAGCCACTCATAAACTGACTGAGCAATCTCCGGACCAATGCTGTAAACCGCTTCAATAGATTCAATTTTGGCTTCCCTTAAAGCCTCCACCGAGGGAAACTCCTGAGCCAGAGTCCGAGCGTTGACCGTACCCACATGCCGGATACCCAGTCCGTAAAGCACTCGCGACCAGGGCTGCTGTTTGGAAGCCGCGATCGCCTCCACCAGCTTCTTCGCCAGTTGCTCCCCCATGCGCTCCAGCGGCAGCAGCTTCTCCACCGTGAGATCATACAAATCAGCGACAGAGCTTACCAAACCTTGTTCGACCCACTGCTCAACCCATTTTGAGCCAACCCCGTTGATATCCATCGCGTCGCGTCTAGCCCAGTGAATGAGTGCGCCACGGACGATCGCCGGACAAGAAGCATTGATACATCGCGTCACCGCTTCGTCGTCAGGTTTGACCAGCACTTCATCACATTCAGGACAGTGAGTCGGCATCTGGAAGGGCCTAGCGTCATCAGGCCGTAGATCCGCCAGCACACGCACCACTTCGGGGATGATTTCCCCAGCTTTACGAACCACAACTGTATCGCCAAAGTGAATATCCAATTCTGCAATGCGATCCGAGTTGTGCAGAGTGGCTCTGGAAACGGTCGTGCCCGCTAGTTGAACGGGGTTGAGTTCTGCAACGGGGGTCACTGCTCCAGTGCGTCCCACCTGAACGGTGACGTCTCTGATCTGGGTAGGGACCTCTTCAGCGGGATATTTGAGGGCGATCGCCCAACGCGGAAACTTTTGCGTGAAACCGAGTTGTCGCTGTAGGGCAAAATCATCTAGCTTGACGACAACGCCGTCCGTCAAATAAGGCAGGTTGTGCCGCTCAGTTGACCAAGCCTCATAAAAAGCAGCTACATTGTCCGCCGTCTGACAGCGCTGACGATTAGGATTCACTTTGAACCCAAAATCTTGTAGCAGCCTCAGGGCATCCCACTGGCTTGAGGGCAATACCAAGTCGGGTCGCTGTGTCGTCTCAGGAATGATCAGCGTGTAGGCAAAAAAGTCCAGGCGGCGGTCGGCCACAATGCGGGAGTCCAGTTGACGCAGGGTTCCTGCTGCGGCGTTGCGAGGATTGGCAAAAAGAGCCTCACGGTTGGCTTCTCGCTGCTGGTTGATGCGATCAAACTCACTCAGGGGCAAAAACGCCTCTCCGCGCACCTCAACAACCGGGGGTGGATTGTCTGTTTGAAGTTTGAGAGGAATAGACCGGATAGTTTTGACGTTTTGAGTAATGTCCTCTCCGGTCGTTCCATCGCCGCGAGTCAGTCCCTGCACCAGCAGGCCGTTCTCGTAGGTCAACGCCATTGCTGATCCATCAATCTTAAGTTCTGCCACAGCTATCGCCTCACCTACATCGGGAGCTAGCCGTCGCCACTTTTCTTCCCAAGCCCGATATTCCTCTAGGCCAAAAGCATTCTCCAAGCTGTAGAGCGGAATGTTGTGGCGAACGGAATTAAATTGGCTTGCCGGCTGTTCTCCCACCCGTTGAGTCGGACTGTCAGGGGTCACTAATTCGGGATGCGCGGTTTCAAGGTCTTGCAGTTGGCGATAGAGGCGATCGTAGACCTCATCTTCCATGACCGGCTGATCCAGCACGTAGTACGCATAGCTCGCCTTCTGGAGCTGTTCCCTGAGCTGACGAACCTGCTGTTCTACAGTTTTGCCCCTAGTGTCACTTGAACTCATAGTGTGGAAGATAGCTGTCATTTAACGGAAGGTATTCTACGGCTTTAGCACTGGCAAAAACAGAAACACCAGAAGTGTTTTGATAACAGCTTATCCAGCCAGTACTGCCTGTACGGTGAGCTTCCAGTTAGGAAAAGTGGGAGAGGCGATCGCCTCCTCGACGCCAAAGACAGTCTCCTGATAAGCCCCCTCAACCATTGCAAACACTGTCACCTGCTGCTGTTGAGGATCGACAATCCAGTATTCACTGATGCCGCGCCACTCGTACTGATTGCGCTTTTCAAAATAGTCACGCCGCTGATTCTCGCGTCCTGGACTCACGACTTCAACCACCAACAGGGGCGGGGCCATTTCCAGCGTAATAGCCGACTTTCCCAGTGCCTGCAACTGCTCCACATGCTCAGGTCGCAATACCGTAACATCAGGAAATCGGTTTTTGGGCTGACCCAGCATCTCTACAGCTAATTGATGCGTTCTAACCCGTCGAAACCCTACCAACTCGGATAAAGTACGATCTAAGGCCCTGGCAATCACTACATTCTCGTCCGATTCTGGTGGCACCTCAATCAACTCTCCGTAAGTCAGCTCGTAGCACTTGTCCGTACCGTCGTCATAAGACAGCAAATCAGCAAAGGCACTCAGTTTTGAAGTTGTTTGAACCATGATGCTTATCGATTACCGTTGAAAGCGATCGCCCCATAGACAATGAACCAGTACTCATCAGAAGCAGGAAATACTGACTCTTGGCTTCTGAATCCTGACTCACCTAAATTTCTCGTCTCAGCCTAATACCATTATCCTCATTTCACCTCATAGGGAGAGGACTCTAAAATCTCTTGGATGTCGCTGGGAACTTGAGACAAAAAATCGTAGCCTGTAGCCAGCTCTAGCTGATCGATGGTGGTTTGATAGACACGCCAGTCCGAATTGACCGCATCCTGATTGGGCATATCGACCGCAATGATGGGCGTTCCTAGATCGATATTCTCTGCGCCCTCTCCGGGATCTAATACCACGATAATTTTCCAGAGACGAGATGGGATGGTCACTTGACCGTCAGCAATTCGTCCTCGATCGCCATATCCCCCAGCAGTGACCCAAAGCACTTTGTCATATTGATAGACCTGCTCACGGCTAGCTTCCTCTAACTCACGCCAGACACCTTGATTATTCGCAGGTGCCTGTGGCAAAACATTCGTCATCAAAAATGTGGCGCTGTTGTCTTGAGGGCTGCGAGTGCGATCGCCCGATGGCACAATATGTCCCCGATTGAAACCCGTATTGCGGTAATCGTTGGGCGTCACCTGATAAACTCCCGTGGGCAGACCGCCATCTTGCCGAAAATTGTCTTGGCGTTCAGTGTTGCCTAACCAGTCAGCACTAAGCTGCCAGCTGACCCAATTTGCGATGCCACGATCATGGTTATAGGACAGCGCATACTGCGATCGCTCAATCAAATAATTGTCCAAGTTTCCTGATCCGGCATTACTGGGATTGCCAAGAACTAGGTGAAGACTATCACTGAGCGGGACTGCTGGATCGCTGCCTGAGGAGACTGGAGGTAATAATTCGCAGGCAGCTCCATTACCGTCTTGATCGAGGGAAAACGGATCTCCTGAAAAGGCATCCAGCACCGTCTGCGCCAGCGCCTGATCTCGAAAATCAGCACAGTTACAATCATCGTTGACGCACGGAGGAAGCGCTGACGAATTGATCTGAGGCGATAGTGGTGACGTTTCACTCATCGGCAAAAGACCACACCCTGCTAGCGCCAAGCAGCTTAGCTTCACTATCCAATTACGGATTACGGGCCAATTACGGATTACGGGTATAGACATTGTGCGATCGCTGCCTCACGAGTTGCTCTAACAAATGTACTATTTCTGATAAAAATTGGACCTCTCAACTATTGTTGATGAACTCCACAGCAGAGATTACCCATGAACTGTTGCGGCCTTGACCACAAGTCTTTAAAAATATTAGGTGGACAGAAATGTGTTGCGCTTGTTTTGTCCCTAGCGTTTCTCATAAGATCTTTATGTAGCGAACGCTCTACAGGCAGCCTCACATTTTAAGTAATCACTGGCATTCATTTTGAAAACCAACAGAACGCAAGGCACTATGCTGAAGCAACTTATTTCCAAGTTCCAAAACCAGTTTCCCGCGCCCGCCG
>NZ_JAQMUB010000089.1 GCF_028330965.1 Oscillatoria sp. CS-180 | reverse complement strand
GTGCTGGGGCGCTTCGCTAGGGACTCTAGCTCATCCTGTTCTGACGCGCTCAAAGTAATCGCTGGAGCAGAAAGACGGGGCATCATCGGAATCTCAGAGACGGTTCTAAAGGGTAACGCCATTTCTGCCATGCGGTACTAGGTAGCTTTAAATCCATGAGTACAACCCTTGGGAATTCATTTACTGGCGCTTGAGTAGCAGTACCTAACAGATAAGTGACGGCTTGCTCCCCGTCGGTTAAGACATCAAGTGTTCGAATAAACCTAAAATCTTGAATAGCAAGTTGTACTAACTCTATATCATTAGAATCATCCTCGATAAGTAGCATTTTTTGCGGATCAATAACCATGTTGAATCTTTATAAAAGAGCTAACAGAACACCTCTTTGCCAAATTGGCCTGAGCAATTCACATAAGTGTCCTAACGGAAAAGGTTGCTAGCTGACTATTTTTCTAAGTCGAGGGCCTAATCAAACTCGTTGTTTCTAGTAGCTGAAATTATTGGAGCTATACAAGTTTGAGGTTGATTGTTGAGAGGGCTGCCAGAGAAATAGTTCAGCTTTTCAGGACAATAAGTAGATAGCAATTACTTATTAGAGCTATAAGATTATTTTTTCATTGAACGTCCTTGAAATGGTCTATTGCCTTCAGGTTTTCAACAACTTTTATTAGAAACATGAAGCTTGAACTAGCTTAGCCACAACACTTGGCTAGGACATATGTTCCGTGTTAGGACTCCCTTAGATACTATGATGTTGATAAGTTAGGCTATAGGAAAACACAAATACACGCTTGAAATTCTTGATTCCTCAAATCCATTGCGAGTTTCAGTAGTCGTGTGCCGTGTTGTGTAGAACTTACGCGGTCACTCTCATCGAATTCCATAATTTCACGGAATCTTTAGAACTGAAATCTTCACGAAAAATCAAATTTTGCGGATTGGTGAGGCTGAGTTAGTGGATTTTAGCTCGCGCAATGGTGACTTCACAGAAGGGTAACTTCGCAGATGTCATTAAGCCAGCTTCTCAACCCTGGTTGTATCAAGGAGGGATTCAAGCTTTTTTGCTCTAAACAATAGCGTTGACAACTACGCAATTGCTGACTTTGGGACTTTGAGGCACTACTTCCATGACGTAATTTGGCCTGCTACCACTTGTAAGACTTGAGATGCGTTCAGCCATTGAGCATCAAAAGATCCGAGATGCGTTGTGGTAATTAATGTTTGGAAACGATCTTGAATGGTTTCTAAAAGCTGATTTTGGCGATTGAGATCAAGTTCTGCCAACACATCGTCCAGTAGCAATAGGGGAGGATCGCCAATGACAGATTCGATCAGCTCTAGTTCTGCCAGCTTGAGAGCAAGGACTAATGTTCGCTGCTGACCTTGCGAACCGTACTGACGAGCCGGTGTGTCGTTAATTGTAAATTCGATATCGTCTCGGTGCGGACCCACAAGAGTCGTATGCTGGTACTGTTCTGCGATCGCCCGCCGCTGAATCCTTTCCAAAAAAGCTGATTGGATAACAGTGGCATCATCTTCGTCACAGGAAACGTTCGCGGCATATCTCAATTGCAAATATTCTGTTTTGCCACTAATAGCTTCATGCCAGTATTGAGCGAGAGGTACAAGGCGCGCCAATCCCCGCGATCGCCGCCGGATCACGCGCGTTCCCAAAGCGGCCAGCTGAGCATCCCACAAGGCAAGTTGGGCTTGATCAGGTAAAACCTCTTCTTGTTTGAGTAAGGCATTGCGCTGCTTTAAGGCTTGCTGATATTGACCTAAGATATAGGCGTAAACGGGTTCCAACTGCATTAGCAGAGTGTCCAGCCAGCTTCGACGTTCGCCCGGTCCACCCCGCACGAGGTCCAGATCTAAACTGGAAAACTGAACTGCGTTCAGCGCTCCTAAAAAATCCATTTGGCGTCGTAGCTTTTCACCGTTTCGGATAGCGGTGCGTCTACTTTTGTCTCGCAACACTAAAGCAAGGTCGGCATAGCCAATATCGCGGTTCACCTCAGCGGTGATACGAGCATTAGAATGACCATCTTGAATCAAATCGCGATCGCGACTCGTACGATGAGACTTGAGCGTCGCTAGCAGTTCAACCGATTCCAATAGATTGGATTTGCCTTGAGCATTTTCCCCCAGCAGAATTGTTTTAGGCGCAGTGAAATCTATCCGCTGCTCGCTATAGTTGCGGAAATGCCTCAGTTCTAGCGTTTTGAGGAACATGAACGCTGTCAATCACCCTTGATCCTTCTTGATACAGGGTAGGGCACCGTGACCCGTTTGCCACTCAGACTAGGTTAAAGACACGCTGGTAGAAACTAAGAAAGGGGCTTTTTTAACCAGTAACTGAGCGGCTGCCTTAGGAGTCAATCCTGACACATCAACTTGAGGAATAATTTTGTTGCGTCGCTCCAAATCATGGCGATAGGTGCGGTCATAGTAGTCCAACACAACCTTACAGACCTCTCGTGGTTGCTCTTGACGAATGAGGTCAACGGCTGCTTGAGTCCGTTGTCCTCCTAATCGTTTGCGAATGCGCTCGGTGGCCGCGACCAACTCATCCCGATTGGTTTCACCATAGACTTCAACCAAGATATCGAGCCTTTCGTCTATTGAGCGCACAATTTCGAGCGTTGGCGCAATCTCCATTTGCTGAAACAGTTCAGCTGGCACACGACAAACCCCCACCCTACGGCTCTCGGCTTCAATCCATACAGGGCGTTGGGAATCGAGTTGAGACAGGCGATCGCAAATTAAATTTTCATAGTGTTCTGTAGTGGGTTGAGGCGGCATGTCCAAACTGCCAAAGCTGCTGCCTCGGTGATTAGCCAATCCTTCCAAATCAAGAACTTGTTCTCCCAAATCTTGCAGCGCATGGAGAATATGGGTCTTGCCAGTTCCCGTCATGCCACCTAGCACAATGATTTGTCGCGAAGTTTCAAAGACGTGTCGTGCCCAACGACGGAATGCTTTGTAGCCCCCTTCAAGAGTTGTGACTTGAAAGCCTGCCATTTGCAGACCCCAGCCAACGCCGCCACTTCGCATTCCTCCCCGCCAGCAGTGGACTCGTACTGTTCTGTTGGGCGCAATGTTTTTTGCCCATCTGACCATCGTCCCCAGCTTGGGTCCTAGCAGATCAAAGCCTAGTTCGACTGCTGCGTCTCGTCCCTGCTGCTTGTAGCAAATACCGACCTGAGCACGTTCTTCGTTGCTAAATAGCGGATAGCTAATAGCCCCTGGAATGTGCCCCTGGTTATATTCTCCGGGACTCCGGACATCTAGCATAGGTTCGGGAGCTGCCAGAAAATCTTGAATTTCAAGCCGTTTCACCATGCCTTAATTGTAATAGGCGGCTCTGCGTTCTTGGCAGCCACAACCGTGCCAATCCTCACGGCGGCGTATCCTAATTCGTGAAGTCGCGCGACACAGTCATCTGCACGATCGCTCGGCACCGTCGCCAATAGCCCTCCTGCCGTCTGAGGATCAAACAGAATTGGATAGTCAGGTCGGTTGGCATAGGAGACAGCATCTTTAAGCGATCGCGCGGCCTGCCTGTTCTGCGGCTGCAGTGAACTCACGATGCCGTAGTCCAAAGTGGTGTAGGCTCCCTCTAAAACAGGAAGCGACTGCAAATCGAGTTCTGCCGCTACTTCAGAAGCCGTTGTCATCTCAACCAAATGCCCTAGTAAGCCGAACCCTGTAACGTCAGTGCAGGCTGTGACGTGATAGTGCTTCAAGCACTTCATAGCCGCCTGACTAGACTGGATCATGTAGGCGATCGCGTTCTCAATCCAGCGCCCTTTTGCTCGCTTTTGCATGTCTGCCGCAAACAGCGTTCCGGTTCCCAGGGGTTGCGTCAAGATGAGGGCGTCTCCAATCTGCATTCCTTGTTTGCGCAAAATAGCATCTGGTGTGACTAGACCATTGCAGGATAACCCCAAAGCAAGTTGCTCACCTGTCGTCGTGTGGCCGCCTACTAGGGAAGCTTTAGCAGACATCAGTGATTTTTGAACGCCAGACAGCAGATGAAACAGCGTTTCGCTTTGTTTAACAGACGTGCCGTAGGGCAGTGTTGCGATTGCTAGCACGGTGTGGGGCGTTGCTCCCATGGCGTAGAGGTCATTCAGGCAGTGCTTCACCACGATTTGAGCAAACACAAACGGGTCGTCGACCAGAGCAGTGAAATAGTCCACTGTATGAACGGCAAGTTTATCAGGTGGAAGCTGAACGATCGCTGCATCATCAGGAGCCGTTAGGCCAATCAAAACGGTCTCATCAGCTAGATCAGTGGCAACAGTATCCTGCTGCAGCCGCTGCAAAGTTCGGCTCAAAACATCGCTGCCTGCTTTGGACCCACATCCAGCGCAATACATTTGAGGTATCGGAGTTGACTTTTCAGTCGTTTGTTCAGACGGCTTGGGCGACATGGTCGGAAAGTCTGAAAATAGCCGCATGAATTTGCGATCAATTCGATCTTTCCAAGCTCGCATCAGTGAGGACTCAAATGTAAACGGACCACGAGAGGCGATCGCGCTGCCATTTCCAGTATCAATAATGTTGAGATATTGCTTTTGGGGAGTAAAAGGCTGAAGCGGCTGACCGGTTAGATAGGCTTGCAAGTTGTGAAATAAGGGTTTGCCCTGCCGGACAGCAAAAACACCGGCTTTGGGACGCATATGATTCCTCATGGTGGCAACATCTCCCGCCGCGAAAATGTTGGGATGGGAACTGCTTTGTAGAGTGTCCTCGACTAGCAAAAATCCAGAGTCATCTGTCGCTAGCCCTGAGCCTTGAATCCAACCGGGAGCAGAGGCGTTTGTAACCCAGAAGACGCGATCGCACCGCACTGTTAGACCTGACTCGCAGCGTACAATTCGCTGGTGAGTGTCAGTTGGCTCGACAGCACAGACCGATTCTTGCAGGTGCAGATTAACGCCTCGCTCAACAAATCGCCGATGGAGTAGCCTACGGGTACTACGATTGCGCCCATTGGCAATGTCTTCACCCCGGTGGAAAAGGTGAACGGACAGATCTTGATGCGATTGACCCAACTGGTCCATCAAATCCCATAATCGCGCCTGCATGTTGAGTGTTAGTTCCACGCCACCAACACCACCACCCACTACTGCAAAGGAAACGGCTTTAGGTTTGGATTGGCAAATTCCGGTCAAAAATTCGTCCCATGCTTGCAAAAGATCCGGTACAGGTTTTGCAGGAATTGCATAGTCCTTAGCACCTGGTACAGCAACCGTTGCGGGCGTACTACCTGTGTCGATGGATAACACGTCAAATGCAACGGGGGGATGATGGGCACAGATTACCTGCTGATTTTCAACGTCAATGGCAACAGCCCTGTCCATCATGAGTTGACAGTGGGCAAAGCGACTGAGAGGACGCAAGTCAATGTGGGATTCATCGAAATCATACAGCCCAGAAACATGGCAGGGCAGCATTCCTGAGTAGGGGGTGTCTACAAGATTAGTGATTAGCGTTAGGCGCACTCCAGGCAGCGGCTTCATGCCAAACTTTCGCAGCACGATCGCGTGGGTATGGCCTCCGCCAATGAATACAAGGTCTTTTGCGATCGGTAGCGCAACCTGCATAACATCTCTTTGGATAGATAACCTCTTCAGGATATCGACTCTAGTTGAGAGTCAGGTGAGACGGAAAGAGGATTTAGCGCCTATTTATTTGCCATGCTGTCAACGATGATGGGAAACAAACATGCCTTTTTGGACATTGAATAGAAAAGTCTTCATCAGGCCATAGCAAAATTGGTCAAGGGGCGCTTGCTAGGATGCTGAAATCCTAAAACAATGTCTTCGGCAGGAATTCCAGCGTTCAGTAAGTCGTTGGCAACACCGTGTTGAGTCCAATCTTCTTCAACCCAGATTTTGTCATTCTCAATACGGAGATAAACGGTCACACCAAAATCTCGCCTTTTGTCATTCCATCCTATGTGGAACCAGAAGTAATGATCATGATTTTCGTCAAAAGAGACGCATTGCTTTACTCTAGATTGGTCAGCTTTTGATGCCCATTTCTGATAAGCAACTAAAACTTCTTGGATAATCCGACGATATTTCTCTAACTTATCCACTTTACAATCTCCTGTTGCTCAACAGCTATGACGAATAGAGCAATCTGGCTGTCATTAATGATGAAGGCGATACCTTCGCGCTTAAAAAAGTTTTCGTAAGTAATATCGTCAATTGCTAGATATAGCTGGTAGTCAGGCTCTGTTGCTTGAATTAGACTTCGATAGACAGCATATTGACCTATAGCATTGTGAAAATCAGTCATTGGAGATCGTCCAACAAAGCTTTTGACCTCAACAACTATCTTCTGTCCCCCCCGCTCAGCCGCAATTGGTCGTTCCGCTGCTAAGTCAGCATACAGGTCAATGTCCTTGTACTGAATACGGTAGGGATCAGCTACTATTAACCAACCATCTTTGGTCAGAGCTGCTTTCACTGCATCATGGTAGAGATCCTTTGCAGGCATAACAGCTTACTTTTTAGTCGAGCATAGTCCAGACATAAAGTATAGCTTTGGCCATCTAGGCTTGTGAACCCAATAACATCCGGGTGCTTAGCGCTATAGTCAAATGGTTCACCGTCTTACCTCAACAGAACTGGCGACGGCCTAACCCGCTCAACGTGCCCCACTATAAGGTCATGTTGAGCGGGTCGTTTAATTCACTGGAGCTATATATTACGCTTCATCTAGCGCAGCAATTCCAGGTAGGGTTTTGCCTTCTAGAAGTTCTAAGCTGGCACCACCACCTGTGGAGATGTGACTCATCTGATCAGCAACACCCACTTTTTCAACGGCTGCTACAGAGTCACCACCGCCGATGATAGTGGTGACGCCTTGGGGTGTGAGTTCTGCTAGAGTACGAGCGATCGCCTCGGTGCCTGCTGCAAACTTGTCAAATTCAAACACACCCATCGGACCGTTCCAAATAACGGACTTGCATTCTTTGAGAGCGGCTTGAAATGTGTTTACCGAGTCGGGACCAATATCGAGACCCATCCAACCATCAGGAATAGCATCAACGCTAACCGTTTGAGCATTGGCGTCGGGGGCAAAATTATCGGCAACCACAACGTCTGTAGGGAGTAGCAGATCAACGCCCTTTTCTTTGGCTTTCTCTTCCAAAGACTTAGCAAGGTCTAGCTTGTCTTCCTCAACCAAAGACTTGCCAACGTTGAGGCCGCGAGCTTTGTAGAAGGTAAAGATCATGCCACCACCAATGAGCAGCTTGTCTACCTTGTCAAGTAAGGTTTCAATGACACCAATCTTGCTAGAAACTTTAGAACCACCAATAATGGCCGCCAAAGGACGCTGAGGGCTTTCGATCGCGGCTTGGAGATACTGCAATTCCTTTTCAATCAGGTAGCCTCCAACGGAGGGACTAAGGTACTCGGTTACCCCTGCTGTGGAAGCATGAGCGCGGTGAGCAGTGCCAAAGGCATCGTTAACGTAGAGATCTGCGTTAGCCGCTAACTGCTTAGCAAATTCCGGGTCGTTGCCTTCTTCACCCGCATAGAAGCGAACGTTTTCCAACAGCGCAACCTGTCCATTCCCCAGACCATTGATTGCAGTTGCAACTGCATCGCCCACGCAGTCATCACATTTCACAACCTTCTGACCCAGTACTTCTGATAGACGATCAGCAACTGGAGTCAAGCGCATTTTGTCGACAACTTTGCCTTTTGGACGACCAAAATGACTGCACAAAACAACTTTGGCTCCTTTGCCAGTCAAGTCTTGAATCGTTGGTAGTGCGGCCCGAATCCGAGTGTCATCGGTGATATTGCCCTGATCATCCAAAGGAACATTGAAATCAGCCCGCACCAGCACGCGCTTGCCGGATACATCTGCTTCGGTTAGCGTTGCCACTGTTTTCTTTGCCACAGGCCTGAACCTCCCAGGTTGCGATTATTACGTTTATGCACGGCTCTTGCAGAGAGACCCCAACCCTTGAATTACTCTAAGATTGAAGCTGTAGCTCGCTAGCGTCAAACAAGCCACATTATTCTGTTGCCAGTGCTACAAGCTATGTCCGAGAATCATTCTACCGGAGTCTGTGTATTCGTCTGAGGGGCTATGTTCAAGACGGTTCTGTTTCCTATTGATATGAGTCCAGAGGCTCAACAAGCGGCTAGTCTAGTAGTCGACCTGGTCAAACAAAACCAGAGTCAGCTTGTTTTGTTATCTGTTGTAGAAATTCAAGAGAATGCTGAGCATCCGCAACAGGCCTCTCCTGAGGCGGTTGCCAAGCTGCTTGCTCAAGCTAAAGACCTCTTTGATCAACAAGGTGTTGAGAGCAAAGTGCTGGAGCGGACAGGACAGCCTGCCTTTGTGATTTGCGACGTTGCTGATGAGATTGAAGCTGACCTCATTGTGATGGGCTGTCGAGGGATTGGTCTAATTGAGGAAACGATGTCGGAGAGCGTTACGAATCGGGTAATTAATCTGTCGCCCTGTCCAATTTTGATCGTGCCCTGAGGTATGGGGCGAATGGAGAGATCCATGAGTTGTGCGGTCAGAACCTTGGTTTGCCACGATCTTTAACGTAATGCCACACCGATTTCGCTTACCTTCGTCAAGCTATAGCGGTATGCGTTGGAGTCAAGCACACCTCATTCCTTGCTCCCTTAGACACTGAGATGGACTCGCCCAATCTGCACCAATCTGCACAGGGCTATAGCTGAGTAAGGCGGCGTATAAGGGCTATCCCTTTATTCTCCACTGCTTTCCTCAATTCCCAGCAATCGCAACCGTACCGTATGGGATAGTGGGCTTTCAGGATCGCCGAGTTGAACCTCCAAGGTTTGATTCGTTAGCGGATCAAGATGGCTAAGGAGATTACGGAGATGGGGGGTACTGGAGCCGCTGTCTACATACACACGCTCAGCTAGCTTGTTGATCTGATTCCAAGCGCTGTAAAGCTTGGCGGTGGCCTGCTCTAGCTGAGAAGCTTGTTTAACTAAATCGGCGGTAGCATTCAAACAGCCAATGCGTAGGGCTTCTTCTAATGCCTGTTCCAAGTCGAGGTTCTCGCTGTTTAGAGCTTGCACTTGAACGGCAGCTTCCAAGTACTTAGCCAAATAACGGGCCTCGGCGGTGACTTGCTTCAGCGTATCAATATCGGGATTCAGCATGACCTCAGTTTTCAAGGTCTCTTGATGAGGTGGCGGTAGTTTCTCCATCTCTTTAACTAGGGGGGCAAGGTAGCGAGTAGGGATGGTGTTGTTTGCCGCTTTTTCTTTGATTTCTGTCGGCAGCAGATCAGATGTCATTGCGGTCCACTCATCAGAAATTTGCCGTACCTCCCGGCGAGTGATCTGCTCTCCCCGTTGCGCAGCATCGCTCACTAACTGCTGCACTTCAGGCGCTGACTGTGCTGTTTCAACAAATGCTCGTTTACTGAAATTGTTGACGGACTCTGGTTCTAGTAACCCTTCTTGGAGTAGCGTATCGGCGCTGTTTGCCAGTTCAATCAGCGAATATGCCTGGCTTTTTGTGATTTCACGATCGCGCAGCCAGTTCAAAAATCCTGTGCCCCGCCCATCACCCCCACGCTTCTCGCGATCGCGCACCGTCCGCAAAATTCGCCCTCGCCAGATATCTGTTTGTAGATCGAAGCGATCGCACACCTGCCATGCCGTCTCAATTTGCTGCTGAAATTCAAATTCGGACAGGTCTGCATCTTCAGGGTCTGGCAGCTGAAAAGTTAAATCAGTGCTAGGATCCAAAGCGGTTGCGATCGCATCAGAAGCAGGGCGAGCAGAATTCATGAGTTAAGCGCGTGAACGGCACAGGCTCATCATTGTCGCATGGATGGGTTTGAGGATAGAGGGATAAATCTTACAGGTGGCTGCTTGTTAGTTGCTAAAGCGGATCAGTTAATGCGCTGACTTATGGCCCTGTGCAGCTTGGGCAAGTACATCTTCAGTGTCTTAAGGGACAAGGAATAGGGAATGGGGTGTGCTTGATGCAAGTGCATGCTGCTATCTTCCTATAGCCAGGGTCGCGTCACTCGACCCAACTGCTCGTGTTCTTCGGCGGTCATTCTCCAACCAAGCGCACCTGCATTTTGGCGAGCCTGATGAGCATTCTTAGCACCGGGAATGGGAACGACGTTGCCTAGGCAAATTAGCCAATTGAGGGCAACCTGCGCCGGAGTTTTGTCATGGGCTTGAGCGATCGCGTTCAGGGTTGTCAGCACCAGTTCAATCTTGTCTAAGCCCTGCTTGCTAAAACGAGGGTCTAGCTTTCGCGCCCCGGTGGGAGGTTGGTAATTCTGTGTGGAATATTTACCCGTCAATAACCCTTGTGCCAAAGGGCTATAAGCCAGAATGTTCACGCCTAGCTGACGGGCCATATCTAGCACTCCGTTGCTCTCAACCTTGCGGTGTAGCAGCGAATACTGCACCTGGTTGACAGCGAGAGGCACCCCCCGGTCTGATAGGTAATGATGAGCTTCCTGCATCTGCTGAGCCGAATAGTTGCTGACCCCCACTGCTCGAATGCGACCCTGCTTGACCTCGTTTGCTAATGCATTCATCAAATCTTTCTGCTTCATGAAAAAGTCCAGAGGCCAATGCACTTGATATAGTTCGACGGCTTCTAGCTGTAGGCGCTCTAGGCTAGCCGTCAGGGTTTCAGACACAGCTTTTGTAGAAAAGCGCCACGGTAAGGGGAAATATTTCGTTGCCAGAAAGACAGGCTGATTGACCTGCTGCAAGAATCGCCCGATTAGCCGCTCCGATTCGCCAAAGCCATATATTTCAGCAGTGTCGAAAAAGTTAACCCCAGCAGCAACAGAAGCCTTGAACGCTTGCTGTAAATCTGCTTCGGTATACTCTTTGCCATAGCTCCAAAAAAGCGAATCTCCCCAGGCCCACGTTCCAACTCCCAACGCTGGAATCGTCGGTCCTTCAGGTGTAAGCGCGATCGCCTGCGGCTCAGTGTGAGACTGCGAATCCATACTTCTCCCTTTTCATAGTTTTGATACTGCTAGTCCTAAGGCCCGGAAAAAATAGCCTCTTCTAGATCTTGACGGCTGAGTGAGTACTTAAAAACGCGCTGAATATCTTCTCCACTCGACTGAGTCTTGAGATAAGACACCACGATTGAATCAACCTCCAAGCTGATATCGGCTTGCCAATTCATCTTTTCAATGTGCCATTCATGAAGTTCTTCAGCATTTTGATGACAGCCCTGCTCCCGCAGCCATTGTTCAATATCAGGTAGCGGATGATTATAGAGTGGCGTATCAGCACTTGGCATGACCATAGAGTTATTTCGTCTCCATCAATGTCTTAAATTATCTTCGGAGAAAGATTTTCGAACGGCAAGGGTTTTGGCACATCCTCTTGTGTTTTAGGTGGCGTGTCAGGCAACGGCGGAGCTCCAATAGGTCCCGTTTCTTGATCTGGGGAAGGAAGTCCCTGGTCATTTTGGGGAGAAGGCAGATCAGATACTGAGGTCCGTTCCGTTTGCAGAGGGGTAGTCTGCTCTAAAATCGCAGCTTCCGTTGAGGACGGCGATAAAACGATTTCGCCTTTCGTCCATCCGATCGCAAAGACTAAAATCAAACAGCCCACAAAAGTGACGCCCAAGATAAAGAGGGCAAAGAGTTCGCCAGGGGAAAGGGGGCGATCGGTCGGGTCTAGGTAAGCATTTTTGTTCTTGTATTTACCCCGCTCTGAAGCAGGTCGATTCAGATAAGACGGTGCTTGAATGACTGCAACTCTAGAAATACCAATGCTGTAATCATAAGCAATCCGTGCTTCTGGATTGCTGAGGGTTGCATACGCTGCGTTGAGAATTTTAAACTTCTCTGTTGCCGTTTCAGGTGGCAGCGTCGTAGTGTCGGGGTGATATAGCTTACTCAGATCCCGATAAGCACGCCGAATTTCCTGGGGAGAGGCAGTTGGCTTCACCCGCAGCAGTGTGTAGTGATTTTGGGTGGTATTGGATTCCTGCATACCCTCCCCTCTGCTAGCACCGCGCTAATTCGTAGCAGTCTCCTCGGGTGAGGCGAATTTGAGCCAGTGCAAACACAACTGGAATGATACGACTATGGTTGGTGGCGATCGCCCGCCATCCTAAATCAGCAAAAAACCAGGTCCACATCGCGGGTCCCAATACTGCAAAAAAGCTGCGAGTTGTGGCATATCGTGCGGCATTCACGGCCATTCCTCGGGAGGCCATGGCAACTGTCACTCGACCGTGAATTTGGCCCGCTATCGATAAACCTCCCCTTGTGAGCGCCTGCTTAGCCATTTGCTGTCGGGCCATCTGCATCGCAAACTGACGGGCAATCTGCTTCAGCAACCAGGGTTTCACCACCGTACTAACGGCTAAGGCGCTGCTGCCCTTAACCAAAAGCCCTAGCGGATTGTCCTGGAGTGGAATTGGCAATGCTTGATATTCAGCGCTACCTGAGATTGACTGCCGCACTCGTTTTTGTAGCGATCGCTTCTCTCTCTGCGGGAGCCGCTGCCAAGCTTTCTCCATAATGTGTAGAAAGACCTCAGATTCCAACTCAGTGGTTTCAAAAGTGTTGGAGTAAGTAATGTGGAGATGTTGGCAGACCTGTACTAATGCCTGACGATACGAAACCTGCTGACAGCGCCCTTGAATCACCGTTAGTCCATCGGCTGCTAAATAGCGAAACCGCTCTTCCAATTTGTCTAGCCACTCCTGCCGACTAGCATTGGATAGCTCAACGGCGTAGGGACGTCGCAGATAGTCCAAAGGGTTAAGTTTGGGACGAAACAGCAATTCTGTGAGAGCTTGCAATTCGTCATCGGTCGCGAGTTCAAGGGCAGAACGCAGTTCGTCCACAACAAAATACCCGAATTAGGATTGGGAGACTGTCTCATTCTAAGCATTGAGAAGTATCCCGTGCAAAAGGATTCGGAGAGATGATATGAGCAGATGACCGAATGGTAGCGTATGGAGCAGGCGTTTTACGGAAACAAAGTATGGCCCTCCAAGATGTAGTAGTTGTGGGGGCGGGCATGGCAGGACTGATCTGTGCCCGACGATTGCAGCAGGCAGGCTACCAAGTTTGTGTACTGGAAAAATCAAGAGGATTGGGCGGTCGCCTGGCAACCCGTCGCATTAATGGCGTTCCCCTAGACCATGGTGCTCGCTACATTCAACCGGAAGGAGAATGGCTGAACGCACTCACTCAGCAGCTTATTGCCCAGGGTGTGCTAACGCTTTGGCAACCCCATTGCTATGCTTTAGACCCTTCTGGGCACCTCCAGTCAGCCAAACTCACGTTGCCTTACTATGTGGCTTCCCAGGGTATGTCTGCTGTGGGCAAAGCGATCGCCGCCAATCTTGCCGTTCATCGTCAGCAACGAGTCACAGCCCTCTTACCGACGCCTGACAATACCTGGCATATTACGGCTGAACGAGTGGCAGATGGCACGTCCGTTCAGCATAGGGCGAAGGCGATTGTACTGGCTATTCCCGCTCCTCAGATTGTGCCCTTGTTAGAACCACTGCGATCGCACGCTAGCTTGGCAAAAGCCGCGACCGCTATTAGCACTGTGCAGTATGCTCCCTGCCTCACTGTGATGGCACAGTATGAGCCACCCTTTGCTTTCGTGGCTGCGCCTCTACCCTGTGATCCAACTGAGCCGTGGGCGATTGAAGGTCATCCTGATACTCCGTTCTTTTGGATTGGGTTAGACAGCAGCAAACGCTCCGTTGAGGGATTTAATGTGGTGCTTCATAGCAGCTCCAATTTTGCCCAAACCTGGCTGGATGCTGACAACCTACAGCCCGCTGGTTCAGCGCTCCTGGCTGAAGCCGGTCAATTCATTGCGTCCTGGATGATGCGTCCCCTGCGTTGGCAAGTTCATCGCTGGCGTTATGCGAGAGTTAAAGTGCCTTGTCCTGACTCCCTGCCAACCATGTCTGACCCGCTGCCGTTAGTAGCTTGTGGCGACTGGTGTGGCGATCGCCACATCAATAGTGCTTTTGAATCTGGCTGGGCTGCCGCTGATGCCGTCAATACCCTGCTCAACGGCAGTCCCCTGGCTAACTTCTCCTTGGACTAATGCCATAGCCGTCGCCACTCAGCTTGAGATGTTACAGCCTTACCCCTATTGTTGAAATACAGTCACGAGAGAATAGGGAGGAGGTGACAGGAACCAATACTCCCCGTTCCCTATTCCCTGCTCCCTGAAGACACTGAGATATACTTGACCAAGCTGCACAGGGCTATAAGTAGCGTGGTGTAAGACGTTCTGATTGGATGCGGCGTGTCGACGCTAGGATTCGCCAGCCCCCTTACTGAGCCTCTGTATCAGGCCAACTGTCTTCAATTTTGGTCAGGACGGTTGCGGCATCTGTGCCGCCCACGTAATCCACCATGCCTGTCCAAAAGGTGCCTGTACCAATCGCTCCTGGCATCAAATCAGAACCGTCAAATCGAATGACGTCAGCGTTTTTAAGAACAGCAGCCTGATTGCGAGTCAGCATGTTGGGGTAGGCATCCAGTCCAACGGCTTCATGGGGTGTGATGTAGTCTTCCTGCGCCCACAGCGTATGAGCCTCTTCAGTGGCAAGGTACTCCATCAATGCTGTCGCTGCCGGAGTATCGTTGAACTGAGCATAGACAATGCCGCCAACCAATACCGGATTGCCCTGTTCAGGCTGGATGGGTGGCAAAGCAAAGACATCTACCGTAGAGCCGGGTTCCAAGCCTTGGGGAAAAAAGTCGGCAATGAAGCTGGCTTGTCGATGCAGATAGCACCCAGGAGGTGTAGTGAAGAGAGCAGCCGGAGAATCGCCAAAGGGCGTACTAATAACAGCCGCCGTGCCGCCTCGGACCCGATTCGGGTCTTGCACAATGGTGCCGAAGGTCTCCAGGGCCTGAACGATCGCAGCATCGTTGAACGGAATTGCATTGGCCACCCACTGGTCATAGACCTCTGGACCCGCTTGACGGAGCAGAATTTCCTCTAGCCAGTCGGTACCAACCCAGCCCGTTGCAGTCCCGCTTTCCATGCCCAGGCACCAGGGCGTGTTGCCATCAGCAATCATCTGCTCCGTCAGGGCTTCCAGTTCATCCCATGTGGTTGGGACTGAGTACCCAGCCGCCTCAAACTCCGATGGGTTATACCACACCAAGCTTTTGACATCGGCCCGCATCCAAACCCCGTAGAGATTGCCATCAACGCTGGTGAGATCCAACCAGTACGGGGCATAGGCTGGCTCTAGAACCGAGCGCGACTGGGGCACGAGGTCGCCCTGCCGAGCAAAGTCCAACAGCAACCCCGGTTGAGGAAAAAGAGCAATGTCTGGTGCATCCCCAGAGTCCACCCGCACCGAAACCAAAGTCGTAAAGGCGTCTGTTCCCTCATAGACGACGTTGATGCCTGTGCGCTCTGTGAAGGGAGCGATCGCCGCCATCAGCTTCTCTTCTCCATTACCCGTCAAGGTTCCCAAGATCGTCACGGTTTCTGACGATGAATTTGATTGTTCGGCTGATCGTTCCTGAGGATTACAACCCATCAACGAGCCAATGAGACTCAGCATTGTCAATAGGAACAAGTTAAAGTGCTTCTTCATAGATGCTCAAGATCTTCGATTCACAGTCCCTGACAATCACAGTCCCTGGCAAACACTAAATGAGTAACTTCAGCTCTTCCAAGTCGGGATGTCGTGAAAAATCGATCCGTGATATGGCCCAATCAAAGTATGATTTCTGGAGAGAAATCGAATTGGGTTGTTTAATTTGCATGGCTTTTTGAATATCTTTTCCATGAAACCATACAAGGTAGTCTTTACTCTCCCAAAATCCGCCGTCGCCAAATAAAGTTCTGTAACCCTGAACATTTTGATCGAAGTTTTCTAGATTAACATTAACAATTTGTTGTCTGAACTCTTCAACTATTCGCTTACCTTGATCAAAGCAGCTTGTAAAGTCTAATGCATTAGGTAGCTTGCCATCGCCCTTTGTCCAAGTGTTTTTGACCTCTGGCCACCTCAAGCCGGGTTTGAGACTTGCTAAAGCCCAACGAATAGTCTGATAGTTGGCAATATCTCGTGCAGAACTCTCAATCCAATCATTAATATTTTCAACACCAGGAGAAGCACCATGCCTCCATTTCAAGGCTTCTCGTTCTTGCTCTTCCCAATAGGTATGAATTAGTTCGGCATTAAGTAGGTAATTTTCGATGCAGGCACGATGGGTATAGTAAACAGGCTTCTTGTCGTTAAACGGGCGAATCAATGCCACTTCATCCGAAGGTCTAGCATCAAAGTCACGATCTCTGAAAGCGATGTAATTCGGCGCTAAACCTTGCGGGTATTTTTCCAGTTCTACTTGAACGTACACCGCTAGCGTTCGTTTGCCGCCTGATGGTTTGATGACTGCATTAGCCGGAATCGCTATTTGCTGTAACAAACGTTCGTCTAGCCCTTTGGGTTTCCCTTCACAAAAGATCAGTTTGGAAGATTGGCCGATGACGCTCATAGATTAGCTATCAATTCTGAATACACAATTATCAGGAACGAGTTCCTCTATATAGTCAGAATGAGTTGAGATAATAAACTGATTATTCTTGCCTAAGCTGGGTAGAGATCGCAGAAAAGCTTGTTGCATAGGCGGATGCAAGTGCAGCTCCAACTCGTCAATTAAAACAATGGAATTATGAACATTCCATCTTACAAAATCGACCAGTATTGGAAAAATAGCTCTCTCACCGCCAGACATTTCTGAGATTTCGTATTGACGTTCTCCATCAGATAAATAGAACCAGGGTTCCTCAAGAAAATCGTCAATGTTTTGTCTTGGGACAGGTCCTTCGAAAATTCTGCTTGGAAATACTGTCTGGTAAGCGCTCTCAATCTCTTTGTACAAGTCCTTCTGTCCTGGCCGAAGTTCTTTGATTTGACCAGAAGTTAAACTTTGATGGAACTGTCTCCATTTTGAAAGCCTATCTCGCAGAACATCCTGAGTGAGGTCAATTTCTCGCCTTGGATCTTCAGGCGTCAGACTTGTAGAAGTCCGCTGCTCGGTATACCAAAGAACCGTTCCGACCTGTTCAAGAACTTTAAATCCGCGATGTCTGACTAACTGCTTAGCATACTCTCTACCTTTCAATTGAAATAGTGCTTCTTTACCATCAGGAGAAATTGCCCTGACATTTGGCTTGGTTAAATGGAGCTGAACGACCCGCCGAGTAGAAGGTATGGTCCACTTCTCTTTGTCAGAGCCAATCTCTTCGGAAAAGCTACGGGTAGCTTCTATCTCGTTTGTAGAAAACTCAATGGCCAAATCGACTCGTGAATTGAAGCCACTCCAATTGTTATCTGAGACCTCCCAATTGAATCCAGGCCAGTTTAGTTCTTCGGGATGATTTATTCGTCCACATGCAGTTCCAACGGTCGCGGCAATTGCTTGAAGAATTGAAGATTTGCCAATCCCATTAATACCAACCAAAAGTACGAGGTTCTTTGCCAAGCCTGTTTCAGGATCAGTAAAGTCAAGCGACAAATCTCTAAATCTTTTGAAGTAACTAAGCTGGGCTGTTTGAACCTTCATAAATGGAGGACAGTTTTCTAAATCAAGAATCTAAGCTTAAGTCAGCTTGAGCACTGCCATGAAGGCATCCTGTGGCACGTCCACCGTCCCGATCGCCTTCAGTCGCTTCTTACCCTTGGCTTGCTTTTGCAGCAGCTTCTTCTTTCGAGAGATGTCGCCGCCATAGCACTTGGAGAGAACGTCTTTTCGTAAGGCAGGAATGGCCTCACTGGCAACCACGCGGCTGCCGATAGAGGCTTGGAGGGGAATTTTGAACTGGTGGCGGGGAATCAATTCCTTTAGCTTTTCGACCAGCGCTTTACCGACATAGTAGGCTTTGTCGCGGTGGACGATGGTGGCTAGGGGATCGGCAGGTTCGCCATTAATGAGGATATCGAGTCGCACCAGATGATTCTCGCGGTAATCGGTGAGGTGATACTCCATGCTGGCGTAGCCCCGCGATCGCGACTTGAGTTGATCAAAAAAGTCGGTGACCACCTCGGCTAGTGGCAACTCGTACACCAAAGACGTTCTCGACTGAGCCAGATACTTCATGTCTTTGAAGTCACCCCGCCGACTCTGGCAAAGCTCCATCAAAGCGCCGACGTAGTCCTCGGGGGTAATCATTTCGACCCGCACATACGGCTCCGCGATCGATTCGCGCTCTTGAGGGGACGGCAGCGTGCTGGGATTATCAATTTCAACCACTGAGCCGTCAATGAGTTTGACGCGGTAGATGACTGACGGTGCGGTCGTAATCAAGTCCAGGTTGTATTCTCGCTCCAGCCGCTCTTGCACAATCTCCATATGCAGAAGACCAAGAAAGCCGCAGCGGAAACCGAAGCCCATCGCGCTTGAATTCTCCGGCTCATATTGCAGAGCCGCATCGCTGAGGCGTAGTTTCTCCAGAGCGTCCCGCAGATCTTCATACTGATCTGAATCGGTGGGAAACAGGCCGCAGAAGACCATCGGCTTGGCTTCCACATATCCGGGTAGTGGTTCCTCCGCTGGTTCTTTGACTAGGGTAATCGTGTCGCCCACCCGCGCATCTTCCACTGATTTAATCGCCGCTGAGAAGTAACCCACTTCGCCCGCATGAAGGACATCCACAGGAATCTGATTCGGAGATAAAACCCCAAGTTCGTCAATGGAATATTCCTTTTTAGAGGCCATCAAGCGCACAGTGTCGCCCTTTCGTAGAACACCATCCATCACTCGGAAATAGACGATGACGCCCCGGTAGGGATCGTAATAGCTGTCAAAAATGAGTGCTCGCAGCGGTTTCTCAAGGGTTTCTTGAGGCGGCGGCACGAGAAACACGATGGATTCCAAAATCTCATCGATGCCGACGCCCTCTTTGGCGGAGGCCAGAATCGCGCTGCTGCAATCCAGTCCGATGATGTCTTCGATTTCCTGCTTGATCCGGTCAGGATCCGCTCCCGGCAGGTCAATCTTGTTGAGGACCGGAATAATTTCCAGATCATGCTCGATCGCCAGATAGACGTTCGCCAGGGTCTGCGCTTCTACCCCTTGAGAGGCATCGACCACAAGCAAAGCCCCCTCGCAGGCGACCAGAGATCGCGATACCTCATAGGAAAAATCAACGTGTCCCGGCGTATCAATCAGATTTAGGACATAGTCTTCACCGTCTTTGGCGGTATAGTTCATCCGCGCCGCTTGGAGCTTGATGGTGATCCCTCGCTCCCGCTCCAGATCCATCGTATCCAGGAACTGGTCTTTCATATCGCGATCGCTCACCGTGCCCGTTTTAAGCAGCAAACGATCCGCCAGCGTTGACTTGCCGTGGTCAATGTGGGCGATGATACAAAAATTGCGAATTCTAGAAACGGGTACGTCGGTCATAAAAATGATTTTCTAAAAATCTGTTACCTAATTTTAATAGGAATTAACCCGAAGGCCAGAGTGAACAGACGAGTTTAAAGAAATTGGTGAGTCTTCACAGGAAATGTTGTTTCTCCAAAGGTCAAGCAGAAAGTCCTTTACTTCACCGTAACTCAGGGTTTTCAGCCCTTTCGGCTCCCGTGGTGATGATCATCACATTCAAAAAGTCGCATTGGTTCCCACAATAAGGACTGATTTGATTTAGCGATCGAATTCTCCGGTCTATTTGCTGAAAGAGACCATCGACAGCTCAGCATTGAATGAATGTATTCCTTTGTGAAATTTTTCGATCAGCGGTCTCAGAGCGGGCACTCTTTCGATAGATAATCCGTCCGGATAAGACAGTTTGCGATCGCCCGGTCAAAAACTTTGGGTGCTTTTGTAACGCATATGTAGGCTTCTACCCGGCAATGCCCCCTTCCAACCAATCAACTTCAACCGTGCAAGCGCATTATGGTTCTGACGTTGCTCAGACCAGCTACACCGATATGGAGAACGTGTCTTCTTGTCCATTGACAACCGCACCTCCGCTACTGTTTTGGATCGATGAGCGAGGGCATCTGCTGAGCTTAGGGTGGCCGTCGGCAAAGCAATACGATCTCGATCTGTCGGAGTGGGTTGGCCGGTCCCTTGCTCAGCTCGTCGTTGCGCCTGATCTCCATCATTTCGATTTTTGCGATAATCGTTCAACGGTTGCTGATGGTTCGTGGCAGCTACGATTTGCCCACTGCTGCATTGAGGGCCTTGTCCAGATACACCCCATAGAAGCGAACAATCGGGCGCAGCAGTGGGTCGGAACGATGCAGGTGGTGCAGGTCAATACTGAGTCTGCATGTGATCAATCGCTGGGAGAGGATGAGGCGCGATCACCCCTCACTCAGCTCACTTGGAATACTCGCCGCACGCTTGATTTGGAAACTATCTGGCGACAAACGTTAGAAGATCTGGCGAATATTTTTCCCCTGGTTTGGGGTGCGTTTTGCTCCTATCAGTCTCGTGCACCGGAGGTGTTTGTCACGGCGACGATTGCGCCCCATGCGGACCACTCTCCGCCAGCAGGAATGCTATTGCTGAACGATTATCCCGCTTTGAAAAAAGCGATTCGATCTAGGCAACCGCTCGTCACTGATGGGCTAGGTGGGGCAGAAACTGAGGGGAGCTATTTGGTTGTAGCCAATCATCATCAAGGTGAGCCAAATGGCGTCGTGATTCTGAAGTCACTGTCTGACCATGGGTGGAATAGTCTGCATCACCCACTGTTTCAAGACATTATGGATCAGGTGGGAACTGCGATCGCCCACGCCCATTCCTTCAGAGATGCTCAGGGCCTAGCGGACGAATTACAGACAGCTAACCAGCGACTTCTACAAAAGCATCATGAATTAGAAGAAGCCCGGAAGCAAGCGGAAGAGGCTTCGCGCTTGAAGAGTGAGTTTTTGGCCAATACGTCTCACGAGCTGCGGACACCCTTGAACGGCATGATCGGATTTTTGCGGCTTATTCTAGACGGCATGGCAGATGATCCGGATGAGCAGGAAGAGTTTTTGCAAGAGGCCCACAAGTCGGCCCTACATTTGCTCAACCTAATCAATGACGTTTTAGATATTGCCAAAATTGAAGCTGGCAAGATGCAAATTGATCTGTCACGGGTCAAGCTGAGTGATCTTTTTGCCGATTTGGAGAACTTTACACGACCTCAGGCCGAACAAAAAGGGTTAGAATTCACGATCAATTTGCCGGCGACCCGGGACGAAATTATTGTCAACGGTAACTATCAGCGGCTGCTACAGGTCATGCTCAATCTTGTCAGCAATGCCATTAAGTTCACCCATGAGGGCAGCATTACGATTACAGCGGAATTGAGGTCGAAGAAGGTCCAGTTTCAAAACCAAGAATGGCCCGGCATGGTTAGGGTCAGCGTCGCGGATACGGGAATTGGGGTTTCTTTGGAGAAGCAGGATCGGCTCTTTCAAACCTTCAGTCAGGTTGATGGAGAACGCACACGACAGTATGGCGGAACGGGCTTAGGACTAGCGATTTCTCAACGGCTCATTGAGGCTATGGGCGGTGTTGTACAGTTCGTCAGCATGGGGGAAGGGCTAGGATCGACGGTTACCTTTACGGCTCTGCTGTATCAGGAGCCGGTGCTGATTGAGTAAAGGCAGGCCGAACGTGATGATTTTCCGTCAGCTGAGCCGCGATCGCCTCCCAATTCTCCGCTTCGATCCAGGCCATGAGCTGCTGAATTTGCTGCTGATAAACTGTTAGCGATCGCAGCACTTCTTGGCGATTATGGCTGGCCATTAGCAACCCTAAATCGGGGTGACCGCCACCAACACGACTGGTGTCTCGAAAGCCAGAGCTGGCAAACTGTTGAGCCAGTTTTCTGACTTGCGGATCAGGTTCTTGCAAACAAGCTTGAATTAGACTGCCGCTGATCATGACCGGCAGGTGAGAAATCCAGGCAACTGCGCGATCGTGAATGGCTGGAGAACACGTGTGGACAACCGCTTTGATATCCCGAGCTAACGTTGCAAGACGATCCACGGCTGCCAGTGGCGTCTGTGCTGTTGGCGTGATGACATAAGCCCGATGGGCAAATAGATGGGGCTCGGCAACCTCAATACCAACTTCTGTTTTGCCTGCCATGGGATGGCCGCCCACGAAGTTAGGCCAGTGGCGAGTGACGGCATCCACAATCGTGCCTTTAACGGAACCGACATCCGTCAACACAGTTTGAGGCGATAAATGGGGCACCAGGGCGATCGCCGTTGACTCAATGACATGGAGCGGGGTGCAAATGAAGATGATGTCGGCATTACTTAAGGCTTGGAGGTCCATAGATGCTTGCTGAACGGCTCCTTGGGCGATCGCCGCTTCACAGGTTGCCTGACGTCGAGCCACTCCCACAACCTGATGACCTAGGCGTGTAAAGTCCAAACCTAAAGAACCACCAATCAGTCCCAGGCCAACGATGCCAATCTTCATAACGTGGACAATCCAGGGGTGAACAACAGCAAGTCTGCCAAGAGACTTTTCAGTCTAAAGCAGAGCAGGCAGTGATGGCGTCTTAGTTAAACCAGCTCACAAATCACCCTTGGGACTGATTCAAAATCACATTGGACGTCACCGCCGCAGTTTAAACTAAGGGTTAACCTCAGTGGAAACTCTATTGCCTTCTTGCGAGAAATTGACATAGCCAATTAATTTACGTAAAAACCCTGTTGTCTTTTTCATTGAGTTTTTTTGTTAGGTGCGAGTCATCAACCATCAGGACATGGCTTTTTATAGCTTGAGCCCTCTAGGCTTGCGCACCCAATAGCATTCGGGTGCTTAGCGGTATAGCCAGATGGCTTGCCGTCTTGTCCTAACGGAACTGGCAACGGCTATAACAGCCAAACATTTTAGAAAACAACAAATTTCTTGTTGAAGTCTGATTTATCGAGACGTGATGTTGGTTTATGAAGCTATCCTCCTCAAGTACGGCAGAAACCCTCCTTCAAAAATATGCCGAGGGAGAGCGGGACTTTTCTGGCAGTGTGCTAAACGAATGTGCGCTGTCTGGCGCTCAGTTGTCCCACATTGTTTTACAGAGAGCCAGTTTGAAGGTGGTCAACTTAAGTACGGCCAACCTCAGTCATAGCAACCTACGTGGGGCTATCTTAAACGTTAGTCGAATGAGCGGCGTCAATCTTAGTCAAGCTGACTTGCAACGGGCGCAGCTGAATGTAACCAACCTGATTCGTGCCGTCCTGATTGGTGCTAACTTGACTAATGCATCGCTTATTCGGGCAGAGCTTTTAAGGGCGGACCTGAGTAATGCGGATCTGACGAATGCCAATCTGCAAGAAGCTGACCTACGGGAAGCGCGTCTGCGGTGGGCGAATCTTGATAGCGCTAATCTCAACCACGGCAACTTGCGCCACAGCAGCCTGTTGGGGGCCAACCTCACCAATATTCAGGCCAACTCCGCTGACCTGGAACACGCCAAATTGAACGGTGCTTCGCTGATGGCAGCAGAGCTACGCCATGCTAATCTGCAGCGAGCCGATTTGAGCGGGGCCAATCTTCGGGGTGTGAATCTCCGGTGGGCTAACCTTAGTGGAGCTGACCTGCGTGATGCTGATTTGACCGATGCCAAGCTGAGCGGGGCCGATCTCACGGGTGCTCAACTGGAAGGCGCGATTTTGGAAGGAACCATCTTGGTTCATGCGGATCTGAGTCGCAGTAACCTGCGACGGGTGCGATGTGTCGGCTCTGACCTTTCAGGAGCCACGCTGACGGGTGCCCAGATGTACGGCATCATTGCTTATGATGTGCAAACGATTGACATTGTTTGCGACTGGATCGATCTGAGTCCACTGGCCGACCAGACCCAACACCGATATTTCAATGCTGGCATTGACGTTCACACCTTTCTGAACCAGCGTCCTCCTCAAGTCAAAATCGTCGTCGATACGGCACTGACTTGGGAAGCCAATACTGCTTTGGCAGCCTTCTATGAGCGCATTGCCAAAGGGTGTGCCGTTTTTTCCTGTCCGCCAGAGATCCAACTCACCAACCGTCGCACAGAGCTAACCTTTATTGCGGAAGATGAGATGAGGCTGTCTGCGATCGCTTACCTCGCTGTCTTACCCTTTCAAGACGGCAAAGCGATTCACACAACTCTACTAACGCTCATGTCTCAGGGACGGGAACAGGCCAGTCAGTCTTTTGCTTGGGATGAGGCTCATCGAGAGCTGCATCGGGCGATCGAATCGCTTCAGAGAAATGGGTGGGATGGTGAGCAACTGTTGCTACCTGATCTACCCTTTTTTGCCGCCTCGACCTATGTGAAGCTGGGCAATGCGTCTGGTCGATCGCTCGACCTCTATCGCAATCCTCAATTTGGGACGCGCAACTTGCAAACAACGGATGGCATCTTTTCTCTAGAAGCGAGCTTTGTGGCAACGCCTAGCTGGGAGGACTATTGGGCCTTTTTGTCTCCTATTGGCTCCTCGCTAGACAGCAACGGGAAGGTGCCAAAGCGTGACCAGCCAATAGAGCGAGGAGCTGCATTAGCTGAAAAAGCGCGAGGACAGGAGAGCCGCAAGAGAGAAGAGCACTACAACAAAAGACCGGCAAGCGAACGAGAAAGACACTGACGGTATAATTCAGATGAACTGAAACATATTACACTTGAAGTCACCTTGCGCTAGGGATGGGGTGTAAGTTGTGATAGCCATGGCGGTTTGGCTGTGGTCGGCTGAAAAGGCTCAAGGGTGTCCTAGACCGATTGAATGTTGCCCCTTGCTTCCTCTTGTGATAAAGCTTTTTTGCAGGAGAACCCTAGTGCTAGCGGTTAACTAGTATAGTAAACGCTGTCTCTAGCGGTTTCCCTCCAGCCCTGATGCATACTCCCCGCCTCCATCCCGATACCATTGCTGCAGTTCGCGACCGCGCTGATATCCTCGACATTGTCTCCGAACATGTTGTCCTAAAAAAGCAGGGCAAAGACTACGTGGGCTTATGCCCGTTCCATGAGGATAAATCCCCTAGTTTCAGCGTCAGCCCCAGCAAGCAGTTTTACTACTGCTTTTCGTGTGGGGCAGGCGGTAATGCTTACAAATTCCTGATGGAGTTGGGCAAGCGGTCTTTCTCAGATGTGGTGCTAGACCTGGCCAAGCGCTATCAGGTGCCGGTCCAAACGCTAGAGCCCGAAAAGCGTCAGGAACTCCAACGGCAGCTCACCTTACGGGAACAGCTCTATGAGATTCTCGCCGTCACGGCCAGCTTTTTCGAACATGCGCTGCACCAGTCAGACGGAGCCGCAGCCCTTGCGTATCTCACAGACCAACGGCGCTTAACACTGGACACCCTTCAGCAGTTTCAGCTGGGCTATGCGCCGGGGGGATGGCAGACGCTGTATGGCTATCTGGTTGACCAGAAACACTATCCAGTCTCGTTAGTCGAGCAAGCTGGACTAATCGTGCCTCGGTCTTCTGGTAATGGCTACTATGACCGCTTCCGCGATCGCCTGATGATTCCCATTCACGACATTCGCGGACGGGTGATTGGCTTTGGGGGGCGGGCTTTGTCCGATGAAGATAAGCCCAAGTACCTCAATTCCCCAGAGACAGAGCTGTTTGATAAAGGGCAAGTGCTCTACGGTTTAGACAAAGCCCGTACGGCGATCGCTCAGGCAGACCGGGCCGTCGTTGTTGAAGGCTACTTCGACGTGATTGCGCTTCATGCCGCTGGCAGCCCCACCGCCGTTGCCTCCTTGGGCACTGCGTTGAATGCCAATCAGGTACGACAGCTGCTGCGATACACCGAGTCGAAGCAGATCATCCTCAACTTTGATGCGGATGCTGCGGGTGTCAAAGCGGCGCAGCGGGCCATTGGCGAAGTGGCAGCGATGGCCTATCGGGGCGATGTCCAGTTGCGAGTGCTCAACATTCCCGACGGCAAGGACCCGGATGAATACCTGCAAAACTATCCCATCGAAGCATACGCAGCTTTGCTCAAAGCCGCTCCCCTCTGGATTGACTGGCAGATTCAGCAAATTGTGCAGGGTCGTGACTTGTCTCAAGCCGATGAGTTTCAAGCCTCCTCCCAAGATATCGTGGCGCTGCTGAGCGAGATCGCCAATGCCGATACTCGCACTCACTACGTCCGCCAGTGTGCAGAGCTGTTCAGCAATGGGGACGCTCGGCTCGTCCCGCTGCTGGCCGAAAACCTGATTGTGCAGGTGCGCCGGCAGCGGCGATCGCCTGCGGGCAGTCAGTCGCGTCCGGCGTTATCCTTTACCCAAACTAGCACCCTTGAAGAAGCCGAAGCCGCCCTACTGCGCGTTTTTATCCACAGCTCCGAACATCGCAGCGAAGTATTGCAAGCGCTGGAGAAGCGAGATTTGCAGTTCAGCTTTTCCCATCACCTAACGCTGTGGCAAACAGTGCGGACCCAAACGGATGCTGCCCCCAAAGACCTAGTGGTTTGGCTGCGCGATCGCACCGCTGAATCGCCCGCTTTGGCCCAAACCCAGCACCTATTTTACCTCGACGAAAAGGGCTATCGCGACGTGTTGCGCTCCTCGTTGGTCATCCGCGCGGCGATCGCCTGTCTAGAACAAACTCGCTGTGAGCGCCGCTATCGACACTTTCTTCAGCTCTGGAGTGATGGTGACTGCACCACTTCCAGCGAGCAACAAGTTTACTATCAGTCCCAGGTTTACGCCGAGAAACGTCGCATTGCCGAGCTAGAGAAAGAGCGCCAGACTACCTTTGAAGATTTAGCGCGGTTGCCGTGGCTGGGAGTCGAATGAGGACCATGCTAGCTCTCCTCGCTCGATACCGCTAAGAGTTATAGTCCTGTGCAGCTTGGTTAAGTCCATCTCAGGGTCTTAAGGGAGCAGGGAATAGGAACAGGAAATGGGGGGTGTTTGACTTAAATGCAGGCCGCTACAGGGACTTGTCCAATAGCCCCCTGGTAGCCTGGGTACTCTATGGGTAGCGTTTCTGGTATCGGCCTTTGGCGATGGCTCAAACTCTAAAAAAACAATTGGGCGATCGCGGAGAAGCGATAGTTGCTGAATGGCTGCGACGTCAGGGGTGGCGCATTGTGACCCGACAGTGGCACTGCCGTTGGGGAGAGCTAGATATTGTGGCATGTCGAGCCGGATCGCAAGCTTGCCTCACCTTCGTGGAAGTCAAAACTCGTCAGCGAGGTAGCTTGGATCAGGGCGGCAGACTTGCATTGACCTTGCAGAAGCAGCGAAAACTGTGGCGCAGTGGTCAAGCGTTTCTGTTAAGCCACTCAGGATATGAAGAATTGCCGTGCCGCTTCGATGTGGCGCTAGTGGCACCGGGCAAAGTCGTGGGAGCATTGTGGCAGCAAACCGTGGACCAATCTCTGCTCTCACTGGTGGATTACATTGAAGATGCCTTTCGCATTGAATAGTCTACCTATTTGCTTCTGCACTTGTGTTATTGCCCATTGCTATGCCGCTGTCATCCGCTGCTTTACTTGCTGACCTGCGTCACCATCGTCCGCTAGTCCACAACATTACCAACTACGTCGTCATGAATTTGACGGCCAATGCCCTGCTTGCTGTAGGTGCATCACCGGTTATGGCCCATGCCGAGGGTGAGATCGAGGACATGGTGGCCCTTGCCAATAGCGTTGTGATTAACATTGGCACCCTCAGTGACCGTTGGATCGTCGCAATGAAAAAAGCGGCCATTGCGGCTGCTCACAACCAAACCCCTTATGTCCTTGATCCGGTCGGAGCTGGGGCCACGCAGCTGCGGACCCAAACTGCCAAGGAAATCCTCAACCAGAGTTCACCTGCCGTCATTCGAGGGAATGCCTCCGAGATCTGTGCGCTGGCTCATGAAACCGTCAAAACGCTTGGGGTGGATAGCAGCCTCGATTCAGACCAAGCCATTGATGCTGCCCGCCTCCTAGCAGAGCAATACCGAACAGCGGTCGTTGTGAGTGGCAAAGTTGACCATATCGTTGATGCTCAACAACACGTTGAAATTCATAACGGCGATCGCATCATGACTCAGGTGACAGGTATGGGGTGCACCGCTACTGCTTTAATCGGAGCCTTTGTCGCCACTGCCGCTTCCCCTTTTGATGCCGTAGTGGTTGCGATGAGCGTGATGGGTGTAGCTGGGGAATTAGCGGCTCAGCAAGCGCAGGGTCCCGGAACCTTCGTGCCTCACTTCCTAGACGCCCTCGCTGCCCTCACCCCAGCAGATCTCGATGCTCGTGCCCAGGTGATTCACCGTTAAGACGCCCTATTGGTTGAGCGATTCCGACATTAGGCGTTTGCCATCATTGAAGCCAGTGGGCAACGCTAAACCCTGACGTTGTTAAGGATTCGCTATCCTTTTTACGAACCTTGCCTTCCTCTATAAAGTCGATTGCCGTACCATGAACACGGCGTCTCAAAGTTTGGTCCTAATACGAAGGGGTGACGTATGACGACAACCGCAAGCACAGCTGATGCAAGGCAACTCCTCGGTGCAGAGACCCTGAAGCATCTCAATGAACGCTCTGATGGGAAAGGATGGCTCCAGCTTCTGCGCCATCTCAGCATCATGGGTATCAGTGGCGGTCTATGGGCAACCCAGCGGGACCAGTGGGCGATCGCGCTACCGGCGCTGTTGATTTATGGCTTCAGTTTGGCTTCCATGTTTGCCGCTGTGCATGAATGCGTTCACCGCTCTGCCTTCGCCAGTCAGAAAGCCAACAAGTGGGTGGGCTGGCTGGCTGGGCTGTTGTCTGGATATAACAGCACCTTCTATCGCCGCTATCACAAGTGGCATCATCGCTACACCAAAGTCCCTGGCAAAGACCCTGAGCTGGAAGACCTCATTCCCACCAGCTTCGCTGAGTATCTGTGGGTGATGAGCGGTATTCCCTGGTGGATAGGGAAGATGCGCGGGCATTGGCACGGGGTAACCGGTCAGTTTGAGGCGATGCCCTATGTACCCGAATCAGCCTATGGGGAAGTTCAACGCTCTATTGGTTTGCAGCTCGCAGTTTATGGAGCCGCGATCACCCTCTCTCTTGCCTTCCGTCAGCCTTGGTTTGTGCTGTACTGGCTGTTGCCACTGGCAGTTGGGCAGCCGATTCTGCGCTTCATCCTGATTGCAGAACATACGGGTTGTCCCGATGGCGATAATCCGCTCACCAATACCCGCACGACCTTGACGACTTGGCCTATCAAATTGCTGATGTGGAACATGCCCTTCCATGCAGAACATCATCTGTATCCGTCCATTCCCTTTCACAAGCTGCCAGAAGCCCATGTTGAATTGACTCCCCATTTTGCCCATGTAGATTCCGGTTACGTTGGCGTTAATCGTTCTCTAGTGACAACGATGGGACAACGTGCCGCGTGACCAACCCTGCCCAATCCTTCACAATTCGAGACTTTGAACTTCAGTGTGGCGCTGTTTTACCCACGGCTACCGTGTTGTATCAAACCTATGGTGAGTTGAGGGGCGATCGCGCCAACGCTATTCTTTATCCCACCTCTTACGGTGCTCAGCATACGGATATCGACTGGTTGATTGGGCCAGAGCGCATCCTTGATCCGACTCGTTGGTTCATCATCATTCCCAACCAGCTGGGGAACGGGTTGTCTACTTCACCCAGCAATGACTCCCATTGTGGGTTGGCGGAGAACGGTTTCTGGTTCACCCACTACGATAATCTGCGAGCACAGGAACAGCTACTGCGGGAAACATGGGGTATAGAACGGTTGGCGCTTGTGTACGGCTGGTCGATGGGGGCACAGCAGGCCTATTACTGGGGTGCTCATTATCCTGATCGAGTGGAGCGAATTGCAGCCCTCTGTGGAACTGCCAAAACGACGGAACACAACCAGATATTTCTGTGGAGTCTGCGATCGGCTTTAACCGCTGATCCAGCTTGGAACGGCAGTTGTTTTGAAGGTGTGCCTGATCGGGGCTATCGGGCCTACGCCCGCATCTATGCCAGTTGGGCTGCATCTCAGCCCTACTACCGCGAAAGGATTTATCGACAGTTCGGCTACGATTCCCTTGAGGACTATCTCCAGCAAGGCTGGGAGGATAACTATCGTCGGCGCGATCCCCATGATCTCATTGCCATGATCGACACTTGGCTGCGCTGTGACGTGAGTGATACACCCATTTTTCAAGGTAATTACAGCAAGGCACTTAGCACGATTCAGGCTCAGACTTTGGTAATGCCCGCTACGACAGACTTGTACTTTACGCCGGATGATTGTGCTAATGAAGCAGCCATGATCCCTCGGGCCGTCTATCGGCCCATTCCTTCCATTTGGGGCCATCGAGCCGGTAATCCCTATCAAAATCCTGACGATGAGTCCTTCATTCGGCAATCTGTTTCAGAGTTATTAAAGCGTTAGAGCCCAAAAAATTGGACATTAGCTTCTGCGTCTCAGCCACCTAAAAATATCTTGAGGCGTAATTTTGAACGCAATTTCTGCGAGATAAGGGAGCAGGCTTTCACCGTCTAGTATTTGGGGGAGTTGGTTAGGCCGATAACACAAGACAGTTCCATTGCGATATTTCCAAGCAGGCGCTTCGTTGATGTAAGAAAGCTTGAGAAAGTCTTGAAGCGTGACGGATTGACGGGGAGCGATCGTCATCTCAACAACCTCGCGGGTTACTCATGGATTAACGCACTGCCCAAAAGGCTTACGGTTTTCTCCGGTCTCTTCAAACATTGCGGTAAATCAATTGGTAGTGTCGGCTACGACAGCAGTGAACGTCTCACCGGATGATTGGCCTGCTAAAACAGCGGTTTTCGTCAGATTCACTATGACCCAGGCACTCTCCAGCATTGCTCAGGAAAGAGGGATCAGCTACTTTCTCATTTCGTTTACCGACTTGTTTGGGGTTCAGCGTTCTAAACTGGTGCCTGCCCAGAGTATCGACACGATGTCAGCAAACGGAGCCGGGTTTGCCGGATTTGCCGCCTGGCTGGATATGACACCTGCAGATCCAGATATTCTGGCGATTCCTGATTCCAACAGTTTGTTTCAGCTGCCGTGGCAGCCGGATGTAGCCTGGATGCCAGCCGATTTATATGGTGTCGATGGCAACCCGATCGCCCAAACTCCTCGCTTAGTTTTGAAGAAAGTGCTGGCGCAAGCAGAAGAACAGGGCTACCAGGTATGCACTGGTGTTGAGTGTGAGTACTTCTTGCTCAATGCAGACGGCAGCGATTTGTCAGACGGACGCGATCGCCAGTCTAAACCCTGTTACGACCAGCAGGCCCTCATGCGCCGCTATGACGTGATTCGTGAGATCTGTGATGGCATGCTCACTCTGGGCTGGGGTCCTTATCAAAATGACCATGAAGACGCCAATGGGCAGTTTGAAATGAACTGGACTTTTGATACGGCTTTAGTCACTGCTGATCGCCAAGCGTTCTTCAAGTATATGGTCAAGAGTATTGCCGAGAAACACGGATTGCGAGCCACCTTCATGCCCAAGCCCTTTCAACACTTAACGGGTAACGGCTGTCACATGCATCTTTCGGTTTGGGACCGTGATCGCGCTACTAATCTCTTTTTAGAGGCCGAAGGAGAACTGGGACTATCATCAATGGCCTATCACTTTATCGGTGGCGTTCTAAAGTCTGGAACTGCGCTGTGTGCGTTCACCAATCCCACCATCAATTCTTACCGTCGTATCAATGCCCCTGTGACGACATCAGGCGCTACTTGGTCCCCCAACACTCTGAGCTACAGCGGCAACAACCGTACTCATACCATTCGAATTCCTGAAGCAGGCCGCTTTGAGCTGCGTCTTGCCGATGGTTCGGCCAATCCTTATCTACTCCCCGCCGCTGTTATCGCTGCTGGATTAGATGGACTTGAGCACAAACAGGATCCGGGACCCCGCCGTGACAATAACGCCTATACCGATCCGCTCCCGGCTGGAACGGTTGAAGCCTTGCCAAACAGCCTATTTGAAGCACTCGCACGGTTGGAGAACAATCCGATTCTGCCAGAACGGATGGGGCAGGACTTCGTCGCGTCTTATCTCAAACTTCAGCGTCAAGCCTGGAACGACTTCAGTCGCCAAATTACCTCCTGGGAATTGGAGACTACCCTTGACTGTTGATGTCAGGTGGAGCCAGTCCTAGCCTCCTGGAGGCTCCATCACCTGATGATAGTGAGTCCACCAGCGACTCAGAGGGTAATACACAGCAGTTGCCCAAAGGCTGCTGAGAATCGCGGAACTCAAGGCAATGCGCTGGTGCTGTAGCCAAATTTCCGGCAGTCTGGGATAGAAGGAGTCTGGAATGAGTAGGCGGTGAGCACTAATTTGTAGGGCCATCATCGTCTGAGCAATGACGGTCATGCCAAAAACGATCAGGGCTACGTAAACAAAGTCCTCTTGAATAATGCGCTGTCTCTGAATTCGAGCGGTCAGAAAACCGACTAAGGCTAGGCCCAGGGTCTGCGAAGGATAATAACCTGTCAGTCCATCGTGGATGATGCCCATAGTTAGACCCGCGATCGCCCCTTCAACGCCCGTACGCTGAACGCTCCAAGCAACGACCCAGATTAAAAGCCAGCTTGGACTGACACCCAACAATTGCATGCCCGGCAGACGCATAGGCAGCAGCAGGATACACAGCAGTGCCGATCCTGTGACCACTGCAATATTCAACCATCGATAGCGTCGTCTAGTGGCAAGACCACTCTGTCGTGCTGCTGTCATTAAGGGCGATCGCTCTCCAAAGGCTCATTAAGGGGACCTGCTTCTAGGTCAGGAGTGTCTCTTTCAGGAATGTCAGCTTTCGGCTCAAAAGGAATCACCTCAACCCATTCCACTAAACCAAGCGGTGACGTCAATTCAACAGTGACTTCAGGGGCAGGGCTTTTTGCCAAATCCATATCCACTACCCGACCGATGGGAATGTTTTGGGGAAATAGCTTGCTGTAGGAGGAGGTCACCACAACGTCGCCTACTTCAACGTCAGGAATTTTGTCAAAGAACTCCATCACGACCTGTTGACCCATTGTTCCGCGTACATACCCTGTAGCTCGACTCCGGCTGACCCTAGCGCCTACACGACTGGTGGGATCACTCAGCAAGAGGACACGACTACTGTTGGGCGAAACTGCAATGATGCGGCCAACTAATCCGCCAGGTCCCGTCACAATGTCATCTAATGTGATGCCGTCACGGCTGCCTCGGCTGATGATAATTTGCTGCCACCAGTTTCCAGCATTGCGTCCGATGACAGCAGCAGAAACACCTTCGGGGGTTGTTGTTGCAACCTCTCCCTCGACAATCTGGCGCAAGGAACGATTTTGACTTTCGATTTCGACGAGTCGCTGCTGTAATTCCTGAGCATAGCTTGATTGCAGAATGGCTTCGCGGGAGGGGCCAGGATGAAAGGGTCTGGTGACCCAGCGATATAACTCGTAAACGGCAGCCCCTCCAGTTTCTCGCACCCCCAAAGCAGCAATCACAATCAACGCTGTGATGCCAAGCTTAAGCGCATTTTGAGTCCACCATCGCCGGAGGGCAAACATCAGTGACTGCTCCGTTTAAATACCTGAACTACCGCTAAAGACACGACCCATCTGGCTGAAGTTCTCCAGCACGCGACCTGTACCTAACACAACGCAGCTCAGAGGATCCGCAGCAACGTGTACAACAATACCTGTTTCATGGCTCAGCAGCGTGTCCAGACCGGCTAGCAAAGCGCCGCCTCCAGCGAGCATAATGCCGCGATCAATAATGTCAGCAGCCAGCTCGGGAGGAGTTCTTTCAAGGGTGCGCTTGACGGCTTCGACGATGACTGCGAGAGGTTCAGCCATACTCTCACGAATTTCTCCGGCCTTCACGGTGACAGTTCTTGGCAAGCCGGATAGCAGGTGCAGTCCTCGGACATCCATAGTCAGCTCGCCGTCTTCTGAACTGGGATAAGCAGAACCAATTTTAATTTTGATTTCTTCGGCAGTCCGTTCACCAACGACGAGGTTGTGGACTTTTTTGAGATATTGAGAAATTGAATCGCTGAGTTCGTCCCCTGCAACTCGGACGGACTCACTCAGTACGGTGCCTTGAAGGCTGAGAACCGCGACTTCAGTCGTACCACCACCAATGTCGATCACCATGTTACCTGTAGGTTCTGCTACAGGTAAACCGGCTCCAATGGCAGCCGCAACGGGTTCATCGATCAGATAAACGGTACGAGCACCAGCCTGTTGGGCGGCATCCATCACGGCTCGGCGCTCAACGCCGGTAACGCCACTAGGAATACCGATCACAATTCTGGGAGACACAAGTGTCCGACCTTCATGCACCTGACGAATGAAGTGCTTGAGCATGAGTTCGGCTGTGTCAAAGTCTGCAATGACTCCATCTCGTAGCGGACGCAGTGCCGCTACGTTGCCGGGTGTTCTACCCAACATGCGCTTGGCTTCTTCGCCGACCGCTAAAGGCTTTTTTTCTACTTGGTCAATGGCAACAACGGAGGGTTCCTGCAGCACCACACCTTTGCCTGAGACATAAACCAAAGTATTAGCGGTTCCTAAGTCGATACCCATGTCTCGGGATAGAGAAAATCGGTCAAGAAAACCCACGAGACTTAGCCCCCAAAAGAACGAAATGGACGGTTGGCTGTAAAATCACCGAACTTAATGCTAGGCCATAGATGTCCGATTGGTATGAGAACAAGAGCTTGCCGAAACACTAATTCAGGGAACGCTGGCGTCTGAAGAACGCACAGATGGAGTGGATTTTATTACGTTTCGTATCAAGGCGTCCAGTGAGCCTGCTCCATAATCCGGAAAAAGTGGCACAAATACATCAAAATGACCAATGCGGAAATTTGTTTTCGAATGAAGGAAAATGGATCCTTAGAAGGGAGGTTCGGCACATCCTCCAAATGAGTTGGGCAAAATGGAGAAGCTGATAGGCGTGAAAACGGCTTCATCTCTCCTGCACTCTGCCAGGTCGATGTTGAAATTGCAAGATTTCCCATTGTTGTTAACACTCTATCAACAGGTCATAGAATCAGGAGATTATCGATATGAGCATCAATTCCGTCACGTTGGTGGGTCGGGCAGGGCGGGACCCTGAGGTGAAATACTTTGAGTCGGGAAGCGTTGTTTGCAAGTTCTCGCTGGCTGTGAATCGTCGGACTCGTAATTCGGATCAACCTGACTGGTTCAATTTAGAAATGTGGGGACGGACTGCTGAGATTGCGGCTAACTATGTCCGCAAGGGCAGTTTGATTGGGGTCAACGGAGCTTTAAAGTTTGATCAGTGGAACGATCGCTCTACTGGTGCCGTTAGAACTTCTCCGGTCATCAAGGTAGACCGTTTGGAGCTGTTGGGATCTAAACGGGATAATGAGATGCCGATGAATGATAACTATGCAGATGATGAGTTTTAGTGATCGCTCTTAATCTTTCTGCTTTGAGATGCGTTTGGTCTTTGGACATGTTGGGTGGTGGCTTTTAGGGGCTGTTTGGGGGCATTTCGCTTGCCCCCAAACCCCCTCGACCAGGACGTGCCGCCGTCCTGGACCTCGCGGAAAAGATATTGAGCCAGGAAAATATACGAGTCTTAGTCCCATAAGTTCCTACACAGCAGTAGATTGCCTGCTCAGAGGTGCAGGTTGGATTAAGGAAAGAAAACCTAAGGAAGTTCTATAGCCGTTACCAGTTCCGTTAGGGGATCTCCCGGGAAAGAATTGACCGCTGGTAAGGTGTCATTAGCGCAGTGTAATCCGCCACAGCCGAGTATTTTCAGTTTCAGAAATTTTAGGACAAGACGGCTAATTATCAGGCTAGACGGTTAGTACACGGGTGCTATTGGGTGTACAAAACTAGGTGGCTGAAGCTATACGTGGAAAAAATAACGCTATTGAAAGTCGTAGTAGTCGGAGGTTGGATTGGCGGGGTCAGGGGCGATCGCTAGCCAGAGTGGGAACTGCAAGACGGATAGCGAAATCATGCCTTCGGATTCATCGATAATGATGAATGGCAAATAATTGTTCTCTAGTAAGCGTTCGGCTCGTTGAGCCATCGGTTCTGACGATTCGAACAGCATGATGCCGCTACGAGTGCCAAAATCTGCCCGTGAGACTCCAAGGCAGTCTTGAAAGCCTCGTCGCCAGTCACCAAGACGCTCTGGGCTGTTGGCCAGGACGAGGACTCGTAGGCGATCGCCATGCATTGTATGCAGAACGGAAATGGCTGCCGAGGCCATGAGGACGTTTTGCAAGCGGCTGTTGAGGGTTTTAATGGCCCCTCGCCCACCTTGGCTGAAGAACCAATTCGCAATGCGATCAGCATGAATGGGTTCGAAGGTGCGCCTGAGTTGCCAAATGGGTCCGTAATAGTCGGGTCGTAGACGATACTGGTCTAGAAGGCTCTGGATTCGCTCAGTATCTCGAAGATAGCGAGAGGTTACCGCTGCTGCAGATTGGGGGGGAGGCTCTGGTTCTGGAGCCGCAGCCCGAACGACGTCCTGACGAGGAACGCGCGGTTCAGCAATGGTTAGCTGAAGCTGTTCAGCGGAAGTAGCGAGGTCTTGTAGGCTACCCACTAAATATTCTTTAAAGCTTTGTACCCGCACGGCTAAATCTTGAGAAGCTCCAGCGAAGGAGGTTTTCATCTCGGCGTCAATGCGATCGCGGCGGCGTTCTAATTTTTCGATCTCTAACTCTAGTGATCGCTTTTTTTGCTCCAGATCGCTGACGGCCTCTCGAACCATTCGCGCCAGATCTGCCTGCATTCGATCCTCCGTGCGTTTGAAATTCAACGCTGGTGAAGGCATGTTATCAGACTGATCTGAGCGGGAGGTAGAACTCGAAATCGGTTCGTCAGCAGACATAAGAGCGTTATCTCAAACGGACAATAGCGGAACAGTTAAGGTAGAGCGTCAATGGACAGCGGCCTTGGTTGGCAAACGCTGCTCAAGTTGCGATCGCAACTCTTCGGGCCTGAACAAGATCGGCAAGAAGTGAATGCTGTTGATTTCTCGAAAATAAAATAATGTTGGTACGGGTGACCAAAAAATATCCCAAATTTCCCAGTCTTGGTAAGGAAAGCGTCGAATACGGTTATCGCCGCGATAGATATCCAGATCAGTTTCCGTAAAAACCACCCTCAAAGTCATTGCCTGGTAGAGCAAAAATAGTCCAAACAGCAGCACAACACAGGCAAGCACTAACTGCGTTTTGCCAAACATAACGACAGCTAAGCTGGCCCAGCCTAGCCCACCCAATATCAGCGCGATAGGAATGTTGTAGCTGGGTTGTAGAGTAACGGATGCAGTGGTGGAAGAGGAAGTCACAATTTGCTCATCAGTAAACAACACGCATCATGCAAGCGTCTCACTGCAAGCCATTTTAAGGCACTTAACCCAAGTCTAGGTACCCTACGTACATCTTGTTGGCAAATTGCGATCGCGAAAGATTCATGCTTCTTTCAGCCTTTGACGATAGGACCCCTCACTAAAGGAGTGCAGAATCTGTGAATTGGCAACTGACGCCGGGGTGTTGACTTGCGCCGCTTGAGGAACAGATAAGCCGCAGGGACAAAATAGAGCGCTAGCAAAGTTAAAGGCATGAAGAGGCCTGCACAGTGAATGACGCGAACCTGTTTAAATGATGTGGGAAAACTAGAAACGGTTTTGCCTTTCAGCCTCTCGCCTTATAAAAATTTCCAAAGGACAAAGTTGTTGGCATTTCCACGTTAGGCTATAGAGTATGATGCCCTAAAAGTTGGCCTGAGAAAGCGAGATGGAAGATCTCACTAACACATCTGAAACAGATCGGGTTCCCATTAAGCTTCTGCTTTTTATTGACAAACGTCCAAGCTCTGGAGAGTACGTCAAGCAAGTCAGGTCTTATCTCAAGCAGTTAGAGACTGACCAGGCTTTCCTGCTAGATGTTGTTGATGTCAGTGAACAGCCATACTTAGTGGAGCACTTTCGATTGATTGCAACGCCAGCTCTCGTTAAATTTTCTCCGGGCGAGCAACACGTGATTTCGGGCAGCAATATCCTGACGCAGCTCGAACAAAGATGGTCTCAGTGGCAGCAGGAATCGAATACGTCGCTCAAGACCATTAATGAGCAGTTTCATCTAGAAAAGTCTAGAAATGGCAAGCAAAAAGAGCCTAATGAACTGATCCATTCTGTAGAGGTCATGAAGCTTTCAGATGAAATTTTTCGCCTCAATCAAGAGAAAGAAGACCTAGAAGCGCAGCTACAGTTCAAGAATCGTATTGTCGCAATGCTGGCTCACGATTTGCGTAACCCCTTGACAGCAGCTTCGATCGCTGTAGAAACCTTAGAACTGGGCTATGGACAAAAGTCGACTGGGCGCAGTATGTCTCTGTCACCAGAACTCACGCCGCAGCTGTTACGCCATGCGAAAAAGCAGATTCGCGCTATGGATCGCATGATTTCAGATATTTTGCAAACCGCTAAAGGAGCAGGTGCTGATCTCCAAATTCAACCGCAGGAAATCTCATTTAATGCACTTTTTGCTGAAGCATTGGCCTCTATGCAGAATCGATTTGAGGCGCGATCGCAGCAGATTAACATCGATATCCCTCAAGATTTGCCGCATGTGTATGTCGATTCAGGCCAGATTCAGCGTGTCCTATTTAATTTGCTGGACAACGCTATCAAATACACGCCGAAGGGAGGGCAAATTCATGTTTCGGCCCTGCATCGAACGACTCAAAAAATTCAGATTTGCGTGCAGGACACAGGGCCTGGTGTTCCACCAGAAAAGTGTGAAGCCATCTTTGAGGATAGCTTTCGCTTGCAGCGGGATGAAAGCAAGGACGGCTATGGGTTGGGATTAGCCCTATGCCGTCGAATTGTCCGTGCTCATTATGGTCAGATTTGGGCAGAGTCTGATCTCGGTGAAGGTAGCCAGTTCTACTTTACGCTGCCAGTTTTCCGGTCATAAAAAGAGGACAATCAGCACAAAATCGCCCTCTTTTCTCAATAACAACAGTTTGCTATTCAAGGGACAAAGACGAACTTTTAACTGAGATAGAGATGCACTTTAGTGCGAAACGGTCCCTAACTATCTGGTGAGAGCGCTAGATAACCAATTCTTCTCTCGATTAAACAGTTTCTCTAAGTAAAAGCCTCTTCATCAGGCCGGCAAAGCACAAATAAACAAGAAATTAACGATCCATCCTGGAAGCGCCTCAATCTCATGCCAGTATCAAGAACTTAGCTTTTCGCTGCGTAGATGTCAGTTCAAGCAATCAGGAAGCAGTTGGAAGAAAGTCTCGCAACGAAGAGCGAGCTTTTCGCAAAGTTGAAACACGGACTGCCTACCGCTCCTATTGCTCCCGGTGCTGATGGGATTAGCTCTGACGACGAAAACGTCTTCTCTGACGGCGTCTAGCGACTTCTTTGCGCTTACGCTTCTCAGCGGGTGTTTCGAAGTGACGTTTTTTCTTCATATCAGCGAAAATTCCAGCACTAGAAACTTTTCGCTTAAACCGCCGCAGTGCGGATTCTAAGTGTTCATGCTCTCCGAGTACCACTTGGGCCATTCAGTTGCCTCCTAATTATTCAAGGGTTTAAAAACGCTGAGGACAGAGGGTCAAAATCCCCTGTCCTCAGCAGGTTTGGGAATCTCAGTGTTCTAACTTGGAATAGGCTTAATAGCCGCGATCGCGACCACCGCCGCCGCCACCCCAGCCACCGCCGCCACCGCCACGGTTGCCAGAAGGTCTGCGTTCTGTGCGAGGCCGAGCCTTATTGACTTTGAGCGTGCGTCCCATCCACTCAGCGCCATCGAGATCCTCAATGGCTGCATCTTCCTCTTCTTCCTTATCCATCTCCACAAATGCAAAACCTCTCATACGACCAGTTTCGCGGTCTGTGGGTACTTGGATTCTTTTGACGCTACCGTACTCTTTGAAAACCTCTTGGAGATCGTCCTCGGTAGCTTGGTAGGAAAGATTTCCTACATAAACGGTCATGGCTTACCTCACAAACAAATAATAGACAAGTCGAGATCGGAATACGGGGGGTAAGCTTTCGAACCAGAAGCTAGAGAACGGAATCCCAAAAAAACCAGCGAGCACTCAGCCACCGAAACCTAATCCAGTCTACATCATATAGCCAATAACCTAGAGTTCCCACAAACTCAAAGGGGTTCGTAATGCCGTTGTTAGGAGATCAATTCACCCAAACATCGGCAATCTGCCAGCAGAGCACGTTCTTTTAGTTTTTCTATACCAACCCTAGAATTTTGACTATAGCTAGATCAAAAATATTTCCCTGCACAAAGAAATGGGCTAGTTAACCCTCCATGGCCTGGGTGACTAACTCGGCTAGCTGCTCGGCGCTATCGGGAATTGCTAAGGAAGCAGCAGCCTTAGACATTTGCTGGCGTCGCTCAGGATCGTTAATGAGCTTCAAGACGGCTTCTCCAAGAGCCTTGGGCGTTAAATCGTCTTGACGGCAGACGAGCGCAGCATTAGCCGCAGCAAAAGCAGCGGCATTGTAAGCCTGGTGATCCTCAGCGGCAAAGGGATAAGGAATCAATAAAGAGGGAGTGTGGGTGAAAGCTAATTCCGTGAGTGTCCCCGCCCCGGCCCGGCTAATCACGATATCAGCTCGGCGAAAGAGACCTGCCATCGACTTAAAAAACGGGCGATGAATGTATTGAGGATGACTCAATCGATTGACCTCTGGATCATTCTTTCCAGTCTGATGTACAACCCAAGCCCCTGTTCCACACCAGAGAGGAGCAGCGCCTCGCACCAGCCGATTGAGTGAAACGGCTCCTTGACTACCGCCAATCACCACAACGACAACGGCATCCTCTGGAATATCAATGTCTTCGGGAAGGGTGGAGTGCTGTACGAATTGCGATCGCACCGGAGTTCCCACAACTTCGCTCGCGGCTTTGGGGAGATGGCTCGTTGCGGCCTCAAACCCCAGCGCGACTTGAGAACACCAAGGACTGAGCCAGCGGGTAACTTTTCCGGGTAGAGCGTTGGATTCGTGCAGGATCGTTGGTAATCCTAATGACCGCGCCGCTAAGATTGCCGGAGCTGCGATGTAGCCGCCAGTGGTGAATACACCATCAAACTGCTCCTGTTTCAATAGCCGCCGGACCTGAAGCGTAGCTTTTAGAACCTGTCCTAACAGGCGCACAGATCCTAAACCTAATCGCCCTTGAAAGCCGCCCATTTTGACGGTGTGTAAGGGATATTGACTGGGCACCAACTCGGTTTCTAGGCGATCAGGAACGCCCAGCCACTCAATTGTATAAGCCGATAGCTGTTCGGCTGTGGCGATCGCAGGAAAAAGATGGCCTCCGGTACCACTAGCCGCAATGAGAAGTTTTTTAGCAGTCTCTGACACAGCTGTACTCTCTGTCGGTGATCAATGTCTGGATCGGTCAACGGTACCCTACGAATGCACTGTTTCTAGGGAAGCTAAAGGGTCAGGCAAGGTCGCGGTTGGTCCCTGAAACTCACCCGTAATGACATATTCCATACGGAGCTTGAGCCAGGTAATCAGCGTTTTGTCGGTCGAGATGACGGCTGCCGCTGGCTGTGGACACCGTCTTTTAAGGTCTCCAAATCCATCGCTTTCTAAGAAAGCAGGCTGCTTAATCAACCAAAAGTCGATCGCTTTTTCCTGGGACTGATAATGGCGCTGCCGTTCGCGCAAAACTTCTTCAAGAGGCTCCTCCTCAAGCAAGAACTTTTGGCTGGCAAGTAGATAGTAGTAGGTTTGCATTGAATCGTCTTGGAAAAACCGGTGTGAGGGGTGAACACTCAAAATGTTCCCACAGAGAATCGTCTCTGAGTGAGCAGCCGTCGAAAATTGATACGAAGTGTTTAATTTGCCTCTTTGTCACTAAAATGCTCCTCTCAAGACTTGCTTCATCTCGCGGACCGCTCGTTCCATGCCTACTAAGGCTGCACGACTGACGATGGTATGTCCGATGTTCAACTCTTCCATACCCTCAATACAAGCAACCGGATAAGTATTAGTGTAAGTGAGGCCATGACCGGCATTGACTCGTAAGCCCATTGAAATAGCCTGCTTGGTGCCCTCCTTTAAATAGTTCAGCTCTTCGGTTTGTTCGGCCTCACCGTGCGCTTCGGCATACCGTCCTGTGTGCAGCTCTACAAATTTTGCAGTCGTTTTTTGAGAAGCTTCGATTTGATCGAGTTCTGCATCAATGAAAAGGCTGACCGGAATTCCTGCACCCTGAAGCGTGGCGACGACTTGAGTAATGCGATCGCACTGTCCTGCAATATCTAAGCCGCCCTCAGTCGTGATTTCTTCACGTTTTTCAGGGACCAAAGTGACATAATCGGGCTTGATGTCCAAGGCAATATCCACCATTTCAGGCGTTGCTGCCATCTCTAGGTTGAGGTGAGTACGAACGGTTTGACGAAGCAGACGAACATCTCTTTCTTGAATATGACGTCGATCCTCTCTCAGGTGTACGGTAATGCCATCTGCACCAGCCAATTCAGCCAAAACAGCAGCGGCTACTGGATCAGGCTCAACCGTCATGCGAGCCTGACGAATGGTCGCGATGTGGTCAATATTGACGCCTAACGTTGGCACAACAACTCTCCTATAGAAATACGATTCGATGACGATGAGGACTTGTGGGCAGAGCAAGACAGTGCTAGCTAGGGAGCTTCCCCAGCGTGATAGGAGCTGCGAACCAATGGACCAGAACGGACGTGAGAAAAGCCCAACGATCTTGCAATGTCGCCCAAACGGTCAAACTCTCCAGGGGTCCAATATTTCTGAACAGGTAGATGAGCTAATGAAGGCTGCATATATTGTCCCAAAGTGATGCGATCGCAGGCCACTGCTCGCAGATCCTTTAACGTTTCCACAATTTCCGCTTCACTTTCACCATGGCCCAACATCAGGCCAGATTTAGTGGCAATGCGGGGATCAATCATTTTGACGTGGCGCAGAACGGCTAGGGATCGATCATAGCGGCCACCGCGCCGTACCGGATTTTGCAAGCGCTTCACCGTTTCAACATTGTGGTTGTAGCAGGCAGGCTTGGCCTGAGCCACGGCAGCAACTCGACTGTGCTGTTGCTCAACAGCGCCTTCGCCACCCCAAAAATCCGGTGTCAATACTTCTATTTCAGTGTTGGGAGTGCGATCTCGAATGGCCGCGATCGTCTTCACAAACCAGCTTGCTCCCTTATCCGACAGATCATCTCGTGCCACAGACGTCAGCACAACATACCTGAGACCCAACAGTGCAACAGATTCTGCAACCTTCCTCGGTTCTTCAGGATCAAGCGGCATGGGAGGATGACCTTTATCAACCTGGCAAAAACCGCAAGCACGAGTACAAGTTGGCCCCATGAGTAAGAAGGTCGCCGTTTTGTTGCTGTAGCATTCACCTCGGTTAGGACAACGGCCTTCCTCGCAGATAGTATGAATTCCCCGCTGTTTGACAATGCGTTGGACGGTAGATAAATCGCTGGCACGACCCATCGAAGACTTCAGCCAGGGTGGCAAATGAACCCGTTCGCGCTTTGTCTGAGTCATATCTTGCTAATTCAAACCTTAAATTCATGATCTGGTTTTGCGATCGCCAAATGCCGCCATCTGCTTCGCGTCACCGGCTCTCGACGTTTGTCGGATACGCTCAGGATCGCCTCATATCAGAACGTCGTCCTGGATGAGAAAAGCAATATTTTTCGGGGCACTCTGTAGATAGAGCTGTAGCCATCTAGGCTAGTGCATCAAATAGTATCTGGATGCTGAGCCCATATCGCCGTCTGTCCTCACGGACCTGTCGACGGCTATGCTCCCAAGCATTTTCATCTTAGCGAATGACAATTAGGCACTATGATGAATCGCTGCTATTCTACTGTCCTCTGGAGGAGATAGGTAGAAGAGAGGGATAAACGATTTGCTTTAAACCTCTATAAAATCTACTGCGCTCGGCACTGCTTCTTAAAAACTCCGCTAATATTTGCTTTACAAGTATGATCGTTTCGCCCTTAAATTCAGTTTCGCAGCGATTGGCAATTGCTAACCTAAATAGAGCGATCGCGTTATTCAAACCATCGTGTCCATTAGGTATAGTTAGAGGTTTCTTCTAGCCAGTTGCATCTTTATCGCAGAGGAGTCAGTCGTGGCAACGCACAAAATTCTGGTGATTGATGATAGTCGCGTTATTCGGATGCGCGTTCGGGACATGTTGCCGCAAGGCAATTTCGAAGTTCTGGAAGCCAAGGATGGGGTAGAGGGACTCAATGCAATTCGTGAGCAGCGACCCAACCTCATCATGCTAGATTTTTTGCTGCCTCGGATGAGTGGCTGGGAGGTCTTCCAAGAAGTCCAAGCACAGCCAGATTTACAGCGCATCCCTCTCGTCCTTATGTCTGGGCGAAAGGAAGAGGTGACCGAAAAAATTACTGAACCGTTTGAATACTTCGAATTTATTCAGAAACCGTTTGAGCAAAAAGAGCTGATCGAAGCCATCAAAAGCGCGATGACCAAGGCACGGAAACCCCGGCCCACAGCTGCCGCCGCTCCATCTGCTGCCAGTGCTGGTTCCTCTCAGGACGTTCAAGTCCTCCAAGCGAAGGTAGCCAAACTCGAAGCTGAGGTCGCTCAGCTCAAAGGACAGCTTGCTAAGATTCTGGCCTTCATCAAGCAGAAGCTGAGATAGCTTGGGAAGCTGTGTTTTTTGCCTATGGACTTATAACGGGCTGACTACCGACGCTTTCAGCCTTACTCTCTGGGGCCGCGAAACAGGAAACGGTTCTATTCCAATAAACGCCGTCCTTCTAATGCCCGGGCTAGGGTAACTTCGTCAGCATATTCGAGGTCGCCGCCCATCGGCAGACCAAAAGCAATGCGGGTTACTTTGGTAAAGGGCTTTAAAAGCTGCCCGATGTAAAGGGTTGTCGTATCGCCTTCAATACTAGGGCTAATCGCAATAATCGCTTCTTGAATGTTTTCTTTGTTGACCCGATGAACTAACGGACCAATATTAAGCTGCTCAGGTCCGATGCCCTCCATAGGGGAAATCAAACCACCCAGAACGTGGTAGCGGCCTTTATATTCGCGAGTTTTTTCCAGCGCGATAACGTCTCGTGAATCAGCCACAACACAGAGTGTTTGTAAGTCACGGCTAGTTGACTTGCAAATGTCGCAGACTGGTTCCGACGACAGGTGAAAACAAATAGAACAAAATCCCATCTGCGATTTCGCGTCTACCAAAGCCTGAGCCAAGGCTTGAACTTCTCGCTCAGGACGCTTCAGCAAATGTAGGGCTAAACGTTGGGCCGTTTTGGGACCGACGCCTGGAAGTTTCTGGAGTTCTTCGATGAGTTGGGCTAAAGGACGGGCGTAAATAGCGTTAATCCTCGACTGAGTAGATCAACAAGCGGGGGCAAAAGAGTTGCGTTTAGCAACAACGTTTTGAGTATGTCCTACTTGAGTACTTCTATTTTATGAAACTTGCAGAATTCTGACTCGATTGCGACCCCGCTGCAATGCTTGGTCCAAAGCATGTTCAGCAGTTTCTAGGAGATGGTTACCGTCGATAGTTGTCAGCGTATCCGCGATCGCCCCACCAACGCTAACGTCCAATTCTTGCGCTTCTCCCGTTGGTAAAGTAGGCGGATTTTCCAAAATAGCCGCCTGAAGCTCTTCAGCGTAACTGGTAGCAGTTTTAAGATCCAGTCCCGATATGGTTGCTGTGAATAGTCCCCGACCATCACTGTAGAGCCACGTCTTGGTGGAAGCCTGCTGCTGAAGCCGTGCCGCAACGGCAGCAAAGGTTTTCTTCAGAGGATAGCCATCCTCTAGAACGGGAAGTGCCTTGAAAATCAAAACACTGAGTGAGGGCAGTTGAGCCAGGTTCTCTTGACGTTTAAAGTGGTCCAGCTGAGTTGCGATCGCCTTTCCAATCAAATCTTGGCGAATCAGACCTGTTGTCGGTTCAATTACGCCCAGAGACTTTAGCAGCTCTTCATAACTTTGTTTGACAGCACTCATTTTCTGGGACTCTGCTGTAATCGCCTGGTCTTTCGTTTGGACAAGCTCAGTTAGACTGTCTGCTTGCTTTTGCATGCGGGCAGCCTTGAGGTTGCGGCGAATGACCGCAGGTACGGAAACCAATAGACCGATAACGACGCCAATGGCTAAAGTTCCTAGCAGAACAAGCGCCAAAGATTGACGATAACTCCAAATGAAAAGTTGAATTGTGACCAGATTTGTGTTCTGTAGCGCGAATAAGATAGCAAGGAAGGCTATCACCAGCGCAGAGATTACGTAAAGTCGCATGATGCTCGAAAATCGCTGTCCTTCCTAATTATCCTACTGGCATATGGTTTTTCGAGAAATGGCTGCTTTAGCGCTACTTTTCAGTCGTCTAAACATCAGTTTTCTGCTGATATTTAGACAGGGGTTACGGTTAACTAGCGTCTGCCTTATCGATTGGGGTGACCAATACAGGAGAAAAGATCAGTCTTCAGGCAGAGAAGCATGACAATAACGGCAATGGACATTAGCGGATGCTGGATAGGAACTTATTGGCAGGCAGCGCAACCCACACGATTTGAAGCAACGTTAATCCAAGGCGGAAGCGTTCTAGATGGTCGCATTTTGGATGAGAACTATTTAGGAGAGGCCTGGGTTAAAGGGGAACTCTTAGGTAGCCGCGTATTTTTCATCAAGCGATATCTCACCACTTCGCCAAGTCCTATTCGATATAGCGGCACCCTTTCTGAAGATGGGGATTATATGCACGGCAATTGGCGTATTGGCTATTTCGACTCTGGACCTTGGGAAGCCTATCGAGCCTATGACTCTCTGTCTGAGGAGTTGTCTCTTATCGTGGCAGAAAAGAATGCTGTGGCCATGGCATCTACGAACAATAATTTTCTGCTAGCCCAGTCTTTGTAGGGTATCGAGTTCGCCATTGAGAGCGTGTTGGGAGGGTTGATGTTCAACTCAGAGTGTTGGCTTCCATAGGGTGTAGCCCTGAATTGCTCAAGGCAGAAGTTATAGAAGAATGCACTCAATCCTGGCCAATAAGCAATCTAGCATTCACGTTCGGCTTAAGCTCAACGGCAACCGCTTCATCAGTTGGATAAAGATTCCCTAAAGAGGAACTTTGAGGTTGTTTTGCTCAGTCAGTATCTCTAAGATCGCCTGCATCCTTCTGAAATCATGTGAACCGATCAGGCCAACACTGACAGTTATCCGACTTAATCCGACCGTATTTATCTGGGCATCGCACAACGGTCAAAGCCACCATAGAGTCGATTTATTTTTAACTTAAAGTGAACCATGAACTCGCTTTCTAGCTTCATTCATATTCTCAAGGTCTGGGTCACCGGAAAACAGAATCCTTCCGCAGGTCAAGTTGCTAAAAGCTTGATCAACATATCCTACCAGATCATTTTTTGGGGATGGAATACCTTGTTTTTGTTTGTGGTGTATCTCGGTTTTTTGCCGTTGTTTGGCGCCCCCTTAATCGAATCGCTAATCTCCGGAGAAATACCGTTTCCTTTTGTCATTCCCCTGCTCAGCTTTTTAAGCGTTCCCCTAGTCTTTAGTGCTATCGGACTGACCCGTCTGAGAAAACATCCAGCCTCCCTCATGCGTCTGTTTTATGGGGTTGAAGCCCCCATCATGGCACTCTCCATATTGCGAATGTTTGTATTGCGGGAGTTGACGCCCGCCAGCACGCTGCTCATCGCGGCAGGGGCACTAGCGATCGCCACTGTGGCTCTCGAACTCTTCTTTGGCTATGCCGCCTACAGTAAAGGCTTAGCGCAATGGCAAATGGCTGCTCACACCGTAGTGCTAACCATGGGACTGTATGTGGGCGCTTTCCTAATGTTTTACACCGTGCCCATCTTGTGGGCATTTCTTGCCAGCCTGCTGCGGTTTGAATGGGTAGGGTCATTTATCAATCAACTCGGGTGGATCTGGCAACCCTATGAAACTTTGGGTCCTCTGGAAGCCATTGGCTCTTTCATTGGCAGTGTTTACCAGTCCATCCTGGTCATCTTAGGGCTAAGTTTATTTGGCTTTAGCGCCACGTTGTTTGTCGGTATGCCTTATGCGCTGGTGGTCATATTCACCCGCTCATGGGACCGCATTCGCCATGCCTTTACCCAGCAGTTTGGGCAATGGTCAACTTGGCTGACCACGGCTGGCGTAGTCGCGACTTTGGGACTGCTATTTGTGCTGACCTACCCACAGCCCCAAACTCAAGCCTTTGCGTTACTAGAGCAAACGCCTGATTCTGCGATCGCCCGTCAAGCACTCATCCAGCAGTCTCCCAAAATTCGGCGAGGACTGTTGAACGCTTATTTGATGCGATACCGCTACCTGAGTTCCTGGGAAGAAGCGGATAATCTGCAAGCCTGGTATCCCAATGTGCTGCCCATTAGCCGAGAGCAAGCGGGGCTGTTTCAGCGGTGGCACAATGCCCTACTGTCCCCGTTTTTATATCAGGGGGATCCCAGCAATATCGACCAAGTGGCTGAACTCTACGCCAACTTCTTTGATACGCCTATTCAAAAAGCAGAAGCAGACGCTATTCAGCACGCCCTGGAATCTACAGTTCAACGAGATACGGTTGAGGCCAGCCTACTGAATATTACGGACCGCGTTGTGGCCTTGGCTCGACAAGAGGTCACTGTTGAGCCTGCAGGTGACTGGGCGGAAGTGACGCTCTATGAGCGCTACGAAAACTTTACACTAGACGCTCAGGAAATTGTCTACCAGTTCTCAATGCCTGAAAGTGCTGTCTTCACTGAACTCTGGCTAGCAGAACCCGGTGTTCCAGAGCGCTATCGATTTGTCGTCTCGCCACGGGGGGCCGCGCAGGCCGTTTATAAGCAGGAGATTGAACGTATTCAGGCCGAAGATCCGGCGCTGCTAGAGCAAGTTGGTCCCCGTCAATATCGTTTGCGGGTCTTCCCCATTCCAGGACGAACCAGTCGTTCTGAACCGGGCGTGACTCATTTGTGGATGACGTATCAGGTGGCCCAGCAGGACGGTGCTTGGCCCCTGCCTCAACTCACAGAGAAACGTAATATCTACTGGACTCAGAAAACAGAGCGTGTCCGCTCAGGGAATGCAGTGCAACAACCTGAAGATATTTGGTACGAGGCGACGATCGCGGCAGATACCAAAGCCGCACCTCAGTCCCATACGGCAACGTTACCCGAGGGCTATACGGTCACCGCTACGCCCCTCGCGAAGACAACGTCTGTCGCTCTGACAGGTCAAAAATTGGCTGTCCTGATTGACACTTCGCGGAGTATGGGCGATCGCCAAGACGATCTGACTCAGGCCCTGAAAGCGGTATCAGCGATCGCTAAAGACAACACCCTTGACTGGTTCATTACATCTGATGATGGAATGGCCCCTCATAAAGTTGGAGCAACGCCCGACAGCAAGGCCCTCTCCTTCTATGGCAACCTATCCCTTACCGACCAGCTCAAACAGCTCAATAGTTTGCGTGAAGAGGCTCAGTACGATGCCATTTTCGTGCTCACCGATGCTGGCAACTATGAGTTGGAAGATAACGAAGCCGAAATTCCCGCCTTGCCAGGTTCGCTTTGGCTTGTTCATTTAGGCGGCAATGTGCCAACGGCCTATGCTGACCAGCTGCAACAGCGGTTGTCCGACTCCCAAGGAGGTGTGACAACTACCTTTGAGGAAGCAGCGGCTCGTTTTGCCAGTGAACGGCAGGCCGACGGTACCATCATGGACGGGTATCGCTGGGCGATCGCCCCAGGTGCTTCAAGCGCCAACCAGAACGGCGAAGATTTTCAGGCCCTGGCAGCTCGGCAAGCCATCCGCTGGCTCAGCCGTAGTCGCGATGTCACCCAAGTTGAAGAACTGGATGCACTGCACGCGATTGCAAAGCGCACTGAGATTGTGACACCGTATTCCTCAATGCTGGTGCTGGTCAATGATCGCCAACGCGAAGCCCTGGAAGCAGCCGAGAATAGTAGCGATCGCTTCGCTCGTGAAATTGAAACGGGAGAAGATACGCTGACGAATCCTAATAACCCGCTATCGGCCCCAGTGCCAGAAAAAACGACATCTTTGGGCGTTGTGTTGGTCGCAATCCTGCTGCTGTGGGGAAGACGGCGCCATCGTCTTCGTGCAGCCGATGATCGCTGATATCGCTCGTCGCTTCCCGATTTTGGATTCCAGAGGGTTTCAAATCTGGAATCCAGTCAGGCAGCAACCCTATAACGGGAAAAGATGGGATGAAGATGAAGGGCAAGGCCAATCTGAATCGCCCCAGACACCCCATCTCAGACCAGCCAGCGATTGTGTACAGCTTTAGCCGTCTAGGCTTAGCACCCATAGATCCGGGTGCTAAGCCCATAATCACAGGGCTCGCCGTTTTGACCTACCGGAACTGGCGACAGCTATACCAGGGTGCCACCATCGATTTTCCGCACCGCGACGACTGCCGGACGAGGAGCAGCATTGACCGTTTTGCTAGGCCAATTAGACCCTAACGGCACATTGCGCTCTTGCATAAAGGGGGTGCCATCCGTTGTCTGCATAGCAAACTTACGCGTCTCAAAAGCTCCATTCGTGCGGATCCCGTGGGTTTCGCCTGGGTGCTGTGCCGCTAGGAACAACGTCGTCTGGTCATTCGTGATGAACGGACCACACATCTCGCATTCCATTGGACCATAGCCAAACATGAAGGCTTCTCCGGCATTGGGACCAGACGTGGGAATGAACCAGACTGAGTTATTGCCGAACAGCCCCCGTAAGTTGGACTGACTTACAGGATTACCCTCTTCATCGATGCGGCTAGCAACTTCGCGATTGTGCTTGCTGGTGGACATATCCGTCACCATCCACAAATGGCCCTGGCCATCGATCTCCAAATTGTCGGGATTGGAGAAGCCGAAGCCGCCTTCCGCAGGCTCACCCCCCAGCGCTAGCATTTCCCATTGAAAACTCATCGCCGCCGGATCACTGTCTGACTCTTGCAGCTTCATAATCCAACCGTGCTCGTAGGGTGTTTCGCCATTGGGACCTTTGAAGATCTCATTGTTGGGACCACCGTCACCCCCAGGGCCACCGGAAGTGAAAGCAATAAAGAGCGTGCCATCTGCTGCGACGTCGGTATCTTCAGGTCGTGCTGTTGTCGTTGCTCCCACTGCATTCGCCGCAAAGTGAGCATCAATCAAGATAGCGCCTTGCTTTTCTTCAGCATTGCCTTCGTATAGATCGTCTAAGGTGCGGTATTGCTGGGCAAAAGCAGTAACTTCTGCGTCAGACTCGATCTTCATCATGCCCCCTTTTGGACGCTTAGGCAGGGTAATCATGCCGCCAGCAATCTTACTTGGCATATCGGGATTCACTGCGGTATCTGCTGTGAGTGGCATCCAGACACCAGACCCATCAGGGTTGAACTTGGCAGCATAGAGCATTCCCGCTTCCATAAGTTGGGAATTGGCCTTGCTTTGGGGGTCGGTAACGGTGCCATCGCTGATGAACTTGTAGACATGACCGCCCCGGCGATCGCATCCCGAATACACCGCCAATTTCTTATTCTCAACTGCCCGAACAGCGACAGCCTCGTGACGAAAACGGCCTAGCCAGGTATGCTTCACGCCGTAATCGTCAGGATTAGCCGGATCAACTTCTACCATCCAGCCATATTTGTTGCCCGTATAACCAAAGGCACTGCCCAAACCATCGAGATCTTCCGTACTCACAACGAAAGGCTTCTCCGAAATGGGTAGGGATGTGCCATCTGCGTAGACAGGTTCAGGCACAAAGTTCTGGAAATTTTCTTCGGCGCTCATAACTGTGCCCCAAGGCGTAGTACCTCCAGCACAATTGTTAAAGGTCCCAATGATTTGAGAGCCCAGAGTATCTAGATAGCCTTGTCCGGACTGCTTACGAAAAACCGCAACCGCTGGACCTGTGGATTCTAAGTAGCGGCCATCTTCTAAACCAGAAGCGCCGGTAATGCGACGGTCTGCATTTGAGAAGGTGCGGACCCACTGCCCATCAGCGTTTCGACGGATGGAGATGACGCCAACGCCTAGATCAACTAGAGCTTCTTTACAAACTGCCAGCATCTGAGCCTTGAGCGGGTCGCTATCAAGCATTTCACTAACATTAATGCCCTCTTCTCCGGCTGCTTCCGCTGCGGCTTTGACAGTCTCCAGCGGCAAGGTATCACCGATAACGTCTGGATAAGTTTGCAGCCAGGTCCCAGCACTGATGTATTCGAAATTGATGGTTAAAAAGCCTTCGTTGGGAGCTGTTTCAACAAACGAAAGATAGTCGTTGTTGTAGCCAAAGCGAGAGTCACCGATGGCATCTCCCCAGGCCCCAATGACGTCATAGGTATAGCCATTTGGCAGAACTAAATCATCTTTGACGACATATTGTCCAAACAAACTAGGTTGCTCAGATGGAGGAATGTTGACCGCTGGAACAGGCATTGGCCCTTTCACAGGTTCGAATGGCAGTGTGCCCGCGATCGCAGGCGTACCTTGAAACGGGGTGACTATCTCTGTGCCAGAACGACCTAGAGAACCAAACGCGGTTGCACCTGCAGTTGCGCCCAAAAACATTAAGAAATTTCTACGCTTGAGGCTCATATGATTCGTTACGTCTCCAAAAAAGGTGCCGGTTTTCTCCTCAATGCCCTTCGCGACGCCACTTGTTCAAATCCAGAAAGATGAACTGCAATCAAGGATCAATCAAGCTAATTCAGAACATCAGCCTGTAGGACCTGCCCTAGGAAGTCCACATACAGCGCCCAAAGGACCTTCTTTCGTAGCACCTTACGGTTCGGAGATTAACGGTAGGTAATCAACGTCGGATAAAAGAACAAGATTTTCTCAAAAAGCGTAGAAATTTCAAGTAGATCTACGGGCCTTAGACCTGCGTCCAGCCCGATAAGCGAGTGTGGCTGCTTCGCCTCTGAAGTTTTGACGAAACCTCAACCCAATGAACTTAGTGTGGCTGCACAGACCCCGCAAAGATGAACCTATTGAGCTTTGCCTCTGATTTTTGAAAAGGGTCACTTCAAAAGCTGGCACTTTTATGTAAACCGCTATTTTGCCTGAAAGATATTTTTATAGAACAGGAAAGAGAACTGGCTGAAAACAGCTTGGACCTCAAATGTAGTCCCAATTACATCTCGCAAAGAGATATTACGCTCTGGGCACCTCAGTCATAAGGGTGTTGAACTGTCCTTTAAAGTGGATTAATCAGATCACATTTTCTAATAACACTCATTAAAAACTGCATACATTTTGAAGGAGATTGGTTGTGATAAAAACAGACACTACATTGGGCGTAGTTTTTCAAAAAGCTTTATTCACTTTCTGCAATTGTGCTAAACGTGACATTCGCGGCACAAAACGATCTGTTTTGTTGGGTGGATTGTTAAGCGCTTTGATGTTTACTGGTGCAGTTCAAGCCAGTCCTCTTCAAACCGATGAAGCGACTTCTAATCCCCTTCTGGAAGCTACAGAAATTGTTCGGCCAATCGACGATGGGATCTATGTCTATGGCTCGGCTCCAGAAGCCGATCAAGTTGGCGCAGGTTACTTGGTTTTTGAAGCACAAGGGTCCAGTGTGATTGGGGCAATTTACATGCCGCAATCATCCTTTGATTGCTTTCAAGGAACCGTCAGTGGCAACGAACTGGCACTTCAGATTACCAACAGCTACACCCAAGAAGTCTACGATTACGACATTGCACTCGTCTCCACTGAAGAGCCGATCGCTTCCACAGAGGCTGTTGAATTTCCTTTACAGCTAGAAGGCTTCTTCGACCTAGGCACAGCTGATGAGTCCAATAGGGAGCTTCTTGCAATCTGTCAGGCAGATCTGCTCTCCCCAGAGATGGAGCTTTAGAGTTATAAAGGGTGGTTTCTACCAGCTATTTTGGCATCACAAGACTTTTATTCAGAGCTTCGAGATAAGCTGGCTTGTCTTTAAAGTTCAGATTTTTGTAACTATTTCAAGACGAAATTCGTTACAAAGTTGACTGATCTAAAAGAAACGTTATCTTAGTTTGAAAGTTGCGTTTTCAGGAAAGGGGCTAGAACGTGAACGCAGCCGAACAGGCAACAAGTATCGAATTCGCTAGCAAAATTGCAACGGTCGTTCGTCTCTTCAAATCGGAATTTCCTGCTCTAAGAGTTGATTTGAAACCTTGGACGAACGATGACGATACAAGAGCGCTGGTTGATCCTGACTCAGTCGATATTGGTTTCCATTTTCCTGGTGTAAGTCGCCCCTTTCAGTGTCGCAGTTTACTCGTGCAGATTCGCTTCTATAGTGATCCTGAAACCCATGCCAAGCGGGTGATTGGTATGGAGGTAGGTGGGTTTGACCACCGGGGTAAGCAGTGGGCTTTTTCGACTATTCATCAATGGACGTTTGCGGGAAGCACAGAGCCGGAACAAGTGGCTGGCGATCGCTTAAAAAACTGCTGTCGTCAAATCTTCGATGTTTTCAATGGCCCCATGCAGGAGTCTGCATAACTGAACATTCGTATCGCTTCATTCGTGCGAAAGGTGCCGAGTTGGCTTTCGGGACTTACGCTGTAAGGGGCAACCCAATGATATGATCGTCCAAATTTTTGTATGACTGACGCCAACACTACCTATGACCTTGTTGTCTTTGGTGCAACAGGTTTTGTGGGTGAAATTCTCTCTCGTTATCTGCTTGATCAGGCCGATGAGGACGCTTTGAAGTGGGCGATCGCTGGTCGTTCTCAGTCCAAGCTGGACAACCTTTCCAAAGCTCTGGGACCCAAGGCAGCAGGCTTGCCACAGCTGATTGCCGACGCTACTGATGAAGCATCACTGCGCCATCTCTGCACTCAGACCCGCGTCGTCATTTCAACAGTCGGTCCCTATGCTTTGTATGGTGACTCGCTAGTGAAGATCTGTGCCGAAACAGGAACGAATTACTGTGACTTAACCGGAGAGGTACAGTGGATTCGCCGCATGATTCAAACCCATAGCGCACGGGCAGAGAAAACAGGGGCCTGCATTGTTCACTGCTGTGGATTTGATTCAATTCCGTCCGATCTAGGTGTGTACTATCTCCAACAGGAGGCCCAGCAACAGCTAGGCAGCTTTTGTGACCAGATCAAAATGCGACTGGTCAAAGCCCAGGGCGGCTTTTCAGGTGGCACGGTGGCAAGTGGAATTAATTTAGTGAAAGAGGCCTCTGTCGATTCCGAGGTCCGTCAAGCCTTAGTGGACCCATATTCCCTCTGTCCAGAGGCGTCCTCTGCTCACACTCACCCTCCGGTCCTCATTCCTGTCAAATACGACAAAGATTTTCAAGAATGGGTAACGCCTTTCGTAATGGCGGCAGTCAATACTCGAATTGTTTTACGTTCCAATGCTTTGCAGCAACAGCCCTATAGTGAGAAGTTTCAGTATGACGAAGGGATACTGACTGGCGGAGGCGCAGCGGGTTGGTTCGTCGCGCAGGGGCTGAAGCGTTCTATGGAAGGGCTAGGGCTAGCAGCAGCGTTTTCTCCTACTCGTTGGCTATTGGAGAACTCGATTGTTCCTGCCGCCGGATCGGGGCCCTCTGTAGAATCCCAGCAAAACGGATTCTACGACTTGCGGTTTTTGGGAAGAACTAACCGTGGTGGCAAGATACAGGTGCAGGTGCAGGGCGATCGCGATCCGGGATATGGTTCTACTGCCAGAATGCTGGGACAAGCTGGTATTAGTCTGGCGAAGGATATTCCTGAGTCCGCAAAAGGTGGTTTTTGGACACCTGCAGCCCTATTTGGAGACAACTTAATAGCTCGCCTAGAACACTATGCGGGACTAACTTTCAAAGTTGTTGATGTTCAAACACAAGACGAGTGGTAGCCGGCGCGCAGTCGCCCCATCGTTTGGGCGGCTAAGCCTTTAGGAAAGCAACCAGTGCCTCTAGCTTTGTCCAAGCGGCCCCACTGTTGATCACTGAACGTGCTTGCTCAACACCTGATGCGATCGCTGCGTCTAATGTGTTGCCCTGAGCTATGCCCGCAACCTTCAGAGCCAGAGCAGCGTTGAGCGCAACGACATCCTGCTGAGCAGAGGTGCCTTTTCCCTGCAAAACATTCCGTAGAATAGCTGCGTTTTCCTCTACTTCTCCTCCTCGTAATGCGGCCTTATCAGCGCTAGTTAGCCCAAACGCTTGGGGATCGAGTGTCTTCTCGACAACTGTCCCATTTTCCAACACTGCTAAATCTGTTTTATCGCCCAAGCCTGCTTCGTCCAAACACTCCCGTCCGTGTAGCACGATCGCTTGAGGCATCTCTAGCTGATTTAACGCCTCAGCCATCGGCGTCAGCACAGAAGGGTCAAAAACGCCGATCACCTGGCCTGTGGGCCGTAGAGGATTAACTAATGGTCCTAGCAAGTTGAAAACGGTGCGGACTTTGAGAGTACTCCGTAGAGGGGCAACCGCTTTCATCGCAGGATGCCATCCTCGGGCAAAGAGAAACGTAATCCCAACTTCTTTCACCGCAGCTTTGGCTGCATCAGGAGAGGCTCCTAGATCGACTCCCAATGCCTCTAGAACATCAGCTGATCCGACTTTGCTAGAGGCAGAGCGATTGCCGTGCTTTGCCACAGCAACACCTGCTGCTGCTGCGACAAACGCGACGGCGGTAGAAATGTTGAAGGTATGAGAGCCATCCCCTCCAGTCCCACAAGTATCAATCATTGGCGTAGGCAAACCGGAATCAGCGGCTTCACCCCCCAAAGACTGGGCTTGCAGAACCCTCGCCATTCCTGCTAACTCAGCGGCGGAAACCCCTTTAGACTGTATGGCTGCTAATAAAGCCCCTGAAAGCGTCGGGGGAATCTCTTCAGTCAACCATCCCCGCATCAAAGCTTCGGCTTCCATAGCCGTTAAAGACTGTTTATCAATAATCTGCTGGAGCAGCGTTGACCAGTCGTAAGTCGGGAGATCAGCGATCGCAGTAGTCACGGTACTGGCTAAACCTAACTTGAACTTCAACAAAGACACGGAGCCAGCCTGGCGTGCTGGCTAACGGAAAGAAGAGACATAATGATTCCTGCTTGCTCTGCCCCCAATGGTGGGCAGACTAAAGTACAAGCTGGCATACCGCTACTTTTCGCTCAGGGGATCAGATAGGTACGAGCGAGCCTCTTGCCACAGCAAGTTAGAAGGAAGCATAAGCGACTGTTGCAGCCACTTCACTCACACCTGCTGACACAATCTGTAGAACGATGAATGCCAGAATTGGAGAGAAATCAATCCCACCCAAAGGGGGAATTAGCGAACGGAAGAGATTGAGATAGGGATCAGTTAGCTGACTCAATGTGGCAAAAGGCTGATTCATCCAATCCACATTGGGAAACCAGCTAAGCAAAATCCGAATAATGAGTAAAACAAAGTAAATGTTTAGGAATGTTGCAAATGCCTGAGCAAACATCCCAACAAAAGAAGAACCCATGTATTTAGTAGCCTCCTTATCAACAGCAGGCAGGTTGTTGGATTCTAGTGTACTTGATGAATGAGGCACATTTGCCTAGGAGAAACCCCTCTTTAAGGTCGAGATTTCCGCCAGGCAATTAGACTCACTCAACAGTTACACCGTCAATCCCCAAACCTGCCCAAACGTTAAACGCCAGTGCTAAGCCTCAGCATAGCAATAACCTAAAGCTTAAGCCGAGAGTGATTCAGGCTTGAAGAGTGAATTTGGTTCCATTGGGCATTCGCAGGCATCCTGCTCTAGCCACTGTTCACCCAAAACCTTCAATGACATCATCACGGGCTGAATTTCTCGCCCCTTTTCTGTTAACGAATACTCGACTCTGGGAGGGACCTCAGGAAAAACCTTTCGGCGAACGACCCCATAGCTTTCCAGTTCTCGCAATCGAGCGGTAAGAGTTTTAGTGCTGATTCCAGGAAGTGCCTCAAGGAACTCATGCGTGCGGCGGCTGCCAGAAAAAAGCTCCCGCAAAATCAAAATAGCCCATTTGCTGCCGATAATTTCTAAGACAAACTGAATTGGGCAGCGAGTTTCCTGGCAGAGAGGTTGGTTTTCCATATTTCTTGAGAGAACACGGGTGGAGCTAGCCGTCATTGAACTTCGAGAGACGCGCTATGTTCATGATGTGTGCTGGAAAGGCGTAAACCGCAATAACTCACGGTTCTCTTAAGTTTTCCCGATAGTTCTCTTAAGTTTTTCTATTCGAAAACGATAATATATGGCCCTTGCCAGTTTCGTGAGGGCAAGACAGCAAACCGTTTGGCTATACGCTAACCATCCCAATGATGTTGGGTACACAAGCCCAGATGACTAAAGCTGTCAATCTAAAGACGGTTCTGCTAGGCCGAACCATTGTGTACGGGTTGCCAGTACCACGGGCGATCGCCGGTTCCAGGCCGCTGCAAAATTTGCCAGTTATCCGTCAGCGCTTCATTCTGAAGGATTAATGTGAAAGGAACTTGCGACTGTTTGATGGGCGATCGCTTAGGATAGCGCAGCGTATATTGATAAGTTCCGGTCACTTCGTAAGCCAAGTCATCCACAACTTTGACTGGGTGGACCTCACGAACCTGGACTTTTTTGACGTTCAAAGTAGGTGTGGTCTCACCTCCTGATGTCGTCAGCTGTTGCCAAAGGTCAAACTGTTCTTGCTGGGCTTGTAAAGTCACTGCTTCAGCCACGATCTCTTGAGGAATATTGGCTTCAATGCCACTGCATCCCACCGTTCCCAGCAGTAAGCTGCCAATCAAACACCCAACTATCCAGTTGCGCAACCTACCGGAGGTCATCAGCGATAGGGGCGTGAAGAATATTGATATCAAGCGCTCCTTAATCACTGGTTCGTAGACTCCTAGGATCGAGAGCATCCCGTAAACCGTCACCTAGAAGGTTGAACGACAGCACTGTCAGCACAATCAGCAGTGCAGGCGGCCAGATCAGCCAGGGGTGGAGTACCAAAATTGAGGCATCACTGGCAAGAGACAGCATATTCCCCCATGAAGGATCAGGTTGCTGAATACCTAAACCAATCAAGCTCAAGATGGCCTCCGCTACGATGAAACTGGGAACTGCCAAAGTTGCTGAAATGATGACGTATGTTGCCGTTTGAGGCAGAATATGCCGAATAATGATATACAGCGGTCGTCCACCCATCGCCTTGGATGCGGTCACAAACGTTTGAGACTTTAGTGAGAGCACTTGCCCGCGAATGACTCGTGCTAGTCCTGTCCAGTTAATAAACGAAGTGATCACAACGATCAGCAGAAATCGCTGAGTACTCGATAGAGTAGCGGGCAAAACAGCGGCCAAGGCAACCAGTAGATAAATCGCTGGAATGGTCATAATGACCTCTACCAGACGCATCAAAACGACATCTATCCAACTGCCAAAATAGCCCGCTAAGCCTCCTACCAGCATTCCTAGCGGAAACGATAAGGAAATGCCAATTAGGCCAATGCTGAGGCTAACCCGTCCACCATAAATAAGACGACTGAGTTGATCGCGGGCCTGCTCATCCGTGCCGGAAAGATTCCAGCGACCAGGGCCAACTGTGCCAAACAGATGAAAATCACCTGCAATGCCCGGGAGTATAACTCTTTCCTGAAAATTGGGCTCAGTCAGGGAAAACCGCGTCGGCAGAGGTAGAGCCAATCGCAGCCATCGATAGGCATCTCCTCGCACAAAAAGACGAATCGGCGAGGGCTGCTCAAAATCCACAAAAACCTCCCGCTCTCCCGTTTCCAAAGAAACAGGTCCTTGGACGGTCGGGTAGACATGGGGACCTATGAACTGTCCCGAAGCCTGATCACGCCAGTAGATTTCTGTCGGCGGCAATAGAGAAGCGTTGGGCGCAGAGAAATAAGGATCGTAAGGGGCTGTGAACTCTGCAAAGAAAACGGCAAGGTAGAAAAACAGTAGGATAGCTGCGCCTACTTTGGCGAGGGTATTTTGACGAAGCTTTTGCCACCAAGTCATGCCAACACAGTTGTGAGATGAATTAAAGAGCTAACTTTAAGCACCTTGAGAACTAAATTGCAGAACGTTGATTGGATCTCCTGCTGTCATCGCCCCTTTGGCAAAAGGAGCTATTCACCACCTGAATTAGCCTATCCCTTTTGGTAAAGGGCGGTGGAGGGATCTAGCCCTGCAGCTATCTATCAGCAACCTAATTCTCCAAGCACTAAGTAGGAACGACACTTTTTTCGTTCTCTACCATAAACACATTTGAGTATAGGTTAGCAATGATTTGTTTGCCTTCCTGAGTCAGGGACAGGTAGCGCAAGCCATCTTGAATGTAGGGATGCACCACCTTCCAGTAGAACGTAGGATAGTTGTGCTTCAAGTCATCGGGATGACGGTAGTTAAGGTATTTGTTTTGCCCCGTTTCCTCAAACTCATAGAACAGTGCCCCGATTTTCTTCAGGTAGCGGGGATCGCTGAGCTGACCAATTAAGTCAGCAGCTCTAACCAATCCTGGAAAATGACGAGTATCCTGATGGTCTTCTTCTTTGGGAACCGGGAACCGAGTTAGTTCAACGTTGTGTTTGATCACGTTAGCGTCGATGATCCGGTTCTTGCCAAATCTTTCTTCGATAAACAGTTTGCCGCGATCAACATGATAAGGAGTCAAGGAAGCGTCTGAGGCTCCAGGACTGAGTTTGACCATTTCATCTCCATTTCCGGTCGCATAGAGATGTTCGCGATCGCGATCGCTCCGACAGACACCTTTCACATAACCAATGTCATGACAAACCAGAGAAATGATGAAGTGAAGCCAATCATCAGTACCAACTCCCCCTTCTCGAATCTGCTTGCCTCGTAAAATTTCCTGCCCCACCAGTGTGACTAAGATCGTGTGCTCCACATTGTGATAAAGAGCATCACTATTGGCGATGTTTTCCAGCGCCATGCTTCCTGCCCACGCAATGATGTCCTCGTAGTCAGGATTGAGACCACCGTAGGTCCGGTGATAACCCGCACGAAGTTTTTCTACAAAATCGGAGATCAGAATCTCAGTCGCATTAAACATGCCGATGCCTACCTAAACGTTCCAGATTCATTAATCACTACCGTTACAGGAACCCTGATCACTAAAGTCTCAAACTATAGCGATAGCCACTTCATCAGATCTTAATACTCAGTAGAGCTTAGAGCACGATCAATCAATGGTTCAGCTAAAGACTCTTAAATACGGTATTCCAGCTTGGATTTAGGTAGCGAAGAGTATTAAAGAATGACATCTGACTATTGCAACAGATGACGGACGAATTGTGTGTGATTTTTGTCAAGCCAGGACAAGCTAAGCGGATTGGCGCAGCCCTCGAAGATTTAGGAAGTAGAGAGGGGAACGTCTGTGATCAACTTTGCGTCATGGCGATCGCAACTGCCGCTATAAAGCTCATGCGTCGTCAACATGCAAAACGGGGGATTCGTAGGTCGTCACAGAACACAGTGTAGGCGTTGCCGTCTTGCAGAGTGGCCTACCATTCCAAGCAATACGTTGTCCTTTTGGATGGCAATCCAACCTCCAAATTCAAGCTTGACAGACCCCTAAGCTGTCTCTCAAGACAGCAATGATGAGGACTCAGGGGGTTGATCTGGGTGAGTCCGATAACGGGGGATTGAAGGGTTCAACTCAGGATGTCTAGCGGCGGGATGACCGATGTGTCCAGGGGAAATTTAGTTTTACCGTATGCCAGCAAATATTAAGTCATAATTAAAAGTAGAGGCTGCTTAACGTTGCTTCATCAAAAAGAGCCTAATTAGGCGGGAATTCAGTTGTGACACAGCTTCAAGATTCGGACTCAGTAACTGTGGTAGAGAATGAATCGTCTTTGGCGAAAGAAGTCTCCAGCGCTCCTAGGGGCTATGGCAAGTTATTCATCGGCGTTGGTTTGGGCATCGCGATCGCGGTTCTCGGATCGCGTTTTTTTGCCGGTGGCTCAGCCCCCATAGAAGATACTCCCGTTGCTGAGACGACCAGCCAGGTGAGTGCTCAAACTGTGACGGTGATTCCAGTTCAAACAGGGCAAGTAACTGAGCGCTTGACCATAACTGGAACTGTCCAGCCAGCCGATTTGCTGCAGGTCACGCCTCAAATTGGTGGCTTGCAAATTCGAGATGTTTTAGTGGATGAGGGCGATCGCGTCGTTGCAGGTCAGCCGTTAGTCATTCTCAATGACACCGAACTGAGAACGCAAATTGAGCAGGCGCAGTCTCAGATTGAAGTAGCTCAAGCACAGCTTCAGCAAGAGCGAGCCAACTTGTCTCAGTCCCAGGCTTTACTAGCAGAGGCAGAAGCCAACGAACAAAGTTACCGCTCTCTAGCCGACCAGGGCGCGATCAGTCGAGAAGAACTACGAAGTCGCAGTACTCAGGCCGCCACTGCCCGAGAGTCGGTTAGGGTTGCTGAGGCAAACGTCGCCAGCGCTGAAGCAACTATTCGCTCTCGTCAGTCCGAACTGGCTCGCTTAGAGAACCAGCTGCAATACACAACGGTTGTTGCACCAATGGATGGCATCGTGGCAGAGCGCCCCGCTAGTGTCGGTAACGTCTCCTCAACAGCAAGTGCTGTTGTCACCCTCATCGAGGGAAATCAGCTTGAGCTGATGGGGGATGTGCCCCAAGCGCAGCTGACCCAGGTCCAAATCGGAGCACCCGCAGTTGTGACTTCAAGTACTGACCCGTCTATCCGCGTTGAGGGCACTATTCGAGAAGTGCAGCCACTCATTGATCCACAGACGCGAACAGCAAAAGTCATCATTGGTCTGCCGGAGAGCGATCGCCTCCGCGCTGGCATGTTTCTCACCGCCAACATTCAAGTCGGCCAGCGTTCAGGTTTAGTGATTCCTGCAACGGCCCTGCTGCCCCAAACCGATGGCTCAATCCAGGTTTATGTTTTGGGTGAAGGGCAGACTGCTGTGGCCCGCTCTGTCGAAGTGGGGACACGGATTTCAGGAACGGGTGATACCCCTGACCAAGTGGAAATTGTGCAGGGGCTTCGCGCAGGCGATCAAGTGATTGTGGCTGGTGCCAGCTATGTCCAGGAGGGCGATGTCGTTACTGTCGCAGAATGACGAGTATTTGCCTATGCGGCGATCGCACTGACCATACAAGCTGGGGCAACGCCATATGGGAATGAACATCCTAGCCCCTGAAAGCTGACCACAGCTTCATTGCTCCTCCCTGACTCTCCATCCGCCTTCCCATCCATTCCTGACCTAATCCTATGTCCTTCAACGTTTCCGGCTGGTCTATTCGACGCCCCATTCCGACCTTGGTTCTATTCCTGGTCTTAACCTTGGCAGGACTGGTTTCCTTTAATAGCTTGGGAATAGACCTTAACCCTAATATTGATCTGCCCTCCGTCATCGTGACAGTGGGCCAAACAGGCGCGGGGCCTCAGGAATTGGAGACACAGGTGACCAAAAAGGTTGAGGATGCTGTCGCGGGACTGGGCAACATTGACGAAATTTACTCCACGATTACTGACGGAAATTCCCAGACGATTATCAACTTTGTACTGGGTACCGATACTGATCGCGCTACCAATGACGTGCGCGATGCGATCGCTCGCATTCGATCCGACCTCCCAGCAGCGGCTAACGACCCAATTGTGCGGCGGCTGAATTTTGAAGGCGGCCCGATTCTGACCTATGCGGTCATTTCAGATCAGCGATCAGTTGAGGAACTGAGTGATTTAGTTGATCGAGAAATCAGCCGCAGCCTGCTATCAGTTCCAGGGGTCGCTCAGGTCAATCGCATCGGCGGCGTTGACCCTGAGATTCGGGTAGACCTTGATCCCAATCAGCTGGACGCATTGGGAATCACGGCCTCTCAGGTGAACAATCAGATTCGGGCACTCAACGTCAATTTACCTAGCGGTCGCGCTACGGTGAGTCAGCAGGAACAAGGATTACGAACTCTAGGTAGTGCTCCAACGGTCGAGGCGCTAGCCAACTATCGAATTCAGCTTCCCAACGGCACGGCTGTTCCTTTGAAAAGTTTAGGATCTGTCGAACGTGGATTTGCCGAAGCCCGCCAAGCTGCCTACTTCAATACGCAGCCAGTGGTCGCATTCTCGGTACTCCGGAGTACAGGCAGTGTTCTTGTCTCTGTAGAAGAGGGAGTCACAGACCAGGTTGCTGTTTTAGAAGAAAGCTTGCCCGAAGATATTACCTTGCAGCTCATCTTCACCCGCGCCACCGATATTCGAGATTCCTATCAGGCCTCTATTGAAGCGCTCATTATCGGCTGCATTCTCGCCGTCGTCGTCGTCGGGGTTTTCCTACGAGACTGGCGGGCGACCCTCATCACCGCTACCGCGTTACCCCTGTCTATCATTCCAACCTTCTTGGTCATTGACTGGTTTGGCTACACCCTAAACAGCATGTCGCTGCTGGGTCTGACGCTAGCGGTAGGAAATTTGGTAGACGATGCGATTGTAGAAATTGAGAACGTCGAGCGTCATATTCGCATGGGTAAGCCACCTTTCAAGGCCGCGATCAACTCTACGGCTGAGGTAGGGCTTGCCGTCATCACGACCACCGCAACAATCGTTGCCGTCTTCATTCCAGTTGCTTTCATGGGCGGCATTCCAGGACAGTTCTTCAAACCGTTTGGGGTTACCGTCGCCACGGCCACAATGTTCTCAACCCTGGTCGCTCGACTGATGACGCCGATGATGGCCGCCTATCTGCTCAAGCCAAAACCCGCCAAGTTAGAACCGGCAGAACCTGCTCTCAACGGCAACGGTAACGGTCGCGCTCCGCGTCGTCGTTTTCATCCCTATCAGTCACTTCTGAAAGCAGGATTGCGCCATCGTCTTTTGACGATCGCCCTTGCGGTCATGTTCTTCATCGGCAGTCTGATGCTGGTGCCCTACATCCCCACTAGCCTGTTCGAAGCAGGCGATACGGGTCTATCCACTATTGTGGTCGAATTACCACCGGGATCGACACTCCGAGATACTCACCAAGTGACTGGGCGGCTCACCACTGAACTGCTCACCCACGAAGCCGTTCAAAACATTTTGACGTCTGAAGGGAGAGACGGCGTTAACCAAGCCTCTTTATTTGTGCGCCTAAAACCTGAAGAAGAGCGTGTAGCCAGTCAAGATGCTTTTGAAAAAGACGCACGACAGCTATTTTCAACTATTCCCGGTGCTCGTATTAGCTTCGAAAGTCAGGGAGCTGGGGGACAAAGCAAAGACCTGACCATCATTTTGAAGGGAGACAATCCGACTACGCTACTCGAAACCTCCAGTGCTCTGACACGACAGATGCGAGAGATTCCGGGACTGGTTGAAGTCACCTCCAGCGCCAGCTTAGTCAAACCTGAGATTTTGATTACGCCTGATCCTCTCCGAGCCGCTGATTTAGGTGTTTCTGTACAGGAAATTGCCAACACCGCCTTTCTCGCCACCCTGGGCGATACGGAGTCCAATCTGGCTGAGTTTACGTTGGGCGATCGCCAGATTCCAATTCGCATTCAGCTCAACCCTGAATATCGCGATCAGATCGATACCTTACGCCAGCTCAAAGTCCCTGGCGAAAACGGCAATCTCGTTCCTTTAGTTGCCGTTGCGGATATTGCCTTCGGTAGCGGTCCAGCCCAGATTGATCGCTTTGATCGCGCTCGCCAAGTCACCATTGGCGGCAACCTTCAAGGCATCACTCTAGGACAGGGGCTAGCAGCGGTGAACACCCTGCCCGCGCTCCAAAACCTGCCCCCCGATGTGCAACAGCAGCCCGCAGGAGACGCCGAGATCATGCAGGAAATCTTCGGGCGCTTTTTACTAGCGCTAGGAACCGCTGTTCTGATGATCTATGCCGTTCTAGTTCTGCTCTACAACAGCTTCCTCTACCCCGCTGCAGTGATGGCAGCACTACCTCTGTCCATTGGTGGTGCCCTCATGGGCCTGCTGGTAACTCAGAAGCCTCTCGGCCTTTTTGCTCTCATTGGGGTTGTTCTGCTGATGGGCCTGGTTACCAAAAACGCCATCTTGCTAGTGGACTATGCGCTGATGGCAAAAGCAGAGGGCAAATCGCGGCGACAGGCAGTTATGGAGGCAGGCACCACTCGCTTGCGCCCTATCCTGATGACCTCCATCTCCACCATGGCAGGGATGATTCCTATTGCGTTGGAATGGGGCGCTGGCTCTGAAACGCGGAGTCCGATGGCGATCGCGGTCATCGGCGGCTTCAGCACATCGACCCTCCTTACCCTAGTCGTTGTTCCTGTCTTCTTCACCTATATCGACGGTTTCCAGTCCGGCATCCGCAATCTGCTCCGTCGCCTCAACGGTTCCAACCCAAAGTCTCCGCTTCATAAAGAGTTAAAAGCCTACAAAACACCCGCTGGAAAATAGCCCTATAATGAGGAGCCAACTGCGGGTGTAGTTCAGTGGTAGAACGTCAGCTTCCCAAGCTGAATGTCGACGGTTCGAGTCCGTTCACCCGCTTTCAAACTTTTCAGCCTCAAACGATCTTTAGGAGAATGGTGGAATGGCGTAACCATCATCCATGCTTGCGGGGCAACTGTAGATTCTCCATGTCTCGCTAAGACAAGCATCATGCAGAAATAGAAATCCTTTTCAAAAAACTCTTCGCACAATACAGAATTCATGGTGTAAGCCAAAAATCGATCCAATCAGACATAGCAATACGAGTTGATTTATGCGGTGAAACGCACAAGATATCTATGCAAACCAGACGCCTATTTTGAGGGTTTTACGATTCATGCAGAATCGTCGTAGCAATTGACTATATTGTCAACAAACCAATGCGATTTCTGTTTCAGCCTAATGATTTGTTAGCCTATATGAACAACTACTGACAATCTGAATTGATAACATAACAGCCCATTCGCGTTGGATGATCTTCAACCAACACTCCAGCTTCAACATTTCTTAATAGCCACAATATTAAAATATCACCGCCTGCTGCCAGCGTAAAAAACAAGCCAAAGGTTAGAAGCAAACTATTACTTGTCAGGATTCCTAGAAGTGCAGGTACTAGACCTAAGAGTACACCAGGCATAACTACCCCTAACTTGTAGGCCCCTACATCTATCGTCTCTTGGCAATGGGCATATGGCGTTAGAACTTTCCAAGCGACACCATATTTGATTACATTTGATGGCTTGTTTCCAAAAAACTTCCAAGCTAATCCATGAATCAACTCATGCAAAATAACTCCTACAAAAATTCCTATGAGAGTAAGAAAAGGATATCTTAGAAAGGTAGTGATTCCAATGAAAAGCTGTTGCCATCCCCATATCCATATATAGATTCCAGATAGAATTATTATGGGTGGTAAAGCAGCAATCGTGGCATAAACATTACCTTGACTCATTGAAACCGAAACATCTTTTTTCATACCTTTCCTAGGGTGGCTATTCTAAATAGATATGTTGAAAGTGTTAGAACAACTGCTGGACTTTCTCCGCATTATGATTAAGGTCGGATTTGAGAGTTATGATGCCTTGCTCAGAAGCTAGATCATCACGTTGACAAATTCGCTGGAGCAGGGGTTGGTCGTGACTAATGGCGATGATACCAACTTGATATTGACGAGCAAAGTCCAAAACCACTTGCCAGATAAGCGCCTGGGTATTGGCATCGAGCATGGCGGTCATTTCATCGGCGATCAAGTAACGGGTATGACGGTTGAGGATGCGGGCGATCGCCACTCGCTGCAACTCCCCACCACTAAGTTCATGGGGATAGCGGGTCAGCCAGCCAGGATGAATGCCAAGGGCATCGAGAATATGCTGTTGCGGCGGATGACCTTCCCGCAGAATGTGGTCAATCCGCCAGCGGGGATTGACCGACAATTCAGGATTTTGAAAAACGAGCTGTACAGGGCAATAGCCCCGTTTGGGTAGGGGTTGTTCGTCCAGTGCAACGTGCCCTTGAGTAGGCATCAGATAGCCGGCCAGTAATTTTCCGAGGGTCGTTTTGCCATAGCCCGAGGGGGCCATGAGGCCAATGACTTCCCCTGGCATGATGCCCAGCGATTGATCGCGCACCACCCACGGCAGCTTAACTCCGTAGCGAAACCAGAGACCTTTACCGGTCAGCATGAATACACCTCACCCAACCTTGACGAACCCATCGCAGCTCTGGACGCGCCTGTTCGCATTCAGCGGTAACCCAAGGACAGCGATCGCTATACAAACAACCTGATGGCAAATTTTCAGGACTCGGCTGATTACCCTGCACTGGCACAAAATCGTTTTGGGGCAGCGATCGCCAGAGTGCCTGAGTGTAAGGATGACGCAGGTTTCCGAGCGCGAAGTCTTTCGCATCAGCAATTTCGACCGTAGTTCCGGCATAGAAAACGGCCACGCGATCAGCGATCTGCAAAGCTGCTTCAATGTCGTGGGTAATCAGGATGACGCCTCGCCCCTCCTGAGCTAGTTCTCGCAGATGATTCAGCGTTTCGGCAACGACATCTGGGTGTAATCCGGGGGTGGGTTCATCAGCAATCACCAGCTGGGCTGGAGTCACCACTGCGGTCGAGACCAACACCCGCCGCGCCATGCCACCCGAAAGCTGAAACGGATAGGCCTTCGGTGTATGAGCGGGCAAATCATAACGGGCAAAGGTGCGCTCCATCAAGGTTCTGGCAGATCCTGCCGGCAAGCTGTTGAGCTGTCCTACCCGCTGCACCTGTCGTCCCACAGTCATCAACGGGTCTAGGTAGCCAATGGACTGAGGGATAAGGGCGATCGCCTTGCCTCGTAACGCTTTGCATCGCTCTGGAGTTAACGGTGCTCCCTGAAACTCTATCGTCCCCGACAGCTGAGCATTGTCCGGCAATATTCCTAATAGGGCATGAGCGAGCAGGCTCTTGCCGGAACCACTCGCACCCACCACTGCCACCAACTCACCTGCCTGGACGGTTAAATCGAGGTCAGTAATCACGGTTAGCTGTTTGCGGCGCAGTCCCTGATCGTATTGGGTAAACGTAATACCGAGATTAGAAACTGTGAGCATGGGAGGCGGTAGATAAGTAGATAGGTGAAAAGTGCATAGGCGGAGAGTGTATAAATTCAGGGTTTAGGGTTCGTAATTGACCTTGTCCCTTACCCCTGACTCGTTTTCGGGTCGAGCAAGGTCCGAACATTCTCTCCCAGCCAGTCAAAAGCTTTGACTGAGAGCAACAGCAGCAGCCCCGGCATGACGCCCAGCCACCAGTAGCCAGTGGAGAGGTGGCGCATTGATTCCGCCAGAATAATGCCGATCGCCGGAATGTGGGGCGACAGACCAATGCCGATAAACGACAAGGCCGCCTCATGCAAAATGGCGTGAGGAAACAGCAGAATCAGTCCTACCAGCAGTTGCGGAATGATGTGGGGCACCATGTGGTGACGGGCAATCCAAAGGGGCGATCGGCCCAAGCGATGGGAAAGCTGCACGTAGTCAGAACCATTGACCTGTAAAACTTCTGCTCGGATCACCCGGGCCAAGCTCGTCCAGTGGGTGAGTGCCACAGCGATGATGACGCCAGTCGTGCCACCCCCAGCGGCAAAGGCAATTAAAATCAGCAGCACCAAATGCGGCAGGCTGAAGAAGACATCAATAATCCAAGTGATCACGGCATCAACCCAACCGCCTAAAGTACCCGCTGCTAATCCTAGACCAGTGCCGAACAGCGCGCTGATGGCGGCGGCGAGGAGACCAATCCGCAAGCTGAGAGACATCCCGTGCAGGGAGCGGCTGAGCATATCTCGCCCTAGCCAGTCGGTGCCAAAGGGGTGAGCCAGCGCGGGGGGCTGGTTGCGCTGGCTCAGCATGGGGCCAAGGCCAGCATCGCCCATCACCCAAGGGCTAACAATGATGGCTAACAAAAACAGCGCACAGAAGGCAATTCCCCAAAGGGTTTTCTGCCGACGATTGCTTCGGCGTTTTGGGAGGGTCAGTGGAGTGGTGGTAGTGAGGGACATGAATAGTTTTGAATGTTGAGGTTTGAGTGTTGAATTGAGTCTTTGTAGAGAACTCACAACTCAAAATTGATAACTCGCAACTAATTGCCTCCTAACCGAATGCGCGGATCAATAACGGGATAGGCCAAGTCCGCCAAGGTATTACCGGTGTAAACAAAGAGAGCACTAAAGAACACAATGCCCACCAGCAGCGGCACGTCGCTTCTCAGCGCCGCCTGCACCGTGGCTTCGCCCAAACCGGGATAGGCAAACACCTGCTCTACTAGCACTGACCCGCCAAACAGTTCACTTAGGGAAGCAAATTGCAGGGTCAACGCGGGCAGAATCAGATTGCGAAAGCCGTGGTGGCGAATAATGCCCCAACGGGGTTCGCCTTGGGCATGGGCAAACAGGATGTAATCGCTGTGCAGCACGTCGATCAGCTTTTGACGGGTATGCAGAGCAATGTTGGCAATACCGATAATGCTGAGGGTGAGGGCGGGCAGCAACAGGTGGTGAAGGTGCTGCCAGACGGTCACCTCTTCCGCCAATACACCTGGAGGGGCGGCACAGCAGATAGGCGTCACCTGCAGCGAAACGGAAAAGATAATCAGCAGCAGCAGGGCCACCCAGAAGGTGGGCGACGAGGCCAAGGTGTAGGCATAGAGCCGGATGACGCGATCAATCCAGGAACCCGCTAGAGTGCCTGACACAATACCAAGACCCAAACCGAGAAGACCAGAAAGCAGCCATGCGATCGCCAGCATTTGTAGCGATACCCAAAACCGATTGGCGATCACCTCGCCCACCGGCTGATTAAACACCATCGAGGTGCCCCAGTTGCCCTGCATGAGCTGTCCCAGCCAATCCCAAAACCGAACCATCATCGGCTGATCTAGCCCCCACCGCTCGGCAATTAACTGTCGCTGCTCCGGACTGATTTGCAGCATGTCAGCGCCGATGTAGGCCTGCACCGGATCAATGGGGGATAGGCTCAGCAGCACAAAGGTAAATATCGCCACTGCCAGTAGCAGGAGTCCCAGTCGCAGCAGCTTTTGGAACGCAAAGGTCGCTATCGGCCTTAATTGCATGTCCACTCCCACTCAGCGATGTTGGCCGTGATCGGCCAGCCGTGGCCGTGAGGTTCCACTTGAGGTTGGCCGATATCCAGACAGTCACTGACAAAGTAAGTGTGGTCTAGATTCACTAGCCAGGCCCAAGCGGCATCGCCCTTAGCGGTAAAGCCGGTTTCACCATCCCACTGGGCGGCTTTCCAAAAGGCGATCGCCTCGGCCTCCGAAGGTGCGCCCATTGCCAAATCCAGCGTTTCGTCAATGGCTTGATTGGCATAATAGCCCGCGTTGTAGAAATCACCCTGGGCCGCTTGACTGTGATAAAGGTTGTACATCTCGGTTTGGTCATGGCTGCCCCAACCGAACACCACCACGTTGCTGTGCATGGCCGGTTCAATTTCATCCCAGCTTTTACCCTCGACATTGGCCCGAATGCCGAGGGGTCGGAGCATTTCTGCCACTGACAGAGCCAGCGCTTGGCGTGTGCTGTCATTCGCGGGATAGAGAACAGTAAACTCTGCTGTAAGCCCGTCTTTTTCCAACACGCCATCGCCATCGCTATCCGTCCAGCCGCCCGCCGCCAGAATGTCTTGGGCTTGCTCGGGCTGGGCATCTTCAATGGCAGCGCTTGGTTCTTCCCAAGCCAGGCCACTCACCGGACCATAGGCCACTGAGCCGTAGCCTTCTAAAACACCTTCTACCAGAGCTTGGCGATCAATGGCGTAATTTATTGCCTGACGGATTGCCGGATCTGCCGTCACATCGTTGCCAACCGGATCGCCATCGGGCGTGGTTTCTCCTGCCGATGCTGGAACGTAGGGAAACATCAGCCCGCGATTATCGACGCTCGTAATGTCGTAGAGCGTCATGCCCTCGATACTCTGTACTGCTAGTGCTTGCGGCACACTCGCTACCTGAGCCTCACCCGCTTTGGCAGCAGCAAATGCAGCATCCTCTTCCACAAAGAGAAAGACGAGGCGATCAAGGCCGGGAGCTTCGCCATAGTAGCTGGGGTTGGCTTCGACAATTAACTGTTGCCCTTCATCCCACTGCACCATCTGGTAGGGGCCAGAACCAATAGGGTTGCGGGCATAGTCCGGGCCGTGGGCGTGCTCAGGCACGATGCCCAGCGTGATTAGGCGATTGACGAACGTACTTTGGGGTTCCTCTAGGCGTAGTTCAACGGTGGTGTCGTCCACGGCAACGGCTTCGTCCAACACCGTGACGTCCGTCAGCCCTCCGCTTTCGGCGGCCTGGTTGAAGGTGTAGGCCACATCTTCTGCCGTTAGGGGTTCGCCGTCAGAGAAGACGGCATCATCGCGAATCATCACCGTCCAAGTCAGGCCATCCTCGCTGACCTGGTAGTCGGTCGCCAGGTCGTTGACGATATCCAGGTTTTCATCCCGCTTCAGCAGCGTGCTTTGAAACAGGGGTGAACCATAGCGTCCCCAGCCCAGAGTGGGGTCATAGCCTTCCTCGCTTTCACCACCGATCGCCAGCACAATCTGCGCCGCTGAGCCCGCTTGAGCACTCGTCGCATCTGGATCGGAAACTGTCGTCGATTCATCAACATTCGATCCACAACCTGCTAAAAGTTGCCCGAGCAACAGCAACACCCAGGGCTTGAAATCAGCTCTCATCGGTACATGCATCGCCTGAAACTATTGGCCAAACTTAACGACAAAGAAGCACTTTATAACGTTGGAGATTATCACTCGCGTTTAGGCAAAACAATGCATGGGGGAGGGATAAGCAGTGGTAAAAAATTATAAAAGTCGCAGTTATAGCTTTAGCCATCTAGTACCGCTATGCGAAATTCAAAATGCAAAATTAAGGCGGAGCAGCTTGCTCAGGGTTTTGAATGGTGAGCCTATTTCTGCCGCAGTGTATTGACTTTAGTCAGTAGCTGAGCGTTTCTACAGGTGAAACCCTACAGAAAGCCTCCACCCTACAAGTAGAGCGGAGGTTTAAAGGAGCAATGGTTCTCTTCAAAGAGCTGTTACGCTATGGCTTCGGCGGAATTGAGAGTAATGACGAGGTCATTGAAATCGTTGTCGTTGAGGTCTTCAAAGCGCCAAACATCGCCTTCACGCTGGATACGGATCATGCCCAGAGCGTTATCGGCCAGGGTTGCCAGGTTGTCAGTGCTGCCATCAATCAGCAATGCAGGGGCGTAGTAAACACCTCCCGTTAGCGTGAGATCAAAGTCAGCAGTGTTCAGATTGGTCACAAACAGCTCTGAACCGTCAATTAGGTTGGCGGCAACGGCTGCTTCATACCCGTCGTCATCTGGAGCAAGACCCTTCACACGGCCCTGAGCATCGGTTTCATAGAACTTCAGCACATTGTCGAAGGCTGCTTCGCGAGTGCCTGTAACGTTGACAGCAACGTCGTCATCAAAGCCCGTGAGATCGATCAATTCCGCGATCGCATCCACCTCATCAACCGTGGGCGCAACCTCAAATTGACTCACAATTCTCGGCGTTAGGTCCAGCACCGCCTGCGGATCCGCCAGCAAATCCGCTTCGCTATAGGCATCAATACCAAAGGTGGTAACCGTCAGGACTTGAGTCTCCGCATCAATGTCAAGCTCCGTCCAGCTGAAGGTGTGAGCAGAAACGTAGTCCCCCTGAAGCAGCGTTGCCTTAATCAGGCCCTCAGCCATCTCCAGATTATTGTCCAAACCAACAGGGTCGTACCCCAACACATCAGTCTGAGCAATCAGAAGCTGCTCTAGGAAGTCATCTTTATCGTCAGGAATATTGTCCGTGTCAGGCGCAATGGGCAATGTGTCATAGAACGCACGCTGCTCTGGCGTTATCAGCCCAAAAGCAGACGCCAGATCAATGACACTGGGACCAAAGCGTCCATCAAAGAAAGCCACCGGACCCGTCACAATCTCAAAGGCATTGGTTGCGACCTGCTCCTGCCCTGGTCCAAGCTGATAGGTCAGGTTGTTGACGATGGTGCCGTGGAAGTCGCCTGCCATGAACACCACATTGTCAATCTCGTTTTCATCGATGAAGCTGAGCAGTTCTGTCCGCTCGGCAGCGTACCCTTCAAAACGGTCTTCCGCATTAGCCACACCGAAGTTTTGAATGGGCTCTGGAATGACCACGAACTTCCAAGTGGTGCCGTTCTCTTTAGCCGCTAACAGGTCAGCCTTCAAAAGCTCCAGCTGTGCTTCACCCAGTAGCGTGCGGCTGGGATCGAAGGCCTGCACCAAAAACTCGGTAGGATCAACAATGTTGGCTGGTTCCAACTGGTCATCTCGGAAAGAGCGACTGTCTGTAACGAAGATAGAAGCATCGCTGCCGTAATCCCGAGAGCGATAGAGCTTGCGCTCTCCATCAGTGCGGGCATCCCCTGTGGCCTCATAGAATTCCTCGCGGATGGGTTGGTACTCTTGGTAGGCTTGCAGCGCGTCTTCATAAACCTGAGTATCGTTGACGAACTCGACATCGTCGGTGAATAACGGATCGGGAGAGGATCCGATATCAGGAGCATCAGGAGAGTCACCCGGAGCGGCACCCCCCGCAAAGTTATCCACGATCTCATGATCGTCAATGGTTGTCAGTACAGAGGTGGTTGCCTGCAAGTCTGCTACGGCGCTGAGGCCAAAGCGAGGGCTGAGAATCTCCTCATGCTTAATGCGAAACTCTTCCAGGGTACGGGCCTGAGTAACACCAGGAAGAGCAGGAGTCTCCAAATCTGCATAGATAGTGTCGCCTAGCTTCACAAAAAGATCGAGTTCACTGTCGGCAGCTGAGTTCAGAATTGGATAAGGAGGAGCCTGCTGCCAATCCCCAGAGATTCCAAAAGTAAGTCCGGTGTATTCCCCTGGCTCGGCTCCCGTCACAAATCGTCCGGATTCCGTTGCACCTACTGCATTGGTCGCCCGATAGAAATATTCGGTTCCCACCTCCAAGCCATCGATATCGACCTGAACAGGAACATCCGTGTCAGTTGCGATCGCCGTCACCGTTCCCACAATGCTGCTGAAGTCCGCATCCGTGGAGTATTCAAAGGTGACTTCGCCTTCAACCGTACTGCGTGTCCACAACACAGCGGAATCTTGAGACACATCACCGCTGGCAACGCCATTCGGCAATGTGTTCACCAAAGCGTCAGGATTGCGGGGATCAAAACCGTCAGTGTCAACGTCTAACCCCAGTGCTGCGGCCACGTCAGCCCAATCAACAAACTTGAAGTTGGTACTGTTATTTTCCAGTTCCTCATCATCCTCAACCGCGTTTTGAGGGTCATTGGCACCATCCTGAACAATGAGTAAGCCATTCGGAAAGGCCGAACCAAGAGCAACGTTAGTCACATCTAAGCCATCGGACTCATTCACCTGATCGATCAGGCCCGTATCACCCACAGTGAAGCTACCCAAGTATTCGTTGTCGCCCTCGCGGGTGAAGACTGCAAAGGAGTTGTTGCCCTGGCTGGAGGCAATCAAATAGCCCGTACCCTCGTCACTGTAGTAAAGAGTAAGTCCTTCCAGGTCAGGTTCAAAAAAGTCTGTATCGATCGCCTGCACCAGTTCGCCATCGCTGCCGCCATTGGGCTCTGCCTCAAACTTGAGAATACCGACTTCGTTCTCCAGCGCAACATAGAGGAAGCCCAGTTCTTGATCAACGACCAGACCTTCTGACTGAGAATCTTCAGCATCACCAGTCGGAACGGGCAGATCAATGAGGCGAACAACTTTGGCATCAATGTAGGACTCATCGGCAGGACCGGCTTCGGGAATCAACTCCAGCTGAGCAACCTGATTGCCATCGGCTTGAGTTACAAAGGCATATAGCTTGCCCGAAACAGGGCTGGTGTAAGTCGCCAAACCGTAAGCGGTGGCTTCACCATCATCTACCCCAAAAATAGAGAAGTCTGGATCGCTGAGATTAGGAGCCGTGAAGTCGGTCAGTTCACCCGTTTCAGCATTGATGCTGAAGACGGCTAGGGTATCGTTCTCGCGATCGCTCACCACTGCTAGGTCTGTCGTAATCGCCCCGTTTGGATTGAACGCAGGCACCTCAACGTCATACAGGACATCCACATTGTTGTAGCGGATGTCACCGAAGGGTGCAGGTAAGATAGTCTGCTGAATCTCGCCTGCCAGATTCAGGACTGCCAGTCCACCATCCTTGAGGGTGATAATCACTCGGCTCTCATCAGGAGTGTCAAGATTCACCCAAATCGCGGGATCATCAGAGTCGCCTAGCAGCGGTGTCGTGCCGTCCTCGTCATCGACCGTCAGCGGAGTCTCTAGCACCGAGGGCACCACTGGCATCGACTCTGTTTCGAGTGCAAAAGCCAAAAACTGCGTGGCTTGAGTGTCGCTGAAGTTGTTGTCGCTGGCAATAATCAGCGTTTGACGACCATCCGGCAGAATTGGCCCAAATGCCAGCGCTTCTAGATTGTCAGGCTCAATGCCTAAATCCGCTTCAATATCTAGCAGTTCCTCTTTAGTGACTGCCGGGTCGATCTCAAAGGGGCCTGGTGGTAGGATATCGCCGTCGTCTTCGAACTCCTCTTCGCGGAATAAATCGGCGACCTCTTGAACATTCAAAGCGCCTTGCGATCGCACCTCATAGAGCTTGACGGTGTTACCCTGCCCTGCTGAGAAAGCTCGTTCTAATGCCAATAGAGAGCCATTATTATCCGTTGCCAGCAGTTCGACCAAACCGTTGGTACTAAATGCATCATCAGGGATGGGGGCTTCGGGAACAGAATCCACTTCGTAGACAAATTCGCCAACCGCTTCACCGCTCTCTAAGTCATATTTCACGATGCGGCTGAGACTGCCGTTGTCTAGATTGGCGTTTAAACCATCTTGAAAAAGAGCATTCTCCGTTGCAGTGTAGAGAAACTGACCATCAGGACTCAGCGTCAAACTCTCAAAGGCAAGATTGTTGCGGATGCCGCTCGATTGATCAGCCGTTGGCAGGAACTTGTCATCAACGGGTAGTTCAGCCAGCTGCTGTCCATCTAGGGAAAACTCATTGACAAATGGATCGAGCAGCGCGTTTGCATCACCTTCAGAACTGATGTAAAGCGTGCCATTCGGACTCAGAGCGATGCCTTCAGGGTCAATGCCGCCGTCCACGAAGGGATTGCCATCACTGTCAACTAAGGTGTTGACATCTGTGAAAGTGATGTCGCCATCCTCCAGACTGCCGTCACTCAGATCGACGGTAAGCGTGTAGAAGCGAGCATCAGAACGAGCATCAGCTAGCGCATAGTAGACACCTTTGGCCGGGTCATACACTAAGCCTGATAAACCACCCACTTCTGTCTCTTCAAATTCGAATCCGGTCTCAAACGTGACTTCGCCTAAAAATTCCAGCCCTGTCACGCTGACCCGTCCATCTAACGCTTCAGGGGTTGCCACATCGACGGACACCAGACGGTGATCAGAGGTAGGGAATTCTGCTAGAGGAAACAGCGGAGCATCACTGGCCTGCCAGAAGACTTGAGCATCCGTAATCTCCAAGTTTCTAGACGGCAAGGCGTAATCGACTCGCAGGTTACCAGGGGTATTGTCGTTCGTGGGGTCATCTGCATTAAAGCCAAAATCAGCGGTGTCAAAGGCCGGATTGCCAAGATGATCAGCGTTGGCTCCCCCTTGACGATCAGCGGCATCAACGCCGCCCTCACTGCTGGGAGTAACGGAGGTATTGACCAGGGGATTGTCGAGCAGGAGCTGAGCGGCTCCGGGAATACTGTCGCCATCAAAGGGATCGGCGTTCTGATCGCCCATGATGACGAACTTGGCTCCTGCCTCTAGTCCGCCCGTATTGCCATCATCGTCGTAGATATAGTCTGCGCCCTGCACATAGTCGGCCCAGAAGCGAATCTCATCAAAGTTGCGGGTGCCGTTACGGTCTTCAGGACCATCAAATACGGGAGGCGTTGGGTGACTGGCAAGGACGTGAATAATTTCGCCGTCCACCTCAATGGGCACATCCACATGATTCTTGGACGAGAGGCGGACAACCTCCAATTCTTCAGCGGTATACCAGTTCTCAGTGTCGCCGTTGCCATCGACGTCTTCTGGGTCAGTCGGTAGCAGCGCTCCCGGCATGTCTTTCCACAAAAACTCTTGAAACGTGCGAATTTCGTCTTCAACGATGGGGAACTTAGAAAAAATAGCGAAGGCAAATTGCCCTTCGAAAAAGCCAAAACCGAAGGCATCATTGGGTGCAAAGTCTCCTGCTGCACCGCTGTTATCCAAGTCAAATCCGGAGGGAATCCCCGTGTTAGAAGGAGCGACGTAGACGTAGGAATACTCAATCGGGTCAACGCCGTTTTGGGAAACTGATAGGTAGTTTTCTTGAAAGAGACGGGCGGCTTCACCGTCAGCATCAAAATCAAATTCGTTGATTAGGAGGACATCCGGATTGGTGCGCTGAATAATTTCGGCGATCGCCTGAGCTTGCTCATTCTCTGGAGTAGACAAATCCATGATCAGCTGCTCCGCCTCGGAGCGGTTAAGCGAGGCATTGAAGGAGGCAAAGCGGGTAGACATAGGCTTTTAGTTCTCAAAGATTTTTTAGAACACCAGCGATAGCAGCAGAGAGTCATTAGGGATGAAGTGCGATCGCAACCGCACCAACGCTCTACCGCAGTGTGATCAATTCCGTATTTCTTTAAGAGTCAAGATGCACTGATCACACCAAGCCTGAGGATATCCCTGACAAGTCAAGAGCAGTTTATGAAGACTTTAACCTTTGCTTGCGTAATATCACACAAGGTTTTTTTGCTGTATGAGGCTTACGCAGGATACCTGTAGGCAAGCCGGGCAGCACTCACTTTAAATACTTTGATCTTCTCTAACTTCAGAGAAAGGGGCATAAGAGAGTTTGATTGCTTTGACGTAGATAGGGAGCGATGAACGGATCAAATGAGTAGATGAATGTGCCAGAATTGAGAGACAAGTCTTTTGGAGCGTCGACTTAAAAGGACTGGTGCTCGTTTAACCTGGCGTCATTTGCTTAAAGTTTACTGCCAAAAAATTACTGTTGGCTATACGCAGCAGGAGGATGGATGACTATCCAAGATTTAGAAAGTCAATTGCTGCAATTGGATTCAGCTACGAAGCTTCATCTCATTCAGGTTTTAGCTCAAAGCATGGTTCCAAGTACAATCGCTAATCCTATAGAGAAGACTCAGGCTAATCAATCTGAGTCTTCTCTCGTTGATTTCTTCTACAATTCGCCCCTTCGTGAGTTTGCGGATGAAATCGATCTTAGTCGCGATCCCAGCAGCATCCCTGATCGAACTTCACTATGAATTATTTGATGGATACTTGTATCATTTCGGAGTTAGTAAACAAACATCCAAATTCGCAAGTTATCGATTGGGTTGAGGCTCAGGTATCAGAAAGTCTTTATTTGTCAGTTATTACCATTGGCGAAATTGCGAAAGGAATCAATAGATTACCGACTTCGCATCGTAAATCTCGACTCGTTAACTGGTTAATGCATGATCTCTTAAAGCGTTTTGCGGGCAGAGTATGCTGCATTGATATTGAAACGATGCTTATTTGGGGAAATCTACTGAGTCAGTTAGAGTCTTATGGTCGGAAGTTACCTCTTCTAGATTCTTTAATTGCCGCAACTGCACTACAAAATTCTCTTTATCTTGCGACCCGCAACACTAAAGACTTTGAGGGCACAGGTATTGAGATCGTCAATCCTTTTTCAACATAGGCAAACCGGAACCAGAAGAGAGGAAGGTCAAGCAAAAAATAGATCGTCGCCAGAGTGTAGTGAAGCTAAAACCCAAGATACTCTGCGTAAATCCTGCTGAATTAGCCGTCTAGAAATACAGCAATAAATTCAAACCGGGAATAGTACGTGACAAAGTCCACAGCAGCAGCGTGACGTAGGCGAGTCCCACAGCCCACTGATACCAGACCAAGGCTGTCACCAGTCCCGGCACATCCTCATCCCGCAGGCGAATATCGTTAAAGCCAAACTTGAGCCAATTATTGAGGCTGAAGTCATAGTAGTTGAGCCAGTTGCGGCGCTTTTCCCAATCAATGGAATAGTAGCGATCGCGATAAAACGGAAACTTGGGAATGATGGGTAGTCTGGCAATGAGGAGCCGTAGCTGACGAGCGCTACCGTCCTCCACTAAATAGCTGGTATCAAGCTGATTGTGAAAACGACCCTGCTGATATAGTCGCGTGATGAGCACAACGGGCACAGGTATCACGACGATTGCGATCGCTAACCCCGTTTTCAATGGAGCCTCACCCAAGCGCAGCAGAAGTAAGCTACCCAGACTAACCAGAATACTGAAACTGCTAAGCATCCAGATTGTTTCTTGAAGCGGCGGCACGATAGGCTTTGGCAGCGATCGCCGATAGCGATCAGTTCCCCAAAAGAGCACGCTAGAGAGGACAATCGCGAGTAGCCCTACATCTAGAGTCAGTCCGACGCTAGTTCCGTAGTGACTCGTCAATAGCAGCACCGATAGCGTCAGGCATCGCAGCAAAAGTTGCAAACGACGAACCCACGAGACCGGTGGTTGAGCAATGATGCGATCGCGCACCTTCACATAGGTAGCTAGGTCGAATGCTCCTAGATCAAGAATGTCGGCTGGATTCACAAAGGGATTGTGCTGGCGATAATCTAGGATGGCGCTGCTTTGCATAGAAGAAAAGCCTATCTGCTGTAGGCGTGATTGAGAGGCCGTGTTGAGGTTGACGCCCAAGAGCTGGCGGCGCAGCGATCGCAACCGCAATTTCTCCAGCGTGTATTCAACTCGATTGGCATCCGCCACTTGTTCTAACTCACGAAAATTCCGAATGAGATTTCGGAGCAGAGTTTCGTTACCCTCCAGCGCAGGGACCGATAAAACTCGACCGATTCTGCCTGGACTGCCCAGCAACGCTGCTTGTTCAGTGTTGAAATCCATGCCCGCAATGTTGATGACCGTGTCAACACCAAAGACGACATCCCCAAAGTCGAGCTGACTTTGGGCGATCGCACTTCTGAGATTGACCGACTGGCCTAATCGACTTTGCCGCCAATTCATTGGAGCCTCAAACCGTGCCTCCGTTAAAAAGACATCTCCCGCAAAAACACTCTTTAGAAAAGAGCCACTACCTTGCCAAATCGTCTGACCAAAATCGGCATTTTGCTGAAATGTCGTCCGGATAAAGTTCGTTTCTTGTTGGAAAACGGTTTGCCCATATCCAGCCCGTTCGCGAAAGTCACTGCCCTGAAAGGTCACGGGTCCTTGAAAAAGCACCTGCCGCCATCGAGCGCGTTCAAAAAAGAGACAGCTCCTAAACTGCGCTATGGCCTGAAACTGACTGGCAACAAAAGAGACAGGCTGACTGAAGCGACTCTCGCTAAAGTTCACGTCCTGCTGAAACTGTGCCCCTTGAGCATTGATAGTGCCCAAGAAGAAAATATCTGAAGCTAGCACAGCACCCTCAAACCGGACTTGAGCTAAATCGAGGCCACCGCGAAACAAAAAAATGCCGAGTTGGGTGGGTTGGGGCTGAAGCAGGAGCGATCGCGATAGTTGACTTAACTGAGAAATGCGACGGCGATCGCGCTTGAGTTGAGCCTGTTCTGGCTCCGTTAATAGCGGAAAAAATGCCTCTCCATATAGTGGCTCCCGCAAACTCAAGCGCTGTAAATCCAGGTCTCCCTGAACAACTGAGTTGCCCAAATCCAAGTTGGCGACAGCAGTGCCAACCTGAACTCGATTTTGCAAAATGCGATAGAACTGATTGCGAAAAGAATCATTAGCATCTCTGAGATCAATCGTAAATTGGCGTAAGTCAATCGTAGATTTGCCCTCTCGTTGCACTGGATGCTCAACTCGCTCTTGCAGACGTTCCAGGGTGAGCACCTCCGGCTCTTGCTGTATGGCCCACCCAGAAGCTGGATTCATCATCCACAGCCAACATCCCAACACCAAACCAATTCCGACTCGCAACCAACCGTTCACAACTTCTCCCAGCAACACCCGTCGAAACACAACTTGTAGCCTAAGGAACTGCGGTGTCATTAACCTTCTGAGGTATAACCATCGCCAGTTCCGTTGGGACAAGACGGCAAACCATCTAGTGATGCGCCAAGCACTTGGATGCTGTTGGGTGCACAAGCCTAGATGACTAAAGCTAAACAACAGCCTTACTCTTCAGGACAGTATAGGTTGCTCAATCGATAAGGATGCCTGACCTATCGTGCGTTCCCTCCATAGGACGGATATGATGAGAGCGCATTCTCAGCCAGAGGCTTCTGCAAATTTGCGATTGTATAGCCGACCCAGTCCTGCTACGTAAGACAGCAAGTCATCTGCGATGCATTAAACACATAGAGGCTATGAGGCACATCAGCTAAACGGCTAAAGCTGATTTGGGATACCAATGTGAGCGTGTTGGCGTCTCGGGGCTTTGAATTTCAACGTTCTGCAGCTATAGCCCATAAGAAACGATATCAGTCATGCTGGACAATTCAATGCAGACGCCCATAACACCTCGATTATTCAAAATTGACCTGTATCCTTTCAAATCCCTAGATGGCGTTACAGTTCCATCAGCTGACGTGCTGCCAAGTGGCGCCTTAAAACACGATCGCACCTTTGCCCTTGCGGATAAATCTGAGAAATTCGTCAACGCCAAACGATATGCCAGTATTCATCAGGTGCGATCGCGATTCTCGGATGACATGACTGAGATAACGGTTTGGACAAATGACTCGACTGACCCTAATACGTTTCATCTGCTCCATGATCAAGAAAAACTAGAAGCTTGGTTCAGCCAGTATTTTGCTCAGCCCGTGACGCTTCAGCAGAATCTTGAGCAGGGTTTTCCAGACGACACGATTTCTCCAGGTCCCACAGTTATCAGTACGGCAACACTGCAAGCGATCGCAGGCTGGTTTGATCTGAGCTTGTCCGAAACGCGATCGCGCTTTCGGACCAACCTGGAGATTACAGGTGTGCCCGCCTTTTGGGAGGATCAGCTTTTTTCTGAATCCGGCGAACCTGTGCCTTTCACAATAGGGGATGTGATGTTTGAAGGTATTAATCCCTGCCAGCGCTGCGTCGTGCCCACGCGCGAGCCACAAACTGGTGCCGCTACGGCAGGATTTCAGAAACAATTCAGTCAGCAGCGGGCAGAGACTCTACCGGAGACCGTAGCGCGATCGCGCTTCAACCACTTTTATCGTCTGTCAGTCAACACTCGACTCTCGCCAGCATCCACCAGCCGCTCCTTGAAGGTAGGGGATGCTATAACGCTGATTAAAACTGAAATGCACTGATTCACGGGTTGCTCAATCCCAAGGAATGGCAGACTGATGCTGCAAGATATCTACAACTACTTGCCAATTGAAGACACGTTAGCCACGGCAGGACAGCCAACGGAGGAGCAGTTTGCAGAGATAGGACAGGCCGGCTTTGAGGTTGTAGTTAATTTGGCAATGCCCACCTCGGATAATGCCCTACCCGATGAAGGCTCCGTTGTGGAAGCTCAGAATATGGAGTACGTCGCCATTCCAGTCATTTGGGAAAGTCCTACAGAGGAAGACTTTCAGCAGTTCCAGCAGGTTATGACAGAGGGGGGCGATCGCAAAGTTTTCGTCCACTGTGCAGCCAACATGAGGGTCTCAGCCTTTATCTACCTGCATCGGCGTCTACAGGGAACGCCGCACTCTGTAGCTGAGCAATCCCTCCACACCATTTGGACTCCCAACGCAACGTGGCAGCAGTTCATCGACAAGATTCTAGACCGGCAGTAAAGCCTACTCCTCTGATATAAATTGCTCTATCGATAATCGAAAACCTGGAAGCACCGCCTCACCCGAAAGCACTGTCGGCAACGGCTTGATTTCTTTGTCTTGTCCCTGGCGGTAAATCTCGACCTGCTGCTTTTGCGGGTCAATCAGCCATCCGAGGCGAACCCCACTATTCGTATACTCTTGCATTTTTTCGTGCAGTGGCTTAAGTGCATCTGTGGCCGACCGAAGTTCAATGACAAAATCAGGCGCGATAGGAGGAAATTTTCGGCGCTGTTCTGGGGTCAGAGCTTGCCAGCGGGAGAGTTCAATCCAGGCTACGTCGGGCGATCGCTCTCCACCGCCCGGCAGCTTAAACATCGTGGAGGAACTGAATACCTTGCCAAGTTGAGTCTGCTTATTCCACACGTAGAGTTCCCCGCCCAACATCGACTCCCGATTGCCGCTATCCCCTCCAACTGGTGACATGAGAATCAAAGCCCCTTGAGCATCCCGTTCAAGCACTAAATCAGGATTATTAATGCAGATCTGGTAAAACTGCTCATCGCTGAGATGAACGTGCTTGAGATCAAACTTCAGAGGCAGTGTGAGAGCCGTCATCATAAACACTCTTCAACTCAGAAACTCAGAGTCACTTCCTTAAATTATGGTCATCGAAGGGCTTACTGGTAGTAGTCGCGATACCAGTCCACAAACTTTTGAATGCCAACTTCAATCGGAGTTTCAGGCTTAAAACCAACATCTCTCATCAAATCGTCAACGTCGGCATAGGTCGCCACAACGTCTCCAGGCTGCATTGGCTTCATGATTTTCTCAGCCCGCTTACCCATAGCCTTTTCGATGACTTCAATGAATGTAAGCAGCTCGACAGGACTATGGTTACCAATGTTGTAGACCTTGTAGCGTGCCTTAGAGTTGATGGCTGCCTCGTCAGCAATCGGCTTAGGAATGTAGTTCAGCAGCCGCACGATGCCCTCAACCACATCGTCGATGTAAGTGAAATCGCGCTTCATTTTGCCGTAGTTGTACACCTCAATGGGCCGATCATGAGCGATCGCATCCACAAACTTGAAATACGCCATATCAGGTCGTCCCCACGGACCATACACCGTGAAAAAGCGCAGCCCCGTCACCGGAATGTCGTAAAGGTGGCTGTAGGAGTGAGCCATCAGTTCATTGGCTTTTTTAGTTGCCGCATAGAGGGAGACCGGGTGATCAACGCTGTCTCCAGTTGAAAAAGGCGCTTTCGTATTGGCGCCATAAACAGAGCTGGAGGACGCATAGATCAGGTGCTCGAACTGCTCAGAATGACGGCAGCCTTCCAAGATGTTCAAAAAACCCATTAGGTTGCCGTCAGCATAGGCATAAGGATTTTGAAGAGAGTAGCGAACGCCCGCCTGGGCCGCCAAATGAACAATGTGAGTAAAGGATTGCTGTTCAAACAGAGTCCGCATTCCCTCGCGATCGCTCAAGTCTAGCTGCTGGAACGTGAAGCCAGGTTGAGCGTTGAGAATCGCCAGGCGATCGTGCTTCAACTGCACAGTGTAATAGTCATTAAGATTATCAATGCCATAGATCTCCACGCCGTCTTCCAGAAGACGCTGACAGAGAAAGAAGCCAACAAAACCTGCCGCACCAGTTACTAGTATTTTCGTTTTCGTCATAAGGAATTCAATAAAAACGAGGTTTATCGTCTAGAAGCTCAAGAGCTCAAAAAGTCTAAGTCTCTATCGTAAGCCAATGGATGCTGTGGAATCTCAGTAGATATAGCCAAAAGTTCAGCGGTTTCACTGAGACTGTATGCCACCAGGTTTCCCTAGAAATAAAGCGGACTATCACCCTTGCAAATGCGTTCAAGTGAGTGAGTTTAGCAAGCCATTTCAACAAAGTGCCTGAAGTGATGGCTTTAGCTTGAAAAGAGATGGCAATTTTCCAGGAGACATTCCCTAAAAAATCCAGCGGACAAATTCGGCACCTCAGCTTACTGACTAAAATATTTAGTTTTTAGGTGTGATAAAAATTGCCGAGACATGTCAGTTTTCTTGCCCTTATAGACAGCACAGATTTGTTGACAGTGACAATCCGCGAAGGTCGTGACTTAGCTACTTCAAGAGTCAAGAATTCTTGTGAGCACAGTGTTCTAGGAAATCCAAAAGTCGTTTCAGGCCAACAACTTCACGGGTTTTTATATATCTTTATATTTTTCATTCAAGCGCAATTTTGCAACAGCTCAAAAAGGAGGAAATTCGCTTCGCAGCAACAGTGCTACGATAAGTGCGACACAAAAGACAGAAAAAGAAAGGATAAAGTAGTCCATGCAAGAAGTAAACAAGTCGATATCCTTCGATGGAAGGGATATCAGACTTAAAGTAGGATTATTAGCCCCCCAGGCGGGAGGCTCATTACTGATTGAGTCAGGCGAAACTTCAGTCCTTGTGACAGCTACTCAATCAACTGCCAGAGAAGGGATTGACTTTTTGCCTCTACTGGTTGACTACGAAGAGCGTCTCTATGCTGCTGGACGAATTCCTGGCGGATATCTTCGAAGAGAAGGAAGACCTCCAGAGCGGGCCACCCTCATCAGCCGCCTGATTGACCGTCCCATGCGGCCTTTGTTTCCCTCCTGGCTGCGGGACGACATTCAAATCGTAGCGAGTACATTGTCGATGGATGAACAGGTGCCACCTGATGTTCTGGCGGCAACCGGTGCTTCTGTAGCAACTTTGTTAGCTGAAATCCCCTTTAATGGTCCTATGGCGACCGTCCGAGTTGGGCTATTGGGCGACGACTTCGTCATTAATCCAACCTATAGCGAAATTGAGAAGGGAGATCTCGATCTAATAGTGGCTGGGTCTCCTGATGGCGTGATTATGGTGGAAGCGGGAGCCAATCAACTGCCGGAGCAAGATGTTATTGAAGCGATCGACTTTGGCTACGAAGTGGTTCAAGATCTGATCAAAGCGCAAAATGATTTGCTGTCAGAATTAGGTATTGAGCGTGTCGTTGCAACACCGCCCGAAACCGATCCAACACTAGAGCAATTCATTGAAGAGCGAGCTGCCAAACCTGTCAAAGAAATTCTGACTCAGTTTACGCTTGCCAAGCCTGAGCGCGATGAGAAATTAGACGCTATTAAGGCAGAAATTGCCGACGAAATTGCTGCTAAGGAAGAGGATGATCCAATCCGCCAAGCCGTTGAAGAAAACTCGAAAGCGCTAAGCAATACCTATAAAGGCATCACGAAAAAGCTGATGCGCCAGCAAATTGTTGGAGAAGGAGTCAGAATCGATGGTCGTAAGCTGGATGAAGTGCGCTCTCTCAGCTCACGGGTAGACGTTTTACCGGAACGAGTTCACGGCACGGGTCTTTTCCAAAGAGGTCTCACTCAGGTGCTTTCGGTAGTCACCTTGGGCACCTCCGGTGATGCTCAAATGATGGATGATTTGCATCCAGATGAGGAAAAGCGGTATATCCATCATTACAATTTTCCGCCCTACTCTGTAGGAGAAACTCGACCGATGCGATCGCCCGGACGGCGCGAAATTGGTCATGGTGCCCTAGCTGAGCGAGCATTGGTTCCTGTGCTTCCTCCCCAGGCAGACTTTCCCTACGTTATCCGAGTTGTTTCTGAGGTGCTTTCCTCGGATGGTTCAACGTCGATGGGGTCAGTGTGCGGTTCAACACTGAGTCTGATGGATGCCGGTGTGCCGATTACTAAGCCCGTTAGCGGCGCAGCCATGGGTCTAATCAAAGAAGGCGATGAAGTCCGCATCTTGACTGACATTCAAGGGATTGAGGACTTTTTGGGTGACATGGACTTCAAGGTTGCGGGTACTGACTCGGGTATCACAGCCCTGCAGATGGACATGAAGATTACGGGGCTGGCTGTCGATGTCATTGCTAAAGCGATTCATCAGGCCAAATCCGCTCGTTTGCACATTTTGGAGTCCATGCTACAGGCGATCAATCAGCCCCGTGATGTGCTCTCGCCCTATGCGCCTCGTCTCCTTACTTTCAAGATCGATCCGGATATGATTGGGATGGTCATTGGACCTGGCGGTAAGAAGATCAAGTCAATTACCGAACAGACTGGAGCCAAAGTCGATATTGCAGACGACGGGATGATCACCGTCTCTTCCTTAGATGGCAAGAAGGGAGAAGAGGCAAAATCACTGATTGAGGCGATCGTCTTCAAGCCATCGGCAGGGGATGTCTTTATGGGCAAAGTAACGCGCATTATCCCAATTGGCGCTTTCGTCGAGTTTTTACCTGGCCAAGAGGGAATGATTCACATTTCTCAGCTGGCAGACTATCGAGTCAACAAGGTGGAAGATGAGGTTTCAGTTGGTGATGAGGTTGTCGTGAAAATTCGGGAGGTGGATAATCGCGGACGGATTAACCTAACTCGGTTGAATATTCATCCAGATGAAGCCGCAGCAGCTCGCAGTGCAGCAGGCGCTAGCTAAGTCTTCGTTTTTAAAGCTCTGATTTAGCTTCAGAAGCCAGGGATGCAAATGCTGCGTCCCTGGCTTTTTTGGAGTATGGGTTAAGCCAACTAGTAGGCCATCTAGCCAATGCACCCAAGTCAGCCATCGCCAATTCCGTTCGGACAAGACGGCCTTGGTCAAGACGGGGTGTTTTTTCCACAAGTGAATCCACTAACTTGTCCAGCGACCGTCCCCTGAACTAATGCAGGGTACACATAGGGACCCTGCATTAGTTCCAAACAGGACACAAGAGCCATGGCAAACCCTAGCAACACAAATGGGTTTGCCTGTTGGTAGTTATACAGACAAACCCACTAGATCACTATTTGCAATTTCTCAGAGCCATTTATGAATTGGCAGAGAGCTTGGGTGAGGAGAAGGCTTCGGTGCCTTCAGTCGGACCACCAATAGCCTTCCATGCAGCTAAGCCACCCTGCAGAACAGAAACGCTTTTGAATCCTGCCTGACGGAGTTGGCCCGCAGCCTGCGCAGCATTATCTCCGTATACATAAATGTCGCGATTGTATTCCAGCAGTGGCTCCGCCGATTGAGGCAACTGGTCCATTGGCATGGGAACAGCACCTGTAATGCGCTCCTTGTTAAACTCAGTCCGATCGCGCACGTCAGCGATCGTTAACGCGGGTTCCCCCCAGTTAAGGCGTTCCAGCAGTTCATTAGGCTCTGCCTGCTTGCCGTCCATATCCGGTGGTGTCGGCAACGGCTCAGTTACATTTTCCTTAGCAGACTGAAGCTGTTCAGAAATCTCTGTCATGTGTTGGTCTCCCTCCTTACTGACGCTACCACCATAAAGTTGTCGACCACTTACTTCATCTCTCAGACGACGTAGCTTACAGCTTGAAAGCCGCTCGCAGCAAAGATTTCTGTAGAAAGGAAGAGGGAGACTGAGTGCTTGTCATGGCCTGCGTCGATGAAAACGACGGTTCCATACCCAAATAATGGCGAAGACACCTAGTCCAATTAACACGATGGTGCTAATAGGAGCAATGAACTGACTGACCCGCTCGAATTGCGCACCCAGGAAATAACCTGCGATCGCTAACGCTGCTGTCCAAATAACGGTACCGATAGCAGAGTAGAACAGATAAGGTACAAGTGGCATATGACTCAGGCCAGCAGGTACGGAAACATAGGTTCGCACACCCGGCACAACACGACCAATGCCTACAATCCAATGGCCGCCTCCTTCTTGAAAAAAGTCCATCGCCTTCTCAATGTCTTTCGGCTTCAGGGCGAGCCAACGACCATGCTTTTCAACCCAAACCATAATCTGTTGGTGGCTGATCAATCGACCCAAGATGTACCAAAACAGAGTGCCTACCAGCGACCCCAAAGAACCTGCAACAATCACCCATTCCAGAGTCATATCATTGCTGCGACTGCTGATAAATCCAGACAGCGGCATGATGACTTCTGACGGAATAGGCGGAAACAAATGTTCCAATATCATTAAAGCGAAGACACCGAAGTAGCCCAGTGACTCCAGCCACGTTGTAATCCAATCGAGCATAGGTCAGGAATAACAGTAAACAGTTAGCGAGAAAGAGCTAAAAAGAATCAACGAGCACATCCTTTGCATAAAGCGACGCAACTCATTATGCAGATGCGCCAGGTCCTTTCGAACTGGGATCAAGCTCATGCCTCTGATCGTCTCGTCGCTGCATCTCACGAAAGACATCAACAGGATGTTCCGGCTTATTGTTGATGCCAACTGCCGTAGCAATGTCATCAACGTTGCTCTGATCTGGGGTCGGCGTCGTCCCCCCGATCGCTTCTTCACCAACAACTTTGGCTTGTTCCTCCATTGCATCAGGATCATCTGCTGTCGTTGGAAGTCCTGCTGCCATAGGGTCTTCGTCGGTAGCACCATGTGCCCCAACCATTTCGCTATTGTCTTCCAACCCTACCCGGGCGGCTTCAACAGCAAGCTGTGCATCGGAAATTGCCTCCTGATGGGGCTGATTTGGTGTGTTCTCTTGCATGATTCCTTCACGTAAACAACGATAGATTTAAACCTGCATCCGACTTCCAGCGCTCCAGTATGCCGATGCTGAAGGGTGTAAAAACTCAACGTTTTGGCAATTGAAAGCTCAGCAGCATAGACCGCTACAGCAAAACCTTCCTGTCCACATGACAGGGGGTAGCTTTATTGCAAGTGCGCTGTAGCCCCTGAGCCAAGCGTCGTCATGACAACCAAAATCAGACGAGGGTACAAGGCTACAAAAGTTTGCTGATCGCAGCCTAACTAAAGCAACTTGCCCCTATCACATAGCAGCAGGGTTTATGCCGAAGAAAATGAGCCCAGCCAAAGACCCAGCTAAAACCCCATAACAGCAGGCCATCAAAGCGCCCATCGTGTTGCCACGCTTGTATCGCCAAATCATTGCGGAAAGGGTGAATGAATAGAGCAACTCCTCTAATGGAAATCGTTCCAAAGGGCTACGCCCATCGATACCTAACAGCAACATTGTCCAAAAAAGAAAAATAATGAAGTTGTTAACAACGGGAGCACGGCTCTCGCGAGCATTGGTCTGCAGGCGAGCAAGAAAGCCTAAATAGATAGCAACCAATAGTGGAAACAGAGCAGCAGCTAAGCTACGAACCCCTGTCCAGGAAGATATGGAAAAAGCCACCAAAACACTCGACAGAAGCTGGTATAAAAGCAGACCAACTGCCAAAAATAGCGCAAAAAGAGTGACCGCTCCCCTCGCACCCTCAGTCAATCTACTAGAACGTCGCCGTTGTCGATACATGGCACTCTCCACCCTGAAACTGGATGACTCGAATTACTCAAAAACTGGAAGCAAGATTCGGGACACAGCTTTTGCCGCAACACTTTCAACAGCAAAAAGCCCATCTGAAATCCTATTCACCGAAAGCGTAACAGGTTCACGTATGTTGACTTATCGTCCAACTGACGGATTTTCCATGAGCCAAAATCGCCGTTGGGAGAGAGTTAGCCTACACCCTGTCAGTGAATTGAGTTAATGTTTTTTTATTGCTTCCGGAGCTTTTCTTAGCAGCGGCAGAGCGCTCTATAGCGACATACTGAACATCTAATTTGACATTCAATCCTGCACTACACCGTTTGACAGTATCGGAGACGTTCTTTGACTTCATCACAGGTAAAGCCAAAACTAGCCTTCTGGCAGCTCTGGAATATGAGTTTTGGCTTTTTTGGCATTCAGTTTGGCTGGGGTTTGCAAATGGCAAACACCAGCGCCATTTTTGAACATTTAGGAGCTGATGCCCACCAAATTCCTATTCTTTGGCTAGCTGCCCCACTCACTGGGCTGATCGTACAGCCGATCATCGGCAATCTGAGCGATAACACTTGGGGAGTATTGGGACGCCGTCGGCCCTACTTTTTGATCGGTGCCATTTTTGGGTCATTAGCACTGATATGCATGCCTAATGCAGGCAGTCTTTGGATGGCTGTGGGCTTGCTGTGGCTGTTGGATACGGCTGCTAATGTCAGCATGGAACCGTTTAGAGCATTCGTGAGTGATTTGCTGCCGCCCAAGCAGCGCACTAAAGGGTTTGCCATGCAGAGCTTGTTTATCGGTCTGGGGTCTGTATTAGCATCAGCTCTACCTTGGGCCTTATCTAATATTTTCGGCCTTGTTGATGAAACGGACGTGAATGGTATTCCCTCTGTGGTGAAACTGTCTTTCTACATTGGGGCAGGTTTCTTTTTGGGAACAGTTTTATGGACTGTCTTGACGACTGAAGAGCGACCTCCTCGCGATATGGAAGCATTTCGTGAGCAGCAGGAGCGACGACTAGGGGTTGGTGCGACAGTCCGTGAAATCGCTGTCGCTTTCAAACAAATGCCTAAAACGATGCGTCAGTTGGCTTGGGTTCAGGGGTTTAGCTGGCTTGGGATGTACTGTGTGTTTTTGTATTTTCCAACAGCGATCGCCCATAATCTGTTTGGTGCAGTTGATGAATCCTCCGCTCTCTACAGCCGTGGCATCGAATGGGCTGGATTATGTATTGCTGCCTACAACGCTGTCTGTTTCTGTGTTTCATTTTTGTTGCCAAGATTGGCGATCGCAACGAGTCGCCCCACAACACACGCGCTTTGTCTCACTTGTGGCGGTTTAGGGCTGATCTCTTTATGGTTTGTGCCCTCGCCCCGTTGGGCACTGCTACCAATGTTGGGATTAGGTGTTGCTTGGTCGAGCATCCTATCACTGCCCTATGCGATGCTGGCAGGGGCGTTACCTGCCCGTAAAGGTGGTATCTACATGGGCATTTTCAATATGTTCATCGTCCTGCCGGAAATTGTTATCTCGTTAGGACTAGGCTGGTTCATGGCTCATGTCTTGGGCAACAATCGCCTGCTGGCAGTCGTCCTAGGTGGATTCTGCTTTCTCATCGCTGTGCCCTTCACCCTACGAGTTGAAGAGGCAGTTCCCCAACCTACAATTCAGAGCGCTCCAGAAACTTCCTTGGAAACTGAAGCAATTAGCTAACAGCAGATATATCTCATTGCTAATTGACGCCTATTTCGTCTGCTTTCAGCCCTTCCATAGTCCATTTGAGAACGGGCACTTTTACCATGATGCCGAGCTTGGCCAAACTCATAATTTCTGTAGGCCTATAGAATTGAGATGGATACTACGGCTGAATGCAGGTTTTGATCCAAGAGAGTTTTTGACAAGTCTGCAATTATATTTTCCTATACGAATTGTGAGAAGTGGATGATTAGTCAAGTTTCTATTCAAAACTTCGGTCCCTTTACTCATTTAAATTGGGATACCCAGAATCATATTAATCTTTTGATTGGAACAAATGATACAGGCAAGACTTATTTGCTAAAGGCTCTTTATTGCATTGTCAAGAGTCTTGAAGAATATACAAAACGCCAACAATCTGACCGAGAGCCCTGGAAAGAAATCTTGGCCGACAAACTGTATTGGACATTCCAGGTTGGCCCTAATGGTTTAGGGGAAATCGTCAACAAAAGCGAAGGACGTTTGCGTGTTAGCGCAGAGCTATTAGAGAAGTCCTACTACTTTGCTTTTGGTAAAGATACGACTCGTCGAATTCTAGATTGCTCTGATGTCAAAGAACCTGTAACAGCTCTGAACACCTTATTTTTGCCGCCCAAAGAGGTACTGACTGCTCTGGAAGCGATCGCTGCTACTCGCGAACAACTCCATATTTTTGGATTTGATGATACCTATCAAGACTTAATTACGGCTTTAAGATTACCTCCACAAAAATCAAATCTACCTCAGCGATTGAATAAAGTCCTACAATCGTTAGAGAAAGTTTTCGAAGGAGAGGTGGTTAAGGAGGGAAAAGAGTTTCTTTTTCGGCGAGGAAGGGAACGCTACAGCATGTCACAAACGGCAGAAGGAATCAAAAAGATCGGGATTTTAACAACGCTAATCAAAAACGGAAATCTTAACAAAAACACCATCCTATTCATTGATGAGCCCGAAACTAATTTGCATCCTTTAGCTGTTTTTGAGTTAGTAACAATGCTATTTGAACTCAGCTCAATCGGAGTTCAAGTTATTATTGCAACTCATAGCTACTTTGTCGTCAAGCAGTTTGAAATGTTGTCTCGCAAGTACAACAAACCTGTCCAACTGTCTTCGCTAATACGGGATGGACGAGCGATTAGTCTAAAATCTGCCTCCTTACAGTGGGGAATGCCTGATAATTTGCTAGTGGAAGCTTCTATCAAACAGTACGAAGAGGAAGTGCTACTTGATTTAGGAGCTTAGTGGATGGCGGTTTATCAAGAAAGTGGATTGGAGGTCGATCTTCCAGATCATCAAATTTTTCGGTTTTGTGACTGTACTGCCTATCGCAGACTTAGTAGCTATAGCCTAAAAGAAATGGATTTTGGATGGTGGGATAACCAAGCGAGCACCTTGTGGCTTATGGAATTGAAAGATTATTCGCGGTTGGCTCTAGAAGATAAATTACCCAACAATCTCTTTGGGAATTTTGTTGATAAAGCCACTGATAGCTTGATGATGCTGGCAGCAGTTTGGTCCAATTCAGAACACGGACAAGCACTTGGACGATGTTTGCCAACACCGTGTACAAGTTTTCCGCAACAACCGCACGAAATTAAACTTGTTTTTGTTCTAAAGCTTGAAAGCCAACAATTACTCACACAGTTATCTGCATTAAGTGTTCGCCTTAGAAATCGTCTACGAGGAAGGATTGCCCTGTTTAACATGAGCATGACCGACCTTATCCTACTCGATCACATGACAGCCATTCGAGCAGGCTTGCCTATCAAAATTCCATCAACGGATTCCCTGCCATAAAGCCAACGACAGCTCTCAGCTACACTACTTTCTACTAATTTTTTAGCTTTAAGCATCTCGGTTAAAGGGACTAGCAGCCAGATCGGGAAGAATGCTACCTCTTTGTTCTTTGAATCTCTGCGAAGGAAGTCAGCGTCCCATCTGACGCTTGAGGTCTTCCAGTTCCTTTTCGGTTTCCCATCTTTGAAACGTTTCCTCTAGAGGATCGAGAGGTTTGCCGAAACCCTGGTATGGACTCTGCTGCCACCCAGCAGTCTGACGACTTTCGTAAGTAGAAGCGGCTTGGGCAGCAGCTTGGGTCGCCTCTGCCGCTGCAATCTTCACCTTCAGTTCTCGGCGTCTTTCATGAATTTGACTTTGCAATTGACGGGTCTGTTCAACCTGCTCCTGGATGCCCTTCATCTGGCCCCAGAGGTGATTTCCTTGTCGCAAAAGGGCAGCCTCCCGTTCCTGAGCAGGCTGCACTAGGTCTTGACGATTTGCTGCCTGAGCTTTTTGGATGCGGGCGTGCCAGCGCTGAATTGCCTGGGCTGTAGACAAGATATTATCCTCTAGCTGCTTTTCTCGACGCTTCAAGTCACCAAGCAGATTAATAGCATCTTCCTCTTGTCCTCGAAGTTGTTCTTCAAGAGCCATGAGTTCTAAGTGAGGATTCGCTTTTAGAAATTCGTCTAGGCGACTTTCTAAGAAGCGACTGAGATCTTCAAACAGGCCCATTCAGCGTGACTCCTCCAATGAATCTTTCATCACTGTAGAGCAAGCCACCCTAAAATCGCTGCCCGATGTAGAGACTTCTTACTTCACCGTTACGCCGAATGACGGCCTCTTCATTAGCAACAGACACTAAAGACCAGTCGCTGCTGCCAACCCGTTCGCCAATGTAGACTCGCTGCGGCACACCGTCAATCTCAAAGAGGGCGGCAGAGCGATCGCCCAACTCTAACACCCCCAGCAAAGTATGAGGAGTGGACGTGGCAGCAGCAACAGCCCCAGTCCCAGAGACCTCACTACCAGCCGGTGCTGGAGACCCTTGCGTGGTGGGATAGGTTGCTGGAGCCTGTGCTGATGGATAAGGCACATACACGCGCTCAATGACATTAATTGAGCCGGGAGGTCCAGCTGGAACACCGTTGGGCGGTGGCGTAGGAAGTGCATTGTTGCCAATTGGCGGTAGACCCACGGCTCCATTGTTGAGCGCGATCGCAACATCTGAAACGTCGGTTGTTGCAGTCGAGGTCGCTGCCGGTGCATTCTGAGCGATGACATCAAGCGATCGCTCTAGATACTGCAAAAATTCGGCATCTGGATTTACCGCAAGGCTATCTGCAGGAGTCGGTGCCGGAACAGTCGTCGTGATGGGCACCTGCTGTCGTTGATGAAACCATAGTGCCAACGTTGCGAGTACAGAAAGGCCTGCGGCTCCAAGCAAAGCCCGATTAAGCGTCCAAAAATCTTTCCAACTTTTTTGAGTATTAGTTGGTGGATCAGGACTCGGGGAGGGTTCAGCAACTGTTGTCAAAGCACTTGATAACGGCGTCAAATCGCTCTCGGCAGCGTTATCAAGCAAAACGGCGGGAAGACCTCCCTCCGTAAAACTCAATGTCAGCTCAGAAGCGGGTGCCGCATCCAAGATTTCAGGCTCTGAAACAGTGTTGAGCGCTTCAACATCTCCCTCCAGCGCCCGCTCTACTCCATTAAACAGCTCATCCATGAGCCGCTCAGCATACGCGCTTGCCATTTCGTCGGGCTGAGTTTGTTCAATGGAAAATTCTAGGTCTGGGGAGGTTTTACTGTCAGTCATCTCTTGCTCTCATGGAAGAACCACCAAGTCAAATACACCATACTTACTGCAGGTTGTGGCTCTTGCCAACCAAAATCTTCCATATGACGTTAGCAAGTTCTCAAAAAGTGCAACGCCTCTTCCCGGAATTGTTAAGAAAATTAACAACTAGGGCTAGGGCAATCATACTGTAGGGTCGTTCGGATGCGCTTTTAAGGTTAGAGGATGACAGTCGGAAGATCGGTGACTGTGGCAGAATTAATGGGTTAAAACACCAGAACGGATGATTGCTGTTGGCCGTTTGGTGAGATTGCGGCAGTGCGATCGCAGCTGGGCTTGGGGATTTATAGAGAATATGGCTAAGTTTGTCTTCGTCACAGGTGGAGTTGTTTCCAGCATTGGAAAAGGAATTGCCGCCGCTAGTTTGGGGCGTCTACTCAAATCTCGCGGTTATTCCGTATCGATTTTGAAATTGGATCCCTACATCAACGTTGATCCCGGTACGATGAGTCCGTTTCAGCATGGCGAGGTCTTCGTGACGGAAGACGGTGCAGAGACGGATTTGGACTTGGGACATTACGAACGGTTTACTGATACAGCAATGTCGCGATTAAACAGCGTCACGACAGGCTCTATCTATCAAGCTGTCATCAACAAAGAGCGTCGTGGTGATTATCAGGGCGGCACAGTTCAAGTCATTCCTCACATTACGAACGAAATCAAAGAACGTATTCATCGGGTTGCCCGCGATACCAATCCTGACGTAGTCATTACCGAAATTGGGGGAACGGTCGGCGACATTGAATCTCTGCCTTTCCTAGAAGCCATTCGTCAGTTTCGTAAAGACGTTGGTCGGCGAGAAGTACTCTACATGCATGTGACACTGGTGCCCTACATTGCAGCGGCTGGTGAAGTCAAGACTAAGCCCACTCAACACTCTGTCAAAGAAGTGCGCTCCATTGGCATTCAGCCCGATATCCTCGTCTGCCGCTCAGAAAAACCTCTACCGTTCAATATCAAAGAGAAAATCTCTGAGTTCTGTGATGTCCCTGCCAACTGCGTCATTACAACCCACGATGTCAGCAGCATTTATGAAGTCCCTTTGATGGTTGAGCAGGAAGGCTTGGCTCATCAAGTTCTTGACATCTTTGGCATGGAGCAGCGTCAACCGGATTTGACCCATTGGCAAGCGATCGTCGAAGGAATGCAAAACACGCACCGGAACATTGAGATTGCCATTGTCGGCAAATACGTCAGCCTGAATGATGCTTACAAATCAGTCAGTGAAGCTTTGCAGCATGCGGCGATCGCAACTCAAGCCGCACTCAAAATTCGTTGGGTCAACTCAGAAGAGTTGGAGGCCCAAGCAGATGCAAACCAATATCTTCGCGGCGTTGATGGCGTGGTCGTTCCAGGGGGTTTCGGCACCCGTGGTGTCGATGGCAAGGTGCGCACCATCCAGTACGTACGCGAGCAAAAAATCCCTTTCCTAGGACTGTGTTTGGGAATGCAGTGCTCTGTTGTGGAATGGGCACGCAATGTCGTTCATTTAGACAATTCCAATAGCTCCGAAATCGATCCCGATACCCCCAATCCAGTGATTAGTCTTTTGCCTGAACAGCAGGACGTTGTTGATTTGGGTGGCACTATGCGGTTAGGTCTCTATCCCTGTCGAATCAAGCCAAACACTCTCGCAAGTCAGCTCTATCAGGAAGAAGTCATTTACGAACGGCATCGCCATCGATACGAGTTCAATAACGCTTTTCGCAACCTCTTCCTTGAGTCAGGTTACGTTATCAGCGGCACCTCTCCCGATGGTCGTCTTGTCGAAATGATTGAATATCCCGAACATCCCTTTTTCATTGCCAGCCAGTTTCATCCTGAGTTCCGATCGCGTCCCAACACACCTCATCCTTTATTCTTGGGCTTTATCCAAGCAGCCTGCGACCAAACGGCGATCACTAGACCAGAGATGATCCCAACGGCGAGGGTTGAAGAGTACGTGGGTGGATAATCCAATGAGCAAAGGCACCAGAGAAAATCAATTCACCTCTTTCAGAGGCAAGTCCGCGTTGATCGCCTCAATCTCCAGTTGCTCCGCACGGTTGATTTCATCAATGTAATTTGTGAGTACCTTTTGCAGCCGAGGGGCATAGAAACGATGCAGGCTGTAGTTAGGACGGGCTGGGAAGCCACGACGTTTCTTATGCCGTCCACCGGCCCCTGGATCAAAGGAGTGAATGTTGTGCACGATCGCCCACTCGATTGGATAGTAATAGCAGGCGTTGAAATGGAGATGATTGTATTCTTCGCGACAGCCCCAGTAACGTCCATAGAGGCGATCGCCCTTGTGTAAGCAAAACGACATCCCGACTGGACCATCACTGTCTTCGCTATACGCCGCAAAGAACACCACTCGATGGGCGTAATTAGGTGACAGCTGCTCAAAGAATTTACGGGTCAGATATTTGCTGCCCCACCAGCCAAACTTGTCACAGGTATCAGCGTAATAGTCATACATGCGAGAGCAGGTGGTGCGGTGAATGTCTTCTGCTTCGATCGCTTCGATTCGCAGATTAGCTTTCTCCAGAGATTTGCGTTCCCGCTTAATATTGCGACGCTGATTAGCGTTGAAACGAGCTAGATAATCATCGAAGGTTTGATAGCCCTCGTTTTGCCAAATATAGCTGTGGTGTAACCACTTGCTGAAACCGACCTGCTCCATCAGCAATCGCCAGTCGGGATCAGCATAGAGAAAATGACAACCAGAGATATTATTGCGATCGCAAAATTCATCAATGGCCGCCACCATCATTTCAGTCAGCAGCATTTCGTCTTCATCAGGAGCAATTAAAAAGCGATAGCCCTCGGCTGGAGTAAAGGGAGACATGCCCAAGAGCTTAGGGTAGTAGTCCACGCCCATGCGATGAGCCAGATCGGCCCACTGGTGATCGAACACAAATTCGCCATAGCTGTGACTTTTAAGATAGAGCGGAGCCGCTGCCACTAAGGTACCGCTACGCCAGACGGTCAAATGATTCGGCAACCAACCTGCATTAGCAGTGGCGCTGCCGGAACGCTCCATATTGTTCAGCCATGTCCACTCTAGAAAAGGCGTTGCCAACGGGAGGGCCATCTCGTCCCAGGCGGCTTGAGGAATTTCTCGAATTTGACGAATCCAGGTGACGGTGTATTGAGGCTTGAGCTGTTGAACCATAGGATCCAGAGACGACAGAACCGCGATCGCAGACCCTTATTAGGGTAAATCAATCACTCTCTGGATGGCAGCGGCAATAGTGCAAAAACACTTCACTGCCCATTGTTTTCACCTCTAAGAGCTGAAGACGGATAGCTAACTCAGTCGTCAAGCCTTGCCCATCAACAGGCGTCGGCGCAGTCTTGCCGCCCAACAACAGGGGGCAGAGGGTGAGATAGAGTTCATCAACTAAATCTCGCTCTACGAGATCAGCCACAAGCGTCCCGCCTCCCAGCACGGCTAAACGCTCAATGCCAAGGTTGTAGAGTTTTTGCAGAATATCCTGCCAATCCGTCGGTGGCCTTAACCAGGGAGCAACGTAGTCAAATGCTGGACTCTGCCGCCAGCGATCGCCTCCCGCTTCAGACGTCAGCAACCAGCGCGGCACCGATTGTTGAAAGAACCTCAGCTGTGGATCAAGTTGTCCGCTATAGGAGCACACGATTTGCACCGGTTGCGGCGGTTTCTGTGCTTTGTGTCTCTGCACCAGAAGTGCCCCATCCCGAACAGGCAAACAAGTACCGTAGGCCCTCAATGTCCCTGCCCCAGATAAAACACCGTCTGCCTGAGCAATTTGAGTTTCAAGGTGCTTCAGGTCATTGGCAGAAGAGAATCGAGCCGCAGTGCGATCGCGATCGGCGATCTTGCCATCGGCACTCATCGCCAGAACAACCGTCGTATGAGCACGAAGCATATTCACTTAGCTACACTAAATCGACACAAACGCAGATTACGAATCCCGTGGACAAATACGTTGAAAGCTGTAGTCTTTACTTCAGACATATACTTCAGACACAGAGCTTACCGACGCATATAGGCTTAGGAGGTGAATAACTTGTCTTATGGAGCAACGCTACCACTACTTGTAAAAGTTTAGTTGTAAAAATAAAGCGGGTGAGCCGAAGGCAATTTGTCCATACCGTTATTAGCAGTCGACCAAGTTCTATTGTTTTGTTAGCCGAGGCCAAGGTCATTACGCTCGTCATTTCAGAGCCAATTTTTAATGAAATTAGTCGAGTGTTCCATTAACAAGAAGTTGAAAAACAAAATTGACAATTTACAAACAACTCCAGATGCTCTGATAGGAATTGTGAGATCGCTCAGCAGGTTTTACGTATGTGCAGAGCTTGAGGTCCCAAACCCACGGGACTCTAATGACTCCATCATTTTGTCTACAGCTTTATCTAGCAATACAGACGCCATCGTCACTGGTGATCACGACCTTTTAACACTTGTAGAATTTTGCGGTATTCCTATTTTGCGTCCTCAAGATTTTTAGAAAGATAGTCTCTTTGAACATCACTAAAAGTCTTCTGTTACCGGTCCTCTGCTTACTCATCAAACCAGGTTGCTCGCCAGGCATGTTCGGCGTCGGCACGTGCTTTTTCCTGCTGTAGCTTTTGATATCGACTGCCTAAACGCTTGAGTCGAATCAGAGCTTCCTGCAATCGACTGCGCCAAAGAGCTGAATGGGCATCGGCAAATTCAATGTCAGCTAGTCGTAGATTGATGGCAACTAGATGGGTCATCTCTCTGTCGGAATCATCGTTGTCTTCAAACTCTTCCTCTGCGTTTTCCGTGAAGTCATTGCCTTCATTATCCTCGTCGTTGCGCAGTTCACCTCCCATTTCCACTAGCACATTTAACACGTTAGGGGTGTTAGAGCTGCCTGAGTCACCGGCTTCTGCTTCCGCAGCGGCGGCAATGACCATTTCGGGCAAGTCAGGCAAGATATGAACCTGCTTCAAAATATAGTTAGCCAGGCCAGACAAGGTTTGCAGCGTTGCTCTCAGATGACGCTCTAGGAGCACATGGCGTTTAGCCAAGGTGACCGGCGAGAGGGGTTCAGCCCCAAAAACGGCAAACAATGACAAAGATGCGCTTAAGCGCTGAATCATCTCCGACACTTCCTTAGAGCCGTTTATAACGTTTTCATCACTGGCTGCCAGAGTCTCATCGGTGGTCGGGTTAGAAGAGGATTCTTCTGTGGGGTGCTCTGTGGTTGCGATCGCATCTTCCGCAATATCCCTCACCATTTGAGCATCGTCTGTATCGTTCGCCTGCGCAGGCTCCGCTTGAGGGATTTGGGCTGAGCTATCCTCTGAAACATCCTCTGAGCCATCCTCAGCTTCCAAAGCCTGCTTGAGTTGAGCTTCAAAGTTAGCCAGATTAACAATTTTGCCGAGCTGCTCAATTTGAGTTTGCCCTTGAATAGCAACTTTGCGAATGCTAGCTTGGACCTTTTCTCGATGATTGACTGATAGCTGAAGAAATTTATCAGGATAGGCTTGCGTGCAAAGATGGTAAACCGCAAGGACAAGCTGTTGCCTCACCGCTTTACTCAATACAGAAAGATACTCCTGATAAAGAGATTTGAGCTCTTCGTTAATTTCAACAGTTTTCGTTTCTAGCTTGGTCAGATCTTTGGAAATTTGGTCAAGACTTCTAGCCATCAGTCATATCAATCTACAGTGGGACACAAAGGGATCCTGTTGAAATGCTCTCTGCAAGTATGCCGTCGCCAGTTCCGTTGGAACAAAACGACGAGCCATCTAGCTATGCCTTCAGCACCTAGAGGTATGGCGTACACAAGTCTAGAGGGCTAAAGCTCTATTTTAGGCAGTTGCATCAGCTTGGCAGAATGCTTGTCACCCTAACTTAAGATAGACAAGCATGTCGGCAATAAAATCAGGAAAGGGATGAACTTATAGCCGTCGCCAGTTCCGTCAGGATAAAACGGTGAGCCATTGGGCTACACCAACACGGACCCGGACGCTATTGGGCACACAAGCCTAGTGCAGCGTCAAGCTCAAAATTGTGAGTACCAGATCTTGCAGTTGAGCAGCTCAATAGAGCGAAAGCATTCTTAGCAAAAGAAGCAGGCGTATAATCCGCCTGCTTCTTAAGTAACAGTATACAGAGCTGGAGACTGGGAGCAGTGTTGATTCAGCCTAGAAGCCCTTGCCCGGATCGCTAGCTTTTGCCAGTTTGAGCAGCTACCTCAGCCGCAAAATCGACCTCTTCCTTCTCAATGCCCTCACCAAGAACAAATCGGGCAAAACGACGAACCTGGATGTTTTCACCCAGTTGAGCAACATACTTTTTAACCAGTTCATCAACTGTGATGTTTTGATCTTTGATGAAGGGTTGATCCAGCAGGGAAAGTTCTTTCAAACGCTTATCGATTCGTCCTTGGACAATCTTCTCACGAATGTTTTCAGGCTTGCTCGCTAGATCTTCGCGCCCCATTTCGATCTTCTTTTCCTGCTGAATCATGGCTTCAGGAATATCAGACACTCTGACATATTCAACATTGGGACAAGCCACAATCTGCATAGCAACATCCTGTGCCAATCCTTTGAAGTCATCTCCCTTAGCAACAAAGTCAGTTTCGCAGTTGATTTCAACCAAAACACCGACCCGTCCACCCGTATGGATGTAGCTGTGGACCAGTCCTTCAGCCGCTACTCGTCCCTCTTTTTTCGCTGCAGATGCAATGCCCTTTTGGCGCAGCCATTCAATGGCTTTTTCCAAATCACCGTTAGTTTCGGTAAGCGCCTTCTTACAATCCATCATGCCTGCGCCCGTTTTCTCGCGCAGTTCTTTGACTAATTTTGCCGAAATATCTGCCATATTGCCCTCGTTGCATCTCAAGTCGCTTTCATCTTCAGTGCGATCGCAGAACTATTCTTCTGAATCGTCCTGACCATCGGCAGACGGAAAGTCATCGTCTTCTGCAAAAGCCTCGTCAGCACCATCGTAGTCTTCGTAGACTTCTCCAGAATCAACTCTTCCGTGGGCTCCCTCATAGATGGCATCAGCCAGTCGCCCCACAATTAGCTTAATGGAGCGGATGGCATCATCGTTAGCCGGAATGGGAATATCTACGTCGTCTGGATCACAATTGGTATCCAGCAGAGAAACAATAGGAATATCAAGCTTTTTACATTCTTGAACAGCGTTGTATTCCCGGCGAGTATCAATGATGAGCGCTACATCGGGAGGACGTCGCATGGTCTTCAATCCGCCCAGATACTTTTGCAGCTTCTCTAGCTCTCGACGTAAGACGGCAGCCTCTTTCTTGGGACGCAGAGCGAGCGCTCCCGTCTCTTGCATCTTTTCTAGTTCCTTGAGGCGATCGCACCGCATTTTGATGGTGGCCCAATTCGTCAACATACCGCCAAGCCAGCGCTGGTTAACGTAATTTGCACCGCATCGCATCGCCTCTTGAGCAATGATGCCAGCAGACTGACGCTTAGTGCCGATAAACAAAAACTTTTGACCTTGGGAAGCCGCCTGCTGGACGTAGGCAAAGGCCTCATCCATGAGCTGAGCAGTTTGCACCAAGTCGATGATGTGTACACCATTACGCGACGTGAAGATGTAAGGAGACATCTTCGGATTCCAACGTCGGGTCTGGTGACCAAAGTGAACCCCAGACTCTAAGAGCTGAGGCAAAGAAACAACAGGCATTCAGTTTTACTCCTTTCGGGTTTATCCTCCACCTGGAAGTCTTCGAGAAGACACCCAAAAGTCCAGGTGTGCGATTTTACAGCTTTACTAGATTAACACAGCAGATTGTTAAATGAGCCCAAAAATCCAAACGGCAGACGGCATAAAAGCGTAATAAAAACAGTATTCAGATCGAGGAAAATGCACAAAAAACGCCGATTGATAAGAGCGCTGTGCTCTTCTGCAGTCACGATTCATCAATTCTCTCCCGAAAAATAAGTTGCAGAATTGGGAAATCTATGGAAGATGGAAGGCATCTGCCACGGCGTTTGCAATGCCTTATGCAACATTTGTAAACAAACGGAAAGCGTCCTATGTCTGCTGAGTCTCAACGTCCGCCTGCTCCGCGTCGTATGCCCCCTCCTCCTCCACCTGGAAGAGCAACAGCACCAGGTAGGCAGGCCGCTCCTTCTTCTGCCGCGCCTACGGGTCGCAGTGTGCCGCCGCCACCCGTAACTACCACCAAGCCAGGAATCACGCTCGAAAAGATTGCTAGAGAAGCTTTTGATAAGGGTTTTTCAGATGTTCACGTCGGGGTTGGGGAAGTGCCGCGTTTTCGCGATCGCGGACAAATCGCCATTACGGACTATTCGGTCACAGATGAATCCACGTTTTATCGCTGGCTGGAAGAAGTACTCAAGCCAGAAGAAATTCAGCGATTTAAACAGTCATTGGATTTTGATGGTGCTGGACAATTTGAGTTCTCTCGAATTCGAATCAATATCTTTGACACGCTGACTGGCCCGTCGATGGTCATCCGCTTGATTCCCAACAAGATTCTGACCCTGGAGCAACTGAATCTGCCTCCTGTTCTCAGAGATATCTGCCACTACCACAAAGGCTTGATCTTGGTGACAGGACCAACCGGATCCGGTAAGTCAACAACGTTGGCAGCCATGATTGACTACATCAATCGAGAGATGCCCAAAAACATCATCACGATTGAAGATCCCATTGAATTTGTTCACCAAAGCCGCAAATCCCTAATTAAGCATAGGGAAGTTGGGCGGCATACTCTGGAATTCAAAAATGCGCTGAAAGCCTCTCTCCGGGAAGACCCCGATATTATTCTGATCGGTGAGATGCGCGATAAAGAGACGGTTAACACGGCTTTGAAAGCAGCCCAAACAGGACACCTAGTACTGGGTACACTGCACACCAACAGCGCCGTTAAGACTGTCGAGCGGATTTTGAACATGTATGAGCCTGACCAGCAGACGCCGGTACGGGTTTCGATCGCAGAATCACTAGTTGCAGTGGTTGCTCAGGGCCTTTGCCGCACCACTGACGGCAAGCGAGCGGCCTTCCACGACATCATGATCAACACCGACGCTATCAAGGACTACATCATGCGCGGTGATCTAGATGAAGTGGAAGCATTGATTCCCAAATGTACGTTCGATGGCATGTGCACCATGAATCAATCTCTGTACGCTCTTTACGAAGCGGGCCGTATTACCGAAGAGACTGCACTGGAAATGTCGCCGCGTCAGAATGAAATGGCTCAGATGTTGAGAGGACGAGTCTAATTTGTGCTGGATTCTCCGCTAGTCAGTAGCGCCATCCCTCGACCGTTCAAAGGAATTGCCGTCTTTACGCCGGGGGGTGATCTGGTTTACTGCCGCGACTACCAGAAAAAAACGCAGTGGCACCTTAATTTATGTGGCGCGCTCCAAGAGCATTTGGGACTGGTTGAGTCACCTCACTTTTTAGTGCCTTACTTCACAGCAACAATTGACTGCTGGCGAGATCCATCACACCAGAATGTCCAAATAGTGGCCGAGGCCTATCCCTTGGTTTATCGCTATCAAGGTCTCTTGAACGCCGTTTTTGAGCTAGGAGACCTGGAATGGCAGCGCGTTATGCCGAGTCCTGAATATCGCAGTCTTTCAGTCTTTGAAACCCATCGATCGCACTTTCCTCAGCTTTGGGAAAGTCACAACCTCGTCCTCGATCTGTCCGATCTCGCTTCAGAGTTAACTTCAGCCACACCTGATCGAACTGCCGTAAAATCCTCGCCGGGTACCGTCTTAAAGTTATTCGTCTCTGGTCACTCGGCTCTCACCGAGCAGATTCTCAAAACGCTACAGGGCGTCCTCGAAAGTTCGCGCTATCGTCCCTACACTTTGCAGATGGTAGATGTTTCTAAGCATCCTGAACAAGCGGAGATAGACCAGATATCAGCAACTCCGACCCTGATCCGCATATCTCCCAAACCCGTGCGTCGTTTAGTGGGTGAGCTGCATGACCCCAGAGCACTTTTGAGTTTGCTAAGCGATTCATGATCAACGGAGATGCTGCATCGAACACCAAAACTCAGCAGAATCTCCCCTTGGGTCAGTTAACGCCAGGTTTCGTTTACCTCCCAAGGCGGTAGCGCCCCTTCAACAGATCCGTCACAGTAAGACGGTACTTAACGTATCTGCAAACTGATGGGAGTCAACAAACGATTGGAAACTCGCAGCGTCAGGCGATCGCTACGCTGGCTGGGTCTGTTTCTAGCGTGTTTGATACTGAGCTTCCATAGTTCACTTGCAATCGCTCAAACGCCCGAATCGCCTGACAATCCTGACACTAGTTCAGATATTGCTAACCAAACGCTAGCAGTCGGTCTCAGTCCTGTCCCGCCTTTCGTCATCAAATCGAGCAGCGCTGAAGAGGGAAGCGACTGGGATGGCATCGGAGTGCAGCTCTGGCGTGAAATTGCCCATGAACTTAACCTGGACTATCAGTGGCGTGAGCTGGAACCTCAAGAGGCGATCGCGCAACTCGAATCAGGCGATTTGGATGTTGTTTTAACGACGGCTACGGCACCCAAAGAGCAGCAGGTTGATTTCACTCAGAGCTATTTTGCTTCAACTTTAGGAATTGCAACAAGAAGACAGCAGCGGTTTTGGGACGTTGTGAAGGCTGTGCTGTCGCCCCAGTTCTGGAGAATTTGCCTATGGCTAGCCTTGCTATTAATGGTGGTTGGCCTTATCGTTTGGCTTTTTGAGCGACATTCCAATGAGAAGATGTTCGACAAATCGCCGCACAAGGGCATCTGGGATGGTTTTTGGTGGGCTGGCGTTACGATGACGACCATTGGTTATGGTGACAAGGCACCTAAAACGGTATTCGGACAGCTTCTAGCTTTATTTTGGATGCTGGTTGCCATGGGGATAACCGCTAGCCTGACCGCTTCAATCACTTCAGTTCTAGTTCTTGATCAAGGAATTCAAGCCATTCAGGTCCAGCAGTTGAAAACCATGCAGGTGGGCAGCATTACAAACACCACCGCAGCTCGATACTTACAACAACAGCAGATCTCGTTTCGGACTTATCCAACTCCTGAGGCGGGTCTTAATGCCTTAAAGGAAAACCGTCTTGACGCTTTCGTATACGCCACAGCACCACTGCAAACCTTGAATCAAGACGATTTTCAAAAACGATTTCGGATTAAGGATACAGGGGTACAAATCAGCCAGTATGCGTTTGCCTTACCCAACGACTCACCCTTGAGAGAGTCGCTGAATCAGCAGCTTTTGCAAGAGCTCAGCGAACCCGATTGGCAAACCATGCTACAGCGCTACTTACCGAGTTCCAGTGGTTAACATTGTCTCCGAACTATTGCCGTTGTTGCCCATCTGATCAGGTCATCAGCACCGTCAGCAACACGGTCAGTTTTAGCCAAGACATTGCCGCCATCGAGCAACGTGCTCTCGCAAAGGTGCTGACAACCAAGCATCATATTGCGGATAGACAGGCAATCTGACCGCTAAGCTCCAATTCTCAGTGCTGAGAAGCTGACCAAGTGAGTCAGGGGTCGGGTGGTGGTAATCAGGGTTGACTTCATCGACTGGGCCTAAGCCGCCCAAGTCACTCGCACCATGAGCGATCGCGGTTAAAACATACTGCCTATCAGTCACCAAGTTAGGTGGAATCTGAATCGCCACATCAGCGGGCAAATACTGTTTTGCGATGGAAACAAATGCGGCTAACGCTTCTGGGGTGAAGGGCAAACGAGCTTCTTTCTGATGACTGCCAGGCTGATGAGGCTGCAAAATCACCTCTTGAATATGGCCCCAGCGTTGATGAGAAGCCGCGATCGCCTTTAGCGTATCAATGCGATCGCGCTCCGTTTCTCCAATGCCCAGCAACAATCCTGTGGTAAAAGGAATTTGCAGCTCACCGGCTTGATCCAACTGCTGGAGTCGTAGCTCAGGTACTTTGCTGGGCGCATGGCGATGAACCCCTTTTAGTAGGGCTGGTGTCACTTGTTCCACCATCAAACCCATTGAAACATTGACGGGTTTGAGAAAAGCCATTTCGTCTCTGCTGAGTGGTCCCACGTTGGTATGGGGAAGTAATCCTGATTCCAGCGCTAATTGGCAAATGTTGTAAATGTGACACAGCCAAGCTGAGCGGCGATCGCTACGAGGATGGACCTCACCGCTGAGGACCAGAATTTCAATAATTGAGTGTGATTTAGCGAACTGAAGCTGTTCCCTCACAGTCTCCAGAGAAATCCAGGACCGGGTGTTGGGATCAACCCTGAAGTTGCAGTAAGTGCAGCGATTAAAACACTCATAGGTCGGAACAATAGTCAGCGCCGAACTGTAAGTAACAATGCCCTGCGAGTTTGGAATAGGCGAGGAAATCACAATCAAAGCCTGAGCACAAAAATGAGAAGACAGGCTGCCCACCCTGACTCTCTCAGAACTGTAACGAAATCATAGGCGTTCTATTGCGCTACAAGAAGCTTTTTGCCATCAAAGAATTAATGTTGTTTACATTCCCAGAGACTTTAATAGAACGAAACAGGCTGAAATCCTTACCAAAAGGAATACACAGCCTTCCCCCTGCGAGGGATTTAAGCTTTCCTTTACATGAAAACGCTTTACAAAACTCAGTACTTTCGTTACTATCACTTACACAGGTGTTCAAAAAACTTTGAATCCTGTCTCGTTCATAACTACCTTGAAAAAGGAATTATTCATCATGACAACTACACTACAGCAGCGCCAAAGCGCGTCACTGTGGGAGCAGTTTTGTCAGTGGGTCACCAGCACCGAAAATCGCCTCTACGTAGGCTGGTTCGGCGTGTTGATGATTCCTACACTGCTAGCTGCTACCGCTTGCTACGTGATTGCGTTCATCGCAGCCCCTCCCGTCGACATCGACGGCATCCGTGAGCCTGTTGCAGGTTCTCTGATGTATGGCAACAACATCATCTCCGGTGCGGTTGTGCCATCCTCCAACGCAATTG
>NZ_JAQMUB010000088.1 GCF_028330965.1 Oscillatoria sp. CS-180 | reverse complement strand
ACAGCGACAATGACGGCACCGACGACGTGATTGAAGGGGGCTATGTTGACGGTGACGGCGATGGAGAAGTCGATGGCCCCGATACAGACAACGATGGTATTTCGGATGTGGTCGATGGTGCGCCCAGTACCTTTGGTGATGCGGGCACCCCCGGTTCTCAAGATACTGACAACGACGGTGTCTCGGACATCTATGACCTCGATTCTGATAATGACGGCATTGTTGACACCAAAGAGGGCACGGGTGACCTGGATGGCGATGGTATCCCCAACTACCTCGACCTCGACACCGATGGCGATGGTCTCAGCGACCTGCAAGAGTCAGGACTCAGCCCGGCGGACATTGCTGCCCTGGATACCGATAACGATGGCGTCATTGACCCTAGCAATGCCTTCGGCCCTAACGGTCTATCTGACGATGTTGAAACTGCGCCTGAGTCTGGCGTGCCGGACTATGACGGTGATGGCACACCCGATGAGCCAGCCGATACGGATGGCGACGGGGTTGATGACTACAAAGACCTCGACTCGGACAACGATGGCATCAACGATGTCTTGGAAGTGGGAGGTACGGACACCAACGGTGATGGCCTGGATGACAATACCGGGGGCGCTGACACCGATGGCGATGGCATTCCCGATGCGCTAGACCCCAGCAACGGCGGCACGCCTGTTACCAATCCCGACACGGATGGCGACACCATTGCTGACTTCCGTGACCTGGATTCTGATAATGACGGCATCAACGATGTGCTGGAAGCGGGCAACGCTGACAGTGATGGTGATGGTCTGGTTGACGGTAGCGACACTGACGGTGACGGCATTCTCGATGCAGTTGACCCCAATGCGGGCTTCGGCGACAGTGGCGATATGCCTGCGCCTGACACGGATGGTGACGGCATTGCTGACAACCTAGACCTAGACAGTGATGGCGACGGCATTAACGATGTCCTGGAAGGCGGTAACACGGATAGCGATGGGGATGGCTTAGTTGATGGGCCTGACACAGATGGCGACGGCATTGCTGATGCAGTTGACCCCAATGCGGGCTTCGGCGACAGTGGCGATGTGCCTGCGCCCGACACGGATGGTGACGGCATTGCTGACAACCTAGACCTAGACAGTGATGACGACGGCATTAACGATGTGTTGGAAGGCGGTAATACCGATGGCGATGGGGATGGCTTAGTTGATGGTCCCGACACGGATGGCGACGGCATTGCTGATGTGGTTGACCCCAACGGTGGCTTTGGCGACAGTGGCGATACGCCTGCACCAGATACCGATGACGATGGGGTTACCGACAATTTAGATCTAGATTCCGACAACGACGGCACTAACGATGTCATTGAGGGCGGTAATCCTGATACGGACGGCGATGGTTTAGTCGATGGCCCCGACACGGACGGTGACGGCATTGCTGATGCGGTTGATCCTAATCCTGGCTTCGGTGACCAAGGTGATCCGCTACCGCCCAACAATGACACGGACCCCACTCCTGACTATCTTGACCCCGACAGCGACAACGACGGCACCGATGACGTCATTGAAGGCGGCTACACCGACACTGACGGTGATGGTGAAGTGGATGGTCCTGATACCGATGGTGATGGGATTCCCGATGATGTTGATGGTCTGCCCAATACCTTCGGTGACAGTGGCGATCCGGGTGCTCAAGACACCGATGGCGACGGCATCCCAGACATCTATGACCTGGACTCCGATAACGACGGCATTGTCGATACCGAAGAGGGCCTAGATGACCTCGACGGCGACGGTATTCCTAACTACCTTGATTTGGATACCGATGGCGACGGTCTCAGTGACCTGCAAGAGTCGGGCCTGAGCCCAACCGAAATTGCAGCACTCGACACCGACAACGATGGTGTCATTGACTCCAGTAATACCTTTGGTCCCAACGGTCTTGCCGATGATGTTGAAACTGCGCCTGGGTCTGGCGTGCCGGACTATAACAATGATGGTGTGGCCGATGAGCCAGCGGATACGGACGGCGACGGGGTTGATGATTACAAAGACCTCGACTCTGACAACGACGGCATCAATGATGTCTTAGAAGTGGGGGGCACTGATACCAACGGTGATGGTCTCGACGACAATACCGGCGGAACAGACATCGATGGCGATGGCATTCCCGATGCGCTAGACCCCAGCAGCGGCGGCACGCCTGTCACCAATCCTGATACGGATGGCGATACCATTGCCGACTTCCGTGACCTGGACAGTGACGACGACGGCATCAACGATGTGTTAGAAGGTGGTAACCCGGACGGTGATGGGGATGGACAGATCGATGGCCCCGACACGGATGGTGACGGCATTGCTGATGCGGTTGACCCCAACGCCGGCTTTGGCGACAGTGGTGACATGCCTCCACCGGATACCGATGGTGACGGCATTGCCGACAATGTTGATTTGGACTCCGACAACGACGGCACTAATGATGTCATTGAGGGCGGTAATCCTGATACGGACGGCGATGGTTTAGTCGATGGCCCCGACACGGACGGTGACGGCATCGCTGATGCGGTTGATCCTAATCCTGGCTTCGGTGACCAAGGTGATCCGCTACCGCCCAACAATGACACGGACCCCACTCCTGACTATCTTGACCCCGACAGCGACAACGACGGCACCGATGACGTCATTGAAGGGGGCTACACCGACACTGACGGTGATGGTGAAGTGGATGGTCCTGATACTGATGGTGATGGGATTCCCGATGATGTTGATGGTCTGCCCAATACCTTCGGTGACAGTGGCGATCCGGGTGCTCAAGACACCGATGGCGACGGCATCCCGGACATCTATGACCTGGACTCCGATAACGACGGCATTGTCGATACCGAAGAGGGCCTAGATGACCTCGATGGCGACGGTATTCCTAACTACCTTGATTTGGATACCGATGGCGACGGTCTCAGTGACCTGCAAGAGTCGGGCCTGAGCCCAACTGAGATTGCGGCGCTTGATGTAGACAATGACGGTGCCATTGACCTAACCAATAGCTTTGGTCCGAATGGTCTTGCCGATGGCGTCGAAACGGCTCCTGAGTCTGGCGTGCCGGATTACAACAATGATGGCGTTGCCGATGAGCCTGCCAATACGGACGGCGATGGGGTTGACGACTACAAAGACCTCGACTCCGATAACGACGGCATCAACGATGTCTTGGAAGTGGGGGGCACTGATACCAACGGTGATGGTCTCGACGACAATACCGGCGGCACCGACACGGATGGCGATGGCATTCCTGATGCGCTAGACCCCAGCAACGGCGGCACGCCTGTTACCAATCCCGACACGGATGGCGACACCATCAAGGATTTCCGTGACTTGGACTCTGACAACGATGGCATCAATGATGTGCTGGAAGGCGGCAATCCTGATGCTGACGGTGATGGTCTGGTTGACGGAGGCGACACGGACGGTGACGGCATCCTGGATGCGGTTGATCCTAAAAATGGCTTTGGTGATAGTGGCGATACGCCGGCACCGGATACGGATGGTGATGGCATTCCCGACAACGTCGATTTAGATTCCGATAATGACGGCACCAATGATGTGCTGGAAGGCGGCAATCCTGACGGCGATGGAGATGGTCTAGTCGATGGCCCGGATACGGACGGTGACGGTATCCCCGATGCTGTTGATGCGGACCCCGGTTTCGGTGACCAGGGCGATCCGCTTCCTCCTAACAGCGACACGGACCCCATACCCGACTATTTGGACCCTGATAGCGATAACGACGGCGAGAACGACGTTGTTGAAGGGGGGTATCCAGACAGTGACGGTGATGGCGAGGTTGATGGGCCGGATACGGACGGTGACGGCATTCCGGATGTCGCTGATGGTCAGCCCGATCGCTTCGGTGATGACGACAGTGCTGGACCTCTCGATAGCGACGGTGACGGTGTACCCGATGCCCTCGACGTGGACTCCGACAACGACGGCATCATTGACACCGAAGAAGGCAATGCCGATCTCGATGGCGATGGCATCCCCAACTATCTTGACCTAGATAGTGACGGCGATGGCCTCACCGATTTGAAAGAGTCCGGTCTCAGCCCTGCGGACATTGCCGCACTGGATACCGATAACGATGGCGTCATTGACCTCACGAACCCGTTTGGTTCCAACGGTTTAGCGGACGCTGTGGAAACGACTCCTGACTCTGGCAGCCCCGACTATAACGGCGATGGTGTTCCTGACGAGCCGGTGGATACCGATGGCGACGGCGTTGACGACTACAAAGATCTCGATGCTGACAACGACGGCATCAATGATGTGCTGGAAGTCGGGGGCACGGACGCTAACGGTGATGGCATTGATGACCATACAGGGGGTACCGATAGCGATGGCGATGGTATTCCCGATGCCCTCGATCCCAACAGTGGTGGCACTCCTGTTCTGAACCCTGACACCGACGGTGATGGAATTGTTGATAACCGCGACCTTGACTCCGATAACGACGGCATCAACGACGTGCTTGAAGGGGGTAATACTGATGCCGATGGCAATGGGCTAGTCGATGGACCGGATACCGACGGTGACGGTATTGCTGATGTTGTTGACCAGGCCAATGGCTTTGGCGACAGTGGCGATGTGCCCGTGGACACCGATGGGGATGGCATTATCAATAGTCGTGATTTGGATTCTGACAACGACGGCGTCAATGACGTCCTGGAAGGGGGCAACGCCGATGCGGACGGTAACGGGCTCGTCGATGGTCCCGATAGCGATGGCGATGGTATTGCCGATGTCGTTGACCAACTGAGTGGCTTTGGCGACAGCGGCGATACCCCTGCACCAGATACCGATGGCGATGGCGTTGCCGACAGTGTTGATTTGGATTCCGACAACGATGGCATCAATGATGTCTTGGAAGGAGGCAACACCGATGCGGATGGTAACGGCCTCGTGGATGGTCCTGACACGGACGGTGATGGCATTGCGGATGTCGTTGACCCTGTAAGCGGCTTCGGTGATGGTGGCAACCCACCTGCACCAGATACGGATGGTGATGGTGTTGCCGACATTGTTGATTTAGATTCCGATAACGATGGCATTGGTGATGTTCTGGAAGGGGGCAACACCGATGCGGACGGCGACGGTCTTGTAGATGGTCCCGACACGGATGGCGACGGCATCGCCGATATCGTTGACCCAGTCTCTGGATTTGGCGGTAGCGGCACGACAACTGCTCCCGACACCGATAGTGACGGCAAACCCAACTATCTCGATCTTGATACCGATAATGACGGCATCTTTGATATTGCTGAAAGCGGCAATGGAGATAAAGACAGTAACGGTGACGGGATTGCTGATGGCCCTGACACGGACGGCGACGGCATTATTGACAGCGTCGATCGCACGAACGGGTTTGGTGGTGTTGACAACAGTGGCAATCTAGACGCCAACGGTGACGGTATTCCTGATTACTTGCAGACTGTCACTAACCGGGGCAGCGGTGGTCAAGACAACATCACAGGCGGCGACGGGAATGACATCATTAACGGCCTGAGTGACACTGATACCCTCGATGGTGGGGGTGGCGACGATATCGTTAATGGCGGTAGCGACCTCGACAAGGTTCTGGGGGGCACTGGCAACGACATTCTGAACTCGGGTAGCGATAACGATAACGTTGAGGCTGGCAGCGGCGATGACATCGTCAATGCGGGCAGTGGTCACGACACGGCTTACGGACAGGAGGGTAAAGACCTGCTGAACGGCGGCAGTGGTAACGACACGCTGGATGGCGGCGCAGGGGATGACCTATTGGACGGGGGTAGCGACAATGATGTGCTTCACGGTCAGGAGGGTCAGGACCTGCTCCGAGGCGGTTTAGGCAACGACGTTCTAACAGGAGGACTCGGACCTGATCTGCTGTTTGGCGGCCAAGGGGACGATGTGTTCCGCTATGAGCAGGTCGGTGATTTTGGCGACATGATTCTCGACTTTGAGATTGTGCGCGATCGCATCGACCTCAGCACCTTCCCAGAAGCAACAGCAGACGCCCTTCAGCTTGAGCAGGCCGGCGTCAATACCCTGGTCAAGCTGAACATCAACGGTTCTCCCCAAACCGTTGTGACCTTGCAGAATGTCAATGCCGATACGTTGAGAGATGAGCATTTCATTCTGCATGGCGAAAGCGTTGTCTTGACTGCGGGAGCACCGACCACGGTCAATAGCACGGCAGCTGCTTTACCCGCCAATCAGGCGGATGATTACATTGCCTCTCATCCAGACCTCATTGCTGCCTTTGGTTACAACCTGGAAGCGGCCCAAGCCCACTATGCTCAATCGGGGTCCCAAGAAGGGCGTGCTGTAGATACCTTTGCCGAAGACCTCTATCTGGCCTCAAACCCAGATTTGATAGCTGCCTTCGGGTACAACTTAGAAGCTGCAACCCAGCACTATATCGAGCGTGGCTTTGCTGAGGGGCGTAATACAGCCCTCTTTGACCCTCAGCGCTATTTAGCAGCCTATCCAGACCTGCAAGTCGCTTTCGGAAATGATTGGACGGCTGCCACTCGACACTATATCGAGTCGGGACATGCAGAAGGTCGTGACCCGCTGCTGGGCGTTGATTTTGGGGCCTACGTTGCCTCTTATGATGACCTCACTAGCGGCATTGGTTATGACTTGGGTATGGCACGGCAGCACTATGCCGAGTTCGGAGTCAAAGAGGGACGAACCATCTCCTTCCAGGCAGATGACTACATCGCCTCTCACACCGATTTAATCCCTGCCTTTGGGTATAACCTCGATTTGGGAACAGAGCACTTTGTTCGCTTTGGTATGGCGGAAGGACGTGCTCGTGATGGCTTCGATGAGTCAACTTATCTAGGTCAGTATGCTGACTTGCAGGCCGCTTTTGGTAGCGATCTCCAAGCCGCAACCCAACACTACATTGAGTTTGGTTTCTTTGAAGGCAGAACGGTTGGGTAGTTGATGGTTTAAGAGCGGTCTGACTCAGTCAAACCGCTCTCGGTGGAGTTCCTGATCATTGTTCGACAACCGAGCCGCAATAGAGAGGATGCTTGTCCTCCTGTTGCGGCTTTATCAATAAAGGAGGGAGGTTAACTTGAACTCTGGCTGCCTAGACGAGGTTCGGTTCCAGCCATCAGTCGCTGGATATTAGTACGGTGGCGGAGAATGACATAGAAGCTACCGGCGATCGCCAACAGAATATACGGCAACGGCTGATGAAGAGCCAACATGAGTACGACGGAGGCCAAGGCGGCCATAATCGACCCCAAGGAGACAATTCTAAAGACGGTCAGAGTCAACGCAAAGATCCCAGCGACACCGAGTCCCACAGGCCAGGACAAAGACAGTAACACCCCTAACCCCGTCGCCGCCGATTTTCCACCAGTCCAGTTCAACCAGACAGAACGGCTGTGCCCCACGATGGCTAATAGGCCAGCGATCGTCATCCACCAGGGAACAGTCTCTAGAAAGGTCGGAAAATTGGCGTAGGCGATGGTCAAGATCCATTGGGTTAACAGAACTGCGGAGACCCCTTTTAATAGGTCAACCACTAAGACACTCGCGGCTGCTTTTTTGCCGACAACTCTGAGAACGTTAGTTGCGCCTGTATTACCGGAGCCGTGCTCTCGAATATCAATTCCTTTAACTGCTTTGGTCGTCAAATATCCCGTCGGGATTGACCCTAGGAGATATGCCGTAAGTAGTAAGAATACTCCAAAAATCCAAGCCATTCTCCGTCTCTCTGACAGAACTCCACTGTTCAGTTTACTGTTCAGCGTTAACCTGGAAATTTCCTTCACAATGAAGTTTTGCGAAGGAAAATCGTGCTTTGAGAGGTCAAATCTGAGCCTTTGATTTCGCTGATTTCTGCCTTCAGTCTTGATGCGATCAATCGGTGCGATCCGCTTAGCTGAGAAACTCCGTTCCAGAAAGCTTATATAGCAAACGCTTTGCTTTATGTTCTATGCTTCCTAAGCCACCGTTCTGAATGTGCCCAATGGAATAATGGGCGTTATTTTCCGACGCTATAAAAGAAAGATTATTGGATTCATTTATGATTCTTTTTCATCTGCATGAGGAGGATTAATCGAAAGTCTAGGATGGCCTCCGTCGATGCGAGTAGACGATCTGTTTTTTTCCAAAAAGTCGACGATCCAAGCTTCTTCAATCCAAGTTTTACAAACGACCGCGAGAGGTAATGCCAAAATTAACCCTAGTAGCCCCAAAAACTTGGCAAAGAAAATTTGAACAATCAAAGTTGCTGCGGGTAATAAAGCGACTCGCTTTTGCATCATCATTGGGCTAAACCAATAGCTTTCCAAATTCTGAATGAAGATATAAAGAATGAGGACCGCGATCGCGCTGCCAAAGGTTTGCGACAGAGCAACAATAATGGGGAAAATCGCACTCAGGGCTGGGCCGATATTAGGAATGAAATTGAACAGTCCTGCCAGCACAGCATTGGCAAATGGATAAGGAACCCGCAGAAGAACTAGCCCGACAAAGCTCAACGTAGCAACAAACAAGGCATTGATGGAAACGCCCCCCAACCAGCACAGCAAGGCCTGCTCGCACTTCGAGAGAATTTCATCAGCACGTCGTCGATAGAACGAGGGAAATAGACGTAGGAGTAAGTTGCGATAGGCATGGGGATCGCTCAAAAACATCAGTGTGAGCACGACTAGAAGCAAAAGCTGTAGCAGAGTCGCCACTGAGCCAGAGAAAAAGCTGACGAAGTTGCCAAAGAATTGACTGCCAAACGTTGCAAATTGCTCAATCAACTCGGATGGTTCTGGCAAATTGAATTCGGCATTAGTGTCGATCCACCAGCGCGGCGGATTTTCCAGCGTCCTTGCCAGCCAGCTATCTAAGCGGTTGAGACCTTCGGGTACGAGCTGTAGAAGCTGCTCGAACTGTCCCACAAAGAGCGGCAGCACCAGCACAATAAAAATCGTCAACCCCAAGAACACGAGACCGAGCGTGGCTAAAACAGCCCTGGAACGGCGGAGATGAAAGGTATTCATAAAGCGCCGAACTAGACTGTTGAGGGCGATCGTCAGAACCACTGCCGCAAACACCAGCAGCAACACTGCGCGGAACTGCCAGATCATGACCAAAGCAATGACAAAGCAGACCAGACCAATCCAATCCGAAAGCTTCATCTTGTAACCCCGTTATCGCGATTGACTATCGTGACGGCAGACGCTTTGAGCCTCGACTCAAAATTCAAAACTCAAACCTGATATCCAAAAGTACCCTAGCGATCGCCCTACTCTGACCCGCTAAGCACTGAAGTATTTTGCAACCGGATGATAAGCCATAATCGCCGTCGTCGATTGTTCGGGATAGAGCTGCTCACTCTCATCCATATACATGCCGATGCGATCGGTCTTTAATAGATCGAGCTGTATGGCCTGGTCAGGAATATAGGGGCAAGCAGGATAGCCGAAGCTGTAGCGAGACCCCTGATAGCGCTGTTGCAAAACCTCACGAATCGTCTCTGGCTCCTGATCGCCGTACCCCAATTCATGACGGATACGGGCGTGACCCCATTCCGCCAGTGCTTCAGCAGTCTGCACCGACAAACCATAGTAATAGAGATAGTCAGTGTACTGATCGGCCTGAAAGAGTTTCTGAGCAAACTCCGTTGCCACTTCACCGACGGTGACCGCCTGCATCGGGAACACGTCAAATTGTCCCGGCTTAGCTTGGTCTTTGGGTAGAAAGAAATCGGCAATGCAGAGACGGCGGAGGGATTTTTGACGGGGGAAAGTGAAGGTCGCCAGGGGAGCCGGTGCAGACGACAGAATAGGGTTTGTCGTGACCGCTGGATCGTAGATGTGAAGGGAGTTGCCCTCAGCTAAGCAAGGAAAATAGCCATAGACAATTTGAGGATGCAGCAGGTTTTCAGCTAGAATCCGCGCCTTCCAAGTGTGCAGGATGGGATATACCTTTTCTTTTAGAAAAGCATCGTAGTCCTCCCGTGACTGATCTTTGGGTTTGCGGAACTGCCATTGACCTACAAAAAGAGCCTGCAAGTCGAGATACCAAAAGACCTCGTCTAAAGGAATGTCGTTTGGCTGCAAAATGCGCGTTCCCCAAAAAGGAGGCGTTGGACGAAGAATATCAGCGTCAACCGCCTCAGACCGTTGAGTATCTAAAATGAATGGCGGTGCCTCGGAAGCAGCGGACAGATTATCCCCCGTTTCAACCTCTGCCTTCTCTTCTGACGGCTGACTCCCATCTCCTGACTCTACGGGCTCCACTTCATCTAAAAATCCCTGTAAATCATCCCAATTGTCAGCGGACTTTGCCGGCATGAGCTTGTCCATAAAGTGGAGATCTGCAAAGGCATCTTTGCCATAAATGACCTGTCCTTTATAGGTATTTTGACAGTCGCCATGAACAAATTTGGGGGTGAGGGCAGCTCCTCCCAAGATGACAGGAACAGTGATGCCCTCCTGATTGAAAGTCTCCAGGTTATCTTTCATGAAAGCGGTGGACTTCACTAAAAGACCACTCATGGCAATGCAGTCAGCCTGATGTTCTCGGTAGGCCTGAATGATGGTTTCAACAGGCTGTTTGATACCCAAGTTGACGACTTTGTAGCCGTTGTTGGACAGGATGATATCAACTAGGTTCTTACCGATATCGTGAACGTCGCCTTTGACTGTGGCAATCACGAACGTACCCTTGCCGGAACCATTACTGTCAGACTTGTCCATAAAGGGTTCCAGATAGGCAACAGCCGCTTTCATCGTTTGGGCTGATTGCAGGACGAACGGTAACTGCATCTGACCCGAACCAAACAGTTCTCCAACAACTTTCATGCCGTCTAGCAGAAACACGTTAATGATATCGAGGGGGGCGTATTGCTGAAGGGCATTCTCTAACGCTTCTTCTAAACCAATGCGTTCGCCATCAATGATGTGCTGCTTAAGGCGTTCTTCGATGGGCAAATCCTTAGCGATCGCCTCTTTCTTTTTCAGGCTCTTACCTTCAAACAGTGTCGTGAGCTTAGTGAGGGGATCATAGGTGACAATATCGCCATCATATTGGCGGCGATCGTAGATCAGGTCGCGGCAGATTTTCTGATGCTCGGGGTCAATCTTGGCGAGGGGCAGAATCTTGGCCGCGCTGACGATCGCACCATCCAGCCCGACCTGCATCGCTTCATGGAGGAATACCGAATTGAGGGTGACGCGAGCCGCTGGGTTAAGGCCAAAGGAGACATTTGAGACGCCCAGCATAATGTGGCAGCCTGGTAGAGCTTCCCGAATCATACGAATCGACTCAATGGTCTCCTGTCCATTGACACGGTCTTCCTCAATGCCGGTAGAGATAGGTAGGGCCAGCGTATCGAAGAACAGTTCGTGGGCGGGAAGGCCATATTCCAGCGCATCGCGGTAGGCTCGCTGGGCAATCTGGAACTTTTTCTGGGCAGTTCGGGCCATGCCGTCCTCGTCGATGGTGCCAATGACGACCCCAGCACCGTACTTCTTGGCAAGTTCCAGCACTTGAAAAAAGCGCTCCTCACCATCCTCATAGTTCGTAGAGTTGAGGATGCACTTACCGCCAGCTACTTTCAGACCAGCCTCCATCTTGGTCCACTCAGTGGAGTCCAACATCAACGGCAGCGTGACGTTCGTGACGAGGCGAGACACGAGTTCATGCATGTCTTGTTCACCATCGCGCCCAACGTAGTCCACGTTGACATCCAGGACGTGGGCACCTTCTTTGACCTGCGATCGCGCCAGCGCCACCAGACCATCCCAGTCTTCGTCGTTGAGCATAGTGCGGCACTTCTTGGATCCACTTGCATTCAAGCGCTCACCCACAATGAGAAAGGAGTTGTCTTGATCGTAGGGCTGCGGGCTGTAGATAGAGGCGGCAGAAGGGACGTAGTTGAGGGCAGGACGAGGGTCGGTCTCTTTGGATAAATTTTGAATTTTGAATTTTGAGTTTTGCATGGTCTGCTCTCCCCGCACGGGTCGTTCTTTGGGGTGTAGAGTTTTGGCAATTTCTGCCAGTTGAGCAATGTGATCGGGGCGGGTGCCGCAACAGCCGCCAATAACTTGGACACCCAAGTCCTCAACAAAGTGCATAAGGGCCATCCGCAGCTCTATGGGAGAGAGATGGTACACGGCGTGTCCACCAACGTTTTCGGGCAGTCCTGCGTTGGGAATACAAGAGATGGCGAAAGGAGACTGCTCTGAGAGGTGTTTGACGTGATCTTTCATCAGGTCCGGACCGGTGGCGCAATTCAGCCCCAAAACGTCGATGGGGTAGGGTTCCAGAATGGCAAGCGCGGCGGCCATTTCGGTACCGACCAGCATGGTGCCCTGCTGTTCCATCGTGACGGAGACCATCAGCGGAATCCGCTCTCCCCGTTCCTCAAAGACTTCCAGAATGGCGTTGAGGGCAGCTTTGATTTGCAGCACATCTTGACAGGTTTCCACCAGCATGAGATCGACACCACCATCCAGCAGTCCCTGAGCCTGCTCCACATAGGCTGCTTTCAGCGTATCGAAATCAATGTGTCCCAATGTGGGCAGTTTGGTGCCCGGCCCCATGGACCCGGCTACAAATCGCGGCTGTTCTGGAGTGGAATAGTCTTCGGCAATTTGCTTGGCTAGAGCGGCAGCTGTTTTGTTAAGTGCGTAGGCGCGATCGGCCAAGTCATACTCAGCCAATACAATAGACGTCGCGCCAAAGGTGTCTGTCTCAATAACATCGGCACCGGCTTCTAGAAAACCACGATGGACTTTCGCGACCGCTTCGGGTCGAGTCATCACCAAGTATTCGTTACAGCCCTCATACTCTGGCCCACCAAAATCTTCTGCGGTGAGGTTTTGGACTTGCAGATTAGTGCCCATGGCCCCGTCAAACACGATGACAGGACGCTCAGGGCTATGAAGGCGATCAAGAAAAGTGCTTGGCATGATTCCACGGATGGGGTGTCAGACAGCGGTTCGTTGAGAAACAGCTCTAGGTGCAAACCGTCGAGACTTCTATTATTCAACAATCTTAAGACTTACGCACCAGCCGCTGCGCTCGTAGAACTGATATCGCTAAGGAATGGAATCGCTTAGGACAGCAGTAAATCAAATAGGCCGTCGTCGATTTCGTAGCCCAGCATTTGAGTCATGAATTTTAAGCGCGTCATTTGCTGAACGCCTTGCTGCTGCAGCCAGTTTGCCACGACAAAGATCTTGTTCATCACAAAAATTTCCAGCGCTTCAGGGTTGTAGCGGATGCCGTCTTTGGGGCTGAACTGATGCGGCACCAGCATCGCTGCATAGCGTCCCAGCTCGCCTGCCTCCCAATCCAACACAAACGGCAACCACGGATAAGTCGCGTCCAAACGGATAAACCAAAGGCGAATCTCGGGGATTTCGGAGAGTTCTCTCGGGTCGGTGGGGTCGCGAGGAAAATCAATGTCAAAAGCGAGTCGGACGTCGGAGTCAAGCAGGGTTCCTTTTTCGATCAGTGAGTCAATCAGCTGCTGTGCTGCGGTGATGTCTAATTGGGTCAGCACATCTGCTGTGAGTTTGAGCGTGTGGGCCATGAGCGATCGCGTCCAATTGCGTCTTCTCTATTTTGGCAGGAACTCTGGCGAGTCTAACCAATCGTGCCATGATAGTGAGGTTTGTTAGCGGTCTTGCAGGCTGCGATCGCTGTCGTCTGAATTGCGCTGGTTTATGTCTACGTCGCCCATCCGAGTTTGTATCACCCTTGGCACTCGTCCTGAAGCCATTAAGCTGGCCCCAGTGATTCAGGCCTTTCGTCAGGCTGGCGATTTTGAAACATGCGTTGTCCTCACTGGGCAGCATCGTGAGATGGTAGCTCAGGTGATGGAGCTGTTCCAGCTGAGTGCTGATGAAGATCTCGACATTATGCAGCCGAAGCAGACGTTGACCGATATTACCTGCCGCAGTTTACAGGGCTTAGAGCAGTGCTTTCAGCGACTACAGCCTCAGCTCGTGATCGTTCAGGGCGATACCACAACGGCCTTTTCAGCTGCCCTTGCTGCCTTCTATCAGCGCATTCCCGTCGGTCATGTGGAAGCGGGTCTGCGAACCGACGACTTGCTGAATCCGTTTCCCGAAGAAGCCAATCGACGATTAATTTCCCAAATAACGCGCCTGCATTTTGCTCCCACGGAAACAGCGGTTGGCCATTTGGCTAAGTCTGGCGTTATCGGTCAGGTTCATCAGACGGGCAATACCGTGATCGATGCCTTGCTGACGGTTGCGGATCGCAATCCCCCCTGTTCGATCAACGGTTTGGATTGGAACCAGCATCGTGTTTTGCTCTCCACGGTTCACCGCCGCGAGAATTGGGGTGCGCCTTTGCAAGACATCGCGAAGGGATTTCTCAATATCCTGGAAGCCTGCCCGGATACGGCTTTACTGCTGCCCCTGCATCGCAATCCGACTGTCCGGGAGCCTCTCACTCAGGCGTTAGGCCATCATGATCGCGTCTTCCTCACGGAACCGCTGGACTATGGTCAACTGGTGGGAGCCATGCAGCGCTGTACGCTGCTGCTAACCGATTCGGGTGGTCTTCAAGAAGAAGCACCTGGATTAGGCAAGCCCGTTCTGGTGTTGCGAGAGACCACTGAGCGGCCAGAGGCGATCGCCGCAGGTACCGCTAAGCTGGTTGGCACCAGTCCGCAAGCCATTGCGACGACTGCTTTAGATCTGCTCAACTCGTCTGACGCTTATGATGCTATGGCAAAAGCCGTCAATCCTTTCGGAGACGGTCGTGCCTCTCAGCGGATTGTGGAGAGCGTGCGCCAGTATTTCAGTTCGCTGTAAGGGATGTCATCCATTCTAGATAGAGGACCCTTCTGAAATCGCCCCTATCCCGCAATAATGAATGATGACCCTCAGCGACTCCCCTAGCTATGAAGCGTAATCTGACGGAGGGCCCGGTTGGTCCCCATCTTGTAAAACTCACTTTGCCAATGGTGTGGGGCCTGTTCGCACTTATCGCGTTCAATCTGGTAGACACCTATTTCGTGGGGCAATTGGGCACTGCCCAACTGGCGGCCATGAGCTTCACGTTTCCTGTCGTTTTGACGTTGGGTAATCTCGCTTTCGGATTGGGGGTTGGCACCACTTCAGTGATTGCGCGGGCGATCGGAGAAGGGGACATGCAACGGGTGCAGCGCTTCACAACCAATAGTTTGACCCTGGCGCTGACGGCTGTCCTGCTCTTTGCCAGCATCGGCTTGTTCACGATTGATCCGCTGTTCCAGGCCCTGGGAGCGGGTCCCGACATCTTACCTTTCATTCGCGAATACATGCGGGTTTGGTATTTCGGCATCGTGTTTTTGGTGGTGCCGATGGTCGGCAACAGCGCGATTCGGGCCGCAGGAAACACCCTCACGCCCAGCATCATCATGACTGTGGCAGCGGGCACCAACATTGTGCTCGATCCTCTCCTCATCAACGGCGCTTTGGGCTTTCCTCGACTGGAGCTACAGGGGGCAGCGTTGGCGACGGTCATTGCCCGGGCGGTCTCGCTGGTAGCTGCCTTGCTTGTTTTACGCTTCAAAGAAAAACTGCTTTCGACCCAAATTCCCAGCATCCAGGAAACGCTTTGGTGCTGGCGCGACATTCTCACTGTGGGTTTGCCGGCTGCCGCTGCCAGCATGATTACACCCATTTCGATTGGCGTCGTCACCAGTTTCCTCGCGATCCACGGAGCCGCTGCCGTCGCTGGGTTTGGCTTGGCGTCTAGAGTCGAATCATTGGCCTTGATTGCTATTTTTGCCCTGGCATCAAGTATGGGACCCTTTGTCGGGCAGAACTGGGGCGCCCATCACATTGGCCGAGTCCGTCAGGCTCTGAGCCAGGGATACCGCTTCTGTCTTGGCTGGGGACTGCTGATGGCGGTCATATTAGGGGTGGTTGCGAGACCCTTGGCCGGTATTTTTAATCCTGACCCCACGGTGATTGCGATCGCCGCTCGATACTTGTGGCTAGTTCCCATTAGCTACGGGGCGGCAGGTATGCTCCAAGTGACCAGCTCTGCCTTCAATGCTATGGGGAAGCCGATTCCATCCATCATTATCACCAGCGCTCACATGGTCGGATGCTACATTCCGCTAGCCTACATCGGTAGCCGTGTTGCGGGTCCTGTTGGCATCTTTGGTGCAGCGGCGATCGCGAATCTCTTGGTTGGATTTAGCGCTTATGGGTGGAGCCGCAGAACCTGCCTACGGCAGACAAAAGTCGTATCGGCTAGCGGCTGAGATACTTGAGTCTTAGTCTCTTGCTCATAGGACTTACGCACGGGCCCCCTTGCATCCCCCAATTTTGGGGGACGTTGCATCCGGCTTCCCCATATTTGGGGATTAAGGGGCCAAAGTCGGATGCAACTGCGTAAGTCCTGGCTCAGTTGAATTGTCCAGGCATAAGGTTGATTGTGAATTTTAAGTCTGCACAGCAGTCATTACTCAAATGATTACCTTTTCTGAGCGGCGTGATATTGCGATTAGCCAGATCTTGCCGATTTATTTTGCCAACAGTTGGTCTTCAGCCCAGAAACCTCAAGCGCTGCACCAGGCTCTGCTCAATTCTCACAGTCTGATTTCAGCCTGGGACGGGGCTAGACTGGTTGGCATTGGCAACGCGATTTCTGATGGTTTCCTGGTGGTTTATTACCCGCACCTGCTGGTGCATCCAGACTATCAAGGGCAAGGCATCGGTCAGGGCATCATGGATATGATGAAGCAGCGCTATCGGGCAATGCATATGCAAATGCTGGTGGCTGATAGTGAGGCGATCGCATTCTACGAAAAATGTGGATTTACCAGAGCGGGTCAAACAGAACCCATGTGGATCTATGCCGGGACTGATCATTAGGCCAAAGCGCAGGAAGCGGAATGGGGAACTGTGTCGAACTTGGGCCGAAATTGGTTTGATAGAGTGAAAGCAACGATCAGGATACGTTGAACCCATGACTCTTGCGATCGATCAGCAAATCCAACAGGGACCGCTAAATTTTGAGGAGTTTCTGCTTCGATACAGTGGCGACAACCGTTATGAACTGATCGATGGAGAGGTATTTGATTTGGAGCCAACAGGGCCGCATGAAGAAGTTGCAGCCTTCATCACCACCAAGATTTGCGTTCAAATTGACCGAGCAGCTTTGCCCTGGTTTGTGCTTCAGCGAAGTTTGCTGAGACCTGCCAATGTGGGTATGACAGCATTTCGCCCTGACGTCGTGGTGATCAAACGGGAAGAACTGGTTAATGAGCCGCTTTGGGCTGATCAGTCAATCTTGACTCTGGGTAGCGCTATCCCATTTGTGGCAGAAGTCGTTAGCGGCAATTGGCAAAACGATTATGCCCGTAAAGTGGAAGACTATGCAGTTCTGGGCATCCCCGAATATTGGATCGCCCATTACGCTGGGCTAGGGGGGACTCGACATATTGGTAAACCCAAATGCCCTACCCTCTCTATCTGCACATTGGTCGATGGAGAATATGTAATTCAGCAATTTCGCGGTGATCAGACCGTTGTGTCTGAAACCTTTCCAGACTTGCGATTGACTGCTGATGAGGTCTTGAAAGCGGGTCAATAAAACGCGGCCATATCAGATTCGCTTATGCAGGGGATGAGACAGTGCCGTAGAGATCGTAGACATCTGCGGCATCAATACGCACTGTAGTTAACTGTCCCAGGGGGGCTGTGCCTTGGAGATAGACTAAGCCATCGACGTCGGGTGCGAATCGGGTCGATCGCCCAATCATTTCACCCGACGCTGGATTGACTTGCTCGACCAAAACATCGACCGTTTTGCCAACTTCGGCTTGGTTGTGCCGTAAGGAGATTGGCTGTTGGGCCTGCATAATGCGATCGCGGCGATCGTCCATCACCGACTGCGGAATTTGATTGGGCAACGTGGCGCCAGGAGTACCTGCTTCAGCAGAGTAGGTGAACACACCAACGTGATCAAACTCATGGCGCTGCACAAAGGCCAACAGGTGTTCGAAATGCTCCTCCGTTTCGCCGGGAAATCCCACAATAAAAGTCGTTCTCAACACGGCTTCTGGGAGAGCATCTTTAATGCGGTCAATGATGTCGTCATTCACTCGTCCCTGCCAAGGACGGTTCATTGCCCGCAATACGTCAGGGTGTGAATGCTGGAGCGGTAGATCTAGGTAAGGCAGTACATTCGGCACGTCTTGAATAGCCTGAATGACCTTGGGAGTAAGTCCAGTGGGATAGGCATAGTGCATCCGAATCCACGGCACATTAACCTCCCCCAACGCCTGAAGCAGTTCTGCTAGCTGTGGCTTGCCATAGAGATCGACGCCGTAGTTGGTCGTAATTTGGGAAATCAGGACCAGCTCTTGGACACCCTCGGCGGCTAGCTGATGGGCTTCCGTCACGATGGATTCAATGGAGCGCGATCGCTGATCGCCCCGCAGATGAGGAATGATGCAGAATGCACAGCGATAGTTGCACCCTTCAGCGACTCGTACATAGGCCGTTCCCTCAGCTGTCGTGCGATAGCGAGGAACCGTTTCGTCCGCAATATAGGTGGGTTCAGCCGAGACCTCTTTGACGCGCTCCCCAGCCTCAGCTCGTTCAATGACATCCACAATCTTGTTGTAGTCGCCTGTGCCAACTAGCGCTACAGCTTCTGGAATTTCCTCTAGCAATTCATGCTGAAAGTGCTGTGCCAAACAGCCTGTGATGACAATTTTCTTTTGGGCTTCTGCCAGTTCGACTAAGGTGCGAACCGATTCCTCGCGGGCAGACTCAATGAAGCTACAGGTGTTGACAATCACATAGTCGGCCAAGTCTTCATTGGAATCGACCCCGTAGCCAGCCTGCACCAGCAGTCCCAGCATATGCTCGGTATCAACGCGATTTTTTTCACAGCCTAGATGAGTAATCGCGATCGTGGGTCGGCTAATGGCAACAGTCATAAGTCGTGTCAGTCTGAATCGAGGATTAACGTGCTTTCAACCTTTCATCGTAAAGCCTTTGTTCTATTTCGTGGGAAATGTTTCAGCAGAAGGCTGTTTTTAGCGGCAATGAAGGCTCAAGAAGGGGAACGCTTGGGGTAAATTGGGTTAGGTAGAGGAGCGTGTGACGTAGCTTTAGCCGTTTGGGTTAGTGCACCCAGGAGCGTCTATTGACTTGGCGCATAGCCAGATAGCTTGCCGTCTTGTTCTAATGGAACTGGTGACAGCTACAAACCATCCGCTACTTCTGATTGGCGATTGAGTTTTCGCATTCGAGACCAGTTCACGTGAGCCTAACGACTATCTTTAAAACGATAACTCCAGTGCTTGGAGTCGTTCATCTCTTGCCGCTACCGACATCCCCTGATTGGGGCGGAGATTTGCAGCGAGTGATCGACCGTGCTGAGCAAGAGGCCACCGCTCTGGCTTCTGGTGGCGTTAACGGCATCATTGTGGAAAACTTTTTCGATTCTCCCTTCACTAAGGGTGTGGTTGATCCCGCTGTGGTGAGCGCCATGAGTTTGGTCATTCACCGCATGCAGCAATTGGTGACGGTCCCCATTGGTGTCAATGTGTTGCGAAACGATGCCAGAAGTGCAATGGCGATCGCCTCGTGTGTCAATGCTCAGTTTATTCGGGTTAATGTGCTGACGGGCGTCATGGCCACCGATCAGGGACTCATCGAAGGGTGTGCCCATGATCTGCTCCGCTATCGTCGAGAACTGGGCAGCGATGTCAAAATTTTGGCTGATGTACTGGTCAAACATGCTCGTCCTCTCGGCTCACCTAATCTCACCACTGCCGTTCAGGAAACGATTGAGCGGGGACGGGCCGACGGTATTATTCTCTCCGGTTGGGCTACTGGGAGTCCTCCGAGTCTAGAAGATTTAGAACTGGCGAAGGCCGCTGCTAAAGACAGCTCTGTGTTGATTGGTAGTGGTGCCAGCTGGGAAAATATTGGCAAACTCATTCAATCCGCTGATGGTGTCATTGTCGCTAGCTCCCTTAAACGCAAAGGTGATATTCATCAACCCATTGATCCCATTCGCGTCCGTCAATTCATGGAATCTTTAGAAGCAGGTGTCTCTATTCGCGAGTCTGCATCGGCCTACCAGCCCGTCGTTGCAACATAAGTTGTTGGGTCTGACGGGTAACTCATGGACTAACCGATGTTGATCGAGAAACCTGTATAGCGATCTTGATTTACTGCCCGGATCGGCTTGGGCACACTAATACTGCTTCTGTATGAAGCTATTGCGTGACCTTTTGTCCGATAGCTGATGTTTGTTGGCGCTTGGATTAGCTTGAAAGATATCGCTCCAGCCTTAGGCTGGTGTACCCAATAGCATCCGGGTGCGGCCTATAGTCCAACGGCTCGCCGTCTTGTTCTAATGGAACTGGTGACGGCTATGGCAAGCGTTCTCTTTGTTCCCACTAGTAGACAATCCGTGCATCTTACCGACTCCCTATCAAACCGCACAATTTTGCGATCGCACCCGAAACATCCGCGATCGCCACACCATGTTATGAGGTATTTCAACGATGGGAATGCGTAGAACTGATCGGCGGGACAATTCCTATGACAACAGTGTTAAATACCCGCATTCACGATCATCCGAACCTGTATCGCCCCACCATGCAGAGAGTTTGCTGGCAACTATTCGATCGCAGCGTGATGAAGCCAAGCAGCAGGCCCAAAAAAAGGCCGAAGAAGCAGAGCGCAGCTATCAGCTCTACTCTGAAGAGCAGCAGAGGTATCAAAGCACGCTGACCCTGTATCAGGAAGAACAAGAGAAGGCAGCGTCCTATCTCACACTGTACGACCAGGAAAAGATTCAAAGTGGTCAGTGGTTGGCGAAATACGAAGAGGCTCAGGCCGAGAGTCAAAAATATCTTGCGCTCTACACCGAAGCTGAAACACAACTCAAGTTTGAGCGCCGTTCTAAGGCGGGTATTAAAGGGTGGGAAACTCGTCGTAAGCGAGAAAACGAGCGTTTGAAGCAAGAGATCGCCGATATGATGGTTGTTCTACGCGACTCTATGGCGCGTGAAGGCGAAGCGGTGACGGCATTAGAAGAGGTGGCGGGTCGTATGGATCGAATTCAATCTTTAGTGAACTCGGTCGATGACGAGACGGACGATACGCCTCTGGGCATGCTGCAAAAGCTGAAGCGTATCTGGCAAGCTATCAAAGACATCATGGCGGAGTAGGGAGGACGCAGCATGAGCAATGATCTGACGACGCCAAAATCCTCTCTAGGCGATCGCATTCGTCAACTGACGCAAAAGCTTAGACAAGAGAGCGAGATTCAAGCCCACGCTACGGCTAGAGTATTAGGGGCAGCAGCAGCGATCGCGCAAAATCAGGACGCTCTGATTGATGAAGTGGTTGACATGGTGGAGGATGACCTTGAAACGCAAGCCGCGATCGCCGATGCCCAGTCTTATACGGTAGAGGCTCTGAAGCAGCAGTTTGAAGACTTTGCGACAGCTAAAGCGCACTTTAACCTGAAAGCTAGAAGTTGGGCGGCATTAGTCAACAAGCTCAATCAACAAGCTGCTGCGCCATCAGGATCTACTCCTGCAACGCCGGCTCAAGCAAAATCGACTCAACAAGATGTTGTGCAAAAGCTGGAAGCTATTGACGCCAAGGTGGATGGGCTAAGAGCTGACATGAATCAAGTGGTGCAGCTTCTCACGTTGTTGGTCGAGAAAGAATTGAACTGATCTGAATTTGCGGGCACAGTACTTTTCCGCCTTGCTCTCAAACGACTTGAGGTGAAGCGCTAAGATTAACCCACTGAGACCTCTGTCAAGCTTTAGGTTTTTGGGCCAGGATGGCACGGTGACGTGGGTCTGTTTCAGCAGTCGTAATGTGCTGATAGCCGATGTCTGCTAAAGCGGCCTCAATATCAAACGTGTAGTAGTCGTCGCTCCAGGGTTCGGTACTCTTCATCAGGGTGAATAGAACCGGTGGGAGCTTTTGGATGACGGCTGATTTGGGATTATTATCCGCGATCGCTAACGTGCCCCCTGGTCTCAGCAACCGCAACGCTTCCTGAAAAATGGCGCGGGTGGCAGTGCGCGGCAGCTCATGGGTCACGAACTGAAGGGTAATCACATCAAAGGTGTTGGCCGGTAGACCCGTGCTCTCAGCGTTGGCATGAAGCCACTGCGCGATTTCATTGTGACTGTCTCGCTGCTGGGCAACTGTCAACATGTAAGGGGACAAGTCCAGCCCTATTGTTTGCACCGTGTCTGTCTGCTGCTGAAAAAAGCGATGCAGGGTTAGGGTTGAGAGACCGACAGAACAGCCCATATCCAGCACATTGTGGACTGGGTGGGTGATGTAGGTTTTCAGCACCGCGTGAAAAGTGCTGCGTAACCGTTCGTGGGCTGCCTGCCAAGTTAGCGCCTCATCGGGCCAGACCCGCAGGGCCATTGAATAGGTTGCTGAAGCCGCTTCAAAGGCGGCTTGCCAACACAAATTACCCGCATCATAGGCATGAAACGGAACCTGATAATAGTCCGGATAGGTGATAGCTGCATTGTCCAGGACGGGCAGCAGCGATTGGATGTCCGATGCCTCTAGTTCAGCACAGGTTTGCCGCCAGGGAATGCCGTTTTTCTCAGCAGTCTTAATCAAGACTTGCCGCGCTTGATGCTTCATCAAGGCGTATAGCGGCTTGGTTCGAATCAGCTGGTTGACAACTTTGGATAAAAGGTCGTCACCGGCCCAAGCGGGTTTCTGAGTACCAGTTGCGGTCATAGACTCTGTCGCTCTGCATCTCCATTGATACTAAGCGACAGCCCCCATGAGAATCAAAAATTATTCGGGTCTAAAGAGCGTCCGCTATTAGGATTCAGCTGAGCCCCTGTACCACCATCAGCTGGATCTAAAAAAGGCTGAAGGTTGATGCCGCCGCGAGTGGAACTGCCTGAGGGAACACCCAAAATATCGTCTAAGCCATCTAGAGCGCTGTCACCTTCGACGAACGTGTTCACGCCATCGGTCGCTTGTCCCTGGTCGGCTAGAACGAGATTATCGAAGACGCGATCGCGGGTCAATACTGGGTCTTGTCCCTGGGGTACGGTGAATACGATGCGGCAGCTCGACACAGCTTCGGTGGTAACACAGACCGTGTTGTAACCGTTCTCCATCGCTGTTTGCAGCTCTAACAGACCATCAGGACGGTAGCTTTCGAGGCGGCGGCTAATTTCCTCACAGCGTCGTTCTGCTGGCCAAGCACTGCCCATGTCTTCAGGCGTTGCCCAGGCATACATAGCTCCAGGTTCGCTCCTAGGTGAGTACATCACGGTGTATTCACCATTCTCTAGTTGGCAGCTAAATCGGGCTATTTGATCGACATCGGGTGAGTCTTCAGGTAAGGGAACTTCGGCATCTTCGGTGTCAGGGGTTTCAGTTTCAGTAGATGATTCCGATGGTTCGGTTTCAGTCGATGTCGTTGTATCAGGGTCTGTCTGAGCGATCGCATAATCGCTGCCTGCCAGTCCGACTGAAATGCTTAAACTGCTAACTAAACCTGCTGACAACAAGCTTTGCCACACCTTGGCCATATTGATAATCCCCTGGCGATCGCCAACTAGATTCTTTTCTAAAAGTAATGACGATTTTTTAGGTCTGTGGGTTTCTGTGAAGAAGCTTTGCACAATGGGCTAAGTTGCCTCAAATGTTAATTCGCGATCGCAAACACGATTTCGAACATCATCGTCATGAAAAATGCCGATCAAAGCACAACCTTGGGCTTTGCGTTCTTCAATTAACTGCATGACGACTTCACGATTTGCTCCATCGAGTGCAGCTGTCGGTTCATCAAGCAACAGGATGGGATAATCCATGGCAAATGCCCGAGCAATATTTACCCGTTGCTTTTCACCGCCTGAAAAAGTTGTCGGGGAAAGATACCACAAGCGCTCTGGTAAATGGAGCCGATGAAATAAGTCCTTGATTCTGTCTTGAGCCGTTTCAGCATCTAGACCTGCGCCCATCAGAGGTTCAGTTGCGATATCGAGTGCCGGCACCCGAGGAATCACCCGTAGAAATTGGCTGACGTAACCAAGGGTTTGCTGTCTAACGGCAATCAGTTCGTGAGGCTCTAATGTTGGCAAGTTGACCCAAGTTCCTTGATGCTTGACCCAAATAGCTCCTGAATCAATGCGATAGTTGGCGTAGAGCGATCGCATGAAGGTTGATTTACCTGAGCCAGAAGGACCTTTGAGTGCAATACATTCTCCGGCCTGAACGAGTAAGGAAACGCCATTGAGAACAGGTAAACGAATGCCGCCTTGGGGATGTAAAACAAAACATTTCCACAAGTTCTCTGCATAGAGTAAGACATCCTCCGGTCGGTCAGTTTTTGCATGCAGATCGGGTTGATTTAGTGCTTCTATCATCATTTTCTGTCCATAAAATGTATAGAAATCTTCTCCAAGAGCACAATTAAAAGCCAGTGCAAGATTATGCTTCTAAAATAGTCGTAACAATCAAAGCCAAAACTTTTTGAGCTGCTTTTATCGTCTGTTGAAGACTTGTTTGAATCGGCAAAGTCTGATTTTTGAACATAGTCGTTGTGATAGCAGCATCCAATTGATAAAGTGCTTCGCACAGGGCATATCCTTGACGAAGGTAGGCTGTGGTTTCCCGCTTTTGAGTCGCTAGAGTGTCTACTGCTCTAATGGTGGTGTGTAGGAGTGCGTGGCAGGCTACAGGACTGGCATGGGTCCATGCTGATACAAGAGTTGATCTCGCGTCATACTGATGCGAGTCTTTGCAGGATTGGGATATTAGCATTTCTGATCGCTCTAACCAGTAATTGCAACGAGTTTGTGTCCACTGGATTAGCATCGGAAAGGATAGCTTGAGGCGATCGCAGAGAGGCAACCGTCCTTGATAGGGTGGAAAAGTCTGTGGCATCTCTATTGCCGGTAACTTCACTGACAGTGTATTTACAGACCGTAGCCAAGCAGCGATCCCCTCATCTGTAATGGAGAGTGTTAGCCATCCCTGGTCATTGCTGTTAATAGATATGTATTGGGTGAGCGCTTGTGCGTCCGCAGGTTGAAACAGGATTGGAGGAACGGTTACTCTCAGAATGTCTACCAACTGGAGAGATACGGCGACCGGATCTGCTCCAAGGCTGGTAGCGAGTGCGAGTGCGATCGCTGATCGATAGCCTATTGTCTCACGAGTAATCAGATCACTAACGCTTATTCTCTCTTCAAGTAAATATACTGAACTCAAAGATTTAGCACCTTCGAGGAGTATACTTTTTGACATTACTTTCAGGGAAACTATTGGGTGCAAGTTAGCTAGATTCTCGGATGTCCCCATTTATTCTGAGATGAGTATAATCGGCCAATAATCTTGGAAGAGAATTCTTAGCAATTTCCGGTACTCGATTTCACCTAATCAGTAGTCTATTTAATAGAAACAATACGTAAGCTTTAGTTTAATATGGAGAAAATTCACAAAATATTTTGCGTGGATTTTTCCATTAGGTGCTTATATCGTTTGCCCCCAAGCTTATATTGTTTGCCTCGATTCATGGATGGAGCTGCCTTAGGCCTTTTCCAGAATTAGGCCAGTTTGAGTCTGCAAGGTCACCGTAGTCAATTTCAATGGATGTACATATGTACCCAACATCTTCGGCTAATCAGGCACGTCCTTTTCTCACCTGGCAGAGAATTTCAGACTGGGCGCAAGAGCATTATCGCTGTCGTACTTTTGTGAAAGATGAGCGCATTCCCTCTCGACCAGGATTGCTATATCTAGTTCAAAGAGGCGCTGTACGGCTGACGGGCAATGCCCAACTCAGCGTTGACGTTTCTTCGGAAGAGGATGTTGTCACCACTCCTTTGATGGCTCAAGACGAAGAAGCCTTTTTGGGTTTTGTAGGGGCGGGGCAACCTTTCGAGATCATTGCTCAGTCTCCATTTTCGCTTCAGAGCTTTGCTCATGTGGATCAAACAACGGTTATCTGGCTCTATTGGCACGATTTGGATAATTGGCCGCATTTTCGTCGTGAGGTTTTGGAGGCCTTTCGGCATCAGCATCAGCGCAAGTTATTGTGGCTCAGTACTCTGGGACAACGCCGCACTATTGATCGGCTGATAGGATTTTTGACGCTTTTGATTGAAGAATTTGGTGAAGCGTCTGCCGAGGGCTACTATCTTCCTTTTCCACTTACCCACGCTCAGATTGGTAGTGCAATCGGTTCGACGCGGGTAACGGTGACTCGGTTGATGGGTAAGTTACGTCAACGCGGCATCATTACGAGTCATGGCGACGGCCTAATTTGTCTGCCCGGAGAAATGCCTCTCAGCAAGGAAGCCTAATGGCCTAACTCCGGTGGCGTAGTCTAGCAATGCCTCCAAAGCTTTTCAAGACAGGTTGTTTACCGATGAGACTGTCAAGGGTGTCATAAGTCGATCATTTCCAATGCTGATTTGAGCGATAACCCTTTAGGATGGAGACTCTGCTTTGAAGGTGAAGTGATCGTGAAGTTTGTTGATTTAGCCGAAGTGGCTGTAATCGGGGGGCAAGGCGGCGATGGAATGGTGTCCTTTCGTCGTGAGAAATACGTACCCGCGGGAGGCCCTTCTGGCGGCAATGGCGGCAATGGTGGGTCTGTTTATCTCATCGCTGAACCTAATTTGCAAACACTATTGGACTTTAAATACGCTCATCAGTTCAAGGCAAAACCTGGCGAAAGGGGTGGTCCTAGCAATCGGACAGGTGCTCGTGGAGAGGATCGATATATTGAGGTCCCCTGTGGCACAGCGGTCTACGATGCGGATACGGATGAATTGTTAGGTGATTTGATCACGCCTAAGCAAACATTATGCGTGGCAGCAGGTGGGAAAGGGGGTTTGGGTAATCGTCATTTTCTCAGTAATCGCAACCGTGCCCCAGAACATGCGTTGCCCGGTCTACCTGGCGAAGAGCGAACAATCCGCCTCGAACTCAAACTATTGGCAGAAGTTGGCATCATTGGTCTGCCTAATGCAGGTAAATCCACTTTAATTGCAGCACTTTCAGCAGCTCGTCCTAAGATTGCAGACTATCCTTTCACCACACTGGTGCCTAATCTAGGGGTTGTGCGGAAACCGACTGGTGACGGTACAGTGTTCGCAGACATTCCTGGTTTGATTGAGGGTGCTCATGATGGACTGGGGCTAGGCCATGAGTTTTTGCGTCATATTGAACGGACGCGGCTTTTGCTCCATTTGGTTGATGCAACTGCACCTGATCCGCTTGGAGATTATCACACCATTCAGCAGGAGCTGGAAGCTTATGGACAGGGTTTGAGCGATCGCCCTCAATTCCTCGCCCTCAACAAAATCGATGCGATGTCCTCTGAAGATGCGGAAGTTCTGGTTGAGATGATGGAAGAAGCTACTCAGCGGCACGTTTTTTCCATCTCGGCAGTGACCAGACAACACTTCGATGGTTTATTGCAAGCCATCTGGGATACTTTGGACCAGCTGGAGCCTGCTGAAGCGATCGCAATTCAGAATTACCCCGCCAATCTTGTTAGCGATCCAGCCGAGTTGCGATCGCTCTAAACCCCCTCCTTATCTGCTCCCAAAGGCAACAGACAACATCAAATCCTTTACTCTTCTGCACTCTCAGGATTCGATGCGGTGGTATCTACCGTGCTGATATCAGCTTCTTCAGAGACAACGACCCTCGGTTCAAGAGGGGTTTCGTTCTCATCCGTTTCGTCGTCCTCATCATCCGACTCCAATGCTGAAGGAACGACTGCAACGGCTGCGATCGCATCATCATCATCTAGTCGCTGTAAGCGTACCCCTTGAGCTGAGCGGGATTGAATTGAGATGTCGTTGACTCGCTGGCGAATAATAATACCGCGATTCGTAACTAGCATCAGTTCCTCGTCTTCATTCACCACCAAAACGGCAACGAGTGAATCTTCATCCAGCCGGAACTTGATGGCCCTGAGGCCCATGCCTGCTCGGTTTTGCAACCTAAACCGAGCAACGGGAACACGTTTACCCATGCCGCCTGACGTGATCACCAGCACCCAGGGGCCTTGACCGTTATCAGCGGTTTCGTCATCCGAGTCTTCTACATCCTCCGTAACATCTGCTGCTTCAACTGCATGAGTAATTTGAGACGGTAAGATGTCCATGCTGATCAGCTCATCATTACCCCGCAAGTTCATGGCTTTGACTCCACGGGTCGGGCGTCCCAAAGGTCGCAGCTGGTCATCATCAGCTTTGAAGTGGATGGTCATCCCATTCTGAGAGCCGATCAAAATGCTGTCGCTCGTGCGGGCAAGACGAACCCAACGCAGCTGATCGCCTTCCGCCAAAGAAATCGCGATGAGACCGTTGGCCCGAATATTGCTGAATGCAGACAGTGAAGTCTTTTTGACATAGCCGCCCTGGGTCAGCATGACTAAATACTCGTCATCCGTGAACTCTTCCACAGCAATGACTGAGGTGATTTTCTCCTCCTTAGGAATGGGCAGCATCTGAACGATGGGCACTCCCTGAGAGGTTCTTGACCCTTCGGGTAGCTGATAGGCTCGTAGCGAATAGGCCACACCGCGATCGCTAAAGAACACGATATGGTCATGACAGCCGCAGGTCATAAAGTGCTGAATGCCATCATCGTCTTTGATTCTAGCTCCGGCTTTGCCTCGGGTTGCACGACTTTGCGCTTCAAAGGTATCGACTGGCATCCGTTTGATGTAGCCATATTCTGTCACGAGGATAACGACTTGCTCATTGGCGATCAGTGAGATATCAGTCAGATCGCCAGCGTCCCTTTCAATCATCGTGCGCCGCTCATCACCAAAGCGATCGCGCAGGTCCTCCAACTCCGAAACGATGATGTCTAAAATCCGCTCTCGTTGGGCCAAGATATCGCGCAGGTCCGCAATTGTCGCCTGCAAGTCTTCGTGCTCTTGCTGAATTTTGTCGGTTTCTAAAGCGGTCAGACGTCGGAGCTGCATTTGCAGAATGGCGTCCGATTGCAGTTCAGTCAGTCCGTAGTTCTCGATCAGCTCTTGCTTTGCCGTGGGCGTATCTGCCGCCTGACGGATCAGGGCAATGATGGCGTCCATATTATCTAGCGCAATCAAATAGCCTTGCAGGATGTGATCCCGCTGTTCGGCTTTGCGAAGCTGATATTGAGTGCGGCGAGTGATGGTTTCAACGCGGAAGTCAACGAAAACCTCCAAAAATTGCTTGATCCCCAGCAGCTGGGGTTCCCCATCCACTAAAGCCAGCATGTTGACGCCAAAATTATTTTGCAGAGGCGTTTGCTTATAGAGGTTATTGAGCACGACACGGGGATAAGCGTCTCGCTTCAGCTCAATGACGATCCGCATACCATCGCGATCACTCTCATCACGAATGTCAGAGATGCCGTCCAAACGGCGATCGTTGACCATCTCTGCAATCTTTTCAATCAGCGCTGCTTTGTTCGTCTGATACGGCAATTCTGTAATAATGATGGCATCGCGATCAGGACGGCCTCGCTGCTCAATCGTTTCAATATTGGCGACTCCCCGCATGGTGACTGAGCCGCGTCCAGTGGTATAAGCGTCCCGGATGCCACTTGTCCCTAAAATCTGGGCGCCCGTTGGAAAGTCAGGCCCAGGGATGATTTGCATTAGCTCGGCAGTCGTAATCTCCGGATTGCGAATCAGCTGGATGACGCCGTTGAGAAGTTCGGTCAGGTTGTGAGGCGGAATGTTGGTCGCCATTCCTACCGCAATTCCAGAGGATCCGTTCAGCAGCAGCTGCGGCACCCGAGATGGCAGAACAATCGGTTCTTGCTGTGAACCGTCAAAGTTATCAGCAAAGTCAACAGTGTCGGCTTCAATGTCTTGCAGGAGCGATTCACTGGTGAGCGCTTGTAGGCGACACTCCGTGTATCGCATAGCGGCTGGTGGATCGTTGTCGATGGAGCCGAAGTTGCCGTGGCCGTTGATCAGGGGCGCACGCATGGAGAAATCTTGCGCCATCCGTACTAGCGCATCGTAAACAGCGGTATCGCCATGGGGGTGATATTTACCCAGCACTTCCCCGACGACACGGGCACACTTTCTAAAGGGACGATCAAAGGTCAACCCTAACTCATGCATGGCATAGAGGATGCGCCGGTGCACTGGCTTCAGGCCATCTCTTGCGTCTGGCAGTGCTCGCCCCACGATTACGCTCATGGCGTATTCCAGATAAGAACGGGACATTTCGTTCCGCAAGTCTGTGGGGATAATTGTCATGAGTTAAAAAGCTCCAAAATCGCAAAAATTTAGCCAAAAACCAAGGGTTTGAATCGCATGTGGTTAAAGCGGCTAAATTCGTCGAAAAACGTGTGACAGTATGCCTATTTTAACACGCTTTTTCGCCTTCCTTGAGATAGCGGTATGCTGGGAGAACAGACGTTCAAAACCGCTTCAGCGTAGTTTTTCAACGCATGACTTCTCAGCTAACTGTCATCTATTCCGATGCCTTTCTCAACCATGACACTGGGTACATGCATCCAGAGAATTCGGGTCGCCTCGCCGCGATCGCGAAAGCTCTACGGGCAGCTCCGTGGTCATCTCAATTGCGCTGGCAGGTGCCGACGGCGATCGCCGACCGAGATCCGCTTCCCTGGGTGCGTGCACAGCATCATTCGCAATATGTTGACAGTCTGGAACAGTTGGCGAAAACGGGCGGGGGTTTGCTCGATCCGGATACGCCTATTTCGTCAGCCAGCTTTGAGGTGGCGTTGCTAGCGGTGAATGCTTGGCTGGATGGTGTGGATCGGGTTTTGCAGGCGTCACAATCAACGTTTGTGCTCTCTCGTCCTCCAGGACACCATGCTGTGAGCGATCGCGGCATGGGATTTTGCTTGTTTGGCAATGCGGCGATCGCGGCTCACTATGCCCTGCAACAGCCCAACATCAACCGAATTGCCATTTTGGATTGGGATGTACATCACGGCAACGGTACTCAGGCATTGGTGGAAGACAACGCCAACATTGCTTACTGTTCGCTGCATCAGTTTCCTGCTTATCCTGGTACGGGACGTGCAACCGAACGAGGACTGCACAACAATGTCCTGAATATTCCCATGTCTCGCGGCAGCACCCTACCGGACTATCAGGCTCAGTTTGAAGACGCTGTGATGCCCTTCCTCAGAGATTTCAAGCCCGATTTTCTCATCATCAGTGCTGGATATGATGCCAATCTGGCGGATCCGCTGGCGGGCGTTTCGCTACAGCCGGCTGACTACGCCGTCTTCACGCGATATTGTCGAGAAATTCAGCCTAATATTCTCTTTGGATTAGAAGGCGGCTATGACTATGATGCTCTGGCTCAGTCAGTCGTCGAAACGATTTCGGCTTGCTTAGAGACCGAACTATCTGTGATTTGATCGGTCAGTGATTGGAGCGGTCAAAGGTATTTGATCATAGCCACTTGGTCATAGTCTGACAGAGCAGCAGGCTGAAAGACGGCGTTCATCTGTCGAAATCCAAATAGGCAAGCGAAATGTCAATACTAACGGAGCAGTATCTCAATCTTGTCAATCGACAACTGCCTGCAGCTGCCCAAAAGGGTGGTTATCCTGTGCGCTTCAATCACTGCTTCGCCAGAATTATTCTGGATAATATTTGTGGTTGTGAGTGGTATCAGGTGATTGAGAAGCCTGCTTACAAAAACATGACTGAGGAGCAGCTTCAGCAAGCGATCGCGTTGGGAAAAACCTTTCTTGTCGATCCTCAAGCTTGTGTTGAGGCGAACCAAACCAGTCTGCGATATCGAAACAAGCAGGCTTAATGTGGACTTGAACATCGCCAGTTCCGCTAGGACAAAACGGCGAGCCATCTAGCCTATGCTAAGCACCCGGATGCTATTGGGAATGCACAAACCTAGATGGCTACAGCTGTAAAAAGCTGAAGAATGACGTCCTTCGATACTCCATCAGCACTGGCATACTTATGATTACGATCAAAGCCAAAGACAGCATTTTTGAAGACATTGCAGCGATTCTGTGGGACAAAGATGGTACGTTGGCGGACTCTCACGGGTTTTTGCAGGAATTGGCAAAAGCTCGATCGCGCTATCTCAACCAGCACAGTCCTGGAATTGAGCAGGCGTTGATGCGGGCGTTCGGCTGTGCGGAAGCATATGATCCAACTGGATTAATGGCTGTAGGGACTCGTTACGATAATGAGATTGCTGCGGCTGCCTATATTGCGGCGACGGGAAAACCCTGGGCGGAGGCGCTGGATTTAGCACAGCAAGGATTTGCAGAAAGCGATCGCAGCTTCACGCGCAAAGCTGATTTCACCCCTCCGTTTTCAGGCATTGTGGAACTCCTGAGCAACCTGTGGGACAGTGGCCTGAAGCTAGCTGTGTTATCGGGAGATACAACTGCCAATATCCAGGATTTTCTGCTGCGATACGATTTGGTAAATTACGTGACTTGGTGCGCTGGCAGTGAAGCCCCTCCGGTTAAACCCAATCCGCAAATGGTTTGGACAGCCTGTGAAAATTTAGGTATTTCTCCGGAAAACAGTCTGGTCGTTGGGGATTCAAAGCTGGACGGCCAATTGGCTGAGGCAAGTGGCGCGGGTGGCTTTATCAGTGTTACTTGGGGCGGAAGTCCGGCGATCGCAGGCGCAGATGCTGTCTTAGATCATCCCGAACAGTTGACAGTCTATCTAAATCATGGGGTTCTCAAGTAGAGAACGCTTTGCGGTAGTCTGAAGATTGCCTTGAAAAAACTGTAATGGTTATTGCCCGTCTCTGAGACGTTAAGAATTAGGTGACGCCCAGTACTTATCGACTCTCAGGAAAACATCTTGTTACTATATGAAGTTGGTTGAAAGAGGATTTGCCCGTGTCTCGTCGTTATCTATTTACCTCGGAGTCAGTCACTGAGGGGCATCCCGACAAAATTTGTGATCAGCTATCGGACACAATACTGGATGCTCTGCTGACCCAGGATTCGAACAGCCGAGTGGCCGCAGAAGTGGTTGTCAACACTGGTCTGGTTTTGGTGACCGGGGAAATCTCGTCTAATGCCACCGTGAACTATGTGTCGCTGATCCGCAAAAAGATTGCCGAAATTGGCTACACCGACCCCACCAATAATGGCTTTTCTGCAGATAGCTGCTCGGTATTAATTGCCCTGGATGAACAATCAGCAGACATCGCGCAGGGAGTTGACCAGGCCTTTGAGACGCGCGAGGCTGACAGTCAAGAAAGTTGGGATACGATTGGCGCGGGTGACCAAGGCATTATGTTCGGGTTTGCGTGTAACGAAACGCCAGAATACATGCCGCTTCCCATCAGCGTCGCGCACCGCATTTCTCGCCAGCTTTCCGTAGTTCGCAAAAACCAGGTCTTACCTTATCTTGGACCCGATGGCAAAACTCAAGTGACGGTTGCTTACGAAGATGGCCGTCCTGTTGGGATTGATACCATTTTGATCTCGACGCAGCACACGGAAACCATCGACACCATTACTGATCCTGCTGCTGTACAAGATCGCATTAAAGAAGATTTATGGGCGAAGGTCGTAATGCCTGTCTTCGCAGATTTGTCGGTTCAGCCGGACGACAAAACCCGCTTCTTAGTTAACCCGACTGGAAAATTTGTCATTGGCGGACCGCAGGGTGACTCGGGTCTCACTGGCCGCAAAATTATCGTGGATACTTACGGTGGCTATTCTCGGCATGGAGGAGGGGCTTTTTCCGGCAAAGACCCGACGAAAGTAGACCGAAGTGCGGCTTATGCTTGCCGTTATGCTGCTAAGAATATTGTGGCCGCAGGGTTGGCTGAGAAATGCGAAGTGCAGTTGAGCTACGCGATTGGGGTTGCTCGTCCTGTCAGCATCTTTGTAGACACCTTCGGGACGGGTCGGGTTGATGAAACTGTTTTACTGGAATTAGTGCAAAAACACTTTGAGCTAAGACCTGCGGGCATTATCCATACGTTTGATTTGCAACGCCTACCCGCTTTACAAGACGGCTGTTTTTATCAGAATGTTGCGGCTTACGGACACTTCGGCCGCCCTGATTTGGAATTGCCTTGGGAAAAAACGGACAAAGCTGACTTGCTGAAAGACGCAGCTTCTCAATCGCTGGCTGGCATTGGGGCTTGACGCATGAGCAGGCAGTGGGCGCTGAAAGAGTGGGCGATCGCAATTGATGCCTTGCTGTCAGGGGATCTAATCCTCCTGATTCGCAAGGGCGGTATCCGAGAATCCCGCCCGGTTTTTGAAGTCCCTAGCGATCGTGCTTTGCTGTTCCCCACCTACGAGCACCAAGCGATCGCGGCTATTCGTCCACCCTTCCAAGCGGGGTTTACGGCACGCTCTGTGCCCGCAACTGGCGAAGAGATTCCGCTCCAGGGTTGGGCAGAAATGACCCATCAGGTTCCCCTTCAGGGAGATGGGATTGTTCAGTCCTTGCATCCGTTTCACATTTGGACTGATGCGTGGTTGACGGAACGGTTGGCCTGGAAACCTGAACGCCCTGCCTATGGGCTACTGCTGCGCGTTCATCGATTTACACACCCGTTTGGCATGGCTTATCAGAAGCGGTATGGTGGGTGCCGTTCATGGATCGTTTGGGACGACCTGGATTCTTTACCGGAGAGTGAACCTGTTTTATCTGAGGCAGACTACGAAGAGCGAGTTGCTCAAATTCAGCAGGCGATCGCCGCTCCGGTTAGTTCGTAAGCATCATCAGACAACGCCCAAGGCCTACAAGCATTTTGTCAGGTTACGTTAGATTGAACAAAATCCGTCTTTGTCCCTCGCTCCACCCCTATTCGGTATGCGACCAAAGCAGACAATAGCCCTATCTAATCGTGATCAGATCTTAGTCTGTGGGCTAGGCAGTTTGGGACAGCATTGTGTTGCCAATCTGCAAACCTTTGGTGTACGGGTCAACGCGATTGATCTAACTCACCCTGATCGATGGGAAATCGCTCACCTCCCCAAAGCGATTAATAATCTCGTCATTGGTGATTGCCGCCAGTCAGATATTTTGGAGCAGGCAGGAGTCCGTCGGTGTCGGGCTGCTCTGCTAGTAACTGAAAACGAACGAGTCAACTTGGAAGCGGCGCTCAGCGCTAGAGTGTTGAATCCCGATATCCGGCTGGTGGTGCGATCAGAAAAACAAAATCTGAACAACCTGCTAGAGCAACAGTTGACGAATTTCATTGCGTTTGAACCCACTCAGCTGGCGGCACCCGCCTTCGCACTAGAGGCCCTTGATGAAGCGATGACTGGTTTTTTCAAGGTAGACAATCAGTCTTTTCGAGTGGTGACGCGGACGATTCAGCCTCAGGATTCCTGGTGTGACACGCGCAAAGTTTATGAGGTGATTAATCGCGATCGCCGTGTGCTGAGATATCTCAAAGCTGAGACGGCCAGACTAAAACCCGAAGAGATGGCGCTACGGTCCGATCATCCTGCCAGTGCATCGGCTCAGTTTTACACCTGGCTTCCCGATTCCATTATTCGCGCTGGAGACGTAGTGGTTTCTGTCGAGGCAGAGTCTGCAGATGACGGTTCTGTCATTGACTACGCCCGGAATACTCGCAGGGGGATGCTACAGCGGGTGAGACAAGGACTGCGCAACTGGCGAGATTGGCGTCCTCGTGAAGCCTTGAGGACATTCTGGCGCTATAGCTACAACAATCAGATCCGGCGAGTTGCCCTGCTCTGTGGCATTACCGTAGTTAGTCTTTGCCTAATTGGCAGCGTATTGATGGTGATGACGGGAACAGCGCCCTCCTTCCCAGATGCTTTTTACGCCACGGTTGTCCTGCTGTTGGGGGGATATGGTGATGTCTTTGGTGGTGTTGAGCTGACCGAACCTGTGGTTTGGTGGCTACGCTTGTTCAGTCTCACCCTCACATTGGCCGGAACAGCATTCATTGGTGTCCTCTATGCTTTACTGACGGAAAAGCTGCTGACCTCGCGGTTTGAGTTTTTAACCAAACGCCCTCCGGTGCCTGAAGCAGGACATGTGGTTGTGATCTGGCTAGGTCGGGTCGGTCGTCAAGTGGTTGAAATATTACAGGATCTGAAACAACCTGTTGTTGGCATCACTAGTCAATCGATTGAGCCTGATATTCTGCCTCATATGCCGCTGGTTACGGGCCCTATACGTGACATTTTGGACAAGACCAACCTAGCAACAGCTAAAAGTATCGTGGCGGTCAGTGATGATGAAATTCAGAACCTAGAGCTAGGACTCATGGCCTATCGCTCTAATCCAAAAAGCCGCCTGATCATCCGCACCTACGATCAGATTTTCACCGATAAAGTCGCTCATTTGTTTCCTTATGCTCAGGTGCTCTGTGCCTCAGCTCTATCTGCCGAAGCGTTTGCAGGCGCAGCTTTTGGTGAAAACGTCATGGGCTTATTTCGACTCTACCATCAGACTGTTTTGGTGACTCAGTATGCCATTAAAGCGGACGATACCTTGCAGGGATTGCTGCTAGCTGAGGTTGCCTACGGCTATGGTGTTGTGCCGATTTGGCATCAGCAAAAGGGACAACGATCGCGGGTCATGCCATCCGACGATATTCAACTGCACGAGGGCGATCGCTTGGTTGTGCTGTCCACAATTCGCGGTCTGCGTCGTATTGAGCAGGGTGACACTGCTCCTAAACAGTGGCAGGTTGAATTATTGCAGGCAAACGCGGCTGACGCTATTTTTGAAGGCGGCACTGAGATTGCCCGAGTGACGGGCTGCGCCATTGGTGAAGCTCACGACTTAATGAATCAACTCCCTGCGATTTTTCCTCACAAGTTATATCTTCACCAGGCCATCCGTTTGGTCAGACGTTTGGGTCGTTTGCGAGTGGCTGCCAAAATTCTGCCCCTCGAAGATCGTGTCGGAAGAAATTTGTAAGGCTTGATACGCTGATAGATAGCTTTAGCCATCTAGGCTAGTGCACCCAGCCGCATCCAGCTGTTGAGCGCATAGCCCAATGGCTCGCCATTTTATCCTAACGGAGCTGACGACGGCTATGGCAGCTGGGCAGTTCGACTCGACTTCTCAAAGGCTTTTCCGATGGCACCTCTTTGGCCTTATGCAACTCCTGGAATTCCTGATCACTTTTTTGAGCAGCTACCGGGAATCCCTATTAGCAAACGCGAAGTGAGGCTGCTGATTGTGGGTGCGTTGCGATTGCAGCCCAACGCGCAGCTTTGGGATATTGGAGCTGGGACAGGCACGCTCGTGGTGGAAGCAGCCTTGTTATGTCCCCAAGGCCGAATGATTGCGGTAGAGCGAGATACAGAGGTTGCTAATCTGATACGGCACAACTGCGATCGCTTCGAACTAGCCAACGTGGACGTTGTTGAAGGAGTTGCCCCGGATTGCTTAGCAGAACTACCGTCCAATCCAGACTGCATCTTGGTGGAAGGCGGAAAATCAATTAAAGATATTGTCAAAGTCGCTTGGAACTATTTAGCGAGTGGCGGCAGACTTGTCGTCACCACAGGCACTCTAGAAACCCTTTACAGTGTTTCGGAAGCCTTTGCAGAACTCTGTGTCCGTAACGTCGAGATCGCTCAACCTGTAATCAATCGTCTCGAAACCCGTGGGCATCAACAAGTCTTCAAAGCGATCAACCCTATTTTCATTTTGAGTGGTGAAAAAGTCGATTAGGGCTTTGACGGTTCGTTAATCCTGTCCAGAGTCTTGCAACTGTTGGTTGACGTCTTCCAAAGTCATATTTAACGCTTGAGCAATTTGCTCTGGTGCTAATCCCATTTCATGCAGCTGGGCGATCGCGGTTAAACGAGCTTGCCTTTCTTGTTGAACCTGGAGTTGTGCTTGTTGTGCCTGTTGCTGAGCCTGTTGGGCTTGCTCGTCAGCCGAGAGATAACGGTTGCCCTGGGCATCAAACCAGGACAAGATCTCTCGTGGAATTCCACCCAGGCTGCCTTGACTGCGACCTATGCCCAGTCCAATTTCTGGCATCCAATAGGGTTCGCCAATCTGAAGCTGATAGCGACCATCAACGAGCTTGTAGACCTCAAAAGGCTGATGGCGATCGCGTTGCCAATAGTCAGGGTTGTAAATGACGTAGTACAAGACACCCAGGTTTTCATAGAGCGTGATCTTATCGTCGTATTCATTGCCGGGTGTCCAAGAGGCCATCTCCAACACGAACTTCGGAACTGTTCCGTCTTCTTCCCACACCACATAGCTTTTTCGAGACTTGTTACCGGGTTTGCGGCGAGGAACGCCAACACTCAAAAAGCCATCGGGTACGACAGGGACTTTCGGGCTGACTCCTGTCGTATGGTAAATCGCCATGTCTGCTCCAAAATACCAATCATGGCGATCTCCCCAGATCAGGTACAGCAGAAATAGCAGATAGTTTGGCAGTAAATTCTGATCTTCGTTATCCACAGGCGTATCGTCTGAACAGGGAAGTTCGTCGCTGGTCGGCAAGTTAGTATACAGATCGGTACGAACCATCACAGTCTTTAAAGAAAGGTTGGCCTTTATCATAGCGGAGCTACTTGCGGGGCAGTGTTGCTCTTAAGCTAATGGGTCAACCCGTAAAGTACTGCCGCTTTTGTGCAGGACCAGGCCACGCCAAAAGGACCACCTCTTCCTTTAGCTGAGCACCCGTTGCAGTTGCCAGTCGGGTACGGAACAAGTCGCGCCCCTTCACGACATAGCCCACTTCCGCAGCAATCTCCTCTAGCAGCTCTCCAGTGCGAACCATGATTTGAAAAAAAGACGCTTGGTCACCCACGACATAGGCTAGTTGAGCACCTGGTTTGAGGACAGGTTGTAGTTCTTGAAGATGATGCTTCATGCCGCCGAAGTACAGTGAGACGACACGGTGATATAGCCGCTCAAACCCTGACGTTTTCTGAAGCAAGAGACGACGCTCTTCAATCTCCTGTGCCAAGGCTGTAGCCCGGCTTTGAGTCGCCAAGAACTGATCGTCGTCATCTACCTTGTACACATTGCGTGTGTTGGAGCGGATCAGCGTTTGCTTAAACGATCGCAGGTCCTGCTTATTGTTCAAAAAGCCCAACAGGACTGACTCTAAACGAGTTGTGCGCGTGTAATCTTTCTCGTTGGGATAAGGGGGTGAGGTGATTACAGCGTCAATCGAGTTGGGTGGCAACAGCGATCGCACCACGCGCGCATCTCCATGACGACATTCGGACGATATCTGAGCGAGTGCTTGGTGACGCTCCAAATCTGCCGCCATCTGATCGACTTTGGCGTACCACTGTTCCAGGACGGGGGCATCTGCCCGCTTTTGGCGACGCAAGCCAACTTCTGGGCCAAACTTGAGATTGCTGGCATCGTAGACAGCGACATAGGCCAACGCCAGCGATAGAACGCCTTTAACCGGTTGAGGAACGCTGGTTGCGATCGCTTCCTGTAAGGCCAAACACTTATGCAACGGAACTGGACTAATGGAATTTTTCAGCAGAATGGCCGTTTGTTCCGGCTTCAAACTGAGATGAGGCAGGCTTTGAACTCGCTCATGGGCCTGTTGCCTAACCACCTGCTGCCAATGGTGAAGTTCACCTAAATCCACTTGCCATTGCACTTTGGTACTACAGGCAAAATGAGACATGGGTACTGCTTCGATCCCCACTGAGGTGATGCCGTTTTTCTTCGCTTCAACGATGGTGGTTCCAGTCCCACAAAACGGATCGAGGAGAGTTGCATTGGCATCAAGGTCAAACTTGTTGATGTAGTGTCGAACCAAGTGAGGCGGATAAGACAGAACAAAGCGATACCAGTCGTGAAAAGCGCGATCGCTTGGCTGTAGTTTGTTGTTGCTCAGGTCTTCAGGATTTGTCCGCGTTACAGAGGAGGTCATGGAAGGGGAGCGATCGCTAGTGCGAATGATCTAAAAAAGTTTCCCCACTATATCGGCTTCGCCCTAATCCTGCACCCCTGGGACAGAGCCGTAAAGCTAATCCCCTGCTATCACTCTTTCTGAAGAAAAGCTTGATATTGAGACGCTAGATGGGCATAGGCCGACTCAGCCTGATGCATTCTCGGGTTCAGCATTCGTTGAATGGGAGCACCGTCTGAAGCCAGGTGTTCATTCACAATAGTCTCCACATCTTCAGGCCGAACCTGGCAGTACCAAACATTCTCAGGCATAATCCGCACGGTTGGTCCAGACCCACACTGACCCTGGCATTCACACTGACTGACCATCACGGTGTCAGACTGATGCTTCTGAAACTCACTCAAGACTTGCTCAGCCCCATTACGGGAACAAGAACGATGCTGACAAACCATGATCAAATACCGTTGATTGTCATCAGCCATAAAGCAGAATGTCGCCGCATAGGTCACCTCCCAATATACAGAACAACTATGAAGACACCACGGCAGAGGTCACAACCTCGCGTTTTCCTGCTCGCCAGCTTTCAGACGTCCACTCATTGCCTGCCCCTCTCTAGAGACTGACGCAGACTGTTTTGTCTCTTGTTTTGGGTTTCTGCAAACGAGTTATGGAACTCCTCAGTGAATACGAGATGAGCAGTGCCTCACCCTACTGGGCAACCCAGTCACTTGCCCAAAGGAATTGCCTGTTTCGCTGTATGGTGTTTGTCATACTTGCCTATTGTCTTTCTGGTTCCTATGGCCCGTTCTAATGCACTGCGGTATTACATTCTGACCCGGTTGTTGTTAGCGCCGCTGATGATTTGGACCATCACCACGGTAGTCTTCCTGCTGTTGAGGGCTACTCCTGGTGATCCTGTCGATGCTCTGCTAGGTCCCCGCGCTCCTGAATCGGCCAAAGACACCTTACGGGCACAGTTAGGACTCGATGCCCCCCTGATGATTCAATACCTGCGATATTTGAGGAATTTACTCTCTTTTGATTTAGGCACTTCGGTCGCTAGCCAGGGCCAAACGGTCTGGGAAATTATTGGCGATCATTTTCCCGCGACGGTTGAACTCACGCTATGTGGAATGCTGGTAGCTGCTGGCGTAGGGCTGACGGTTGGCGCGATCGCGGCGTCTAAACCCAATTCCCCCCTAGATGCTGGAGGGCGATTGTTTGGGATCGTCACCTATGCAGTCCCGATGTATTGGTTTGGGATGCTTCTCCAGCTCTTCTTTGCGGTACAGCTGCGCTGGTTTCCCATCGGTACTCGGTTTCCCCTGGGTGCAACGCCTCCCCAAGGTCCAACTGGACTCTACCTCCTCGACAGCCTACTAACAGGGCAACCCGGTCTCTTTTTCACAACGGTTCACTATTTAGCATTGCCAAGCTTAACCTTGGGCATCCTCATCAGCGGCGTGTTTGAACGGATCGTGCGCGTTAACTTGAAGCAAACCCTGCGGGCTGACTATGTCGAAGCGGCTAGAGCGAGAGGTATTCCCGAAGTTCGGATTGTTCTGGCCCATGCTCTCAAAAATGCTCTGATTCCTGTTGTTACCGTCTTGGGTCTAACCTTTGCGTCCCTTTTAGGGGGAGCTGTTCTGACAGAAGTTACCTTTTCCTGGCCGGGTCTTGCCAACCGTCTGTATGAGGCCATCTCCCAACGAGACTATCCAGTCGTACAAGGACTGATGGTCTTCTTTGCCATGATTGTTGCCGTTATCAGCATTGCGATCGACATTCTCAACGCCTACGTTGATCCCCGCATTCGCTACTAGAGCTTGACAATGCCGGAATTTGAATAATGTGAGGTCAAAAAGTCGAACCTGCATTGGCTATTGCATGGCTTTTCTTACCCAATTCTCGATTCTCAGTGGCAAATGAGGGACTGACCTCCTAAAATGGCTCGTAAATGAATTGCGTGCCTTATTAGTAATGTCAGGTCGCTTTCCACGAAAATCGCCGTTGTCTTCAGGTCAACCCACCGACGTATCCTCTGCACTCTTTCGACGCCAACAGTTGTGGGTGAAGTTGGCGGCCTATCGGCCACTGGCTGTCCTTGCGGGTATTTGGGTCGTCCTGTTGGCGATCGCTCTCTTTGCTTACGGTCAGCTCCTACACACCGTCAATGACGCGAAAGAGGCGGATGTCTCTACGGCTGATCTCAATGTCTATCCCCATGAACGGCTAAACGAAGGTGAGAATTCTCAACCTAGCGAGTCCGAAGAGGCTGATCCGCCCTCTGAGGAGGCTCCAACCGAGCCAGAGAATGCTACCGCCACTCCACCTCCTGCCGAAACCGGATTCTCTGGATGGACTCTGGTCGCTTTGGTGGGAACCTGTGCCGTGGGCTGTTGGCTCGTGTCGGCTCAAGTGAAGTCGTCCGCTTCTCGGTCTCGCTACAAGGCGAAGAAATCTGCTCAAAAGCCAGCTAAGAAGAGGGTTTTGATATCACCTAATCAACCTTCAGCGACTCCTTCTCGGCGATCACAAACGACTGCTTCCTCTTCCTCTCCCAAGCCTCTCCCGCCTTACGATCCAACGCAGCCATTGATGGTGCCTCAGCAGGAGCGCGAAGTTCCTCCTCAGAAGACACCAAGCTCTACCGTTTCATCACGGGCAAACAACAATACGACGCCTCCTACACCGGTTGCCGTCGTCTCAGAGGATGCGCACCATCGTCTGGATTGGCCTGAGGACAGTTTGGTTAATACGGCAGACGTCCGACAACGGCGATCACTCTCCTCTTTCCTGTAAAGGCTGTCGGATATTGGCTCTAGAAGCCTCACTCTGTGAAGGCGTGTTTGACGTTCAGGTCAGCTGATAGACCGCAGGCCATTGAGAAAGGCGAGCGGATTACCGCGATCGCCCGTAAAGCTTAAGAAAACTGGGTGACGGTTTGAGGTTGGTAGCGCTCTTGCCGAAAATTGATTCGTAGGGATTGCTAAGCAGCGTTCCGCAGCGTAGACTCTGCGAGGGCTAAGCCCAATTTATCCATTTAGGAGAGAATATGACCCGAGCAATTATGGAAACCGACAAGGGCACCATCAACCTGGAGCTGTTTGATGCGGATGCTCCCAATACGGTCAAAAATTTTGTGGACTTGTCTCAAGCTGGCTTTTACGACGGCTTAAAGTTTCACCGCGTCATTCCTAATTTTATGATTCAGGGAGGATGCCCCAAGGGCACGGGGACCGGGGGCCCAGGTTACACTATCAAGTGCGAAATTAACGACAATAAGCATGTTGCAGGTAGCCTTTCAATGGCCCATCGAGGTCCAGATACGGGTGGTAGCCAGTTTTTCATCTGCCATGAGCCTCAACCTCACCTAGATGGAGTCCACACTGTTTTTGGCAAGACTGAAGACATGGATGTAGTCAATTCCATCAAGCAAGGCGACAAAATCAACTCTGTCAAGATTGAGCAGTAGGCTCTCCGCTTCCAAGAATCCCGGTTTCTCACTCGCAATATGACCGACGTAGGTCGTTCTCCGCAGAAACCGGGATTCTTTCCCTTAGAGCTTTTTGCAGAGGATAAGTGCGAACCATTGTTGTTCGTCAGTAAACGTGTCGACCACTGTCAACCCGTGGTTAAACAATTCTTGAGACAACTCATCTAGATTGAATTTGCGAGAAATTTCGCTCAATAGTCGCTCTCCTGCGCGGAAAGAGGCATCTAGATCGAGAGACTTGAGGGTCACAGTTTGCGATCGTAGGCTTTCGATATACATTTCGATCTGGCGATCGCGCTCGTTATACCGGGCAACATGCCGAAACTGCGACAGATCAAAATTGCCTTGAAAACGCCAGTTTAAGTGACTCAACATATTGAGGTTGAATGCCGCAGTCACGCCTGCTGAGTCATTGTAAGCAGCGTTGAGTACGTCACTGTCTTTGTGCAAGTCAACTCCCAACAGAAAATAATCGTTGCTTTCTGAAGCCTGACTAACACTTTGAAAAAATTGCTGGGCTTGAAAGGGGGATAAGTTGCCTAGAGTACTGCCAATAAAAGCAATCATGCGACGAGGTAGCTTTGCCGGTGGCAATTCGGCTAGAGCCGCTTCGTAGGTACTGATCAAACCGTGAATGGTCAACTTGGGATATTCATTTAGCAAGGCATGGGTGCTTTCTTTCAAGATGCCACTGCTGACATCAACAGGAATATATCGGAGCGGGGTAGTGCTTCGCTGATAGGCGTCAAACAGGATCCGAGTTTTGCTAGAGCTACCGCTGCCCAACTCGACTAAGTCGCAGGCCCCGACCTGATCGGCGATCGCCCCAGCAAACGTTTCCAAAATGCGTCGTTCAGTGCGTGTTAAGTAGTATTCAGGCAATTCCGTGATGGCTTCAAAGAGCTGGGATCCCTGATCGTCGTAGAAATATTTGGGCGGTAGTGACTTGGGGGTTTGCGAGAGTCCTGCAATCACGTCTCGACCCACTACAGCAGCGTCATGGCTCTCAGCAGTCAGACGGTGTTCGATAATGAGGCGATCGCGAGACAGGACAGGTGGCTTATGCAACCTAGACGGCTTTTCACTGGAGAAAGACGTTGGATGAGAAGAAGCTGGCATAGTGTCACGTAATTCATCTAGGGGCGACGAACCCCCGAGTATTTTGACACTTGTTATACAAAACAACTATGCAGACAGCACACATCTAAACCCAGCAAAGAGTTGCCGCACCTCTGGTTGGTACCAATTTCGAAAGGTAGGACGCAATACCCAGCGACGTGTTGCCCAGCTGCCTCCCCTCAAGACCCGATGACGCTTGTCAAAATAGGCTTGTGAATAGTCTGCGTAGGGATAAGGTGTAAAGCCCGGATAGCCATCAAACCAACTGCTCGTCCATTCCCAAACGTTGCCCAGCATGTCGTCGCACCCCACCGCGCTACGTCCTGCTGGAAATTCTCCGACCGGGGTCACGCCTCCCCGCTCCCCATCGAAATTACCTCGATGAACTGTAGCAGGTGCATCTCCCCAAGGCATCGGTTGTACAGTACCGGTAGCAGGTTGCCACTGAGCAGCCCGCTCCCACTCAGCTTCTGTCGGCAGACGCTTGCCCACAAAACAAGCATAAGCATCCGCCTCATACCAGCTCACACCGCAGACTGGAGTGTTAGCCCATTCTGCTTCAGGACGCCAGTAGAGGGGCTGCATGATTTCGTTGGCTGCTACCCAATGCCATCCTTGAGGATGCCACCATTGGCTATTTTGATAGCCTCCTGCCGCAACAAATTCACTGTATTCAGCCACAGTTACGGGCGTGCGGTCAATCCAGTAGTCGGTGAGTTGTACAGCACGTTGAGGCTGTTCATTATCTAAAGCCTCAACAGATTCATGCCCCAGCGGAAACTCCCCGCTAGCGACAAAAACCATATTATCTTTTGAGGCGGATAGGGGAATGGCAATTTCCTCAGCAGTGCAGGGAGCTGTAGAGATTGGCTGCTCTTGGCGATGCAGAGCAAGGATGTAGGTCGCGATTTCCGCATGTTGACTTTCATGCTGCAATATCCACTGCCAAAGACGTAGCTGTTGATGGAGTGGAGCTGTTTCTAAATAGGTAAGAGTGCGATCGCGAATCGTCTCCATGAACGTCAAGATTTCTGCCAGACTAGGTAAAACTTGGCGTTCAGTCTTTGGTAATCCATCTGCGGCAAACAGTCTCTGATACTGCGGATAGGCACACTTGTCTCGCTTTAGATACTCCAGCAGCCATAAAGATTCTGTGAATGCAATATGTCCTAAGTGCCAACCAACAGGACTGAAGTCAGGATGCGCCTGCTGAGAAAATTCAGCGTCAGTTAGGACGTTAATTAAACCTAAGGTGCTTTGGCGGCAGGCAGTCAAGTTTGCCCTCAAAATTTGTCGTAGTTCAGTGGGCGTTAAGTCCGCTGAAGCGATCAAGGGGATGGAACTGGATGTCACAATCTGAAGTGATAGTAAACAGCGAAAATTCGTCGAAGGACGCCCAGTTTCCATCGAAAAAGGGTTCGGATGCCACTAATACGGCATCTGGGAAATGGGGATCGTCTCTTAGCCAGTATAAAGAAGGAGCACGATTATGAGACGCAAATCGTGAGCCAACCAATTGTTCTCCATCGCTAACTAAGACGTTAGCCGCTACGGAAACGTCGTAATCAGCTGCCAGCCTTGCTAATTTCTCTATTGCGATTTGTAACGCTTCTCTCAGGGAAAGCGTTGGCTGAGTGGCCAAAGCGGTCAATAACACTCCCCAAATATGTTCTGAATCGGTGCTGCCATTGATGGCGGCATAAATGCGATCGCTCATCATTTGCCGCATAGGTTGATAGAGCGTCTTGCGAAAGCGCTGAATGTAGCCATTGTGCGTGAAAAGTAGTGGATTGGATTGAAACGGCTGGCAATTGCTGATATCCACTCCCTGACCCGGCGTGGCGCTCCGTACGTAAGCCACCGCACAACCGGTTGTGACGTAGCGACATAACGGTTCCAGATTCGGATCATTCCAAATCGGCAGTATGTTGCGATAGGTAAAGGGTTCGGTTGTGCCTGTGGCGCGATACCAGCCCAGGCCGAAACCATCGGCATTCAGTTTGGCAACCTCCAGTTCCTTCGGCGCATAGGACTGCACCATCAAAGAATGAGGCGGTTCTAGCAGGAGCGAATCCAATTGAATCGGTGGGCCTAAATACCCTAAAAGACGACACATAAGCTAGCGAAGAGTGAGGAGTGTGTTGCAAACATTGGTCCGGGCTTGTTTCATGGTCTCATAGGGTATTCCGTTTCTTGAAGCAGGCTGTTGGCGATCGCGGCATGTGTTAATCTGATAGTCCACCATGCGGGTGTAGTTTAGTGGTAAAACCCTAGCCTTCCAAGCTAATGATGGGGGTTCGATTCCCCCCACCCGCTTATTACACTTCTAAAACTTCTTTGAAGCCGTTCATTTCAGAGAGTTTATATGGCTTGCATAAAGCTTGTCTTCTAGTTCTGCGATTCTGATTTGCGACAAAGTCTGAGACTCTGCTTACAGCACACATACTGTAAATTGACATCATCGATACAGGCAGTGCCGAGATTGATGAAAACGGATTCACTTAAAGCTTTATATAGACAAGACAACAAAAGTGGGAACATAAAATTCCCAATCTAAATTCTAGGTGGTCTGCAAGTTTAATAGATGCTTTGTTTTCGAGGATAGGTTTGAGGGCGAAGTTACCAGGCTAGTATCTATTATTTAATTCAGGAGAGTGGTTGCATGAACAAGCTCTACGGCAAGTTAGACCCGAGGAGCATACCAACATACTCAATTGGAGATGCTGCCCGGTATTTACGTATTCCTGCAGCAACAATTCGCTCTTGGACGGTAGGTCGCAAGTATCCAAAGGCTGAGGGGGAGGGATTCTTCGCGCCTTTGATCCCCATTCCAAATCGGAGGCCGAAGCTGCTCTCTTTCACCAACATGGTTGAGGTGCATGTGCTGCGGGCAATCCGTCAGCATCACAACATTGATTTGGGTAAGGTGCGTAAGGCACTCGACTATATGGAAGAGAACTTACCTGTAGCTCACCCATTAGCCCATACTGAGTTTCGGACTGATGGGGTAGACCTGTTTATTGAGCGGTATGGAGAACTGATTAACGCTTCGGATGATGGGCAAAGCCAATTAAAAATCGCACTGAATGCTCATTTGGAACGGATTGAACCGGATGATTCGGGTTTGGCGATTAAACTGTATCCCTTTACTCGCACCCATGAAGAAGATAATCCGCGCATTGTGGTGATTGACCCACGAATTTCATTTGGTCGTTTGGTGGTTGAGGGAACAGGGATTCCGACCAGTATTTTGGCGGAGCGATATCGGGCTGGGGACTCGATAGATGATTTGGCTGAAGATTACCGTTGCGATCGCTTCAAAGTGGAAGAAGCCATTCGGTGTGAATTGCCCATCGCTGCATGACAGAGACGGAGTTCAACCCCGCAGAGACGGAACCCAAGCCAACTGTTTTCTTCATTAATAAAACAACACAGCCAGCCTCCACAACAAACGCACTCCATTTCCTGTTCCCGATTCCTGCTCCCTTAAGACACTGAGACATACTCAACCAAGCTGCACAGGGCTATATATCCTGCTTTCAAGATTTGGTTTCAGCGCTGGGGATTGCTGCTGGGGATGAGCAACAGCAGAACGGTGAGTGGAATGCCTGCACAGACATATAACCCCATACGATAGTTGCCAAAAAATTCGTTGAACATGGCTAGGAGAGACGGCCCGATCGCGCTAGCAATGACTAGCGTCATCATCTCGACGCCTGCGATCGCCCCTAGGTGTCGTCGCCCAAAGTAGCGGGGCATGGTCACTGTCGAGAGGGTACCGAAGCAGCCGCCTGTGAAACCGAGGCCGAGAATGGTGAGCAATCGCAACAGTGGATTATCCAAATGGGCCATACTCGCTACGCCCATTGCTTCGAACAGCATCATGGCCATGAACAACACCTTCAGGCGGATGCGATCTGACGCAATCCCAATGAGGTAGCCCGTTACGGTCGCTATTACACCGATAGGGAGAAAAATGGCTACAGTTTGTTTTTCCGGCAACCCAGCAGCAGCCCCAATATCAACAATGTGAAAGGTAATTCCTGTAATGGTCAACGCTTGGGATGCTAGCGCCAACGTAACGGACCAGAATGCTAATGTCTTTAAAGCTTCGCTGCGAGTGAAATCGTGGGCTGTTGAAAAGGAGCGTGGTTGGGCTGGAATGTCTTGAGAATGTTCTGTCGGTTCAACGGTAGAAGATGCAGGAACCTCTGCCAAAGATGCTAACCGACCATCCATGAGTAGCCCACATTCTTCTGGATTGTCTCGATAAAGTAGCCAGCCCAAGCTGCCCATTCCTATGCTGACTAAGGCGGCTAAACTCAACCATGCGCCCCGCCATCCCAAACCGTCAATAAAAAAGCTGAGCAATAAGGGAGCCGCTGAAAATCCGAAGGAGAGAAACACGCCCGCAGTACCGGAAGCTATGCCCCGACGGCGATCAAACCATTTACCAACGGTAGTGCGGCTCACTAAAGTCAACATGCCCTGGCCGCTAAACCGCAGACTAACGAAGCCAATGCACAGCAGAACAAAGGCAACGGGCAGGGATGAATTGAGAGAGAAGATTGCGCTAATTTCTTGGGCGAGGCGATCGCTCACACTCAAGTAGACCAGCGTTAGTCCTAACCCAATCGAAGAGACGATAACAACTATTCGTGCCCCAAACCGATCAATAAAAACACCTCCCAATGGCAAAAACAGTCCGCTTGTGAGAGTGCCGATGAGGTAGGCATTGCTAAGTGCTAACCGAGAAAGCCCAGTTGCTCTCAGGAGTGGGTCTGTGAACACGCTCACGCCGGCGGTTTGCCCGGGAATGCTCATGAGAATTCCTACGGTGGTAGCGATGAGAATCACCCAGCCGTAGAAGATGGGAAACTGAGCCGGTTGAAAGGGGAAATTGGGCTGCAAAACGCGGCTCTGATTGAGGCGATGCAGGGCGATCGCTATCAGCTTGGGCAATCGAAAAACAATGGAATTACGCAAAAAGGGTTAGTCCTGCTGAAGCGATCGTTGAAGTGGATAGCGTCAAACTCACATTCCCGCCTCTGGAGAGAAAGCTGTTCTACAGATTAGGGTACCTGCCAAGCGCGGTCATGATATTTGTCGGGTTCGGCGTAAGGATCCTCCGATAAATGAGGATGAGCATGGTGATGATGATCGGCGTGATGATGATGATCGTGATGATGCCCAGACTCGCCAGACTTATTGGCCGACAGGCGAAACTTGCACAGTTCACAGTTCATCGCAACTGTGCCCAGCTGAGTTTCGATTTCACGACGCCGCATCACGGCCATCAACTGAGGATGGATTCCCATTTCTGGTAAACAAACAATCTCAGTCTCAGGAAAAAGCAACTGCTGTTGGGCAGCGATCGCCTGAATTTTCTTCATCAGGACTCCTGTAAATAGGAAGTAAGGCAGCACAATGATACGTTTGGGCTGATAAAGACGCGATCGCCGAAATCCCTCTTCCAACCGAGGATGCGTGATGCCAATAAAGCACGTTTCAACAGTGTTGTAGCCACTGCCTTCCCATAGAAGACGGGCCAGCTTGTAGACATCTCCATTTGCATCAGGATCACTGGCCCCTCGTCCAACGAAGAGTAAAACGGTATCCTGACGTTTGATACGGCGTGAATTGTGGTCAGGATGATCAAGCTGAGCCAGGCGATCTCGCCACAAATCGAGGATCTCCGGCGCGAGTCCAAAATGACGACCATAGTGAAACCGCACATGAGGATGGCGTGATCTGGCGCGATCCAGCTCGTTGGTGACGTCAAATTTATTGTGACGAGCGGCAAACAGCAGGATAGGCAATACAGAGATATCGGTGTACCCTTCAGCGACACAACGCTCAACGCCGTCTTGAATCGTCGGTTCTGTCAGCTCTAGAAAACACGGGATAACGGGGCGAGCGGTATCCAATGCCTGATAAGCCGCCGCAAAATCTAACACGTTTTGGCGACCTTGGGCATCACGGCTGCCGTGACCAATGAGTAGGAGCGATCTCTGTTCCGGCAGCGGCGGTAAGGTTAAACGATAACCCGTATCAAGGGTGCTAGGGTCTTTCAGAATTAAAGCAGTCATTCAAATTTTCTCCAGTCCTGTGCATCGCAGGTGGTGAAGACACAACGTTACGAGTCGGCATTCTGACTTAAGCAGAGTTGAAACTCTAAATGGGCAAGTTTCAGCTTTGGCTATCACAGTTGCGGCACAGCGTCGGACTAGCAGGTAACTCCTGCGCACCGAACTTTCCCCACAGATAACGGCATCAATTTTGCTCTGCTATCTTAGCCTGGTCTTTGTATCAGTACGGATAAGTTATTAGACGTTAGTTGGGGAGCATGTCACCTTCAAAGCCTTTACCCTGCATGCCTCTTCCCTGTAATAAAAAGGGGGAATGTAGAACTTGACCTTCTCGTGAGGTTGGCCATGCAGGCCACTTGAAACCTAACAGGCTCCCCATCAGCTGTGATCAAGAAAGAGTCATTCAGATTGACTACTGATCAAAAGTCAACATATTTCAGCATATTTGATAATGGACGCATTTCAGTAATTATAACTAACGTTTAGACTAATTACCCCTTTTGCTGAGAACAAGTAAAGGTATTTTTACGTTCTTAGCTCCAGCGTTGATGTCGAAGATAAGCGATGTTATGTGATTATATCTACAACACATTTTAAGAACGTTTTAAACTCTATTTGAAAACAGTAGAAGTACCTTAATAAAATACTTTTAGGACAACCTGGATAAGTCTTTTAAGGACTATTCTTGTGAAAATAGAACCATTTCTGATTTTTTGAATAAGTTGAATCAAATCGCTTCGGTCTATTACATCAATAAGTTACTTTTTAGACATAGTTCAGTGAGAGTATCCCCATGAAAGTCAAATTTCTTAAGCACTTTTTTCTAGGCGCAGCACTTCTATCAACAAGCCTGATGGCGACAGAAGCTCAAGCATTTACATTTAACGTAACGGAAGCTCAGAACTTGAAAGAGCAAAATCAAGAGCTATTTCGCTTTTTTCGGAATTCCGTTAACCAGGAAAGAAATCACCTTGCAGAGAATCAGCTAACACCTTTAGATGCGAATGATTTGCTTTTCAACACAGCGAAGGGGGTAGAAGTCTATTTCATTCATGAGGGAGCCGGATACAAAAATCAGATTCTATTTTCTGCTGACGGTGCTGAGCCTGAAATTCTGTTTGAGAATGCTTCTAAAAGAGGCAGCGGTGGTTCTATGAGCTATGGAGAGGGCTTAGTAATCAATGACTTTGACGGGCTGCCAGAAATTGCTCAGTTCGATCTTTTTATTGCCTCTGATGGTTATCGCAATCCAAATGCTCGGAATAACCTATACGGAGCTGATGCTAGCAAAAATAGTGACGGCATTAACCACATCACAGCGTTCAGTCATGTTGATGAAAAAACAGGTGAGCGCTATACCTTCATGGGATTCGAAGACTTGCCAAATGGTGGCGATCGCGACTTCAACGATGTTGTCTTAGTTGTCAGAGGCGTCTCTGATAGCGCCGATGATCTGGTGGAGGTCCCTGAACCTGCTAGTACTACCGCAATGCTGGGTTTAGGAGCCGTCGGAGTGATGATTCGCCGTAAGCGCTCCAGCACACTAGCTTAAACAAGCTGCCTCACGGAGGCTGACTAGTAGAGGTCTAAACGTCAATTCAAGGATCCGCTATCGTAAAGTCTCTAAAAGGGTCAAGTTGTCTTAAGCAACTTGACCCTTTTGGGATGAAAGACGCTCAACCGTCATTTCGCTTTGTCCAAAACCACAACTGTTGTAAACCGAGCGAATGTTCATCTAGGATCGTTCCTAGGTAACATAGCGACATTGCGATGCCTGTTGCACAGCAACGTCAATTCACCAATGCCCTTGAAGCAAACGATCTCAGCCTATCTTGATGACACCAATCGAGCCAAGGGAGAATGGGTTACAGGCACGATCGCAGTTCTTATTTTTCTATCGGCTGTCATTTTTGTTGTAGAAACGTATGAAGTTCCTGATCAGCTGCGCTTAATTCTTAACGGTTTAGACTGGACAATTCTGAGCATTTTTGCGGTGGAGTATCTGCTCCGCATATGGATAGCAGAGCGCTGGTGGGCTTATGTCTTTAGTCCTTACGGATTAGTTGATCTGATTGCAATCTGCCCATTTGTCCTGGGATTCTTGGACATGCGCTTCGTGCGGTTGCTGCGCTGGCTCCGAGTCTTGAGGTTAGCGAGATTTTTGGGCGATCGCGCCATCCTAGGACGATTCACTGCGGCGGATACGCTGGCCGTTGTCCGCATTGTCTCTACCTTGTTTGCCATCATTTTTATTTATGCAGGGATTATTTTTCAGGTCGAGCAGCGCTACAATCCCGACACCTTCACGTCCTTTTTAGACGCTGCTTATTTCGCGGTCGTTACCATGACGACGGTGGGGTATGGCGATATTACGCCTGTGTCAGACGCAGGTCGGTTGTGTACGATTCTGATGATTCTGACGGGTATTGCTCTGATCCCCACTCAGCTTGGCAACCTGATTCGGCAGATCCTCAAAGTCTCTCAGTCGCTTCAGATCCCCTGCTCGAACTGTGGCTGGTCGGTACACGATCCGGATGCTCGCTTTTGTAAGCGATGTGGGGAATCACTGCCTGCTTTCGATGCAGCGCCTCAAATGTCTAAGAGCGATCGCCAGGACACGATTACATCGACCTCGATGCCGTTTGCGCCTAGACCAACGGTTGATCTTCCAGAATCGGCTTGGAGCAAGCCGACCAATTCACCAAGATCCTCTCCCCACGACGCTGATTAAAATCTCTGCATTTTCTCAACCTCTCCTACATAGGGCGATAGAATATGCCTTTTGCACTGGTGCAACAAGCGATGGATAAGCAACAGCGGGCATTATCTCCACTCGATTTAATATGGGCCTTAATTGGCTTGGTGCTCACCATCACGGCAACTTGGTTGGAAGCCTTCATCACCAATGCCCCTTGGGACTGGAATGCAACCGGAATTCAAATCTATTCGCTGGGCGTCAGTTTTCAAGTCGGAGCCGTTCTACTAACGGCCTGTGTCGGTGGCAAAAATGCAGCAGCTCTTGCCCAAATTGCCTATTTGACTCTAGGATTATTGTTCTTTCAGGTTTTTGGGTTGCCTATCTTTACGCAGGGAGGCGGACTTGGTTACGTGCGTGAGCCGAGTTTTGGCTATTTGGTCGGTTTTATTCCAGCAGCTTGGGTTTGTGGCTATCTTGCCTTTCAAGAAAGACCTAAACTAGAGACCTTGGCCTTTAGTGGTGTTTGTGGTCTAGGGATTGTCCACGGTTTCGGACTGTTGTATTTAGCGATCGCGTCCCTCGGGAGCTGGCTGGAACAAGTTGCCTTTCCCGCTTGGGATGCCATTTTTGCTTATTCGCTAGCGCCTTTGCCAGGGCAATTAATCATGGTGTGTGCTGTCTCTGTACTGGCGTATTTGCTGCGCCAAATCTTGTTTTATTAATGCTTATGAGGTTCAAAAACCCGCTTTTCTGGATTGCTGCAATCATTGGGCTAGTGCTAGATCAGCTCACCAAGCTTTGGGTTGTCAACAACTTTGAGCTTACGTTTCCCCCAGAAACCATTCCGCTCTGGCCTAGCGTTTTCCACTTTACTTATGTCACCAATACAGGGGCAGCTTTCAGCTTATTTAGTGATAACGGCGAATGGCTACGTTGGCTGTCGCTAATCGTTAGCTTAGCTTTGATCGCGTTGGGGCTATGGGTCCTTTTGGCAAACCGTTGGGAACAAGTCGGTTATGGGCTGATCCTGAGTGGTGCGTTGGGTAACGGCATCGATCGCTTTTTCAACGGCGAGGTCGTCGATTTTCTTGATTTTCGTTTGATCCGTTTTCCTATCTTTAATATTGCCGATGTTTGTATCAACATTGGGATTGCCTGCCTGATCATTGCAGCCTTCCGGGCTGCTGACGATAGCGGCAATGGCAACGGCAATGGCAAAAAGGTAGTGCGTCGCGACAGATAGCTTTTACAAAAATCGTTAGACCGCAAATATCTCTGTCACTCTCCTTTCCGTAACCAACTCGTTAGGATTAGTAGAATAGGGCCGAGTTGTTTGCTACAACAAAGCCAAGTTCCTTTATCGTGCGCGTATGAGTTCGTCTAAACCGCCGACACCGCCACGCACCTTTCTAGGTAACGTTACCCAGGCGTTTAAATCTGCTCAGCAGAACATTGATTTCTCGAAGATTGCTCTTAAGACTGGGGCTAAGCCTGCCCTTTTGGAAGTGAATTACCAGGGCAAAGTTGAGCAATTCCCGCTGCTGGGCGATCGCTACCTGCTAGGCCGCAGTTCCCAAAGTAGCGACATTGTTGTCGGCAGTCCAATTGTTAGCCAGGTTCATGCTTCCCTCACTCGTGACCCGAACCGTCCAGGTCGTCCTTTCGTTATTAAAGACAAGAAATCAACCAACGGCATTTATCGCGGCAAAAAAAGGCTGAACTATTGGGTTTTCCAGCACGGTGATGTATTAACGTTAGGGCCTGCTGACTTAGCTGACGGAGTCACCCTACGGTATGCAGAACCTCCGCCTTGGTATTTACAGGGACTGAAATATGGTCTTTATGGCTTTACAGGAATTACAGCGATTTTGGGGGCTTGGATTGTCGGCCTAGAATGGCCCAAAATTCCCATGCGTCCAATTCCTGACTCCGTGCAGGGGCCGGTGATTATTTATGCCGAAGAGGGCGGTGATGTGATCCCGCTACGACCCGAGCCGACCCAAGCTCACCAGGAAAAAAAGCGCATTGCTGATTATTCTGCCTTTTTACCGAAAGCGGTCGTTGCCTCAGAAGACACCCGCTATTACTGGCATCTTGGTGTTGATCCTATCGGTATTACCCGTGCCCTGGTGACTAACATTCGGGGGGGCGAGATTCGAGAAGGGGGCAGCACCATTACTCAACAGCTTGCCCGTAGTGTCTATCGCGAATATGTCGGTACCGATGACTCCGCTGGTCGCAAAATCCGAGAAGCGATCGTGGCGCTCAAGCTAGAAAGCTTTTACAGCAAAGACGATTTGTTATTGCTGTATCTCAATCGGGTCTATCTGGGGGGCAATCTCTACGGGTTTGAAGATGCTGCCCAGTTCTATTTCGGCAAATCTGCCAGTGATTTGACGCTCTCTGAGGCAGCTACTTTGGTGGGCATTCTGCCAGCTCCCAATGCGTTCAATCCTGTGCAAAACTACGAGGCAGCTGTGGACTACCGCGATCGCGTTCTAGATCGCATGACTGCGTTAGGCATGGTTAGCGCAGAAGACGCTCGGCGGGCCCGGCGATCTCGTATCGAGATTAGTCCCTCAGCGCGGGAAGAATTGCAAAGTATCCGTGCTCCCTATTTTTACACCTACATTTTCCAAGAGCTAGAAGCGGTTTTAGGAGAAGGGTTGGCTCGGGAAGGTAACTTCATCGTCGAAGCGACCCTTGACCTTGATATGCAGGCTGATGCTGAAAACGCGCTGACCTCGGATGTGCTGAGCAATGGTGCTGGTCTCAACTACAGTCAAGGAGCCGTCGTCACGTTAGATAGTCAGTCGTCAGAAATTCGGGCTTATGTCGGCGGTGTTGACTATCAGACCAGCCAGTTTGATCGCGTTTCCCAAGCGTTACGACAGCCTGGGTCTACCTTTAAGGTGTTTGCCTACGCTGCTGCTTTGGAAGACGATATTTCACCGGGTCAAAGCTTTGGCTGTGATGGTTTGAACTGGCGCGGGCAGTTTTTTGAGGGCTGTCGTTCAGGGGGCAGTCCTCTGGATATGTACAGTGGGTTAGCTCTCTCGGAAAACGTTGTGGCACTCCGTATCGCTCAAGAAGTCGGACTTGATTCTGTGGTGCGGCAGGCTCAGAGAATGGGCATTGAAAGTGATTTAAATCCCGCTCCGGGCTTGGTCCTAGGCGAGAGTGAGGTAACGCCGCTAGAGCTCACGGGAGCTTTTGGAGCGATCGCCAACGAAGGAATTTGGAATCCACCCCATGGCATTCGTCGTGTTTTGGACAGCAGCGATTGTACTGATCCCAATGATGCCAACAGTTGCCGTATCATCTATGAATTTGGACAAACGGGCAACACGAATCAACAAGTTATTTCCCCTGACGTTGCTCAAACATTGACTAACCTCATGCAGGGCGTTGTCCAGGGCGGTACCGGAGGCAATGCTTATCTCGGTTTAGGAGAAGCTGGCAAGACTGGAACGACCAACGACAACCGCGATCTCTGGTTTGTTGGCTTTGTCCCAAGTCAAGATTTGGTCACGGGGGTTTGGCTAGGCAATGATGACAACACCCCCACTGACGGCAGTAGTGGTCAAGCCGCTGAGCTATGGGGTAACTACATGGATGAGGTTGTGAGATAGCGTTCGTTAGCCCTCTTCGTCAACAGGGGGCAAGACTTCGACAGAGACGTTAACGGCTTCGTCAGAGCGATCGCTGCTGGTCACGTCTACAGCATTGACCTCAACCGTCCCTTCCGGTGTGAAACGCTCAAAACCGCTACGGGTGACTTGCAATTGAGTACGACAGTTAGGGCAAACGGTTTGAGCTTTATTTAACCCCGTTAAGGGCGTATCACAAACTGGGCAGTTGCCCTCTATCAAATTTCGGCTCAGCCACCAGCGAACACCGAAAAACAGCACAAAGGGTGCGACCGAGATCAGCACGAAGATGATAGCAATGGATTTAACCAGCCAACCTAGGCCAATGCTGCCCAAGAGGAGCGCGATCGCAATCAGCGTGAACCAGCAGCCCAACCCTGAAAAGTTAATTCGATAATTGTTTGACCCTTGTGAATACACAATCCTGCCCTCATGCCACGTCTTTGTCTTTTGCAGACAATCCCATCTCTAGAGGCGAAGTTCCTCAATGTTGTTCAACGTTGTAATCAATCGCTCTGTAATAGTGACTCTAGCCTAATCTACAGATTTGTCTTCTGTCCGGGGTGATGTCCGAACGCCTCTGTGATGAAACATAGCGTTGGATATTTTTCCTGAGTCTATAGGGTTTCAGTTTGGTACAAAGGGCGTGCTGTAGTCTTGCCATCATTCGGACCGGCGATTGCCGCAACTGCATCAAGAGACAATGGAGTAAATTAGGACAAAACCGGCCTTTACAACCCAGCTATGACTGTCGAATCCTCCATCCAAACCAATAGCCTGCCTTGGCAAGTTCGACAGGCGGGTAAAAATCTGTCGGAGTGGATTCAGCTGCAGCTATCATCAGGCGAACAAGAGACATCATCAACCCCACCTGACTTTGAACTACCCGTTTGGATCAGCGAGGCGCTGATTGGGCTATTTGCCATTGGCGCGATCATCTGGGTATCTTGGCTGATTGTGCAAGCAATTGAGCGATATCTTGAAAACCGCCAAGGGAATAGACCGTCTCAACCGGTGGTACAGCTCACGCCTGAGTTGGCCAATCAAAGTGTCAAGGAATGGTTGAAACAGGCACGACAGTTTGAGCAAGAGCGGAACTGGCGGGAGGCGTGTCGCGCACTCTATATGGCAGCGCTACAGATTTTGCACGATCGCGACTGGATTTCTCATCAAGTCAGTCGAACGGACGGCGAATATTTGCGGGAAATTCAGACTCTAAAACAACCGAGACCGGTTCAACTTCTGGTCAACACTCATGAGCGATCGCTGTTTGGAGGCGATACCCTAACTGCTGAGAACCTGAAGCGATGCCGTACCGCCTATGAGGAAATTGAAAAGCGATGAACGGCTCTTTATCTTTCTCCAACCGCTATATTCGCTTTGGTTTAGTTGCTGTGGTGCTGTTGTTCTTGGCAATCTTGGTGCTGGCACCTGCCACAGGGCAAAAAACGAGCGGTTCTACGTACAATCGTGCTCCTCAGGGATATTTGGGCTGGTATGCCTACATGGAAGCTGAAGGAAAACCCATCAAGCGCTGGCGGCGCCCCCTGACAGACCTGCTAGAACAACCTGCTTCAGAGGAGCCACAAACATTGCTGCAAGTTTATTCGGGAATGGTCAGCACCTATCGAGCCTGGGACGGTGAATGGCTGAGTGATTGGCTAGCTGCAGGCAACCGTTTTGTGGCCTTGGGGATCAATACGTGGATTGAAGATGTGCCTTTTACGACTAGCCAAGTGAGTCCATTTGGAGACGTTATTGTCAAAACTCGTCGGCGAGAACGGCTCCCCATTAACAGCGATCGCAATCTGCTGGGAGATGAATTTGGAGCGATCGTTTGGCAGGAAGAACGCAATGGCAATGCTGCTCAACTCTATGTAGCCGCCACGCCTCACCTCGCCGCCAACGCCTATCGCTATGCGCCTGGAAACTATGATTTTCTAGCAGACCTGGTGACCCAAGCCGGTGGCACCATCTGGGTTGACGAATACATACATGGTTACAAAGATGCTGACGTTGTTGTTGAAGAGGTTGTTAATAGCTGGGGAGCTTATCTAGCCGAAACGCCAATCAAAATTGCGCTAATTCAAATAGCGATTTTGCTGAGTATCTTTCTACTGGCACAAAATCGGCGCTTAGGAAATTTGACCCCCGTCAGAGAACCTAAGGTTGATAACAGTCAGGCTTACATTGATGCGCTTGCTGCGGTGTTGCACAAAGCCGAGAGCACCTCGTTCTTAGTCGATATGATTACAAAGGCGGAGCGATCGCGGTTACTCCAAGCTTTGGGCTTTAATAAGACGGGGGTTGAAGATGCCGCACTGCAAGCAGCGTGGACACAGCAAACTGGACAACCTGCTGAAGCGATCGCGCCACTACTCAAATCAACCCAGCAGCCTCAACTCACTGAATCCGCTCTCAATACCTGGTTAGAAACACTCCGACAAATCCGACAGACGCCAATCCAATAAGACCAACGTGTACTTTCCGCTATCTTATCAAGGCCGACATTATGAATGAGTTGCAAGAGCAGATCAAACAAATTGGGCAAACTCTCGGAAAAGTAGTTGTGGGCCAAGCAGATGTCATTGACCAGTTGCTGGTCGCACTCTTGGCAAACGGCCATGTCATTTTAGAAGGGGTCCCAGGCACGGGGAAGACACTGACGGTTAAAGTGTTGGCTCAGCTGATCCAGGCAGATTTTTGTCGCATTCAACTGACGCCCGACATTCTGCCATCTGACATTCTAGGAACCAATGTCTTTGATCTGAATACCCGTGACTTTACGCTCAAAAAAGGGCCTGTTTTTACGCAGGTTTTGTTAGCCGATGAGGTTAACCGGACGCCACCAAAAACTCAAGCGGCTCTGCTAGAGGCCATGGAAGAGCAACAGGTGACGCTAGATGGCACCCTGCATCCATTGCCGGACCTCTTTTGGGTCATTGCGACCCAAAACTCCCTAGAATTTGAAGGCACCTATCCTCTGCCTGAAGCACAACTTGACCGCTTCCTGTTCAAGCTTGTGATTAACTATCCTGATCCTCAATCAGAAAAGCAAATATTGAAAAATACTCAGGCCGGATTTGAAGCGAGGCGTGTCAATATTCGAAACTTTAAGCCGGTTATGGGAGAGAAGGCCGTTTTGGCAGCAAGGCAAGCAGCCCGCCAAATCAAAGCTGATGATGCAATCTTAGATTACCTCCTAGCGCTGACCCAAAAGACGCGCCAGTCCCCCGACTTATCTTTGGGAGCTTCTCCACGATCTACGGTCAGTTGGTTGCAGGCCAGTAAGGCCCATGCCTGGTTGCAAGGACAGACCTATGTGACGCCAGATAATGTTAAGGCCGTTGCCGCTCCGCTCTTGCGTCATCGTCTCATTTTGGGGCCTGAAGCTCAGCTTGATGGCCTAACTACGGACAAAGTTATTGTCTCTCTGCTGAAGCAAGTCGCTGTGCCCCGCTAATGCTCATACTTTGCACCTTAATCTAAACAATGAGTCCAACGTTGAAGCTATATGGACTACTGGCAGCTGGTGGAGCGATCGCCACTGCCATGAATGCACTGAGCGGTCCATCGGAAACATTTCTATCCTTCCCATTAGAGGCGATGTTGCTGTTTGACGGATTCGTGCTTCTAGTGGCGCTGATCGATTGGGCTCAGGTGAGTGATCAACAGCGTGCCAAGGTCCGGCGAGAGAAGTTGCCCCGGCTTTCCATTGGTCGCGACAATCCCGTCACGATTCATGTCTCGACCATGAAAGCAGCAACGCTACAGATCTTTGATCGCTATCCCAATGATTTCGATGAAGTACCCATGCCCTTGACAGTGCGGTTACCTGCCAAAACGTCTCAGGCGATTACTTATCAGGTTTTTCCCACTCATCGCGGAGAATATCCGTGGGGTGACTTACAGATTCGGCAACGGGGACCGTGGGGCTTAGTGTGGCGCAGTTGGACTGTTCCTGCTGCTCAAACCGTAGCGGTCTATCCTGATTTGGTAGGACTGCGATCGCTCTCTATTCAGCTCGCCATTCAATCTACGGGCAATGTTCGTCAGCGAAAGCGCATTGGCATTGGTACTGAGTTTGCTGAACTGCGAGAATATGCGATTGGAGATGATCCGCGCTTCATCGATTGGAAAGCAACTGCACGTCGTAGTGCTCCCCTAATTCGGGTTTTAGAACCCGAACGGGAACAATCGCTAATTGTGCTGCTCGACCGGGGGCGGCTGATGACTGCCAATGTCAGGGGGCTGTCTCGCTTCGACTGGGGACTGAACGCAACACTGTCTCTGGCGCTCGCTGGGCTACATCGAGGCGATCGTGTAGGGGTAGGCGTCTTTGATCGAGAAATGCATACCTGGATGAGTCCCACCGGTGGAAAACAGCATTTGCAGCGCCTGATAGAGAAGCTGACGCCCATTCAACCTGCGCTATTGGAGTCCGATTATCTAGGGGCCGTTACTCAAGTGGCAACGCAGCAGCTCCGTCGTGCCTTAGTTGTTGTCATTACCGATATCGTAGACAAAACTGCATCTGCGGAACTATTAACGGCTCTCACTCGGTTGAAAGCTCGTCATTTGCCATTTTGTGTAACTTTGCGCGACCCTCAGGTAGACCAGCAAGCCCACCAGTTCACTGACGATGTTGCCGATGCCTATAATCGCGCGGTTGCTTTGGATTTGTTGGAACAACGGCAGGTTGCTTTTGCTGAACTCAAGCAGGGAGGCGTGCTGGTGCTAGATGCCCCTGCCGATCAAATTACTGAACCGTTAGTCGAAGACTACTTGCGAATCAAAGCTCGGAATCGTCTTTGAAGGGACACCTGCAAAAAGGCAAGGAACGCGATCGCGTTCCTTGCCTTGACAGCGACGCTAGCCGTTATGGCTGTCGTCAGTTCCGTCAGGACAAGACGGCGAGCCATCTGGCTATGGGCTAAGCGCTCGGATGCGATTAAGTGCACAAGCCTAGATGGCTAAGCTATGTACGCAAAAAGGGGTTGGCATACTAGCGCTGTGGCGTTTCTCGGTTGTTGGGAGACTGAGAATCTGGCGAGATTACGCCATCCGTCTCATCCATATCCTCAGACTCATCCACCATGCCATCAGTAGTACTATCGTCGGGTTCAGCCCGATTGTTAGGAGACTGACTATCCGGTGAAATTACACCATCAGTCATATCGGGAGACTCCATGTCGTCCATCATGGGATCAGCAGCAGGCTGATCGGGAATGTCCCGATTATTAGGAGACTGACTATCCGGTGAGATAATGCCGTCAGTGGGGCTAGAATTCTCAGTTGAGCCTTCGTAAGGATTGATTTCACCCGTTTCTCTGAAAATTTCGAACGCCTCTTCGTAGGTCATAGGACGACGCTGAGCTGTTCCGCTACCGGGAACTGCTCGGTTATTGGGAGACTGGCTATCTGGGGAGATGATGCCGTCAGTCAGAGAAGAATCCTCTTCCATCATCATTTCACTATCGGATTCAAGTGCTCCCTCATCAGGAATCTCTCGGTTATTGGGAGACTGACTATCAGGGGAGATGATGCCGTCAGTTCCCTCTGGCTCATCCATCATCTCGCTATCAGAATCAGATACGCCCTCTCCAGGGACCTCCCGGTTGTTAGGAGACTGGCTATCTGGGGAAATGACGCCTTCGGTAGGCTCTTGATGCATTTCAGCACGAGCGACAGTTCCCACAGTGAGCGCTAGCGTTGCTGACAAAGAACAAACGATAAAGCGTTTCATAAAAACTCCATAAAGAACAAACAGCAAACTCATCCACAGACTGGCGTTGCTCCAATAATGTTTCTGAGGACTCTTTGCATCTCACAAGAGCCTTAAGCACTGTCATGGAGTGCTCAATTTAGCTGACGTTCATCAGACTAAAAGAAAGTCAGCGATCATCAATTAACCCTAAGGAAGGGACATCTTTCATCCATAGGTTATAGATTGGTTAAAGTTCCTTTCCTTTAAGCTAAAGGGCTTTGACCTAGATACCACACTCGATTTTCATCTTCCTTAATCTAGGATGAGAAAGATCTGAAATTTTAGTGAAATGAGTTCTCTGGGGACTACTAGGTCATATGAGGGAAAAAGGCATCCCATTTGATCGGGCAATCAGCTACGGTAGTAAAACCGTTCTTTATTGCCAAGAGGCTGATGGTCCAGAATCTCGATTTCCAGGGCTATAGCGATCGCCTACCTCCCCAAAATGTAGAAGCTGAAGAAGCCATTTTAGGCGGCATTTTGCTTGACCCAGAAGCCATGGGACGGGTGATGGAGATTCTAAATCCTGATGCCTTCTACATCAGTGCACATAAAACCATTTATCGGGCCGCGATCGATCTGCATACTAAGGGCCTGCCGACTGACCTAATGACGGTCACTATTTGGCTGAAGGACCGAGAGCTATTAGACAAAGTGGGTGGGCAAAGCCGAATTGCTCAACTGGTCGACCGCACCGTCAGCGCTGCCAATATTGATCGCTATGCTGCCTTAGTGATGGAAAAATTCATGCGGCGGCGGCTAATCCAAATTGGGGGTGAAATTTCTCAATTGGGCTTCGAAGCTGACCAACCGCTGGAAGTTTCTCTGGATGAGGCTGAACAGAAGCTCTTTGCCATCACCCAAGACCGTCCCCAGCAGGCCCTTACCTCTACAGCAGACATCTTGATCGAAACGTTTGCTGAGATCGAGGAACGAGCAGAGGGAATCGTTTTACCTGGTATCCCCTGTGGTTTCTATGATTTGGACGCCATGACCCAAGGTTTCCAACGCTCTGATCTGATCATTGCAGCCGGTAGACCATCAATGGGCAAATGCTTGAGTGCGGATACTAAAATCCTGCTGGCGGACGGCAGCCTCAAGACTATTGAGGAAATTTATCAAGCTCAAACAGCAGACCTGTTAACGCTACAAGCAAATTGGCGGTTTGTTAGAACTCGACCTAGTGCGTACATTGATGATGGCCTCAAGCCCGTCTATCGGGTTAGAACTGGCACAGGGCGAGTGATTGAAACAACGCTGAGTCATCCTTATCTAACCATTGAGGGCTGGCGATCGCTCAGTCAACTTCAGGTTGGACAAAAAATTGCAGTGCCTCGCTGCCTACCTATTTTCGGAACGGAGACACTACCAAACCATCAGATTAAGCTGTTAGCTTATCTGATAGGTGATGGGTGTCTCACCCAAACCGCACCTCAATTCACGAATGCAAACCCTTTAATTCAGGCAGATTTCTGCGAAGCAGCAAGCTTGTTTCCAGGTGTGAAAATCCGGCAGGAGGATTCAGGTGGTAAAAGAACCCTAACCCTTCACGTTACTGCCAGCAATAGCAGTGTACAGATCCAGCGCCGCCAGTTCGGCAAAATCCTGCATCGATCTATCCAGAATTCTGGCTATTCCGCACGATGGCTTGCACAGCAATTGCAAGTTAGTCCCAGCTTGGTGACGCTGTGGCAGCAAGGTGAGTGTGCCCCCAATCCATCGGTTTTCAACACGCTCTGTCAGTTGTTGAACATAGAATCCAAAGTGCTTGCCCCTGGAGGGCTTGCGACAATTCGCTGGATGAGTCAAAACACAATGACTCTTTGGTTGCAGCATATGGATCTCTGGGGTAAGTCGGCGCATCAAAAGGAGGTCCCTGCACAACTGTTTAAGTTGCAAAAATCGCAGATTGCTCTTTTCCTCAATCGTCTTTTTGCGACAGACGGATGGGCTACGGTGTTGGCAAGTGGTCAAGTGCAGGTCGGATTTGCCTCCGTCAGCGAGGTGTTGATCAGACAAGTACAGCATCTCCTCCTGCGATTTGGCATCATTGCTCGTCTCAAACATCGCTCAATCAAGTATCAAAATAGCCGTCGATCAGCATGGCAATTAGATATCACAGACGCACAGTCTATTAAGTTTTTCATCTGTGAGATCGGTATTTTTGGTAAAGAGTTGGCACTTCAAAAAGCTGCGGATGCACTTGCTGAGCGTCGCTATCAGACCAATCGTGATCTAGTGCCTGTTGAGATTTGGCGGCGAATTCAATCAGCAAAAGGGACCGAAACCTGGAAGTCCCTAGCGACTAGGGCAGGCTTGTTGAACACGAGCAATATTCATGTTGGGAAACGGGCTCTTAGTCGCAATCGTCTCTTTGCTCTGGCAACGGCCCTGGATGATCCTGAACTTCAAGCGATCGCCACTAGTGACATCTACTGGGATGAAATTCTTGAAATTACAGCCTTAGGTAATCGACAAGTCTATGACCTAACTATTCCTGAGACTCACAACTTTGTGGCTAATGATATTTGTGTCCACAACACAGCATTCGTTCTGAATATCGCGCGGAATATCGCCAATACGCAGAAATTACCGGTTGCTATTTTCAGCTTGGAGATGTCGAAGCAGCAGTTGGTCTATCGTCTCCTGTCTAGCGAGTTAGCGCTAGAAACCAGTCGCCTCCGCACGGGTCGCCTTAATCCTAATGAATGGACCATTTTGGGTGAAGGGATTAATCAGCTCTCAGAAATGCCGGTTTTCATCGATGATACGCCCAATATTTCAGTTAATGAGATGCGCTCAAAAACTCGGCGCTTGCAAGCTGAACAGGGCGGTGCTTTGGGCTTAATCCTGATTGATTATTTGCAATTGATGGAGGGCAGCAGCGACAACCGAGTCCAGGAATTGTCAAAGATTACGCGATCGCTCAAAGGACTTGCCCGCGAGCTCAACGTTCCTATTATTTCACTCTCGCAGCTCAGCCGAGGCGTCGAATCCCGCACCAACAAACGCCCTATGATGTCGGATTTGAGGGAATCCGGCAGCATTGAACAGGATGCAGATGTCATTATGATGCTGTATCGCGAGGAGTACTACGATCCTGATACGCCTGATCGCGGCATTGCAGAAATCATCATCACCAAACACCGGAACGGTCCCACGGGAACGGTCAAGCTGCTGTTTGAACCACAGTACACACGCTTTCGAAACTTGGCTCAGCCACCGGGATAAGTCGCTGGAGAGTGAGCATTACGGGACTAAGGCGCGTCAAGGAATTTAGGTAACCCATACACTACGACAGCAATATCCTCGTTATTCAAAACACTGGGAAAGCTTATCCGCCTTGGTTTTGAATTTTGTAGAGCTTTGCTTTTCTCGTTCGCCTTTAGTGTTCTCGAAGAGTAAAGTGTTTTTCATTTTGAATTCCGCGCAGCGGTACTAATGATGTTGCTCACGCTACAAGCCGTTTTGAATTCTGGGCTGTGAACTGACATTCAAATCTGTTTAATCAAGAGTGTCGCCAAGACGTTTAGCCGTTGCAGCTTCGTTGGGACAAGACGGCGAGCCATTATCGAATATGAGGTTCTCCGACAGCTATTTATTGATAGAGTCTGCGATCGCAGTTTCAGGCTGTTTCTCTACAGATAAACTGGACTGCGCCCAGCCAAAAGAGCTTTCGAGCAGCCCTGCTGACAGACTAGGGTGGGGCATTGTGTCAGCTAAGAGAAGCGTTACAACCAACGCCAGTACTAAACGACCGATTTTGACTTCTTTTAGAATTTGCATAGTTTTGTCCTTTAGGGCTTCAGCGAACTGCACCTCATATCGCAAAGATATGTCGCCCTAAGGCTCTAAAGAAGGGACAAATTCGCCAACCCGAATGCTATTTTCTGCAAGTGTCTATCTACTAAACTGTTTAGTTAAATTATACAGCCTTTGAACCTGCAAGATGCCCTGAAACGGCTAATCCTAAAACTGTCCTCGCCTCATTTGCAAGGTCGTTTTAACGGAATGGGTAACGGCTATATCCAGCTATATCAGCAGCTTGAGAAACAGCATTGATAGTGTTGATGCAGAGGAATGCACTTCGCTAGGGCTGACAGACAGAGACTTTACCAACGGCAGGTCATCTTCTATGCTCACAGACATACTTTTGGATGAGGTAGCATGGCCCGTCAACACAATTCTTGGCTCAGGCGACTGACTTACAACTTGAAGGATGAGATCTTTCTCAAGCGACTCGGACAAGTAGAGAGTATTGTCTCAAAAGTTCTTTCGATCGCGATGGTTTTCGTCATTCTGGTTACCGTTGTTGATCTGGGAATTGTGCTGTATCGCGCCCTCTTCGTCGTAGATACAAATGGCTTCTTCAAAACGATTTTGACAGAAATCTTTGGCCTCTTTCTCAGTGTGCTCATTGCATTGGAGATTTTGGAGAACATCACCGCCTACATCCGCAAGCATGTCGTGCAGGTCGAGTTAGTGATTGCCACCGCTCTAACCGCCGTGGGTCGAAAATTGATTATTCTGGACCTGGAGAAAGTGCCCGGTGTTAGTCTGATTGGTCTAGCGATCGCGATCTTTGCCCTTGCTGTCAGTTACCTGATCGTGCGGTCGGTGCATCGATGATCTTGGACGTCATGCAATGACGGTTTTCTAGAGGGGTTAGCCAACGTGTATAGGGGTTTGGAACTGTCTGGTAGTAATCGACAACAACGATGGCTATTGATGCGAATAGAGCTAATTATTAACTTTGATAGAATATTGGCGTCAATTTTGCTTGAGTATGACGTATTTCTAAGTGGTAGGAGGTGACGTGGCTTTAAAGGCTTGGCATCATCGGTGGATAGGAGTAAGTTTACTGCTAGTTGGGGTGCCCTTACCTGCGATCTCGCAAGTCCAAACGCCTCCGTTAACGGCTAATCCCGTCAAGGTCGGTGTGGAATATACGCCTGAGCGGACTGTCGCTGTTGACAATAATGCCTACGTTCTTGGTCAACAGTCCGACTATCTGCCTGAGGCTGTGCCGAAAGCGGATCGAATTGTCCTACGCCTAAGTGATCGGCGCGTCTACGTTTATGATGACGAACGGGTTTTGGACAGTTTTCCGGTTGCTATTGGTGCACCCGAGACTCCAACGCCTGTGGGAGAATTTGAGATTTCCCAGATGATTGTTGACCCTGCGTGGCAGAGCCCTTGGACAGGAGAGGTCTTTGCACCCGGAGCTAACAGTGCCTTGGGACTACGATGGATTGGCTTCACCGAACTTCCCAATGGCGTTATTGGATTTCACGGCACGCCCACCGTTTCTTCCATCGGTAGGGCAGTTTCCAATGGCTGCGTTCGTCTCACTAACGAAGACGTATTAGCACTCTATGCTTACGTTGAGGTTGGAATGACAGTTGTTGTTGAGCCATGACTATGTTGAATTGTAGCCTCAAGGATCTGGCCACTTCTGGTGGTGTGAGAGTGATAGCAACCATCGCCTTGCTAACCATCAGTGGATTTATCTCGGCTAATTCTGTTCAGGCTTCGTCCCCTACCGAACCGGTTGAACTATCGAATCTAGACAAGCCGCTCGATTTCGTCGGTAATTCTGCAGCAGCCTCGGACGCAATTAGCGTTCCCTCTCTCTATCTGCCAGAGCCGTCTCAACAGATATCGCGCTTAGTTCTGCGGCTGTCTGAACGACGACTATACGCTTACCAAGGCGATCGCGAAATCGCAACCTATCCGGTTGCGGTTGGCCGAGATGATTGGGAAACCCCGGTGGGAGAGTTTACCGTTTTCCAGCTTCAGCAGCATCCGGCTTGGGAACATCCGATGACAGGGGAAATCGTGCCTCCCGGTCCTGACAATCCATTAGGCTCACGATGGATCGGGTTTTGGACCGACGGCACTAATGCCATTGGGTTTCATGGCACCCCTCACGAACATTTGATTGGAGAAGCAGTTTCCCATGGCTGTGTTCGCCTTCGCAATGCCGACGTCATCGAACTCTACGAACGTGTTGGACTCGGGACTCAGGTGGTAGTCCTTCCCTAAGGGTTATCAATTGAGTGAGCAATCTGCAAGCCTCTCCGAAATTCACCTGAAGTGGAGAGTACTCTACCAGCTCGTGACTTGCGTAAGATCTCTGACCTGATAGTGCTTTTAAGATCACTAAGCTAATAGCCAGATTTAACGTTCCGTGACAAAGATTGGGGTGTTGCAAAGTTTACTACCGATGCATAGAGTGATCGCATAATCGCTTCAAGCCCGCTGTCGCAGGATGTTGACAAAAAAATCTGACGAAATCTCTAAATGTATAGATGACTTTCAATCCGCTGAGTCAGCAAAAAATGCGTCAGCAAAAAGTTTCTTGTGTTAGTGTTTTAAGGATCATCTCCATCGGGGTTGTTCTTCCGAAGCGTGGAAGCATTATCAGATAAACTTTACAAAGAGCTTAAGCAGGCTACCCGAGCTTCTGATCAGGGCTGTCTAGCAACCGCTCAGCGTTTGAGTGAAGAGGTGCAGCGAATCTGTACCCAGAGTCAGCGCATTCAAGATTCTGGCGAGATTGAAACCTGGGCAAACAACCTAGGTATGCACCGTTTGAATCAATGTTTGAAATATTACCGTCTGGGATCGTTGAAAGGACGGGTAGAGCTGCACAGCACGTTGAGCGCGATCGTGTACCGCTACATCACGCTGCCTCATACTCAAGCGAGCTATCAAGCTCGTCTCAATCTGATCGAAGACTTTCTGCAAAACTTCTATCTTGAATCCCTCAATGCGTTCCGACGTGAAAACGATACTCCTCCCAGTTTTCAGCCGCGAACGTTGCTTGAGCTAGCAGAGTACATGGCGTTTACTGAGCGATACGGCAAGCGGCGTATTCCACTTCCAGGTCGTCGTAGTCAGCAGCTCATTATTTTGCGGGCTCAGACCTTTGCAAAGCAGCAGCCGCCTGAAGCAACTGTTGATATCGAACAGGCCGCTGAAGGAAGTGGTGCCGATTCTGATGAAGCTAGAGATTCATTGCCGACCCGCCGTTTGCGAGAGGAACTGGTAGCTCAACAGGATGACCTTCCTGAGGAAGTTTTGCGTAACCGTGTCATTGAAGCACTCTTGTCCTACCTCAAAGAACGTAATCAAGAAGATTGTGCCGAGTACTTTACTTTGCGCTTGTTGGACTTGCCTACCACGGAAATTGAGGCGCTTCTGAAGTTGACGCCGCGTCAGCGAGATTATTTGCAGCAACGCTTTAAATATCATCTGGTTCGCTTTGCGCTCTCTCACCATTGGGACCTGGTGCACGAATGGTTAGAGGCTGACTTAGAACGTAATTTAGGACTTGCGCCTCAGCAGTGGGATGCTTTGCATCAGTCAGTGAGTGAGGTGCAAGCTAAGCTCTTGCAGCTGAAGCAAGACGGCATGGAAGATGCTGAAATTGCCAAAACGCTGGGTCTAACACCCACTCAATTACAGAAGCAGTGGACTAAACTACTGGAGCAGGCTTGGGAAATTCGCAATCTTTGATTTGAATCGTCCGGAGGGGGGCACGGGACTAATGAAAAGTGACGCAGATACGATTCGGAGTTTTCTACTTGCGCTCCTTGAGCACTTTAGCCGGACAGATTCCTCACCATCAGGGAAGGTTGACGATTCAGACGGAATACCCTCAAAAGTAGAACAATCTCCCCAGACAGTGAATTCCTCTCTTTTTACCTCGGAAGGTTCCCCCAATCTTTCGGAAGACGAGGCATTGTCAACCTTCATCAATAGTGTGTCGATTGAAATGCCCTCAATTTCTCAACTTGGAGAGTTACCTGCCGTGCAAGACCATTTTCAAACTGTATTGAAGCGTCGTCTCCAGATTGAAATCAGCCAAAACCCGCCACTTTTTCCTTGGGAGTCCAATTTAACAGACTATCCTGCTGAGCTTTCTGCAGATGGTCCTTTGCCTTGGATGAGCCAATTGCGATCGCTCCCTCTACCCACTTCCTTGCCTGAAGATATTCTGACTGGATTACTCAATCGCTGCCAGGAACTCGTAGCAGAAACCTTGCAGCCCGGTATTCAGTTAGTCAAGGCAGTAGAAACGCTGTTTCCAGATCAACCTCAAGCCATGGAGCAAATTGCCGGGTTGGTTCTCGCTAATGCAACCGTTCGGGGAACAGCAACTCGCGATATGGAGGGTTTGAAGGCTGCTTTTCCTGATGGCTATGAGGGCGCGAATCCCCAACAGCAAGTCACGTTGACGATGCTAGCGGCGAAAGACATCTTAGATGCTCTGATGCTGACGCTATCGCGAAATGCCCCTTCTATAGAGCGCGAATGGCAAACAACAGAAGGGAACATGAAGCTATCAGCTCAGTATCAATCGGGTACACCGGGCGAGATTCGTATCTCAGCTGAGATGCCACAAGCTGGTCAACTTAGCTTGCCCAGTGTGGGCCAAACAGTAGCTCAAAATCGCCCAGGCGAACTCACGCTAACGTTGCCAGCTCCTGCTCCTAACGTTATCTATCCTCTGGAAGTTCACTTGGCTGAAGCGGATGCAATGCCTCTGACTTTTGCAATCCGCTGGATTGATAAAGAGTAGTCATTTTCTTTCTCTCCTGTGGCGTTTGGCTGTAGTCCTAGGCAGCCTTTCCGAAATGGGGAAGGCTGTTTTTTTGGGCCTATAACTGTAGTCATCGCCTGTCTTGCCCCAATGGAATTGGCGACCGCTATATAGCGGCATGCTTGCATCGAGCACACTCCATTCCCTGTTTCCCTAAGACACTGAGATGTACTTGACCAAGCTGCACAGGGCTATAATTCCTGCGATCGCGCTCCGGATGGGTGCGAAATGCGGTGTACGACTGGTGAGTGAGGAGAAATTGCGTGGCGACCCTGTTAGTAAACAATATCCATACCTTGGCGACGTTTGACGACGAACAGCGTGAAATTCGTCAGGGTGCTTTATTCGTGCGTGACAACGTGATAGAGCGGGTTGGTACGACGGATGAACTGCCAAACACCGCTGATGAAATCCTTGATTTGGACGATCGCCACCTTGTCTTACCCGGTTTAGTCAATACCCATCATCATTTTTTCCAGACGCTCACCCGAGCTGTGCCTTTAGCTCAGAACCAAGAGCTATTTCGTTGGCTCCAGCGGCTGTATCCCATCTGGTCGAACCTAACAGCGGATAGCTTGCAGATCGCAGCGCAAATTGCCGCTGCCGAACTCATTCTCTCTGGCTGTACTACAGCTAGCGATCACCACTACATTTACCCCAATGACTGCACCTTAGATGATGAAATCCAAGCAGTGCAGGAAACAGGGCTTCGGTTTCATGCCAGTCGGGGCAGTATGAGCATTGGCGAAAGTAATGGGGGGTTGCCGCCGGATGAGTTTGTCGAATCAGAGGCGTTCATCCTTAAGGATTCTCAGCGACTCATCGAGCAGTACCACGACAATGATCGCTACGCAATGCTGCGCGTTGTGGTTGCCCCTTGTTCGCCCTTTGCCGTTTCTCAAGACTTGATGCGTGAATCAGCGGCTCTAGCTCGCTCCTACCCAGGCATCCGGCTGCACACTCATTTGGCAGAAAACGTCAGCGATATTGAATACAGCTTAGAAAAGTTTGGGCAAATTCCAGGCGAGTATGCCGAGTCTCTCGGATGGCTAGGTGATGATGTTTGGCACGCCCACTGCGTCAAGCTCAGCGATCGCTTCATCGACAGATTTGGCTCCACAGGCACAGGGGTCGCCCATTGTCCCTGTAGCAATATGCGTCTTGCTAGCGGCATTGCTCCCATTCGTCAAATGCTGAATCACAATGTTCCCGTGGGACTGGGGGTTGATGGCTCGGCCTCAAATGATGGCAGTCATCTCATGGAGGAAGCGAGATTAGCGATGTTAGCGGCACGGGTGCGTGATGAAGATCCCGGAGCGTTAACGGCCAGAGATGCGCTATTGATCGCAACGCGAGGGGGCGCTAAAGTGCTGGGCCGAGATGACATTGGGGTATTAGCTCCCGGTATGGCAGCCGACTTCATCGCCATTAATTTAGACCGTCTTTCGTTCGCTGGGGCCTTACATGATCCCGTTGCAGCGTTGCTGTTCTGTCATGTAGACAAAGTTGACTACAGCTTTATTAACGGACGGCGAGTCGTTGATCAGGGCAGGCTCACAACCCTAGATCTCCCTAAATTGCTAGAGGCCCATAATCGAGCTGCTTTGACCTTGGTCAAGGACTACTAGCTATCCATGAATACCCTCAAGTTCCCCCAAGCACCGTTGTCAGTCTGAGGATACGCGATCGCAATGCAACGCTTGTATTATCTAAGTCTCACAGTTTTGACTGCTTTCCTGATCTGGATGAGTCAGGGCTACTTGGGGACAGTGAACCGAACAGCTCAGGCGATCACGCCTACTGAAATCCGAGGTGTTTGGCTAACCAACGTTGACAGTCAGGTTCTGTTTTCAAGCGACGCCGTTGCAGCAACATTGCAGCAACTGGCTGACTACCATTTCAACACCGTCTATCCAGCGGTGTGGAGTTGGGGCTATACCCTTTTTCCCAGCACTGTGGCAAAACGAGTCACAGGCTATCAGCAGGGACTTTACCCCGACCTAGAAGATGAAGGACGCAACGAAGCTTTGGAAAATGCGCAGGGCGATCGCGACATGCTTTTGGAAGTCATTGAGCAGGCCCACAGCACAGGCTTGAGCGTCATTCCTTGGTTTGAGTTTGGCTTCATGACTCCAGCTAATTCACCATTGGCGGAACGTCATCCTGAATGGTTGACCCAAAAACAGGGATCTTTGCCAGCTGCCCGTCTTTATCAACAGGGAAGGCATACTCGACAATGGCTCAATCCTTTTCATCCGGAGGTGCAGCAATTTATCCTCGACCTGATTGCAGAACTAGTCTCGAACTACGAGGTCGACGGGTTACAGTTGGACGATCATTTTGGCTTACCCGCAGATTTTGGCTACGACCCCTACACGATTGGGCTGTATCGACGAGAGCACAACGGACAAGCACCGCCCTCCAATCCTTACAATGCGGAATGGACTCGCTGGCGGGCTAATAAAATCACTGAGTTTATGCGTCGTATCTTTTGGCTAGTAAAAGATACGCGACCCGATGCCATCCTATCTGTTTCCCCCAACCCGGCGGATACTGCCTATGTCAACACTTTGCAAGATTGGCATCGGTGGCGCGTCGAAGGCTATATCGAAGAACTCATTATTCAGGCTTACCGTAACAACATGACTCAGTTTCGAGCTGTCCTCAGTCGCCCTGAGTTACAGGAAGCACGTCTGCATATTCCCACAGGAGTAGGCATCTTGAGCGGTTTGAAGAATCAACCTGTTGCAGTGTCGTTGATTCAGCAGCAGGTGCAGGCTGCACGAGACATGGGTTTTGGAGGCGTCTCGTTTTTCTTTTACGACACGCTGTGGACTGTGGCACCGGGGGAAAATGACAGCGATCGCGCTAGCACTATTCAGCAACTCTTTACAGAACCAAGAGTCCGTACTCGTCTTTGATCATGAGGTTTGAGTGATCATGAGATTTGAGTGAATTTTTGATAGAGAAATAGCGACCTTAAATGAAGATTACGTAAATCTAGCGGGGTGAGATTTCGGTAATTATTCTTCGTCAGACTACGCTAAAAGGTGAATCAGGACTCAGTAACGCTTGCAGGAATATACTAAATGGTCCGGATATCCCCTGTATTTTTTGTAATAAAGACTTTAAGTATACGGTCCAATTGAGTTGATATGACGGCTTCACTCTTAGAAACAGTTTTTATAGAGTAATGCCATACTTACAGCATAGTAAATAGATAAATGTCTTACTTTTTAGAAGTATTGCGTTTTGTCCATCTGATTAACTGTAAGCAGCATGGGGATGGTTCTAGGGAAGTTGGGGTTCCGCCATGCATTGGAAAACACTGCTAAATGAAGCTATTGACCGGGCAAGACGAGGAGACTTGATCGAAGCAATAGCGCTGTTTGATCAAGCAATTAGACTAGAGCCTGGATATAGTAAAGCGTATTACAACCGAGCTTGCGCTCTCAGTGATGTTGGGCGCACGTCTGAGGCGATCGCTGACTTTACTGAAGCGATCCGGCTGAACCCTACGTATGTCAATGCCTATCTCAATCGAGGTAACTTGCATCGTAAGCTCGGTGATTATATTGCTGCGATGGCTGATTTTGAAGCAGCTTTACAGTTAGAACCAACCTCAGCCAAAGCTTACGGCAGCCGAGGCTTAACCTACTTAGCTCAAACATCTTATAAGGCTGCTATTGGAGACTTGAACCAGGCGATTGCGTATTCTCCAAAGTTTGCCAAAGTTTATTTATGGCGGGGCTGTGCCTACCTACAGCTAGAAGATTATTCGCAGGCCATTACTGATTTTGATACTGCATTGACCTACAAGCCAACTTTGGCTGACGCCTTCCATAGTCGCGGGTTGGCCTATATGCATCAGGGCAATCTTTATCAGGCGATCGCGGACATGAACCAAGCTGTTAGCCTCAATCCTGATTTTGTGGAAGCCTATAGCAATCGCGGTTTATTACGGCACAAACTGGGTGATACTGACGGAGCTGTTGAAGACTATCAGACCGTGATGACGCTGACCGCAGAGCTGACATCGGGTTCTCCGAATGCGACACCTGCCACGATTCAGTCAGCGGAGAAGCAAGCAGACTCCGGCATGACTCAGACCTACGAGAAAACTGCAACCTCTGCACCACAGCTAGCAGAAATTTACAACCACCGTGGTCATCTCCGAGCAGAGTTGGGAGACACTACAGGTGCGATTTCCGACTACACTCAAGCCCTCTCTATTGATCCAGATAAAGCCAAAACCTATAACAGTCGCGGACTACTCCACGTTCAATCCGGTGCCTTCAACCTGGCAATTCAGGACTTTGATGCCGCCATTCAGCGCAATCCAACCTCTGCATCTGCCTATAACAATCGCGGCAATGCTCATTATCAAGCAGGCGATGCAGCTTCCGCGCTTAAGGACTTCAGTCAGGCTCTCAAGTTAGATCCCAATTGCACTGAAGCTTACATCAGTCGCGCTCAGGCCAGAGCCGCAGTCAACGATTCCGAAGGTGCCTTGCAGGATTATCAAAAGGCGCTCCGTCTTAAGGAGCAAAACTTCAACAGCTCTATTCCGCTGTCTAAATAAACAATTTTGCTCAGGGGTGTATCCCCAGAAGCCAGGCGAGAGGCTGCTCGTCTAGGCTTCAAGCATCCTCATCGGGCCAGATTTCTTCAGAATCAACATCGATAGTCGTACCGGGAACCTTTGGCTGCGGAGAATTTGGCGGGTTCTGCAAGTTGGAAGCAGCATCGGCAAAGCGATCATTGACCTGCGATCGCAACTGTTTGCTACGCTGCCGCACCTGCCCAAAAACCTGCCCAAACTGCGTTTTTGCTTGTTCACCTAGTTTTCGAGCCTGCTCTTGAGCTTGCCCGGCAACCTCTCTGGCACCGTCAACTGCTCCCTTGACGTCTTGACGAGTCTGCCTGACGTCCTGGTGTAGGGCATCGACAACTCGATCCTGAATGCCGGGCACGAATTGAGGTGCATTATCAAGTGCCGTCTGACGTACCATAATGCGTTTCTTCCCCGCACTGACAACGGCTTCTGGCTGGAAAGTATAGAGACCTTCTGTCAGCCCTTGCCATCCAGGAAAGGCAAATACATATTGAGTAATTGCTCCGGTTGTCAAGTCAAGCCGGTAATCGACTAGGGTCGCTACGTTGTTACCCGAATCAGACCAAATGGCCTGACTTTCGAGCACTAAACCTTCATCAAAGCGCTCTGAAATGACATTGCCACTGCGCCGTACCAAAATGCTGTCCTGTCCGACGGACTCGACTTGAACCCACATCACTGGGGTACTACTGAGGCTTAATAGCCCTTTGCGGCACAAAAATCCTTCGACCTGATGGTGTTGGACATCAACTACGAATTGCGTCAGGTTGCCGAGTTCTTCAGTAGTTTCAATGTCAATGACTAGCCGACCATGTAGTTGACTTTGCCGAATTGGCCCATTCTCAGCTTCAGTCATTGCAGACTCCAGGATGTATCCCTTTTATGGTAGAGCAGAAAACAGGCAGATGGGCTACGAGCATCGCTATGCTAGAAACACAGTGAATGTAGGTAAGTAGGGGCAGATTAAGAGAACAAGATGTTAGCCTATGGCTGATCTTTGAGACGGCTGATGGGGATAACTGTGTCGCTACCAATAGGCGTGGACGGTATTTAAATTTTTACCGCTTAATGCCTGAATCCAAATTGGCTCCTATAAAAAGGGTAGAACACGCCCGAGGAACTTGTGCCATCACGAGGCCAAACGCCTGCTACCCTTTCTCTGCCTTGTCTAGATAGCTGAGGTCTCCCGTCAGGAGAGCGAGGCGAACAAGGTTGGCAATTGCAACACCATTCGCAGAAGGGACAGCGCTGTCTTGATACGTCCGTTTAAGAACGAGCAGGCGATCGCTTTGGTCTGAGGCGGCATTGTATAGCTGTCGCCAGTTCCGTTAGGACAAGACGGCGAGCCATCTGACCTATGCTAAGCACCCAGATGCTATTGAGAATGCACAAGCCTAGATGGTTACAGCTATAACTACCGCCAGCATCCGAACGATCCATTCTTATGGAAAAAATTGGCGTTTAGATCAGCAAGGCGATTTGGCATGAAAGACCTCAGCGCATCTTGCACAATCTAGCGCTTAGACACATCCATCAGGCCAAGTGACTGCTGGAAACTGACCGGTACGATATTGTACGACCTTACCTTCAGCGTCTGTTTCAAATACCAAACGATACAGAGACAATTCTGGATCGTTGGGAACAAACGTTAAAAACTTACCCTGGGTATAGGAATTAGGTGTAACCTCAAGCTGATCAGAATAGTGTTCGAAGAGTGTTTCCTCGGTATCTCCAATGATGACGCCGCTGACAGTTGCCAAAGAACTACCCGACCAAACATCAACTCGGATGATCCGGTCGTCTACAACCATAAAGCCCAAGGACTGGGAAGGCGTTTTAGGCTGATAGTAGGAACACTCACCCGTAACGTTTCTGGCCAAAGGGACTACAGGTAGATTCATCGCGTCCGCAGCTTCTTGAACCGTCATGCCAATCTGAACGGGGCCAACGCCGGTCAGTCTGACAGTAGATTCTGCAAACACATCTTCCGGTTCAAACGCCTCGACATTGCTGGCAGCGATCGCCTGCTTCATTGTTGAAAAGTGCGCCAAAGGTTGGGCAGCGATTTTGAGAAACTTGAAGGTCTTGCGAACAGGCGTTTGTGCGTGTTCGTCACGAGAGGTAACTCGTGGTTCGGAGGCCGTGCGGCCAGGAGCTGATGGATAGTGAACTGCCGTCAAACTCAATACAAACGCACTCAAGACCGTGACCGAGCCGATTAGAGAAAGTCTCTTCATAGGAGTTTCAGCACAATACGGGTTTTACATCTACGAAAAGGGAACATTAAACTTTTTTAACTGATCGTGAGAGTCTTGACCAGTCCACAGTGAAAAATTTCTGTAAAAATATCGTCAATATGACGCTCTACAATCCTAAGCGAGGAGCTTGAAGTGTTTACTCCCAACCCCAATCGGCGACCATCGGGATCACCTCAAAAAGACGACGACTGGGTTGCCGTTCTGGTTGCCCTAGGAGTCATTGGTGGTGCTGTCGGTTGGATCCTAGCGGGAGGAGATTTTTTATGGGGAGGTGAAACATTGAATAGCGCGCTGACTTCGGCCACTAATTCTGCTACTACGGAGACCTCTCCCTCACAGCCTGGGTTAGACCAGCCTAACACTATTAGTAGGAATGATATGCCTGATCCACCAGGGGTGGCTGACGCCAATATGCCGTCTAACGAGAACGCAACTCAGTCTGCCGCCGTTCCTTCAGTAACGTCAGCTGGGAAGGCTCCTGCTAACGCGCCTACCCAGTCGCAGCCCCCTTCCTCGAATGGTTCACTAACGGTTCCCACTCCTAGAATCCCCGACAGTGAAAACAACATGGCTTTACCTGTTATTCGGGCACCGCTGACATTTGCGGACGTTCCTGAAGGATATTGGGCTAAACCCTACATTGATGCGCTGACAGCACGTGGCGTACTTAACGGTCTCCCTAATGGCACCTATGCTCCTAAGCGCCCTATGACCCGAGCCGAATTCGCCGCTCAGATAGCCAACGCTTTTGATATTGAATCTCAAACAATCAGCAAAACGTTTAAAGACGTTCCAGAAGGGTATTGGGCTGCCGATACCATTGATGAAGCTGTTACCACTGGCTTCATGACAGGATATCCTGAGAATACTTTTCAGCCTAAGAAAACAGTTCCTCGATTGGAAGTCCTTACTGCCTTGGCGACCGGGCTTTCTTTACCGCAAGCAACGACTCCTAGCGCTCTTTTGCAATCCTATTCAGATCAAGCTGCTATTCCTGCTTGGGCGAGGGAACAAGTAGCTTCTACGGTAGCGGTTGACATTATTAGGCCATCATCAACAGCAAACGATACCGCTTTGCGTCCTAGAGAGCCTGCGACTCGGGCAGAAGTTGCCGTTTTAATTTACAACGCTTTGGCTTATATGGGCCAAGTTGAGCCTATTCCATGAGATATTAATTGCCTCATCGCTCATCAGAGGCTCATACACCACAAGCCCGGATAGGTACCTACCTATCCGGGCTTGAAAACCATAGTCAAGATTGCTGGCAGGAATTAGTTCGTCAATCCAGGAAGGCTAACCGTATCTCCAGCAAAACTGGGTAGGTCAAGCTGCTGCGATCGCCGCGCTCGTACAGCAAGACGATAGCTCACGCTTTGCAATTCAGCCTGCAAGCGTCGGTTTTCATTTTGCAACGTCTTGACCCTATCGCGTACGCTGCCCATACGATCTTCAAATTTCTGTCGATAAACTTTGGGCAGTTCTTGGACAACTTGCTCCAGCATACGAGTGCGATCCGTCAGTTCTTGCACAGTTTGCCGCAACTGCACCACTTCCCCATTGCGCTCTTCCAGTTGGCCTTGATAGAACGTCACCTGCTGCTCTACCCCTTGTAGCTGCTCTCGCAGTGCTCGAACCTCAGCCTGATACTGTTCAGAGGATTCATTAGTAGCAGGCACCACACCCGCGTTTCCTTTCACAAGGCGAAAAAGCTCACGCGAGAGCTGCTGAACCAACTCATCTCGCATTTGTAGCTCTTCTTGGAGGCGAGCAACCTCAGCTTGATTGGTGGAGTAGGAGGAATTTATCACTTGCATTACCCCGTTAATTCCAAATCCCAAAAGTCTTGATCAACGTACTACCCGTAACTCGTGCACCGATTCTGTTGCCAATCCGAAAAATGCTATGACCAAGGCCCTCACTACTCTCTCAACTTTAGAAAAAAGATCTTGAAGGTGCCCAAAAGACCATAAGGCAAGCGTTTCAAATTGATTTGCTGATACTTTAGCACTTCATTCAATAAATGCCACTGATTTTACAAAATATAGCCATCCCAGATGATTTCTGGGGGTGAGAGGGTTGTCCAAGGAAAACTCTATTCAAAATCTAAACAGGATCGCTTTAACTCTCATTTTCTCAAGAACTTGAGGGCTAGAAACCTAGAGCAAGGAAACTAGGGTCTGAATTCAAGCTACTCACAGCTCATGGATTAACCGTTACGGTGTCGAATCGACATGGCCAATTCGACACCGTGGAAACAGATTCAGAAGCGCTAACGTTAAGCCGCTCCTGGAGGGGGGGCAGAGCTGCCCTCAACCGGTTCAGGAGCAGGCATGTCGCCACTAGCCTCAGAAAAATCTTCTGTTAAAGCTTGCTTGACTGTTAAGTAGCGGAGCACACTTTCGCTCAAGCGCATTGCTCGCTCCATAGCGGCGACAACGTGGCCCGGCCCCTGATAATTCATTTGAATATAGATGCCTTCCCGGTGATTTTGAATTTCGTAAGCTAGACGACGCTTACCCCGGTGCTGAGTTTCCAAAATCGTTGAGCCTTGTTCTTGCAAAATCTCCTGATATTTCGCAATCTCAGCATCTACAACCTCTTCGGTAATATCAGGTCGAAGAATGTACATCGTTTCGTACATCAAATTTTTCATGAAGATTCTCCTTGTGGACAAATGGCCTTTCCCGGTATAACTGGCGTCAGACGCTATTACTTTAGGCGGCTGACCAAAAGGCAAGGATCTACAATCATATCAGTATTTCAAGGAATCTATGGCGCAGCGCTACGTTCGAGTTCAATCGCAGTCAGGGCAACTGCACTATGGTCTGCTCCAGTCTGACCGTAGCGTACAGGTATTAGATGCACCTCCTTGGCTACAAGGCGAACTAACAGACGCTGTTCTTGAAGCTGATACTTACCAGCTACTGGCTCCCTGTGCTCCCTCCAAAATTATTGCGGTAGGCAAAAACTACGCTAAGCATGCGGCTGAGATGGGCGGCGATGTTCCTCAAGAACCGTTACTTTTTATGAAACCGTCTACAGCCGTCGTTTCAACAGCAGCTTCTATCTTGTATCCACCTCAATCACAGCGTGTCGACTATGAAGGAGAATTGGCATTAATCATTGGAGAACATTGCCTTGACTGTGATGCTGATATGGCGCGGGACAAAATTTGGGGTTACACCATTGCCAATGATGTCACTGCTCGTGATTTGCAGGCCCGCGATCGCCAATGGATTCGGGCTAAAGGCTTCGATTCGTTCTGTCCATTGGGACCTTGGATCGTCCGCGAACTTAATCCAGAAGCTCGCATTCAGACCTATCTGAATGAAAAGCCTGATCCGGTTCAGGTTGGGGAAATCAGCGATATGGTGTTCCAGCCAGAAGTCTTAGTCGCTTACATCAGCCAGGTGATGACGCTCTTGCCGGGGGATGTCGTGCTGACGGGAACCCCAGAGGGGGTTGGCCCTCTAGCAATTGGCGATCGCGTACGGATTGAGATCGAAGGGATTGGCTCTCTCGAAAATGACGTACAGCCCCGGCCTGTTCCAACTCAACTCCTGTCTACAGAAGCAATGGAGTCAGAAGGGTGACAACCCCCTTCAAAAGACCACTGACAATCTAGAAAAAGGACTTTGGTGTATCGACTGCCCTTTAACCACATGCTTATGCCTAAGGCTTTTCGGCTGTAACTAAAGCTGGCTTTAGCAACAGGAACTTATTTAAGTATCAACTTTGAGCTTTGGATTTGCCGATGACTCAATCATTCAAAACTCAAAACTGAGAACTTAAAATTCATTCCTTAGCAACCAACTGTCCCTATCGGACTCGCATATAAACCGCTTCAGAAATAGCTGGAATTTCCGCATACTGACCGCGAATTGTTTGCACCAGGGCATAGCCAACAGCAGTCAGAATACCCAGTAAGACCACGTTCAAAATGGTGTCGACAAATAGCCCTGTACCCAAAGCTGGCACCAAAACCATATCGAGGATGATTTGACCCAAGATCAACACGATGTCCAACAGAATGGCTTGCATCGTGTTGAAACGAATGAAGTGGCTGATATTGGTGTTTTGGACAACCAGGGTTAAGAGAAGAATGAAAACGATGAGTCCTGCAAAGGGAAAGCCAGCGTAGAGATTGATAACAGGAGCCAAAAACTCAGGAATTATTCTCAACGGCGGAAACTGAGCAAACACACCAATTCCTGCTCTTTGAGCAAAAAACATTCCCAAGATGGAAACTTCCACAAGGGGAAGAAGATAGGGCAAACAGGCAAAGAATCTATCCTGTGCCGTTGTGGTGCCACGCCAAGTCATTGAGAACGCCTCGTCTTAAAAACAGTTATCGATTATTTCCATGCTAACTGAGAAAAAGCATGAGGGTGTCAAGACTTTACGACTTTCTTGTGTTTTGTGTCGCCCGGCCTACTATTGCCATGGGATTGCAGACCTTTTCAAGGCAATAAAGCTAAACCAAAAACCATCTCAGCACAGTGTTGGCAACTGCACCACGACAGCCTAGATGACGGTTCGCCATTCAATTGATGTCTGCGATCGTAAATCCCATCTGACATTCGTATTGCTGGGGTTGCCCTTCTTGCAGCTTCGTCAACGAACGCCCACAGGTGAGACGCCCTCCTCGAAAACGAGGTTCGCCTTGCTGATCCGCCATCAAGCAATTCTTGCAAACTACTGTGTGAGACAGCAGCTGGTCATTCATCATGACAACCAACATAAAAGATGACCTCCGAACGTAATCGAGCCTAAAGGATCGAAGAGGCACCTCTATCTTAGGTCAGCGGTACCTGTGAATTGTGTGCAAAAATACACACCTTAACGCTGACTTAATTCGGTTTAATAGGAATCCATAGGAACGGTCTGGACCTGTTGACCTTGGAAAATCATGCTTTAATGCTTAGCTAACCAACGCGCAAAGTCCTGAGCCGGTGCAATGCGAATGCCGCTGCCACCGATGTAAGCGACCTCGGGTAGGTACTCAGCAGGGGGCGTTTCAGGCGGACGGGCCACCTTATCAGCGATGCGTAGCTGGGTTGGCTGCATATGCAGTGCCATAATCCGACAGTCGACATTTCCTTTTGATCCGGCGTGTGCCAACCCCTTAAGTCGGCCCCAAATGACAATATCGCCTTCGGCAACGATTTGTCCGCCCGGATTAACATCGCCTAGGATGACGACAGTCCCAGCATGACGAATTTCTACGCCAGAGCGAATTGTGCTTTGCAAATAAAGAGGCTCGTCCAGGGGAGTGCCTGATCGGGGCGAGGGCTGATTAAGATGGGCTACTGGCGTATGCTGCTCGACTGAATAGCCGGCTGTAGCGGCGGCAACTGCCGTTTGGCGGCGTCGGGTGTAGACGCGCTTAAGCTGCAAATCAGCTAAAGCTAGAGCATCAGCAATTTCCTGCAGTTGACGAGCATCGACTAGGCGATCGCGGGTCAAAAGATAAACAACGGTTTGCGGCTGCCAGAATCGTTCTCCGGCAGACAGCCGATGTTTCAACTGTTCCCAAACCTCTCCCCAAGGTATTGCAGCAGGGCCATTGGCCGGTTCAGGGGGCAACATCAGCAGCAGTTTGCCGCCTTGACTTTTGAAGCGGACCTGAAGGGTCGGATCGGTTTCTGAATTGGGCAGCTCCGTGGCCGTCTCAGAGGGTGCAGTGTTCGAGTTAAGGGAGGTGGAATCCAAGCTCATGGCCGAAGTCAGCGTCGGATGCGTCAATCTAGTCATGCCATCTTAGACCAGGATGTCTGAGCTGACCATCAGAATTCACCCGTTCTTCTGTTAAGTTTGAGCTGACTCACGGTATCGTTCTGATTGGCCACAGAGGGTAATCGAACTTAGTTGGAATGATGGCATTGGGCTGTAGCTCTAGCGTCCGAGGTGCTTTTATCACCTGGTTGATGGGCGCTACCTGTATGGGTTTTGAGGAAGACACTAAAGGCAAAACCGATGGCTGTTTGGAGTGGTTGGCATGCTCGTGTTCATCGAACCTTGCGATCGCGCACCTCACCCTCAGCCTTTGGCAAGCACCAACTGCTACTGCCGAAGGGATGCCGAATCTTAGTAGCCGTTTCTGGGGGACAAGATTCCCAATGTTTGCTGCGTCTTCTCATTGATCTGCAATCCAAGTGGGGGTGGCAGCTGCAGGCGGTTCACTGCAATCACCGTTGGCGGACGGACGCTAATGACAATGCAGATTTCGTTGCTCAAGTCTTACAGCGTTGGCATATTCCCTACACGCTTGAAACAGCGGAACAGCCCCCCAAGAGTGAAGCAGCAGCCAGGCAATGGCGATATCAGGTGTTTGAAAAGATTGCCAACCAAACGGGCTACACCCATATCGTCACTGGACATACGGCGAGCGATCGCGCCGAAACTCTTCTCTATAACCTAGTGCGAGGAAGCGGTGCGGATGGACTGCAAGCCCTTGCTTGGCGGCGATCGCTGAGCGACACAGCCCCTGACATTTCTCTAGTCCGTCCTTTGTTAGACATCACGCGCGCCGAAACCGCTCAGTTCTGCCAAGTCTTTAATATTCCCGTTTGGCAAGATACGACCAACAACGATCGCAGCTATGCCCGCAATCGCTTGCGCCTAGATGTCCTGCCGCTTTTGCGCAATCACTTCAATCCCAAATTGGATACAACACTGGCTCACACGGCTGAACTCCTCGCTGCCGATGTCAATTATCTTGAAGCAGAGGCCGCTCGACTAGCCCAAAGCTGTATTGACAATAATGCTATTCAGCGGCGATCGCTACGAACGGCTCCAGTGGCCCTGCAACGGCGCGTGATTCGGCAGTTTCTACGGCAGCACCTATCAACTAGCCCACAGTTTGAGCATATTGAAAAAGTAGTCGTCTTACTTAACGCGGCTAACCGCAGTCAGTCAGATCCATTTCCTGGGGGCGCAATCGCGATCGTCAAGGATCCCTGGATCTTGCTGCAGGATGTTTCTACAGGGATAGAATAAATAGGGAACAGGAGGACCGCCGTACTCAGTTGTGCAGCGCCTGTCATCACCCTCATCCCGGTATACTGGCCTGGGAGTATAGGAGCACAGAGTATTTTGGGCGTAGATCTGCGTAGCTACGTATATATCGACAGCTTGCAACCGCAACACGCCGCTTACATGGGCACGGTTTCTATTGGTTTCTTGCCGCTGCCTGGCGATACATCATTATGGTTAGAGATCTCTCCAGGCATTGAAATCAATCGCCTCATGGATATTGCTCTCAAGGCCGCAGTCGTACGACCTGCCGTATTGATGGTTGAGCGTTTGTACGGCAATTTAGAGATTCATTCTGGTAGTCAGGCAGAAGTTCGTGCTGCAGGACAAGCCATGTTGGATGCGATTGGCGTTAATCGTCGGGAATGTCTGCGTCCTCGGGTGATTTCGAGCCAAGTCATTCGCAATTTAGATGCCCATCATGTCCAGCTTATCAACCGGAATCGTCGTGGGAATATGATTGTCGCCGGACAAACCCTTTATGTATTTGAAGTTGAGCCGGCGGCATATGCCTCCCTAGCCGCCAATGAAGCCGAAAAAGCAGCCTTGATCAACATCTTGCAAATCAACGCTATCGGGAGTTTTGGGCGCTTGTATTTGGGTGGAGAAGAGCGTGATATTCTGGCTGCACAGCGCGCGGTCCTATCAGTCATGGAAAACCTGCCAGGGCGCGATCTCGAAGATTTTCGCAATGAATGATTATGTTCGTCATTGTCCTGCGAATGCTCAAGCTCATTTTTGGCCCATCTGCTAACTGAGTCGGGATCGATTCTCCAAATCAGTGTTTCAGAGACTGCAAGACTGTTTTGGATTTACGCTGTAGGCGTCTCCATACAGAGTCTTCAATTTCCACATCAAATATCTCTTTCGGGTTTGCTTTACTGAGCAAAGAAGCGACATATCCAAACGAGGATTGGGACGAAAAGATCAGGCTGCTGCATTCAGAAAGTAGAAACAGGTCGGTGAGTGCTTCTACGCCATTTTGGTAACGGTCAGGACAGCGATCCCAATTTTGATGCATTCGCTCTCCGTCAGGCGGAAACCATTTGTGAGCAGTCACAACTTTAGGAAAACGACCTTGAAAGTCACCCATCACTTTCTGAGAATCGGTAGCCAGAAAAATAACAGGATCTGAATGCTTATCAACAACCTTCTGAACCTTAGCTAAGATTTTTTCTAAAGGTATTTTAATATCGGTATATCGGACATGAACACCAATGACTTGATTAGAGAAATGGCTGTCCTTAAAATTTTGAATAGATTGATTAATAGCATCAACTAAATGTAGCTTTGTCTCAAGAATTGATCTGAGGATTTCCCGATTTGTTTTCTGCTTGAGTACAGAAAAATCATTTTGAAATAAAGGCCGTAGACTATTGATTTTATGGGTATAGGCACAGAAGACGAGGATATCTGCTGCATAATCCACTTTGGACGGATCAAAGGACATATCTGCAAATCCCTTGAGTTTGAGTTGGGACTGGAGATTGCCTAGCGTAACATCTAAATTGCCTTGCCAAAGTTCAGGATAGATAGAAGGGTTATCAGGCAGTTCATCAACAGAGGCCGCTGTTGGGCAATTAAAGAATTTAGAGAAAGCATTTTCTCCCGCTTCAGAATAGCTGCGATCGCGCCAATCAATAACGACTTCTCGATTTGCTATCTCACCATATAGAATTGCCGTGCAGGCTGCCAGAATGCGATTTCCCATTCCAGAAGTTCCTTTGCAGACAACGAATTTTTTGGCGGTATGGGTCATGATGTAAAACTGGGCTTTAGAATCTCGTTGGATTACCGAAATTCTGTTGTCATCAAAGATCTTCCCTCAGCACAAACTTCTGCACTTTACCGTCATCGCATATCGTCGTGGTGGCTTTATCATGCAATCCCGGATCGATGTGAGGTTCTTGAACCTCATAAGATTTGGGATTTTAGAGCAAGCTTTACGCTAGCGATCACAGTCAACTGAAGATTTGCCCCAAGGTGGCAGTGCTCATCCTACAAGTTGCCCAGTTTTACAGTCACATCATCTCTAAGCTGCAATTTCGGTTTCCTGAAGAAAGGGATAGTCGGTATAGCCTTCTTCGCCACCACCATAAAAGGTTTCAGCGTTTGGTTCGTTGAGAGGCGCGTTCAACTTGAAGCGCTTGGGTAGATCTGGATTGGCAATAAAGAGTTTGCCGTAAGAAACCAAATCGGCCTCACCAGCAGCGATCGCAGCATTGCCCTTGGCCTGATCATAGTCCCAGTTCACCATCAATTTACCGTTGTAAAGCGGGCGAAACTCCTTAGTCGGAATGGGAGTCCCACCATGGCGGAGGTCAGCCTCGCTGGGTTCCAGTAAATGTAGATAGGTCAGATCAAAATCGTTCAGCGCTTCGATGACGTATCCAAAAGTTGCTCTAGGGTCGGAGTCACTCATATCGTTGAATGTGCTGCTGGGGGAAAGACGGACCCCAACTCGATCAGCACCCCAGATATCAACCACGGCCTGCGTTACTTCTAGTAAGAGACGAGCTCGATTTTCTACAGGTCCGCCATAGGCATCGGTACGGTGGTTGGTTCCATCCCGTAGGAACTGATCTAGCAGATAGCCATTAGCGCCGTGGACCTCAACGCCATCAAATCCAGCGGCAAGCGCATTTTCAGCGCCGTGACGATACTGTTCGATTAGGCCAGGAATCTCGTCAAGTTCGATAGCCCGAGGCGTGACGAAAGGCTGCATTCCTTCATAGGTCATCGCTTCGCCTGCAGGAGCGATCGCGCTGGGGGCGATCGGCAAAGCGCCGCCATGAAACGAAGGATGGGAAACACGACCGACATGCCAAAGCTGTAGAAAGATATGTCCGCCCTGCTCGTGCACACTGTCAGTCACACGACGCCAGGCCGCTGTCTGATCGGCAGAATGAATACCCGGCGTTGCAGGATAACCAACCCCATGAGGCGACACTTGGGTCGCTTCAGTAATGATCAACCCAGCAGAAGCCCGTTGAGTGTAATGAGTAACGTGCATATCCAATGGCACATTGCCCTCTCCAGCTCGATTGCGCGTGAGAGGAGCCATCACAATGCGATTGGGGAGTTCGTAGCGTCCCAATTGAATCGGCGCAAATAGATCTTTGGTTTCAGTCATAGGGTGCAAGCTCCATTGTGGACTTTAGCGATAGCAATTCTTGATTGGCTGGGACTTCGAAGAGACAGGAAATTGGATGTTAGGGCGCATGGTGTGCGCCCTAACAAGCTGTGTCCCTCCAGGCAACCGTTTATCTCAGTGGGAAGGTGCAAGATTGCGATTGAGCTCTATCCCAAATGCTGATTCAGCGTTTGAGATAACGTCGCTTTAGGAACAGCCCCAACGACTTGGTCAACCGCTTGTCCGGCTTTGAAAACGATCAGCGTAGGGATGCTACGAATGCCGTACCGAGAAGCAATACCCGGTTGTTCGTCAGTGTTAACTTTGACAACTCTGACGCGGCCCTCGTAATCCTTGGCGACCTCATCGACTACGCCAGAGACCAAACGACAAGGACCACACCACGGTGCCCAGAAATCAACCAGTACCGGGAGAGGACTCTCCAGTACTTCAGTTTTGAAAGTCGTTTGAGTAATTTCTGCAACAGCGGACATGATGGATACCTCCGCTCAATTTAGTAGAGTGTTTATTCAATTGTTCGAAAAAATCGAATAAACAAAATATAGCTCGCCATATGCGATAATGCAACTATGAAATTAATTCATCATCCAAACAAAGCGGATATCTCTTTGGAGAGCGTGTTATACGCATTGGGTGATCCGGTTCGGCTAGAAATTGTGAAACGATTGGCAGCTGAGTCGGAGTTGCCTTGCGCTGCAATCGATGTTTCGATCGCGAGATCCACTCTCTCCCACCACTTCAAAATTTTGAGGGAATGTGGAGTGATTCACTGTCGTAAACAAGGGACTCAACATATGAATTCTTTGCGCAGGGAGGATTTGAGCGATCGCTTTCCCGGATTACTAGAGACCATCTTGAGAGCGGCAGATGGGTAGACAGTGAGGTTTTGTGTCTCAATAGCTTTAGTATCTGAGTAAGAAGCTTTGGGAAGAGCTGCTGACGATAAGCTGTTGAGCAAGCTACATGATGTTTGGAGACCAGTTGCAGAAAGGAACTGCGCTAGTTGTTGGGGCCAGTCAGGGCATTGGACTGGAGTTTGTCAAACAACTGCTGAAGGATGATCGTATTGAGCAGGTTTTTGCAACCTATCGCAATTCAAAGTCGGCGACAGACCTGTTCGCCTTTGAGGACAATGCTAAACTCAGATGCTTGCAGGCTGAGGCAACTCGGGAAGCAGACATTGCGCAAGTGGCTGCTGACATCGCCGCTCAGCGGGAGTCCTTACACCTCATGGTTAACTGTGTGGGGGTGTTGCATCACGGCGAGCTTCAGCCCGAAAAAAGTTTGCGCCAAATTGAAGCCGAACGACTGCTGAACTATTTTCAGATCAACAGTATTCCAACGGTTTTACTGGCAAAACAGCTACAGCCGCTATTGAAGAAAAGCGATCGCAGTGTATTTGCCACAATCTCTGCCAAGATCGGCAGCATTGAGGACAATCGTTTAGGGGGATGGTATGGCTATCGAGCGTCTAAAGCCGCTTTGAACATGTTTTTGAAAAACATTGCGATCGAATATAGTCGAAAAAATCCACAGACTACTGTTGTTGCGCTTCATCCAGGGACGACTAATACCCGCTTATCTAAGCCGTTTCAGCGCAATGTTCCACCTGAAAAGCTGTTTCCTGTTGAGCGTACGGTGACTCAACTGCTGGATATTATTGATCGGCTAACGGAGAGGGATAATGGCTCATTCTTCTCGTGGGATGGGAGTCGTCTGCCTTGGTAGGGCACTTCATTAAACCTTCAAACCCTGTCCTGTTAGTGATTAACCGTTTATGGGCAATCTTTGAATGTCATCACAAGAACTGCGAAGCTTAACCCTTGCGAATTGAATCGTTTGAGCGTTAAGGCTTCGTTTCCTCTTCTCTCAAACATCTTCTCCTAATTAAACAGACAGCACACTTCGCAATCCCTAGCGTTTACCTCTAGGGATTTTTTGTAGGCGAATTCGGCCTTGGGGAAGACATATTGCCCTGCACAGCTCGATTAAGTTCATTGCAGTATCTTAAGCGAGTAGGGAACGGGGCGAGTAGGGAATGGGGAACAGAGAATGAGGTGTGCTTGATTCAAATGCATGCTGCTATAGCTCTAGCCATTGATAGTTTTAGCCATCTAGGCTGGTGCACCTAAACAGTATCCAGGTGTTTAGCGCATCGCCTGATGGCTCGCCGTCTTGTCGTAACGGAGTTGGCGACGGCCATAAGGTGTGAAAAGATGAGAACTCGTCAAGCGACTGCGGGTCAAGCTTGCGCTGGTTAGGTCACTGTGACCTAGCTTATGTGCCGTTTCAGCGTCAAATGTGAGATAGCTTGCACGCGATGTCTGCTTGATATTGGCTGCTGAAGAAGGATTGACCGTCTTTGCAGAGGGTACTGGGTTCCCCTCGATACTGACTTTGGGCATATCTGCTGCCGCCGCTTGGTGAAGAGAGTCAATCCCGACTGCGGTTAGAAAAACGACAACGCCTAGCACCAAAACTAAGCGCAATGTTAAGCGATGCCAAAGTGCCACCCATCCATCGTGTTGGTTTGGGCTCTCAACTATGTCGTTTTTAGAACCAATACCGAAAGACATTGCAACCATCCCTGGAGCAGAATCACGCTTTAGATAAAAGTCACCCTCGGGTCACTCTATGGAAAGCAGCTAACTTCTTAAATGTTTACACTGCTACATTATCAGACTTGTTTAAGTAACAGAAGGTAGAAAACTATTAATTTTCTACAAATCTCAATTGAGGTAGCTTTAGTTATCTAGGTTTGTGCACTCCAGAGCACCCGAGTGCTAAGTGCCGAGTGCCGAGCAGATGGCTCACCGTTTTGTCCCAACGGAACTGGCAACGGCCATAGCTTTTGACAGAAGCGGTTAGAGCGGGAATTTATTCAGGTATCCACTTTGAGCTTTTTTGAACTTTGGATGCACTGATAGATTAGTCCTCCAAAACTCAAAACTGAGGACTTGAAATTCACTCATTTCTTAGCAGCTCTAGCCATTAGACGTTCTCGTGAATCAGATTGATTGCTTCGACGGCAGCGTCTAATGCGATCGCCACATGAGTCCAATGAGTACCTCCCTGACAATAAACGATATAAGGTTCGCGTAAGGGGCCATCGGCAGATAGTTCCGAGGTGCTGCCGTCAATAAAAGTGCCGCCCGCCATCACTAATTCACTTTCGTACCCTGGCATTCCGGCAGGAATCGGTTCTACATAGGAATCAATGGGGGAGTTTTGTTGAACCGCTTTACAGAAGGCAATTAGCTTTTCTGAAGAGCCTAGTTTGATGGCTTGGATGACATCGCGTTGGCGATCGCCGGCAGGAGGATTGACAGGATAGCCAAGCTGGCTCAACGTGTGGGCCAGCAAAGCATTACCCTTCATTGCCTCCCCTACCATTTGTGGTGCTAGGAATAACCCTTGAAAGAAAAGTCGGTTTTGATTGAGGCTAGAACCGCCACTGCCGCCGATTCCCGGTGCTGTTAAACGACACAGCGCCTGTTCGACCCATTCTGCTCGCCCGGCGAGATAACCTCCTGTCGTCGCAATTGTGCCCCCCGGATTCTTAATCAAGGACCCTGCCATCAGGTCAGCGCCCACGGCTGTGGGTTCTCGCTCCTCTACAAATTCGCCGTAGCAGTTATCAACGAAGCAAATCGTGTCAGGATTCTGCTGTTTGACAATGCGGACGATGCGTTCGATATCGGCGATCGTGAGGCTGCGTCGCCAACTGTAACCGCACGATCGCTGGATTAAAACCATGCGAGTGTGACTATGAATAGCGCTTTTCAGGCTCTCCCAGTCCACGCTTCCGTTTATAGTGAGGGGAAGCTCTCTGTAGGAAATTCCAAAGTCCTTCAAAGATCCTTGTCGATCACCCCGAAGTCCAATCACTTCTTCTAATGTGTCGTAGGGTGAGCCTGCTACGGCTAACAGTTCGTCTTGAGGACGCAAAACGCCATACAGCGCACATGCGATCGCGTGAGTGCCCGAGACAAACTGTACCCGGACTGCTGCCGCCTCTGCCTGCATGACATCGGCAAAGACGTGATCCAACACGTCTCTTCCTGAGTCGTCATGCCCATAGCCGGACACACTAGCGAAATGATGACTTCCGACTTTGTGCTCCCGCATAGCTGCAAGTACTCTACTTAGATTTGTCTTGACTTGGATGTCAATCTCCCAAAAGATCTGAGAGAGAGCAACCTCAGATAGTTGAAAATTGTCTGGGGATTTCATAGGAGACTTGCTTTCTACATTCGTAGAGTTCATTCTCCTATGGGTCTAGTTTTTTCCTGTCCAAAACTTGAGAAATTCGAATGACAGTTGCACGTAGTTTTGAAAAGCCAAGCTTTAACTGGCCGACTGCCATTTTTATGGTGGTTATCCATGGGCTGGCACTGCTCGCATTTATTCCCGGTAACACAACTTGGGGGGCTGTCGGCGTTGCCCTAGTTCTACACTGGATAACAGGTTGTTTAGGTATTACTCTCGGGTGGCACCGTCTCATTGCCCACAGAAGTTTTCAAGTCCCCAAGTGGCTAGAGTATTTCTTCGTGACCTGTGGTGCTTTAGCTTGTCAGCATGGCCCAATTGTCTGGATTGGTCTTCATCGTCATCATCATCGCTATTCTGACCAGCCCAGCGATCATCACGATGCAGGCAAAGGATTTTGGTGGAGCCATATGGGTTGGTTGCTTAGAGAGGTGCCTGCCCAAGCTGAGATTGACAAGTTCACCCGCGACATTGCCGACGACCCTGTGTATAACTTTTTTGAAAAATACTTTTTAGCCTTGCAGCTACCCCTGGCAGTTGTCCTATACCTGACGGGCGGCTGGGCATTTGTGATTTGGGGTATTTTTGTGCGCCTAGTCGTGGTCTATCACTGCACCTGGTTTGTCAACAGCGCCACTCATAAGTTTGGCTATCGCACCTTCAAAACGGACGATACGTCGACCAACTGCTGGTGGGTCGCTTTAGTCACCTATGGAGAAGGCTGGCACAACAACCACCACGCTTATCAACATTCAGCCCGGCATGGTCTGAAATGGTGGGAGTTTGATATCACCTGGATTCATATTCGTTTGTTACAAAGCTTGGGACTGGCACACAAAGTCAAAGTTGTGGATTCATGAGCTACTCATCAAATCGAAAAGTAGTGATGTAGTATCGCTAAAAATGTAGGTTGGTTTGAGGCCTAAGAAAACCCTGCGAAACGATATGCGGTCTGGGTCTAGGCATGGAGAAGGCAAGGTCTAAACTCCGTTCAATACCAACCTACCTCTTTAAATGAGTCACTTCATTTTTAAGCCAATTCAGCGGAATTCTGTAACCACACGTTAATTGGAATTCACTGACCAAGTTTTGATAGCCGGATTTTCACGACTAGCCGTCAATAGTTGCCTATCGGACGGCAGAATGATGTGATCGACAGGCATATCAAACCCGGTGTAGACCGCTAGTAACTCTCCAGAAGCAACTTTCCAGGCTCTGACCGTTTCGTCAGCGCTGCCGCTGGTGACGATCTGTCCGTCTCGGCTTATGGTCAGAACGTTGACGTAACTGTCATGCCCAAGTAAAGTTTCCAAAATTTCGCCCCTTTCAAGATCCCACCGCTTTAGGGTATTGTCTGCACTGGCGCTAAACAAGAATCGACCATCGGGACTAACGGCGATTTCATTGACGAAACTAGCGTGACCTTCCAATAGCTTCGTCTGTTCTCCAGTCTGTAAATTCCACTGACGAATCGTTCGATCTGTCCCGCCACTAATGATGTATTGTCCATCGCTAGTGACTGCAAGGGTATTCACGGCACCACTGTGACCCTCTAGCGTTCGCATGATTGCTTGGCTATCGATATCCCAGACTTTGATAGTGCCGTCGGAGCCACCACTCACTAGCATCTGGCCATCTGGATTCCGAACGAGCGCATTGATAGGGCCTGAATGACCAGGAAACTCGGCAATTTTATCGCCTGTTTCCATACTCCAGGCAACCATAGAACCATTGGCACTACCGCTATAAAGGGTCTGTTCATCAGGACTAACGGCGATCGCATTGACAAATGTTCTGTGCCCTACAAAGGTCTGCAACTCGGTACCCGTACTCAGATCCCAAAGCCGAATCGTACTATCTGCACTGGCACTCAAAAACCGTCGTCTGTCTGACAGGAGCTTTAGAGCATTCACTGAATTGCCGTGAGCGGAAAAGGTGCGAAGCAGTTCTGCACGAATCTCAGGCGCGTCTTCATCAGCAGGCACATCCGGCGGAATAACCTCAGGCGTCGAGTTTTCCAGTGAAGACGAAACCAAGGCCCGATGACGACCTAAAATGCCTAATCCGACAAAAGCGATCGCGGCAACCACCACTCCCCCTGCGATTAGCCAAGTCCAATAGGTCACGCTGGAGGTCGGACTGGCTACGGCAGCGTTCGATTTCAGCGCTGCATCGGGCTGCTTTTGACGAGACCGCTGGAGACTATTGGCTGAACTCGCGCTATTTATGGGAGGTGTTGTTTCGGCAAAGAGTGCACCCGCATCGTTTTCGGGTGACGCTTGCTCTAGCGACAATTGGTAAAGCCGATCCAGAATTTCCTGGGCTGTTTTAGGACGATCAATAACCCGAGGTGAAATCAAGCTATCAAGCAGAGCAGCAAAACCCTCAGACAGGGGAAGCGCATAGGATCTCCAGTTGAAGCTATTGAACAGCGGATCATAGAGCGCCGTATCATTAGGCGATCGCCCTGTTAACAGATAAATGATCGTTCGCCCCAAGGCATAAAAATCAGACTGAGGAACGGCCTGGCCTTGTTCTTGCTCGGGTGGCGTATATCCGGCAGAGCTGATGGTCGTAACGCCTAAACTACCGATCTGAGCCAAGTAGGTCTGACTCATTTCCCGTGCTGCCCCAAAATCAACTAGTACTAATTGACCACTAGAACGCAGCATAACGTTGTCGGGCTTGATATCACGGTGAAAATAATTATGTTGGTGTACGCGCCGCAGGATTTCTGTCAGCTGAGAGAGCCATCGAAATGCTTGTCGCTCGCCGATAGGGTGATTGCCCTGCTGCTGCATCCACTGCAATAGATTAGGCCCATCTATTTTTTCCATGACGATACAGTGCAGTGGAATCTCACTGCCTTTGGGACGATAGGTGAAATAACCATCCTGTTCTACAAAGGGGACTCCAGCATGATTGAGTTGACTTAAAACATCCGCTTCTTTGCGAAACAGGGTTAAAACCTTCGGATTTTCACTGCGATCGCGCTTCAGAACTTTAAGGATTTTAGGAATGTCCTGCTGATATGCTTCGTAGACCGTACCAAAACCACTATTGTTGCTGAGCAAGCGCATGACTCGATATCGCCCCTGCAACAGCAGCCCTGAACCACAAGCGTGACAGGTAACGCTGTGGCCATTGTTCGGATGAGCAGGTTGAGGACAATCAGGATTGATGCAAAGGCTCATAGATTATTCACAAAATGGAAGATGCGTCCCTACTTTAAGGATGAACTACTGAGAGACCCTAATCACAATTTAGAAAGAAGACGTTAGAAAATGCGAATAGCACAATCCAGAACAGCTGACTCTAAACAGGAGCAATTCAAAAATAGACTAGCAACACTGAGCCTACTGATACATGAAACCGAAAGTCCTTGCCGAGTATAGCTGAAGAGCTTGAAACTTTAGCACCTTTTAATACTGTTTAAGTCCCAAGTCCACTGGGCTTTGCTGAAATAGCTAAACCGGATCCATCAATCTGCTTTAGATCTCAACAGTTTCATTTGACGAATTAGCCTATATCCAAATCTTTTTGCATATCTCATTTTATGCTGTCAAAACCTAGATTGCTACTGTTATTCCCGCTTTGCCACCAGCAATAACGGCTAGAAAAAATCCAAATACGTCTCTCCTAGTTATCCGCTTTGTTTAAGCTTGAGCAATTGTTGACTTGTTGCTTTATCAGGGCTTCCACAGCAGATGACTTCAAGGGTCTTGAGAATAAGTATCCCTGCCCTGATTCGCATCTTAGAGCTTTGATTTGAGCGAAATGTTTTTGAGTCTCGATGCCTTCGGCTACTACTTCTAATCCTAAATTCCAAGCTAGCCGAACCATAGACTGTAAAATCTCCAGCTTTTCGAAGTCAGAATCAGCATTTTCCAAAAAGGAGCGATCAATCTTTAAAGTGTCGAACGGAAACCTATGAAGATAGCTCAATGAAGAATATCCGGTTCCAAAATCGTCAATTGAAAGTTTAATGCCCATCTTTCTGATTGCTTCTAAAATTTCAACAATGGAAGATGAATTTTCAATTAAAACGCTTTCAGTGATCTCGATGACTAGGCTTTTAGGAGAAAGATTAACTATTTGCAAGACATTTGAAATCTCTTCAAGAATACTGTTTTGAGAAAACTGTTTGCTAGACATATTAACACTGACAAATAGTTGCTGAGCTTCAGGAATTGTCATTTGCCACTGCTTCAGTTGACGACATGATTCTTCGAGTACCCATAGTCCTAAGGGAATAATCAATCCTGTCTTTTCGGCCAGCGGAATGAATCTAGAGGGCGGCAAGAGTCCTTTTTCAGGATGCTGCCATCTCACTAAGGACTCTACTCCAATAATGGTTTTATGTCTCACTGAGAAAATAGGCTGATACTCTAAAAAAAGCTCTCTATTGGCGATCGCTTTCTCAAGGGCAATTTCTAAATAGAGGGTGTTGCTGATATCGGTTTGATTAGGATCTTCAAAGACACAATATTGCTTACTAGGAGACTGTTTTGACTCTTGCATAGCGCTCTCTGCCTGCCTTAGAAGAGTCTCGGCATCTAAGCAACAATGACTTCCAAGACTGATGCCGATGTCAACTGATCCGCTGTAATCGACTGTCCTGGTCTCGGAGAGTGTTAACAACGAGGTATGAATATCTTGAGCGATCGCCGTGACTTGTGAATATGAAATAACATCTTCAACTAAGATCAAAAACTCATTCTCTCTGATTCTAGAAAGAGTATGCTCAGGTTCTAGAACCTGTTTAAGCCCATCAATAACCTCTAGCAAGCGTTTATCATTTTGCGGACATGGATACTGTTTATGGGAGGTATTACGGTGCTGAACTGACAAAGACAGAATGGCGATACGTATGTTATTGCGTTGGGTTCGAATTAATGCATGTTTGACTCGATCTACAAACATTGCATGATTCACTAAACCGATTTCGTTGCTATAGGATAGTGCCTCGGACTCTTGGAACGATGTCTTTTTATAGTGAGTGATGTCGTGAATGATTAGCATACCTCCCTTGAAGTTCGTTTCAGGGAGGATAAATGGATGACCCGTTATAGTTAACCATCTATCCTCTTCCAGGTAGGATGCTCTCAATAAAAACTCGCGATCGCAAAAGCTTTTATTCAATAAAACTTCTTCAAAGGGAGGTGAGAATATTGGTGATTGACTATCAGCATTCACTTTGCACAAACAGGCAGAAGAGGTTCTTTCAAATAAAACTGAAAGCTCATCTCCGAACAGCATGTGCGATGCTTTATTCGCAAAAACAATTTTTGATTGGTGATCCGCAATTACAACAGCATTACAACAGTCTCTAAAGAGGTTGGCGAATGCATCCATTTTGACAACTCACAGGTCGAGATATAGGAGAGGTAAGACTCAGATAAATAGCGACTATTCGTCTTAAGATATGAGCTTCATTCTTTTAGAAATGTCAAACGTTTAGATTCGGTGTTTCGCGTACGGTCATAATTCCCTATGCCCACTAAAAAAACACAGAAAACTCAAGACTGTTTAATAATCGTGTCCGTAGATTGATGGGTTTGAGATCATTAAGTATCTGAACATCACGTGTGGAGTCGTCTTTAAAGGAAGCTAAAGATTGACTGCGACTTCACACTATTTCATCAAGATTGGGCTCGTCAGGTTTTCCCATGTTTTTGTTACAAAACAACGTCCCAGAATCTGCTGAAGCATCAATAAGCCTGTTGCTCTTTAAACGAAAAAACGTTCAAGACAACAGATGACTGGGTCCAATACCCTGGAGCGTAGTAATTGATTGAACTGACAACCTAATGACAACCGCGACAGATCGATTCCAGCCGATTTCCCCTTGGCAAGAGTTTTGGGCAGGCGTACGGCAAACGATTCCACTCATTATCGGTGCCATTCCATTTGGGGTCATTTTCGGTACCCTTGCGCAAACCAATGGCCTGTCTTTTGCTGCTGCTCTGGCAATGTCAGCCTGTGTATTTGCGGGTTCATCACAGTTTATTGCCCTGGGGTTGCTAGGTACAGGTTCACCTATCGGCATCATTATTTTGACAACTTTTGTGGTCAACTTGCGACATTTACTCTATGCCATTGGGTTGGTGCCTTACCTCAAATCCCTGACTCAAATATGGAGGATTGTTCTAGGCTTCTGGCTCACCGACGAGACCTTTATGGTAGCTATCCAACGCTATCGCTGCAGCGATAGCTCTTCTCAAAAGCACTGGTTCCAATTAGGTTCAGCCCTAGCAATGTACAGTAATTGGCAGCTTTGTACATTAGTGGGTCTCACCTTAGGGCAAAGACTACCCAACGCTGCAAATTGGGGCTTGGATTTTGCGATGGTTGCGACCTTCATTGGGATGACGATTCCCTACCTCACGACACGTCCAATGTTAGCGACAGTCGTCGTATCAGGCGGATGCGCTCTGATAGCGCGATCGCTACCTCATCAGCTAGGCATTATGGTGGCTGCAATTGTTGGCATTAGTGTTGGCGTCATCTTGGAAAATTACTTACAGACAGGAGATGTTGTCTCATGAACTGGGCTGAAATCGTCTTAATTAGCGGCATGACATTAGTCACGTTCTCCACTCGCTATCTCGTTTTAGCAATGAGTGGTAAATTTCAACTCTCACAACGTTTGCTTCAAGCGTTAAACTATGTCCCTCCCGCTGTTTTAACCGCCATCATTGTCCCAGCAGTTCTCGTGGAGGGGGATACCCTGTCTCTTGGGCTGACTAATCCTCGTTTAGTGGGTGCGATCGCTGCTCTAGTAGTTGGTTTCTGGCGCAAAAATCTACTACTCACCATTGTGGTTGGCATGGGGGCTTTTCTACTGTGGCAAGCTATCGTGTAGACGTTTTGCCTAGTCTTTGGGCAAGTGCATGCACCCTCAAGATCGATTGGCGTGAGCATCAATGAAGGGAAGAGTTTCTTCCTCAGCGACGGCATCCTGTGTCCAGTCCTGAATCGCATCTAGCTCTTGCACCAACGTGACAAACTGCTGTGCTTCAGGAATCAACTCAATGCCATACGTCACAAACCGTAAAGCAACCGGAGCATACATAACATCTGCGATCGAAAAATCACCGCAGAGCCAAGGTCCACCATAACGTTGAAAGCAGTCTTGCCATAGCGTTTCGACTCGCTCTATTTCGGATCGCGTTGTGCTTGAAAAATCATCCCGCGATCGCTGCTGACATAGGCGTAGATTTTGCGGCAGTTCTTCACGGATCGCCATAAATCCTGAATGCATTTCAGTCGCAATTGATCGAGCATGAGCTTGGGCAACGCGATCGCCCGGCCAACCGACGATGTCAGAATAATTCTCCCGAACATACTCCATGATGGCGAGGGAGTCCCAGACGGCAATATCACCATCAAGCAGCACAGGAACCTTCCCCGCTGGAGTATATCGTTTGATTTCTGTCTCCCACTGCTCGGTAAACAAAGCTAAGCGAATTTCTTCAAAATCCACATTGCTCTGCTTGAGAAAAAGCCATGCTCTTAGGGACCAAGAGGAGTAATTTTTGTTGCCGATAATCAGTTTTAGAGACACCGCGCTGGTTCCCTGCAAAGAACATTGAATTTATCCCAGAACCCACAATAGAGCCGTAGTCACTCAGCTTGAGACATTGTGAACACGAGATAGTTCACTGTGAAAGATTGATAGCTTTAGCGATTCAGGCTTGTGCATTAAATAGCATTCGGGTGCTTAGCGCACATTGCCTGATGGCTCGCCGTATTGTCCTAACGGATTTGGCGACGGCTATGGTTCATCCTTCTGTCATCTACTGTCTGTCTTTTGGCTGTATCTTCGGGAGTTTTGACAGATTACCGCCTCTGACCGTTCCTATCAAGCGGCTGTTGGCCCAAAGTAAGTGGATGTAAAGCTACCGTGCAAACCGTAGGGAACATGGTGCTTAAGTTTCAGGCGGGCAATGGGACCATTTTGAATGTTCTTAGCATCCAGAATGATCAAGTCAGAGCACTGTCGCGCAGCATTATAAGTTAAGCAAAGAACCCAGCCATCATCCTCTACTGTTCCATCAGGACGAGGCACAAATATCGGTTCACCCATAAATCCGCGAGGGGCCTCACTCCAAACGTGCTCTTCACCCGTTTCAAAATCTTTCTTCAAAAGCGCTTGCAGGGGCGCATTACCGCTGGGTCTGTGAGCCGCGCCAATATACAAATACCGATAAGGCTGTCCTACCTGCTGAGGATGCAGGGTTGGGAACTCACAGCAGCGCGAAATTAAGCAGCTTGCATCATCAACAGCTTCGGTGTCTAGATCGAGGGTGAAGCGCCATAGCTGTCCTTCCGGTACTTTAGAAAAGTCAACGTCTTGATACGTTGTTCCCTCATCCAGTGTGGGAAAGCCCTGATACACAATCGAATCGACAAATACCTTGCCGGCTTGCTCAAATGCATTTGCATGGTGGAAAACGAACCCAGCAGGAGCATCTATAAATTGAACGGGAGTCTCTCCATTCCGAGGAATGACGATAATCTTTGTGGCAGCCTTCGGATTGAGTTGAATGCATTCTCCAGCCCCCTTCATGCCTAGAACAAAGGGAAACGGATTAAAGCTGACTGGATTTTGAAAGAAAACGACATAGTTTGGCGTGACCACGAAGTCGTGCATGAAGGCGAAGCCAGGAACACTGCGATGGTAGGATTTCACGCAGTTTCCAGAGATATCGAACTCGTGGATTGTGATGGTGCTGGACAAACCTGTCTTAATCGAAAAATTGACTAGGCGAGGTTCTTGGCCCTGATCGGGATTACCCGGGTCAATTTTAGGATGAGCTGCAAATGCATCTCCGGGTTGCAGAAGACCATCAAGATAGTCAAGTCCAATGGTCTCCAGCGTCTCAGGATCCAGACGATGAGGTTCAGCTGCTTCCCATAGTGCTAAAAGCTTATGGCCCCAGTAGATGATGTGAGTATTGGCAATATTCTTCAGCCGCAGGTCGAACATATTGGCCCACAATCCCCCAATCTTTTGGGTGCCAAAAACGCCGCGATACAGAGGCTTACCTGCTTCTTGCTCTGCTACATATCCTTCAGTTCGCACAAAGCGATTGCGGTAATACGCCTTGCCATCCTTGAACGCAATGCTACTGATCATGCCGTCCCCATCAAAAGGATGTCGGATCGGATGACCACCAATATCTAACAGTCCCGGACCATTGCGAAACAATGTTCCTTCCAGAGCAGTAGGAATCTCGCCTTCAATGTCATCAATCCAATAGGCGTATTCTTCTGGTTGAGAGCGATAGCCACTACGCCAGTCATCTATTTGGAAGGAAGGGCTTGAAGTAGCTTCAGCACTGTGGGGAGAAGGCAACGTTTGCATAGGTCTATGAATCAGCAATATAGGGCATGAAACGGCAATTGGACAAAAAGAGTGGATGTGAGATAAGGAATTCTCTGTCAACAGCGATCGCGTCTACGACGATTCAGCTTCAACAGCGCCTATTGGAACCGCGATCGGTTCTTTGACCTTGAAATTAGAGGATATTTCAGGGGTTTCAGCAGCCGGTAACGATTCGTAGATCGTCTCCTCATTCGGTCCTTGAGACGAAGCCTTGGGTAACAGGAACAACAGCGGTAAAGGCAAGAGAGTAGACAAGTTTGTCAACGTGACTAACAGCCAAAGATTTTCAAAATTAGTTTCAGTGACGCCTAGCCAATGCGTCAGTATTGCACCTAACTCATGGGAAAGCAGACCCGCTAAATTTAGGATTGACATCAATAAAGCGAAGAGAGTTGCTTCTACCCCAGAGGGACAAATCCGAGCAGACAGAACTAGCAAGGGCATAAATGAAATTTCGCCCATCACAGTCAAAATAAGGCTGTCACCCAAGCTAAACCATTCATCTGGGATACCCAGCGATCGATTGGTGTGGGTCACGAGCAGCAACATGGTGAACCCAAGTACTGTCGAGAGGATAGTTGACCAGGCAAAAATACTTCTAAAAGGAACCGATTTCAGAAATCGCTGAAAGATCCAAATTCCAATCAGAGCAGCAATGCTCGTCACTAATCGTACTCGCCCTAAAAACTCAGGCTGAAACCCCAAGTCATTAGTTGTAAAGAAGAAGAAAGCCGATTCTGCTGTGGGTGTGGCTTGCCACAGAAAGATGAAGAGCGCTGGCATCCAAATCACTTTTTGAGTAATCGCCCCCTTAAGCTGCTTAATCTGCCCGCCAATAACTTGCCAAGTAGAGGTTTCAGTCACAGGATCTTCTGCAATTAACCAAGCGACCAAAGAAACGATGAGTGGAAAGGCTGCGGTAATACCAAAGACATATCGGGTGCCAACATACTCCAGTAACAAGCCGCCTAGATAGGCAGTAATCACTCCGCCGACTGCCGAAGCTCCCCAAGCCAATGACTGTAGCGATCCGGCCTCACTCTGAGATTCATTGCGAGCACGCTCAACGACGAGGGAATCCACAATGACATCCCCGATCGCTACCGACAAAGAGCTCAGCGTGATAGCTGCAATAGCAGCCCAAGCTGTATTAACCAAGGTGGCTAGAGCTAGCCACGAAACCGCTCCTAGGAGTCCTGATAGGACTAGATAGGGCCGACGTCGATAACCCAAAATGGGAAATCCGTCCGAAAAGAACCCTAGCAAAGGCTTCACCGTCCACGGAATGGAAGCGATGCCCGTTAGCGCAGCAACTTCGGCTGGGGTCAGTCCCAGGTCATCTTTGAGGAAGAAACTAACTGCCAAGCGAGCCAGGCCTAGAATGCCCTGGACAAAATACACCAGCAAAATTGCAGCAAGTTCTAGAGACAACTCTTGCCCAAACAGCACTCGCCTCTCAACGAACTGCTTAAGCTTGCCTTGATTGATAGAAAATACAGTCATGAAGACGGATTGTTAGGTCAACGATCTGCTGAAACAGTAGGTCGATTCGGAATATTGCGGTTTGTTAATTCTCTACATCATAAACACTTCCTTGAAAACAGACAGCGACTTCTACCTGCCGGGTGAGGTATGGCTGTCGTTAGCTCAGTTATGACAAGACGGCGAGCCATCTGGCTATGCGCTCAGCACCTGGATGCCATTGGGTGCATAAGCCTAGATGATTCAAGCTATAAGACGTGGTGGAGCTAGAGAAGCGAAGGTATCAGGAAACGAGGGTTGAGCTACAGCCAACATAAATAAGGCAGGGGGTTAAACAGCTAGTACCGCTACGCGGAATTCAAAATTCAAAATTCAAAACCAAAGCAGAAATAAGGCAGGGGGTTAAACAGCTAGTACCGCTACGTGGAATTCAAAATTCAAAATTCAAAGTTCAAAACCAAGGCAGATAAGCTTTCCGAGCGTTTCATAGGGTGAGCCTACTTCTGCCGTAGTGTACTAGCCCTCAATTTCATCGTGTATCCCTCGTTTTCGACCTTTACAGGATGATTACGGTTAACCCAATCGTGTGAGGTTCGGCGTAAAACTTCGACATCCCGGTGGGGTTCTTGACACTGTTTTTCCTAAGTTCAAATCTGCATCATATAAGTCATAGAGAGCTTGAGAAGACAACGCTCAACTGAGACTTAGGAGATATCAAATGATTGTTCGTTACTGGCACCCTTTCCAAGAAGTTGAAACGCTTCGTCGTCAGCTAGATTCTGTATTTAACGAAGTTGGTAGTGCTATCGAGAGGGCCCCTTTTGCCTGGACTCCAGCAGTTCGTTTGACTGAAGACAGCGATCGCTATCAATTAACCGTTCAACTATCTGGCATTGAGTCCGACGCCATTGATGTACAGGCCACTCGTGAAGCAATCGTCATTTCTGGTGAGCGTAAGCGGTCTGACGTGGCCGAAGGTGAGCGTATCCTACACGACGATATGAACTATGGTGAGTTTCGTCGCGTGATCAACTTGCCTAAACCCATTCAAAATGACGCTGTTGAAGCAAACTTTGACAACGGTTTGCTGACGTTGACGCTTCCTAAAGTTGAAGATGTTCGCAACAAAGTTGTGAAGGTCAACTTGGGTCAACATGACAACACAGCTGAGGAACTACCCCAAGCTGACGCTTAGTTAGCAGTTCAGTAGGTTAGTCAGTCATGATGCAGGGGCAGCGATCGCTGCCCTTTTTTGCTGTTTCCTGAGGTTGGAAGCGCAAAAACATCGAAAGACGCTTGTCTGTTTGAGCCTTACGCACTTTGGAAAAGGTCAGACGCTTCACGTAAAATAAAGGAACAACCTGACAATTGCCCGACCCCTATTTTTATTGAGCATTTATGGCAACATCTTTGGTCTCTCCAGCAGCGTTAAATTCAGAGGTTGAGAAGCGGCGAAACTTCGCGATTATTTCTCACCCGGATGCGGGTAAAACAACCCTGACAGAAAAGCTGTTGCTTTATGGAGGTGCCATTCACGAAGCAGGGGCAGTGAAAGCTCGACGCGCTCAGCGCCATGCGACATCTGACTGGATGGAGATGGAGCAACAGCGGGGTATTTCTATTACCTCAACGGTGCTGCAATTTGACTACCATGACTATCGCATCAATTTACTAGATACGCCGGGTCACCAAGACTTCAGTGAAGACACCTATCGAACATTGGCGGCAGCCGACAATGCCGTCATGTTAGAAGATGCGGCCAAGGGACTAGAGCCTCAAACTCGCAAGTTATTTGAGGTTTGTCGAATGCGATCGCTCCCCATCTTCACATTCTTCAACAAGATGGATCGTCCCGCTAGAGAACCTTTAGAGCTGTTGGACGAAATTGAGCAGGAATTGGGCTTGCAGACCTATGCGGTGAATTGGCCCATCGGCATGGGCGAACAATTTCGAGGCGTGTTTGATCGTCGGACAAAGCAATTTCATTTGTTTGAGCGGACAGCTCACGGTAGTAAGGAAGCCTCCAAAGTCATTGTAGATTTGGGTGATCCTCGCATTGAAGAGTTAGTTGATCAATCGCTCTACTATCAGTTCAAAGAGGAACTGGAGATGATTGAAGAACTCGGCCCGGCTTTAGATTTGGATGCTGTTCATGCAGGACAGCTCACACCTGTTTTCTTTGGCAGCGCCATGACCAATTTTGGCGTACAGCTGTTTTTGGATGCGTTTCTGGACTATGCCTTGAAGCCAGGGCCCCGCACTAGTACTCAAGGAGAGGTTGAACCTACTAAAGAGGACTTCACAGGATTTGTATTCAAGCTCCAGGCCAACATGGACCCCAAGCATCGTGATCGCGTCGCATTCATTCGGGTCTGCTCTGGCAAGTTTGAGAAGGATATGGTGGTCAACCATGCCCGATCTGGTAAAAACGTGCGCCTGTCTCATCCGCAGAAGCTCTTTGCTCAGGGTCGCGAATCGCTGGACGAAGCCTTTCCTGGTGATGTCATTGGTTTGAATAATCCTGGGGTTTTTGCGATCGGCGATACGATTTATCAAGGGCAAAAGCTTGAGTACGAAGGAATTCCCTGCTTTTCTCCTGAACTCTTTGCTTATCTCAGAAATCCCAACCCCTCGAAATTCAAGCAGTTTCATAAGGGGGTTACGGAATTGCGAGAAGAGGGAGCAGTTCAAATTATGTTTTCAGCGGATGAGACCAAGCGTGATCCCATTCTGGCAGCCGTAGGCCAGCTTCAATTTGAGGTTGTACAGTTTCGATTGCAGAATGAATATAACGTTGATACGCGCTTGGAACTATTGCCTTACAGCGTTGCTCGTTGGGTTGAAGGTGGTTGGGAAGCTTTAGAGAAAGCTGGACGCCTCTTTAATACAACAGCCGTTAAAGATAGCTGGGGACGCCCTGTTCTGCTCTTTAAGAATGAGTGGAATGTGGGACAAGTGGAAGGGGATCATCCTGAACTGAAGCTTAGGAATACTGCACCTGTGGTTTCTGGGCAGCAGGTCGCGGATTTGTAATGGTCTCTTGAATTGGTGTGACAAGCATAGGGGACACGATATGTTGTCGTGTCCCTACACAGCTACGCTTTTCCCAATAAGTTGATTCCTTCGCCAGTGGTAGAGTTATTCGGACTCGGGATCAATGCCGAGTGCCCTCAATTTCTCAGCCAGACGATCGGCTCGCTGCCGCTCATTTAACGTCTGCTGTTGTTCATGGACCAAGGCATTTTCGGCAGCTTCAGCTCGCTCTTCAGGGGTGGGAATCCATTCGTCGTTTTCATCGAACCATCGTAGCCAAAGCCGCTCACAGCCCTCATAGATTCCTTGCCAAACGCCTAAGCCCAGGTTCAGGTCAGGGAACCAAAATCGATTATTCGACAAGTCCAGTTCTTGATAACGACCGCTGGTGAGGTGGAAGACGCGGAATCGGTCGGTGTAGCGGTCAAAGACGACGTAATAAGGAATTCGTAGAATTTGCTCGTAGACCTGCCACTTTTTAGGTGGACGATCGCCTAACCGATCAGGTGCTCTGAGGTCGGGTTCTTTGAGATCAGGAAGCATCCCCAAATCTTCCTTTTCGGTTCCTGGTGAAAGGAGTTCAACCACAACAAAAGGGCTAATCCCCTCCTGCCAAATCACATAACTTAGTCTCAAATCGGTGCCTTTGTAGAGACGTGGAACACCGAGCACCAAAAACCAATCAGGTCGTTTATACCAAAGCTGATGATGAACGTCGTAATAGAGGTTCATATCAGTGGCTGTAAATATTTTATCCGCAGCGTATTCTTTGAGACGCAGTGTGGCGCTAAGAAGCTGCGGTTGAAAATCGTGAAATTCGTCTGGCAAGCCCGGCTCCTCTGGATTTTCACTCGGCAAATCATACATCGTTGGTAAGGTTTCCCACGGTGGCCGAGGAGGGTCAGTCTGCTGAGTCGGGTATTTGATGTAGTACGTCATGAATTCCCTCCCTTAATGCAGCAGTTGGGCTTATTTGAGCAAACAAAACGAAAACGCTATTCCTTAACAGGATTGTCGTTGAGCGACCATCGGTAATCAATTTTGACCCCGAGGCGATCGCAATCTTCCTCTAGCTTTCGCTGTTGGGATAGTGCTTTTCTTAGCGTAATGATCAGTTCATCAACATCGTGTTTTAGTTCAGGTTCTTCATAGACTGCGAACAGGGTTTGTCGCTCTAATAATTGCAACAGAAGTTCGTAGTGCACATGAGACGGTAGAGGGAGAGGCTCGCTCATAGAGAAATCGACAAACTTAAAAGTAATGAATTGTTGTGGGTGTCAGGGATAGAGATGCGCGATCGCCTCTACTAAATTATTCTGCCGCATTAGAGATTCACCCACCAAAATACCCTGTGCGCCTGCCTGGTGAACTTTAGCAACATCGTTGGGTCGATGAATGCCGGATTCACTGATCACAAAAATGGCCCGTTCCTCAATCTCAGCTTGTCTGGCCTGAAGGAGCGTTTCCGAAACCTCCAAGGAGGTCTGAAACGTCTCCAGATTACGATTATTGATCCCAATGAGGTGAACCGTATCAATTGCGAGTGCTCGGTCTAATTCAGCCAGTGTATGAACTTCGACCAGTGCCCTCATGCCTAGCGCTTGGGCAATACGGGTGAAGTAACGCAGATCCTCATCGCTGAGAATAGCGGCAATCAGAAGAACGGCGTCCGCTCCTTTAACGCGCGCCATATACATCTGATAGGGATAAATGATGAACTCTTTGCAGAGCACGGGGAGATCAACGGCAGTTCGGACTTGAGTCAAATAATCGAAGCTACCTTGGAAAAAAGTTTCGTCCGTGAGAACAGAAAGACAGGTCGCCCCACCCGTTTGGTATGCCTGAGCAATCGCAACGGGATCAAAGTCCTCACGAATCACACCTCGGCTAGGAGACGCTTTTTTGACTTCGGCAACCAGGGCGGGAGTGCGATCGCTGTTCTGTAGAGCCGCTAGAAAATCCTTGGCGGGCGGTGCACTCAGCACTTCTCGCTGCAAATCGGCTAGCGATATTTGTTGACGCTGGCGCTTCACCTCTTTCTCTTTTTGCCAAACAATCCGTTCTAGTATGTTTTGTGGTTCAGCACCGGGTGCCTCAATTTTGTAAGTCAGACTTTGCACAGATACCTTGGGGTAGGGAGACCGCCGACGAATTTCCATAATCACTGGCCTCAGGCGCTAACAACAGCACGCTTGAATGCTTCATCCATCACTTCTGAAAGTGTGGGATGGGTATGAACACAATAGGACAAAGCGGTTACAGTCTGCCCTTGAGCGATCGCATTGGCAGCTTCTTGAATTAAATCCGAGGCGTGTAAACCCAGGATGTGTGCACCCAGAATTTCTCCGGTATCTTTGCGGTAGATGACCTTTGCTAAACCATCAGATTCCCCTTCTGCCAGCGCTTTGGAATTGCCTTTGAAATAGGTTTTAACCGTCGCGATCTCATAGCCTTCTTGGTCTGCCAGTGCCTTGGCTTGGGGTTCCGTCAGTCCTACAAAGCTGACTTCAGGGTGTGTAAACGCCGCTGCTGGAATGCTGCGATAGTTGACAGTGCGGGACTCACCACAGATATTCTCCACCGCAACAACTCCCTGAGCGGATGCTGCATGGGCTAGCATCATCTTGCCCGTAGCATCCCCAATCGCCCATAGGTGAGGAATCGGTTCACCGTCTCTCAGAACTCTAAGCTCATCATCAACTGCGATAAAGCCTCGGCGGTCCGTTTCAATGCCAACTCTTTCCAGGCCAAGATCCTTGGTTGCGGGAATGCGACCAGTGGCGACAAGGCAAGCATCCACTTCCAGGACATCGACAATCTCTTTCGTCTCACGATCTGCCAGCTCGATGACGACAGGCGATCCTGGTATCACTTTCATCGCCAACACACCTGCCCGTGTTTCCACATCTCGGGGACCGATGAGAACCCGCTGTGCAACCTTAGCAATATCAGGATCAAAGGTTGGCATGACTTTGTCCAAGGCTTCTACGAGCGTGACCTCAGATCCTAACGCCGTGTAGATATCGCAAAACTCTAAGCCAATGTAGCCACTCCCAATAATGGCAACCCAAGACGGCAGCCATTCTAATTTCAACGCGCCATCGCTCGTAAAAACAGTCTTGTTATCGATTTCAATCCCAGGTGGAACAAAAGGAACCGATCCGGGTGACAGCATCACGTCTTGAGCCGTCAAGGTCTGCTCTCCCGCTTCTGTCTTGACAACTACTTTTTGTTCTCCCGCCAGTTGTCCCCAGCCATAGATGACATCAACGCCTAGCCGTTTGAGGCTATTGCTCATATCACCTTGGATCTTGCTAACCAAGTTTTTAGCATGGTCGGAAATAGCTTGTCGATCAAAAGCAATATTTCCAACTTGGATGCCTAAAGAATTGAGATGATGGGCATTCTGAAGTTCTCGAACGCGCCCCGAGGCAGCCAACAATGCTTTCGACGGAATGCAACCGCGATTCACACAGGTGCCACCCATATCCGCTGCTTCAATGATTGCCGTTTTTAGACCTCGCCGCACTGCATGAATTGCAGCACCGTGGCCTCCTACACCTGCACCAATAATAATTAAGTCGTAGTCAAACGCTTGACTCACAGTTTTCTCCTAGCCAATCGCAGCGAACGTTAGAATACCATTCTGTCTTAGCCACCGTCTCGTTATGGGCTATCAGCAAAACAGTTCCTCTATTCTTGACCAAAGAGGGTGAGTAAGACAATACACGGTGCAACTCTCGGTCAGACGAATTCATATCAGGAATTTTTGCCATGGCTGAACTGGATGCAGTTTTGATTCCGGGTGGAGGGGTCTCAGCCTTTGGAGAAGTGGTGCCTTGGGTCAAGGCAAGATTGGATCGGGCGATCGCCCTCTCTCCCTCAACCACGTTCTTCATTCCCCTCAGTGCTGGCACAACCCATAAACCACCACCCTTAAATCAAAAGGGATTTCCTATTCTGGAATCAGTCGCCGCTGCTGAATACTTGGTTGCACAGGGTGTGCCTGATTCGTGCATTTTGCCCGAGACGATCTCCCTGGACACTATTGGAAACGCTTATTTCGCCAGAGTGCAGCACACCGATCCCCTTGGACTCCAACGCTTACATGTCATTACCTCTGAGTTTCATTTACCCAGGGTTGAAGCCATTTTTAATTGGATCTTTGGCATTTCTGACGCCCGCAATCCCTATCAGCTCACTTTTGAGGCGGTTCCCAATATTGGCATCTCACTGGACGTTTTAGAGACCCGGCGTCAGCGGGAGGCTGCTAGCTTGCAGCAGGTCGAGGATTTGCGATCGCACCTCACGACACTGGCTGAGATCCATCGTTGGCTCTACACAGAACATGAAGCCTACGCTGTTTCTAAATCGCCTCGTCGTCTTAAAGATGCAGCCTTGAAGACTTACTGAACATTGGCCTCCAATACTGTTGCCTACCCAAGAGGTGAATTCTAAAAGTCCTATCACGCAGACGAGGAGGGTATGATTCGTAGCCAAACGTTGCCAGGCTTGTGGCTAATACACTGCGGCAGAAATAGGCTCATCATTCAAAACACTGAAAAAGCTTATCTGCCTTAGTTTTGCAGAGCTTTCCTCTTCTCGCAGAGTATTTTGAACTTTGAATTTTGCATGCCGCGTAGCGGCACTAGCAGTCGATGACCTTTGCTAGCCATCAACATTGATCGGTTTAGAATAAACAGAACGTCGCTGGGACTGATCGATGACTTCACAACAGGTGCGGGCTAAGGAAGCGATCAATGAGGATGGTGTCGTTACTGAGTTGGATATTGGTCACTTAGTCATTGAAGACGACACCCCAGTGGATAACTTTCAATCTGAACAGCAGCAAAGGCTTTTAGTGGAACCGCTTTACAGTTCACAAGCCGTACCTACCCCCTTTTTGGCTGCCGCTAATGTCGGTCTCTTTTATAAGCTGTATGGAACACCTATCGTACCGGATGCAATGCTGAGTCTGGGGGTACAACGACCAGATGCCTATGCTGAAAAGCGCGATCGCTCCTATTTTGTATGGGAGTTTGGCAAAGTTCCAGAGGTCTGTATTGAGATTGTCTCTAATCAAGAGGGAGATGAGATTATCCTCAGTCCGCGATCGCAACAGAAAGGAAAATCGGCCAGTAAAAAGGAACGCTACGCCCAAATAGGTGTGCATTATTACGCTGTGTTCGATCCTTTGCAGCAAATCCAAGACGCTGAGAACATGAACGGTGCACTGCTGCGGGTTTGGATGATTTCACCTGTGGGCTATCGTGAATTAACTCCAGACGATGGAATCAAGATGACTGGACAACCCGTTTGGTTAGAGGGCGCGGGGATTGGACTCACCCTCTGGGAAGGCCAATTTGAAGAAGATACTAGTCGCCTATGGCTGAGGTGGTGTGATCAGCAAGGAAATGTGATTCCAACTGGAGCCGAAGGACAGGCCCGAGAACGCCAGCGGGCCGAGGACGAACGCCAGCGAGCAGAACGATTGGCAGAACGCTTGCGAGCACTGGGTGTTGATCCAGATGAAGTGTAAAGTCCAGTTTTGTTGTTTTGTCGATCAAAATTGGAAGCAAAAGACGCTATTTGTTAAGTTCTAAACATCTAGGAAGTCAGATTAGGTGTTGATAAAATCTACTTTTTGATCCTCTATAAATTGATCTTATAGAGATAGCTTTAGGAGCAGATCTCTAACTTTCTCGCAAAAGGGTTAGTCAATATTTTCTAAGCAATAGAAAAAACTTCAATTGGTTCTAAAAACAAGAGCTGATAGAGTAACCTTAGCTTGTTGTGGTTTAAGTTGTATTACCCTTCAACCATTAATGCATGTTTGGTTATGGCTATTGTTAATTGCTCTATCGATCGCATTGTCCAAGCCAGATATAATCCTTGGCATCGGTATCCCTTTTTCTTAATAGGAATGTTGAGTGGTTTGTTGTTGGGGACGCTGCCGGTTTCTAGAGTCGCTGTAGCAACTGAGCGAGACACTGTTCTCTCGAAGTTAACTCAAGACGCCGCTTTATCTGAAAACGAATGGTTAGCTCAGACGGTCATTGATCCACCTCTAGAAGAGCCCCAGCCGGAGCCTCCTCTGCCTGAGCCTGAGCCTATTCCAGAACCCGATGATGTCCTGACGATTCCTGCCCCAATAGAAACGTTAGTGCCGCTACCTGATGATGAGGTGCCGGAATCGTTTGTCGTGACGGAATTTTCATTTGTAGGCAATACTGCATTTCGTGATGAAGAATTGCAGGCCATCGTAGCTGACTTTCGCGATCGCCCCATCACATTGAATGATCTCTTTGTTGCTCGGGCACTCATCACCCAAACCTATCTCGATGCGGGATACATCAATTCAGGCGCTTATCTGCCTATCCAGCGAATCGAGGAAGGCATTGTTGAAATCCGGGTGATTGAAGGACGATTAGAAGAAATCAATATTGAAGGGTTGAGGCGACTGCAACCCGAGTATGTCCGAAAACGTATTGCAGCCAGAACCGGACAGCCTCTGAATGTCAACGACATCATTGAATCGCTACAGCTCTTACAGCTAAATCCTCTCATTCAAGAGATCTCGTCTCAACTTTCTCCAGGAACGATGACTGGGGGTAGCGTCCTTAACGTAACGGCAGTGGAGGCCGATGCGGTATCAGGTCAAGCAATCTTAGATAATTCGCGATCGCCTTTAGTCGGTAGCTTTCGACGTCGCTTCGTATTTTCTCATAACAATCTGTCGGGGCACGGCGACCCATTTTCCGTGGGATACAGCAACACGGACGGTAGCAACAGCTGGGATGTTCGATATGCGTTTCCCTTCAACGCCTACGACGGAACGATAGAGTTTTTCTATAGTGGCAGTCGTAGTGAGATCATCGAACCCGATCTCAAATTTCTGGGCGTTGAGTCCAATTCTGATGAGCTAGAATTTGGCATTCGTCAACCTATTGTGCAGACGCCTAGACAGGAAGTTGCTTTGGGATTGTCTCTGAGCCATCAGTGGGCTGATAGTTCGTTCCGGTTGGACGGATTTCCTCGATTGCCCTTAGTTACGGCTGGTTCGGATGCGGACGGGAATACTCGTCAGACCGCAATTCGATTCACTCAAGAATGGATTCTGCGAGAAGTCAATCAGGTGGCGGCGGTGCGATCGCAATTTAGCTTAGGTACCACTTGGTTTGGAGCAAGTGATAATCCTGGTGATCTGCCTGACAGCAATTTTTTTAGTTGGCAAGGACAGGCACAGTATGTCCGAATTTTTGAAGACGATATTTCGCTCTTTTTGCGGCTAAACGCTCAGTTTGCCAACAGTCCACTCCTAACAACCGAACAGTTTCGCTTGGGTGGACAAGGCAGTATTCGCGGTTATCAGCAGGATCAGTTCACGACGGACAACGGCATTTTTGCCTCAGCTGAGGCCCGGTTTCCCTTGATGACCATTCCTGAGATTGACAGTACATTTCAGGTGGCTCCCTTCATTGACTATGGTGTGGGCTGGAATGAGGACGGCAACGATAGTGAGGCTCTACTATCCATTGGTGCCGGTATCCTTTGGCAGGTCGGCAATCGATTCAATGCTCGGCTAGATTACGGCATTCCCTTAAGTGGGTCTGAACCTTCAGGGGATTCTTGGCAAGAACACGGAATTCTGTTCACGCTGACGGGGGAGCTTTTTTGATTTCTCCGTAACAACCCGCAAAAAAGAATGCCGTCTGATGAAAAGGGAGTGCTAATATCCGCGTAGCATCAGGAAGGTTTGACTACAGATTCGCTTCAATATTCTCGAACTTTTTCGTGCCAATTCGATTCAGGTCTTTGTCATGGCTGTATTTAGAGCTACTAGGCGATCGCTCTTCTGGGTTTATCTAATCGGATTGTGGGCTGGCAGCTTTGCTGCCTCAGTCTCCGCCCAGGTGACGCCGGATGGAACTTTGGGGAATGAAGCGTCTCAGGTCAACCCCAATAGTCTCGTCAATGGCCTGCCTGCTGATGTAATTGAAGGCGGTGCCGTTCGGGGGGAAAACCTATTCCACAGTTTTAGCGAGTTCAATGTTGAGGAGTTACAGCGCCTCTATTTTGCCAATCCTATCGGCATTGAGAACATCCTCAGTCGCGTCACAGGGGGCGATGCGTCCAACATTCTGGGAACGCTGGGAGTTGATGGCGGGGCTAATCTTTATTTTCTGAATCCGAACGGCATCATTTTTGGTCCAAATGCTCAGCTAGATATTTCTGGGTCCTTCTTTGCCAGTACCGCCGATACGTTTGACTTTGGCAATGGCGATATCTACAGTGCACTCAATCCAGAGTTGCCGCCGTTGGTCGCTATCGACATCACCCCCGGTTTGCAATTTAGTCAGACTCAGCGGGCGATCGCCAACGAAGCGGTACTCACCGTTGGGCAAGATTTGACATTAGCGGGCGGCAACCTAGAGTTGTCGGGCCAGCTTCTTGCGGGAGAAAATCTGGCGCTGCAAGCTCAAGATACGGTGACTATTCGAGATGCAGCGGCTCAACCCTTCATGGCCACTGCAGGACAAGATCTGACGGTTCAGGGAAACCAGGGTGTTGATATTTTTGCTCTGAATCATCCTGCCAGTGGCCTGTTCTCCGGCAGCGAGATGATGTTGCGATCGCCCACTCCCGTCATTGGCGATGCCCGCTTCTACAGCAACGGTAATTTCACCATTGAACAGCTAGACGGTGGCTTAGGAAATCTCACTAGTCCGTCCGATCCAGTTATTCTTGCCAATGAAGATGTCTTCCTAGGCGGATATCAGGGAGCTTCTTTACACATTCTGGCGGGGGGCAGCGTCACCATTCGTGATTTTGTTTGGATACAAGCGGCTGATCCAGTTAACGGTCTTGTCGATGACACGCTTCAGCTACGCAATGGAGAAACGATTAATGGGCAAGTCGTTCCGACTCTAGATATTCGAGCAGGAATTGATTGGTCCGAACTGCCCAACAACACACAAGTTGGCAACTTCTTGCCCACGCCCCCTGATTTCAACGCAGTGGACGCTTCACCCAGTGCCAACATTGAAGTTGGTACCATTTTCTTTGCTGACGCTAATTCCTCTTTAGATCCGGCTCAGGGGCCTGCAATCCCAGTTCGGGGCGTCGTCTCGCTGACAAACCGCTATCAGCCCAATAATGCTCCAGCTAGTGAAGCCAACATAGATGTCAATGCTGTGCAAGCAGCCGTGCCGCTTCTGGCCGGTCGCTCTATTGTTAACGGCGATTTTACTGGCGGTGGATATATCGAAATCCAATCGCGAGGTGATATCACCATTGACGGCATCGTGAATGCTGATCCTCCTGCCTTTTTTGATGGCTTCAATAACCAAGTGTTTGGTAATGGAGGCGATATTGCTCTCGTTGCCGATGGCAATATCATCCTTAGTCAGGGGGCTTTACTTAACTCCAGAGGATTGCAGGGCGGCAATATTGACATCGAAAGCGGCAACACCTTTTCTGCGTCTGGTCCTAGTTCACTCCCAGGAGTGTTGTCTGGCATTCAAACGAGCAGTGTAGGGACAACGCCGGGGGTAGCAGGCGGCACCGTCAACATCATTGCCGACGCGATCGCCCTTTCTGGTCCCATGTTGATCACGACCGACACCGAAGGTGCAGTGGACGGGGGCACCATCGATATTCAAACTCAAAACCTACAGCTTAGTGGCGGTGCAGAAATTCTATCTAGAACCTTTGGTACTGGTCAGGCGGGAGACGTCTTTGTCCAACCTAGGGATTTGAATCAACCGTCTAGTATCACCTTGGATGGAGTCTCTCCTGACTTCGTGGGTTTTGATGAGTCCGGCAACCCGCTTCTAGGAGGATTCTCTAGTGGTTTGTTTTCGACCTCAGAACCACCAGCCACTGGTGATGGCGGACAGGTGACCATCCTTGACTTCGATGAAGTCAATATTCGAAATGGAGCTGTTATTAGCGCTAGAACTCGTACAAATGCCGATGGCGGAACCATTTTTATTGACAACGTTGGCACTCTAAACCTTGAAGGAGGCGGCCAGATTCTTACAACTGCTTTTGCCAATGGAGCAGCAGGAGACATCATTATTTCAGCCCGTGACCTTGTGACTATTGCTGGCTCTGATCCGAGCTATGAAATTAGGAGTAACAATCTTTTTAATACTCGATATGCAGAGTTTATCGCGGCCAATAGCAATACCATTCCAAGTCCAAGACTTGAATCGCAAGCTCGTTTATTTGCTATTGATGCCATTGAAGCAACGATTGACCCAACAAGTCAATTTAGCGGGCTGCAAGCTTCCAACAATCTAAACTTTATAGAAAACACCAATCCAGACGGTTCAATCAGTCTTGTTCCTGTTCTGGATGGCTTAGGGGCACCTGGCATCATTTCAGTCTCTTCTCCCACCATACTGTTGTCGGATGGCGCAACGTTAACAACGAGTACAGTCGGACAAAATGATGGCGGAATTATTGGACTACAAACTAATTTCCTATCCATTACTGGTGGAGCAAGTGCCCTATCTCAGAACTTTGGATCTGGAGAAGGCGGCAGTATTCTTGTCAGTCGCTTGGATGATAGTTTGCCTTCCTCCGTTTTTATCTCCGGTGTAGTTCCGTTATCGACTTCAACTGTGTCGGGTCGACCCGAAGGGGCTTATTCGAGCGGACTCGTTTCTTCTACTGAAAACCTGGATATTGCTCTGCTTGAAGATCCGCTGTTTGATCTCAGTTTTCTTCCAGCGACTACGGGCGCAGGAGGATTGATTTCTGTCGAAATGGATGATTTGACCATTGCCGATGGAGGTGTTCTGAGTGCTCGCAGCCGGAGTAACGGAGATTCACTCGGTATTTTGGTGAATGTGAACAGCTTAGATATGAGTAGTGGCGGCCAAATTCTGGCTCCCGCTTATAGAGAGGGCGAGGCTGGCGCTATTTTTGTTACCACTCAGAATGATATTTCGTTGTCGGGGTTTGATCCAGACTATGGAACCCGTTTTGAGACCTTCGAGAGCAACTATGTCGACTATCTAACCAACCTGTTTGTCAATTTCTACGGACTTCCCTTCGATGAAGCTAATGCGCTAGCGACAGATCGGGCGGTGATTGCTCGCCGGTTCACCATCGATCCCGTTAATTCTCGCACTGGGTTTCATGCTCAGGCTGGCTTTGACAGTTCTGGAAGTGGCATAATTTCTGTCACCAGTAATGGTTCTCTTTCATTAGAAGACTTTGCTAGCATCGACTCCAATAATTTTGGTCTTGGTGATTCTGCTGGCATATTTATCGATGTTGCTAACGAGGTTAGTCTCAACGGAAATGGCTTGATTAGTAGTGCCGTGCAGAATAACTCTAATCGCACTGTTCCTATTGCAGGCGGATCTGTGCTGATCGAAGCAGGATCTTTATCCGCAGACAACAATAGTGAGATTTCGGTCGCGACGTTTGGATTAGGAGATGCTGGACGTGTTGAGATTACAGCACCTGGTCCTGAAGGGGATACCGGGCCTAATGATGCTTTAGGAGACATTTCTCTGGCTGGAGGAAGTTCCATTCGAGCAGGTATAGAAAGTGGAGGGAACGGCAACGGAGGAGGCATCATTTTTGATGTCAGTCGTCTTTCCATGACTGAAGGGTCTCAGGCGATCGCTGGTGTATTCCGCCCCAGTGACTTAGACGGAGACGGTATTTTAGAACCAGGTGGTGTTGCTGGACCCGATGGTGCGGGAGACATTCTTATCTTTGCCTCAGAAGGCGTTGAGATTTCTGGACAAAGTTCTGCTGGTTTTTCGAGTGGCTTATTCGTTAGCACCGAAGCCAATGCCCAAGGCGAGGCGGGAAGCATCCTGATTTTAACTGATCTGCTTTCCATCACCGATAACGGACTAGTCACTGCGAGTACTGAGAATCGTAGTGATGCTGGCAGTATTAACTTGAATGTTCTGGATACTCTCCTGATCGCGAATGGAGGTCTAGTTTCAGTTGATGGCCCCATTGACGAAAATGGTCAGGTATTTGTCGATTTTCCAGGTGACCCTGGCAACATCAACATTGTGGCTGGCAATTTCGTCTTAGATGAGGGAGGCAAGATTCGGGCCAGAACAGCCTCGATTGAGGACACTGCCAATATCAACATTACGGCAGGGTCTTTGCTGCTCCGAGGCAGTCGCACGGAATTAGATCCTCTGGGGAGCTGTCCGACTTGCAACGAAATTTCGACTGAGGCCCTGGCCAATGATGCTACGGGCGGCAACATTATTTTGCAGCTGAATGGAATCAGTGCTGTACGAGATGAAAACAGTGACATTGTTGCCAATGCGGCAGGCAATGGCGGTGGTGGCAGAATTGACGTTATTTTGCCAACGGATGCGGACGGGCGCAGTCCGTTTAATTTAGAAGCGATGTTCCGCCTGCAAGAGGGGCGATCCATTGAAAGTGACCTGGATGCGAGTTCAGAACTGGGTGCGCCCGGAGAAGTGAATGTCGCTGAGAGCACACCTGTAGAACCTGTGGTTGTGCCTGATCAGGTTGATCCGTCTGATCTAGTCGATCGCCGCTGCGAACTGATTGCTTCGGGTAACCCCAGCGAATTTAGCGTCACCGGTCGCGGTGGTTTGCCGACTGATCCAGGTGCATTTCTGGAAGATAGCCCTCTCTTAGAAGATTTTGGACCTGACCCCATGCCCGTTGAGGACGATCGCAGCGATCAGTCCTTAGATGACGAAGCTCTGGCAGCAAATCCACCCGAATTGATTCAGGAACCCCAAAATTTCCGGGTTGCTGAAGACGGGTCAGTTTATCTTTATGCTGAAACGCCTACCAACGCAACGATGCCAGGGCAAGGAGTCATCAGCTGTCAGCCCAATTGAAGTGAGTTGACGATGGAGTAGCTGGATTGGTTTGCATGACTGAGATGCCCGTAATGTACAGGAAGACTAGAGACGACTGATGGTCAAGCCTCTGTATTGCTCAATTCAAATCCGATGGCGACGGAGCCTGTGGCGATGGCTGTTGATCGTTAGTCTGAGCGCGATTGCTGTGGTGGGTCTGCATCCTGTTCTTCACCCATCCAGTCCTGGCGTCACTGTCTATGCAGCGGATCCGCAATCTCTGATGCAGCAAGGGCGTGAACAATACGCCGCAGGACAATACACGGCGGCATTGGAACAGTGGCAGCAAGCTGCTCAAGGCTATGCTGCACAGGAAGCCGGTGCTAACGCTGCCAGCGCTCTCAGCAACCAAGCCTTGGCCCATTTAAAGTTGGGTCAATATGAGGCCGCGCAAACAACGATTGACACGGCTAAGGGATGGCTCAGTGGAGTTTCGGCAACGGACTATAACCGCCGAGTGTTAGCACAGGTGTTGAGTACTGAAGGCCAGTTATTCATGGCTCAGGGCGATGCCACTAGGGCGTTAGCGTCCTTCGCTCAGGCGATCAAGATTTATGAGGCGCTGGACGATGAGACCGGGCTGCTGCGAGCACAGTTGAATCAGGCACAAATTTTTAGAGTCCAGGGGCGAATTCCTGAAACGTTGCGATCGCTTGATGCCGTGTCTGCCCAACTTGACGAGCTTCCAGGTGAGTCATCCCTCAAAGCGACGGGATATCGGCAGTTGGGAATTGCCTTACAGCGATCAGGCGATATCAGCGGTGCTGATACTGTCTTGCGAAAAAGCCTAGAAGCCGCAGAGCAGCGGGGTGATGCGGCTGATATCAGTGCCGCTTGGCTCAGTTTGGGCAATCTAGCACCACCGACTGTTGCCTTAGATTACTATCGTCAGGCGGCGCAAGTTGCCCCAACAACGTTGTCCCGAATACAGGCCCAGGTGAATGCTCTCCACCTTCTGGTTGACCTAGGCTTTCTTTCAGAAGCTCGTCCTTTGCTCAGCGAGATCTTAGTGCAGCTCCCGGATCTGCCGCCTAGCCGCTCATCTTTGTTTGTTCGCATCAATGTAGTCAGCCAGGCACTAAAACCGGAAGCGTTCGAGGCGAGTCCACCGCTTTTATCGACGGAAGAGATAGCGCGCCTGCTGACAACAACGTTGGACGAGGCTCAAGCAATCGGCGATGCCCGAGCTGAAACCTATAGTTTGGGCTACTTAGGACGTTTATACGAAAACAATCAGCAGTGGGACGAGGCGATTGAATTGACTCGCAGAGCCAGTTTGGTGTCTCAATCAATTGATGCCAATGTGGCGACTTACCAATGGCAATGGCAGTTGGGCCGTATCTTTGAAGCACAGGGTGAAACGGAAGCGGCGATCGCGGCCTTTGAGCAAGCCCTCACCACACTACAGCGACTGCGGAGTGATTTAGTTGCGGCAGATCGAGATGCTCGGTTTTCTTTCCGCCAAGAAATTGAACCGGTGTATCGCGACTTAGTGAGCTTGTTGCTGAAAACTGATGCTGCTGATACCCCTCAAGAAAATATTTTCCAAGCGCGAGATGTCATTGAGTCGTTGCAGGTTGAAGAACTGGTCAACTTCTTCCGGGCTGACTGCGTGGTGACTCAGTCTCAGCAGATTGAGCAAATCGATACTGAATCTGCGATTATCTATCCCATCATCCTGGAAGACCGCGTTGAAGTGATCTTGGGCCTACCAGGACAACCTCTGTTGCATCAGCCCACTGATGTTCCCAGGAGTGTCGTTGAGAGCAGTTTGGATCAGCTGTTTACAGCGGTTTCTACCCCGAATTTCACGTTCCCTGAGGGAGGACGGGGCATTGGTGTGCGAGGTGGCAGCGCTGCTGATTACTTAACACTGTCTCAGCAAGTTTACGATTGGATCATTCGGCCTTTTGACAGTGACTTGCAGGCTAGTGGCATTGATACCCTTGTCTTTGTGCTAGACGGCAAGCTGCGCAATGTGCCCATGGCGGTTCTGCATGACGGTGATCAGTATTTGGTTGAAAAATACGCGATCGCCCTTACGCCGGGTCTACAGCTATTGGATCCCCACCCCTTAGCCGATCAAGGAGTTGAGGCGTTAGTGGGAGGGCTGAGCGAAAGCCGTGAGGATTTTGCTGCACTACCGTTTGTCGAAACCGAACTAGAAACGATCGAGGACGAGGTGCCCAGTCAGGTCTTGCTCAATGAGACGTTCGACACAGAAACGTTTGCCTCTCAGTTAACCGACACAGCGTTTCCGATCGTTCACCTAGCGACTCATGGTCAATTTGGAGCCACCTTAGAACAAACCTTCATTTTGACTTGGGACGGCAGAATTAACGCTAATCAGCTGAGTCAACTGTTGCAGAATAGTGAAATCGCTCGGGAAGGTGATGTCGAGTTGCTGATTCTCAGCGCTTGTGAAACGGCAACGGGTGACGATCAAGCTGCTCTTGGGCTGGCGGGCATTGCTGTGCGGTCTGGTGCCCGCAGCACGCTGGCAACGCTTTGGCAGGTCAGTGATTTGGGTACCTCCCTGTGGATGGGCGATTTCTATAGCCAGCTTGCTGACACCCAGCAAACCAAAGCTCAAATGATCAGAAATGCTCAACTCAATATGTTGGCAACTGAGGAATATCAGGATCCTTTCTATTGGGCACCGTTTGTATTAGTAGGCAACTGGCTTTGAGAAAACTACAAAACTCGATCTTCAATACTCGAAACCTACGGACTCCTATGTCACGACGCTTTACTCAACATCTGCGCCGCAATCTATTCTGGTTTGTTTTGATGACTTTGGTCTGGCTGCTCTGTAGTGGAGATGCCTATGGCGGACCTTTGAGCGATCGCCTAGCGACCTTCCCCAATTGGACCGATAAACCCCCAACCCAGCCCGCGAAAGGAGATTTAGTCTATCCAGACTGGATGGCGGGTACGTGGGAACTGACCAGCACGCTCGTTGATCTATCCGCTCCGTTGGCTCCAGAGTTACAAACGCCGGGGTTTGAGAGCAATCAATCGCTGCTCAACCAGCCAATTACCTGCGAAGTGCGGTTTGAACCCAGAATGACCTCGTTGACCAAAAGTTTCTTGCTGAAGCCACGCTTGGCTCAAGAGGAGATTGTGGCTGATCGCGCCTTCAATGGTCTAAGTTTGGCGCAAGCCTATCTGGGGGATCAGGCGGTCAAAACTGTTAAGGTTGATCCGAAGAATCCCAACCGCCAGGTAACGTTTTTGCGGGGCGATCGCCAGCTCGAATCGACCGTCATCAGCCGCGCAGTTGAAGTTCCTTCAGACGAAAGGTTCGTGACCACCGAAATCTTTCAGCAAGTGTTTCGCGGTACTGCTCAGCCTTACCTCAACGAAGTCGAAACAACGACTGCTTATCAAAAACGAGAGTCTGATCAATCGTTTTCGGTTACCGCTGATCAAGTGACTGCCATTTATCTAGCACCCCAGGATTCTGATTACTTCAAAGCCAGAAATCAACCAATCGCCCTGTATCGCTATCAGTTAGAACTCAGTCCAATTGCAACCCCAATTTGATCCAGGCAACGCTTGTGGTAATGACTTTGATGTTCAGATGTGCTGGATTGATAGCGACTTATAGCGGCATGCACTTGCATCAAGCACACCCCATTCCCTATTTCCTGCTCCCTCAGGACACTGAGATGGACTTGACCCAGCTGCAAGGGCCATACCTTGCTCCAGGGCGACGGTTAACCCGCACAACACCACACAACATAATCAAGCCGCTAATCAAATATTGGGGACAGACTATAGCAGAGCGACAGCCCCAGCGAAGCCCTACCCAGAGGGCTTTTATGTGGCGTCTCGCGCAGACCAGCCATACTTTCGGGCATCTTCCTGGGCCTGTTTAGCAACGTCTTTAGCAACAAAATGATCGTGTAGAATCTGGACGCTCAGCATGTGGTTAATGACGGCATCCAACTGCACCCGTTCTGCAACAGGAGTTTCATCACTCTCATGGCGATTCAGAATAGACTGCACGGCATCCATATCAAGCAGTCCCGCAGCTTGCAGCCGCTCTTGGGATAGATAATTGTCTGCCAGCGATCGCATCGCTTTCTGTTTCACAACGTCTGTATGAGAAGGCGGAGCCATAAACGCGAACTTCTGCCGCTGATAGAGGGTTTCGGGTAGCAAAGGACGCATGGTTTCCCGCAAGATGTATTTATCACGGCGCTCTCGCAGTCGCATGGACGGTGGCAGCTTCACCGCAAATTCCACCAGTGGATGATCGAGAAACGCAGGACGGGCTTCTAGGGAATTTGCCATATCGACGCGATCGCCAGCCCAACCGAGCACCTGAGATTCAAACTGGGTTTTGATCCAGACATATTGAGCTTTGTCGAGGGGATGACGGTCAACCAGTTGATCAGCATCCAAAGCAGCCGCGATCGCCGCACCGGGAGAATAGTCCTTCAACTGCTGCCGATGATGTGAGTTGAGGAGTCCCGGAACATGAGCTGCAGAAGAGAGCCAGGATTGCAGAGAACTGGGCGTAAATCCGACTAGTGCGGTCAAAGCAGGATCATCTAGGCGCTTCTCCGCCAGCAAATTACCTTTGAACAGGCGATTGCTTTCTGCTAGCCAGCCTTCGAGATCGGCCCGCTCTTGGGGTGAGGCATCTTCCATGCCATGCAGAATCATGTCCAAGCGGAGTTGAGGATAGCCTGCAAAAAGCTCGTCTGATCCTTCGCCCGTGATCACGACCTTATATCCCGCATCGCGGACATGGGCACTCATGAGCAGTTTAGCGACGGTGAAAGTATTGTAGATGCTGCGTTCTGTGTGCCAGAGGGTTCTCGCAAAGTGATCGTAGAGTTGAGTGCCGCTGACGGACAGAATGTCTTGGTCCGCCTTGACCGCTTCTGCCATTTCGCGAGCGATTGCTGTTTCGTCATAATCGCTGTCATCAAACCCGATGGTGAATGCTTTGACTGGAGATTGCTGACAGGCTGCGGCTACTCCCATGATGGAGCAGGAGTCGATGCCCCCAGATAGGTAACACGCGACTGGCACATCCGCCTCTAACCGGAGCTGAATCGCTTCCACAAAATGTGCTCGAAACTCTTCGATGTAGTCAGCTTCAGTGCGGTGAGAATCGCGCTCTCCTTTATGGGGAAAGTCTAAATCCCAATACTGATCTGTTTTGATCGTTAGCTCACCCTCGCGGCGCTGCACAACAACCTTCTGTCCCGGTGCTACAGCATAAATGCCTTCAAAGCAGGTCGTTCCAGGGACCATCGTCTGCATTAGCTGATGATATAAGCCCGCAGACGAAAACCGTGCTTTTACATCGGGGTGTGCCAGGAGCACCTTGATCTCAGAACCGAACACAAAGCCCGTCGCAGTCTGTGTCCAATAAAGCGGTTTGATGCCGAAGCGATCGCGCACTAAAGTCAGCCGATCTTGCTGTCGCTCGTACAGGGCAAATGCGAATTCTCCCCGCAAACAGGGCAATGCTTCATCTATCCCAAACCGTTCTGTTAGGTGAAGGACTAACTCAGTGTCACTTTTCGTTTGAAACTGGTAGCCTCGCGAGGCTAAATCGGCTCGCAATCGTTTGTAGTCGTAAAACTCACCGTTGTGGGCAATCAGATATTGACCGTCAGCGGACATGAAGGGTTGACGCCCCCGTTCTGGATTCAAATCAATGATGGATAAACGAGCGTGAGCAAAACCGATGCCGCGATCGTCCAAAATGCGGTAACCAAATCCATCAGGCCCTCGGTGATATTGAATTGCGGCCATGCCAACCAACACTTCAGGGCTGACGGGATGATTAGGGTCTGCATACATGACTCCGCCAATTCCGCACATGCCGCTTTATTCCCCACACTGTTTCAACCTAGGTCAGACTTACGCATCGCTCCCTTGCTATCCTCCACTTCTGGAGAATGTTGAATTCAGCTTCATCACATTTGGGAATCAAAAAGCCCCCAGCCGAATTCAACCGCGTAAGTTCCATTAGGGATGCATCCTAATACGGAAATTCGTCAACGTGAGCAGTTCTCTAGACAGATTTTTGAGCTAATCCGTCAGTTGCAAACGGTGCAAAACTGGTATGGGTCGAGTCTGATTGGCGATTACGGCCTGCTCTGAAGTTGTCAAAGCTCAATTCAGAATTGCCCCAGGATTCAGGAATGAGGGACAACAAAGGCCTGTACTCTACTCAGATTTGATAAAAGGTGATTTCCCCCGTTTTTGGGAATTGATAGATCAGTCCAATCCGAATGAAATGTCACCTCCCGTTGACTTGTGTGAAGGAATCGTAAGATTCGAGACAGACTTTTTTGAAAACACCCGTGATCATGATGATGCCAGCAGGTTTTTGAGGGACTGACTCGGTATGACATTCTCTATCGTTGCCTGGGACGCAAAAACAGGAATGACTGGTGTTGCTGTGGCAACCAAGCATCTTGCAGTCGGCGCGCTGGTTCCTCATGCTAGGGCTGGAGTAGGGGCGATCGCGACTCAAGCCCAGACCAATCCTCTCCTGGGTATCTGGGGATTGAGGCTATTGGAAAGCCGAAAAATGGCTCAGGAGACTCTTTCAAGAATTCCAGTGGGTGATGTGCTGGACGTTCTCCTTCAGAATGATGATGAGCGCGATCAGCGGCAACTGCATTTGGTGGATCACCTAGGCCACACAGCTGCATGGACTGGAAAAGACTGTGTCGATTGGGCGGGTCATTTCACGTTCAATCAGTTTTCGGTTGCTGGCAACATGTTGGTTGGAGAGCATGTCCTCCAAGCCATGGCTAATACGTTTCGAGATACGCTTGCCCTTAGCTTTCCAGAGCGATTGCTCTGTGCGTTGGAAGCTGGAGAAGCGGTTGGCGGCGACAAACGCGGTCGGCAATCCGCAGCGCTCTACGTTGTACAGAATGATTTTTATCCCTATTTGGATTTGCGGGTAGATAACGACGCTGACCCTATTCAAGCACTGCGAACGGTCTTTGCAGAGGCTCATAAGGATTACTATCAATCCTTTCGCAAAGCGATGCCAACCCACAATCAACTTTCCCTCAAGATTGAGCCAATTTGGTTGAGGAAAGTCGTTTGACTGAGTCCCAAGTTGTCACCTCCTTTTCCCAATACCTATTGGATTCGGTATGAAAGTGATTTTGGGGGTGCGTAGGTCCTAGAGGCGCGGTTGGAGTTTTGATTCTGACGATGGATCTCCGACTTGCCATTTTGCAACTGGGATAGCGCGATCGCATAGCCTCATTAGTCCCATTGGGACAAAACGGCGAGCCGTCTGGCTATGCCTTCAGAACTCGGATGCTATTAGGTGGACAAGCCAAGATAGCCAAAGCTATATGAAATGATGGATCTCTTAATAGATGGCTGCTTAGGCAAGCTCTTATACAGATGTCTATAGACCCAGATGCTGGAGTTGGGAACTCTGATAACGAACCTGATTTGAGGGATAAGGCATCATGGGCACTCGCTCCGGAGTTGGCATCAGCCACCATCGTAATCCTAAGAAAGCAGGGCAAGAGGCGTCTGAGCAGGCTCTCCAACAAGCGGGTATCGATTCTCCCGATTTTGTTTTAGTTTTCTCTTCAGTGGGCTATCATCAGAAACTCTTGTTGAGTACTGTGCGGAATCTTACCCAGAAGGCCCCTTTAATTGGCTGTTCAGGTGAGGGTGTAGTCGTGCAAGGCGAGGCTGATGAGTCGAACTTTTCAGTCGCTGTTATGGTGCTTCAGTCGGACGAAATACGGTTTGAGCACGGTGGTAGAGCCGGATTGACTCAAGATGTTCTCGAAACAGGGCATGAAGTTGGAAAAGCACTGGCAGATAAGTATACCGAGGATGCGATCGCAACACTATTGTTTGCAGATGGCATCTCTTGTAATTTCGACAAATTAATGCTCGGCTTAGAAAGTCAATTTCCGCAAGCAACTGAGATACCTATTGTGGGCGGTTTGGCTGCCGATAACTACTCTATGAAGACGACCTATCAGTATATTGACGATACTATTCTGACGGATGGCGTGGTCTGGGCAACTCTGGCAGGAAAAGCGAAATTCACTCTAGCAATCAACCACGGTTGTGTTCCTTTGGGGAGTAAGTATACGGTCACAAAAGCGCAGCATAACGAGATTTTTGAACTTGATCATCGGCCTGTTTTGGAGGTTTTGAAGCCTTATCTCCTAGACAAAGAGATGGAAAATTGGGAGCTTGCATTTATAAATTTATGCCTGGGCATCAAGACTTCGACAATTCTTCAGGATTATGATGATTTCTTGGTTCGAGGCATTGTGTCAAGAGATATCGCTGCTGGATCGGTTAAGATTCCTTCAGAAATTGCTGAGGGAACCGAAATCTGGATTGTACGTCGAGATGAAGAGAAGATTGCAGCAGGACTCAATAAGATTGCCCAAGAAACTCATGATCAACTGGGTGGCAACATTCCAAAATTCATATTTCATTTGGAATGTGCAGGTCGAGGAGATGTCGTTCTACGAAGCGATCGCAAACGCGCCTTAATGAATAAATTGCAGGCGTCAATTGGTTCAGATATTCCTTGGATTGGTGTCTATCCCTATGGGGAAATAGGACCGTTACAAGGCAGAAATTGTTTTCACAACTATACCTCTATTATCACATCTGTTTATTAAGGGGCAAAGCTACCACATTATTGTTGTGCTTTTGAAATTTTCTGCGACAAGAGAATGCCCTATTCACAAAAGTCATTTCAGACCAGGGAGGAACAGTTTCGACATCTGCGCCAAGAAAATGATGTCTTGATAGAGCAGGTCATGAGGCTAACTGAGGAAGTCAAAAGGCTAACTCGTACGGAAAGTAAACTTTATCAAATGCAGAAAAGGTTAGATAGGCAGATCTATAGCTATCAGTCTATTAATGAATTTTGTAAAAAGCTGAATCAGGCCATTGCTTTGTCTGATGTATTTGATGCAATTAAGGAGTTCATTCTCTACGAAGTTAATCTTGAAAGATGTCTGATTTTTCTAAGAGATAGGCAAGAAGATATTTTTCCTGTACAGGCGCTAGATGGGTATTACGATGAAGAAGCCAGTCAGCAATTTGAAAATCTAAAACTTATGAAATCGGATCTGCATTTAGAAACGTTGCTTTCTAAGGCAGAATATGTAATCTGTTCGGAGCAGTGTGAAGAAACTCTAATATGCCATTTTAGAGATTTATTTGGCATGCAAGAATACGTTCTATTTGCCATTGGCGAAGATAAACGCGAACCCATTGGTTTGCTAGTGGCCGGGAATACTCAAGAAATGGCAAATTATCAAACTCGCGTGACGGCTGATGGCGATTTTTTGCTTTATCTCAGCAATTTAGCCTATCAGGTCTCCACGGCTATCAAGAAGACACTGTTTTATGAGGAATTGCAGAAACAAAAAGAGGATTTGAAGAAGGCAATTTTGGAGCTTAATCTCAAGAAAACCAGATTAGAAGTAACACTTCAGGATCTGGATGAAGCTCGTTCTATGGCAAACCATGATTCACTTACAGGATTATTTAATAGAACGTACTTTAATGCTCAGCTTCCTCAAGAATTTAATCAAGCAAAGCTAGGGGGATATCCAATATCTGTCGTGTTGATGGATATTGATTTCTTTAAGTCAATTAACGATAACTTTGGACATCCTGTGGGCGATCTTGTCTTAAAGAAGGTGGGTGAAATTCTCAAGCAGCATACTGAGACTGACGGCATTGCCTTTCGATACGGCGGAGAAGAGTTTGTCCTCGTTTTCTCCGGTGTCGCCCCAGAAGTTGCTTATGATCGGGCCGAGAGCATTCGTCAATGCTTTCAGGATCAGTCCTTTCGAGTGAATCGCCATGATGTGTCTACAACGTTGTCCGCAGGAATTGCCTATGGCCCTGTAGGGTATGACCGTTATGAAAAATTAGTCAGCCAGGCGGATGAAGCGCTTTACAGAGCAAAATCACTGGGGCGGAATCGGATTGAGACGTTTGTCATATAGCAATTGATATTATGCTGTAGCAGAATCTTGAGCCAAAAGTTTCGTAATAGCAACTAGTGATTGTTTAAAGAGTGATGCCGTATCATCCGGTTCAATTACGCCCGACTGCATCTGAAGATTTAGAGTTTGTATTAGAAGCTGAGAACGCTGCTGAAAACGCCTGCTTCATTCGGCAGTGGTCCCGCGATCGCCATCTTCAGGCCTGTCAGCATCCTGATGAGCGTCACTGGGTTGTGGTCGATATCGTGACTCAGAAACGTGTTGGCTATGTCATTATGCAGGGCGTCCAGGATGTTGACCAGTGTTTATTACTGAAGCGGATTGTCATCACTGAGAAAGGCAAGGGGTATGGGCGGTCTGTGCTGAGGCAAGTTCTGGAAAAAGCTTTTTTGGACTTTAATGGGCATCGCATCTGGTTGGACGTGATGGAGCGTAACGAACGGGCGCGATCGCTATACCGCAACCTCGGTTTTGTGGAGGAGGGCCGCTTGCGAGACGCAGTTAAAACGTCTGACGGATTTACTGCTATGTGGCTGATGTCAATGCTGCGCTCAGAATTCATCGATTTATATGGCAGTGAATAGCTGGGTCAATTTCAGTGCTGGTCAGATTGTCCAGAGGCTTCATGTTTCAAGCCTGATCAGGACAATTGATGGTTTTTAATCAAAATTGAGGGATTGAGAGCGCTAAGAATAGGATGCTGATGCGAATTTAATTTTGAGAAAAGTCCCTTGGCTCAGTAGAGTGTAGAGTGGATTTTGCTTAAGACCATCAACAGTAAGTAATCATGGTGAAAACAGCCTGGGTATTTCCCGGACAGGGATCTCAATCAGTCGGCATGGGGATAGATCTCATGGACCTCCCCTTAGCAAAAGAGCGATTGGCGATCGCTGATGACGTCTTAGGCTGGTCCGTTAGTGGTGTTTGCCAAAGTGAAGATAACAAGGTTTCGAACACGCTTTACACTCAGCCTTGTTTGTATGTTGTTGAAAGCGTATTGATTGATTTACTGAAAGAGCGTGGACAAACTCCCGATCTCGTTGCTGGACACAGTTTGGGCGAATACTGCGCCTTGTATGCTGCTGAAGCCTTCGACTTTACCGCTGGCTTGCGGCTTGTGAAGTTACGAGCCGAGCTGATGTCCCAAACTTCGGAAGGCATTATGGCTGCAATTATTGGCTTTGATCGAGAAGCTTTAGAAACCAAAATTGCTGAAACAGAGGGTGTTGTTTTGGCGAACGATAACAATCCGTCTCAAGTGGTGATTTCAGGAACACCTGAGGCGGTTGATGCGGTTTTAACGACAGTTAAAAGCAAGCGAGCGGTCAAGCTGAAGGTAAGTGGTGCTTTTCATTCCCCGATCATGGGGCCTGCCGCCCGAGAGTTTCAGGAGGTGCTGGATGCAGTTGAGTTTCAGCCTGTTGTGGTGCCTGTCTTATCTAACGTTGACCCAACACCGATGATGGATTCTGCGATGCTGAAAGAAAGACTGTCGCGCCAAATGACGGGATCGGTTCGCTGGCGCGAAATCTCTCTGGCACTCCCGGAGCAGGGGATTGAACGTGTTATCGAAGTGGGTCCAGGCAATGTCTTGACTGGCCTCATGAAGCGCACAGTGAAAACGTTGACGCTGGTAAATGTGGGCACCCTCAATCAGCTTCAGACGCTGTAACGATCAGGGGGACGACCATGGCTAGTCGCGATCGCGAACCCTTCGCTAGTTTACTTCTGTACCATCTGTTCAAATGGTCAGTCGTCAGTCCTATGTACCGCGTTTATTTTCGGGGACGAGTCGATGGAGCACATCATGTTCCCCAGCGAGGACCGGTGATTGTAGTTGCCAACCATGGTAGCGACTTCGACCCACCAATTCTCTCTAGCTGCGTACAGCGTCCTGTGTCTTATATGGCAAAAGAAGAGTTGTTTCAGGTCCCTGTCTTGGCTCCTGCGATTCGACTGTACGGGGCTTACCCCGTTAAACGAGGCAGTGCTGATCGCAGTGCTATTCGAGAAGCCCTCAAGCAACTTGATCAGGGTTGGGCGGTTGGCGTTTTTTTGGAAGGCACCCGAACTGACAATGGCCGTATCCCTAGCCCTAAGTTGGGGGCTGCTTTAATTGCGGCCAAGGCACAAGTCCCGCTGCTACCTGTCAGCCTATGGGGGACGCATCGTATCTTGCCGAAAGGGGGCAAATGGCCACGAACCATTCCTTTGACCGTAAGAATCAGCTCGCCCGTTCCCCCTCCGGCGAGTACGAACAAGGAACTGCTTTGGGAAACGACCCGCCGCTGTACAGACACCATTCATCAGCTTCACAATCTAGGCCGATAGCGCCTGGGAAAACTGGTTTTAGGCTATGCGGCGTTGAGTGGTTGAGCTTGTACTCCGTAGCATCCAGGGGCCTAGCCTATAGCTAGATGGTACGCCGTCTTGTTCTAGCCGAACTGGCGACGGCTGATTCGCTTTCAAGACAGCACGCTAAGCGGGTTACAATAGGCCTCTGTTGGCAAAAATGCTAAAACTGTGGCTTTAACCATCTAGTTTGGTGTACTCAATAGCATTCGGGTGCTTAGCGCATTGCCAAATGGCACGCCGTCTTGTTTTAACGGAACTGGCGCCGGCCATAAATCTTGAGGTCTTGTCCACCAACGACCTTTCACTCATTCCAAGAGGCTATGACGCAACAACTTAGACAGGAACTTGAAGCATTGGTTGGTCCGGCTGCATGGCACAACCTGTTGCCTCACGCCGCCCGCGATAGCCTCGTTGTGGTTAATTCAGATCTCGATATTGTTGAAGTCGGCGTTGCGGTGGTTACAGACAACGTAAATTTTGTTCAGCGGTGGATTAGCGAAGCATTGATTGCTAAGCCGACTGTGGAACAGTTGGAAGATTGGGAACGCGATCGCGGGCGCGAATTTCAAGCTCTGATCGTGCAGCCCTATGTGCTAATTCAGGACATAACAGTCGATAATTCGGCATGAAACTTGTGAATTGGGGCGTTTTCTCTCTACGATCCATTCTCAGCTCGATAAGCTATAAAGCGTTCACTCTTGTGTGTTGTTCTGTGGTCCAAGCGTGTCTTCAAAGCCTCCCACCGTTCAAATTAGCCTATTCCAAACTCCTGTCCCCTGGTTGACGGCTTTTTGGAAGTTTTCGCGTCCTCATACGATTATTGGCACCAGCCTGAGCGTCATTGGTGTTTTTGTCATTGCGTGGACGGTTGTTCAAACAGGAACGACAACTCCTCCGCTAAATCCGTTTTCCCTACTGTTGCCTTTAGTGGCTTGTCTAGCAGGTAATGTTTATATCGTTGGTCTCAACCAGATTGAGGACGTTGAGATTGACCGCATCAACAAACCTAGTCTGCCAATTGCCTCAGGAGAGTTTTCTCGCCGTGATGCCTGGAGTATTGTCACCTTCGCAGGCTGCCTGAGCATTGTCCTAGCTGCCTTCGGGGGATGGTTTTTGCTGGCAACCGTTTTGTCTAGTTTGACGATTGGCACGGCCTATTCGTTGCCACCTGTTCGACTCAAACGATTTCCTTTCTGGGCCTCTACCTGCATTCTGACTGTGCGGGGCATCATTGTGAATTTAGGATTATTCCTACATTACAGCCGTCAGCTAGGTTTACCATTAGAGATTCCAGGACGGATGTGGGCACTGGCTCTGTTTGTTCTTGTCTTTAGTATCGTGATTGCGATTTTCAAGGACATTCCCGATATTGAGGGCGATCGCCGTTTCAACATCTCAACCTTTACCGTACGTCTAGGGCAAGCTCGCGTCTATCAGGCAGCCCGTCTCATTTTGACGGCTTGTTATATCGGCATGATGGCGATCGCTCCTTTGATTGCAGGGGTGAACTGGATATTTGTCTGGGTCACTCATGCTGGTTTGCTAGCGCTCTTTTGGTGGCGGAGTTACCGGGTCGTGATGCCGAATAGCAACCTTCTGGAGAAGCCAATCACCGGTAAATCTATCTCATTCAGTGACTTTTATCAGTTCATTTGGCAGCTCTTTTTCTTGGAGTATTTTCTTTACCCCATTGCGTGTCTCTTAGGTTAATCAATCAAGCAATAGAACACGCCAATCAAGAGCTTAAAGCGTTGGATGAAGGCAAATCGTTACTACAACAAGCCCCGATAGCGAATGAAAACCAGGATGGCTGCCCACGCGCCGAGAGCCACTTTGATGGCGACGAGAATGTTCAGCAAAGGAATCCAACCGCCACTGACGAGACTACCCAACTCGCCATGAGGCAGCTGTAGACCAATCAGGGATAATACAGCAATAACAATGAAAATGAGAACCGACACCTTTTCTAGGGTTGCAGCTCGCCAACGTTTATAAATCGCTTCCATCCAGCGTGAAGACGATGTAATGGCAACCAAGCCGATCGCAGTCCCCCCTGCAACACCTGCCGCAAATCCCCCACCGGGACTCAAATGCCCTCGAATCGCTAGCTCAATACTAATGAGTGCGGCAATAGTAGCTCCCAAGCGGGCCAGCACGATTGAGGGATCGTCCGTAAATTGGTAAATCGTGCATGAAGGCTGCTCATCGGCTAGCAGGAACCGTACGCCCATAATGGCGATAGTGAATACGACTACTTCAAAAATGGTGTCATACAAGCGATTTCGGAAAATAATGCCTGACACCGCATTGGCTACACCACTGTCTTCAACCACTAGCTCGACCATCGACAGTTCAGCCGCGTCCACTGATGGGTTAGGAAACACCAGCATTTTGAGATAGAGGGCAATCACCGCTACAACGTAAATCCACTTCATAACTAGCCCTCCAATCGACCACGTAATAAAACATCTTCAGGCTGTCTGATAGGGAAAGACTCCGGTAGTGTTTGGCAATATTCCACCGTAGCGACAGTATCGGGCAGGCCAGCGTCCAGAATGCTGTGAACTCGCGGAACTCTGACTGTCAGATGGTAAAGCGGTGAGCTGGCTGCTGAGTGCAGACCTGAGACAGATGCAGGGTTATCATCATTGGGTGCAATCACGCCGTGTAATTCTTTGGCTCGCAAAGAGGCTTGTAGAGCCTGAGAACTAGGATATGTCAGGACTTCTAACCGCATGTGATGCTGCTTCAGCGTTTTTCGAAGACTGGGCAATAGGGTCTGAGACAGCGAAGACGGTCCTTCAGCCGTCATTTCCAAAACGCCTAGCCGTAAGCTCATGGACGATCGCACTGCAATGGCATACAGCGTAATTGAGAGCATCGTTCCCACTAAGGCTTCAGTCAAAGCCACGTCTGCTGCGCCGAACAGGGCATACACCAGTGCAGCAACTGCCCCCAAAATGCCGCGAATAACGAGAGCGTGGTAGGGATTGACTTGAGTGACCAACATACCTGCTGTCAAAGGTAAAAGGGCGGCGATCGCCACCATGTAGAGTTCCTCAGACATCTTCCCTCCCTGAACTTGAACAGTAGGCCAACACGTATCCCAAAACCGTATTCCAAATTGCTAGCGAAATGAGTGCGAGTATCAACAGCGGCCACTCACTAGGAATTTTCAAAAGTAGCCCCATTACAATACTCATAGAACCCAGCGTATCTGCGACAGAAAGGCTGTGCAATTTGAACAGGACAGAACGATGACCTAGCAATGGAAACGTTCCCCAAAACCAGAAGACAATTCCTAGTACGATTAGACAGTAACTAAAGGCATTAATCATAATTCGTTTATCCGCCTAAGCACATGGGCTAACAACATTAGAGCTGCGTTACCAACACTTAAAATCAAAACACCAACTAGCCCAATCATCCAATCATCTCGCATAACCGACACTACCAAGATCATGATGGATGTCTTAGTTGCAATACTGGCAAAAGCCAGCATCTTTTGCCAAATGTCTTCGTCTTGCCAAGCTTCATAGATAGGGATGAGCAAAGCTAAAATCATTGCAATTAGAATACCGTTCATTCTTTTTGGGAGACTAAATTTGACAATTCTCAAGCAGCTTTTCAGACGATTCAGGCATGGAATATAAACTCAGTAATTGATCAAATCACTTACTAGCTTGCTCACCCAGCGTTTTACTTTTGCGACTTCTGCGAATGCGATGCACTTCATACCAGCCATCTTCGTGATATTTCAAAACAATTGTTTTAGGTGTAAACGTAATCAAGAAAATGTCTAAAAAGATAAGACCAGGGGTTCTTTTGGGTTTGACGCGCTCCATCACTTTATCTTCTTCGGAATGCGGACGAAAAATAATCTCAATTGCTTCCATATACGCTACAGGAATCGCAATTAAGATTTCCCAAAAGACTCGAATCCAGTCCTTTAGCAGGGCCGTCATCGTATGGTTTCTAGGTAAAAGAAAGGCAACGCAAATGCCGATTATAATATTGGCTGGGCTGAGATCAGAGGTCAGCAAAAACCAGATAATAAGCCGCAATACAAGATCAAGGTATCCAATCATACGACTACCATCCCAAAAAGTAGCATTAGCATTAAACTCATGATCCCAATTAGGTTTTCAAACCGCTCAACACCCTGAGGTAGCTTGAGTGTAAAGCGGCGAAATATCAACCAATAGGTCGTCCATCCAGTACCGACAATGGCCAGGGCTATGAGCACTTTATTAACGGTGTATAGCTCAAAGCTTTGTCCATTAGCCAGGACTAATCCACTCAACAACAGGCCGATCGCTAGCCAGAAGCCTGATTTGATTTTCTTGTAGCTAGCTGCTGATGCAGTCTGCTTTTCAACGGGCAAAAAGATGAATTTGGCGAATGCGATCGCAGTGCCGACTGCAATCAGATTCATAACAGTAGCGTGCCAATACTCCAGGTTTTGAGTCGTTAGTGCCTTGGCTTCAAAACCTGCTAAGAGCGGAAGACCGGAGATAGAAAGACTAGCAATCACAATTGCTAGCCAAATTCCTCTGGGCAACGGCGATCGCTTGAGGGTCTGAAAATCCCGGCTTGGCAAATTCCCTGCAATTAGAAAGAGAGAAGCCTTGGCAAGACCATGGGTCAGAGCATAGAAGCCGGCTGCTGCTGGGGCTGCCAGTACAAAGCCTATTTGCGAGATGGTGCTAGACGCCAACATGCGCTTGGTATCTTTTTCAAGAATCGCATAGCTGACACCTAACAGCGCTGTGCCGATACTGAAAACCTGCAAAATCGGAGCAATATCTTCTGCGATCAGCGCAAATCGCACGAGTGGAAAAACTCCTGTCTTGACTACCACGCCTGACAGCAAAGCGGAGACCGGGGTCTCTGATTCTGAATGGGTCAACGGCAGCCACAAACCCGAGGCAAAAATTCCACCCTTCGTTAGGAGCCCTAAGACAATGAGGGCGATCGCATCAGTTGGGGCATTCTCCAGACCATTGAAGGAAAACGATTGATTGGTTTGATATACCAGCACCGCCCCCATCAAATAAAACAGCATGGCAGTGTTGCTGATGAACAAGTAGCGCAGCCCCACCCAAATAGAGCGATCCGTCCGAGGGTAGGCAATCAGCAGAAAGGCAGCAATTCCAATGACCTCTAATGCTACGTACAGACTCATCAAGTCAGCACAGATAAAAACAGCATTGACGCTGCCGTGCAGAATGATAGTTTGTGTATAAAAGAATTTCGACTTGCCCTGTTGCCAGCAGTAGAGTACAACCGCTGTGGTTACGAGGGCATTCGTCAGAATGAAGAAGCCGCTGAGGGAATCAACCACTAGCGTAACGCCGAAATTGTCCAACAGTTCCAGCGTTAGGGTATTAGGATCGACAATGCGAGACAGTCCATAGGCAATAGAAATAGAGGTAATGCTGAGAGCAAGGGTGCGGGTCAAATGGGGCAATAAGTAACCGCTGAATCCGACAAACAGCGGCAGAGCAATCCAAAGAATGGTCAAAGTGTTCATGGTGTATTGCTCTTCTCGATTTCGTTACTTTCCAGCGTTGGGTTGTCTCTTGCGAGCTTCATCACGCCGACCAGCATGAGCGCCTGAATGGAGAAGCCAATGACAATTGCGGTTAGAATAACGGCTTGGGGAACCGGGTCAGCGTAATCAACCGTTCTTTCGTTTGCCAAGATGGGCGTGAAAAGACCTTTCCGTGCCGCCACGAGGACGTAAAGAGCAATCACCCCAGTGCTCATCACATCCATCGACAGAATCTTCATCATTAGGTTGCGTTTCAAAATGATGCCAAGAAATCCGCATAGGACCGTGGCAAACACACAAGCTTCTAAGATGGATATCGACGTCCAATTTGTACCCATGAACGATCGCGCGATCGTTTCCAAAATCAGGCTTTCACTAAAATCTGTGAGTCTAAGCAAACATCTCACCGCAGTCATAGGCAAACGCAACTCATAGACTTAATACTATCAGGAATAGAAAATTCATTAACTAAAGTCTAATCTATAGCGTTCTTATCATCAGCCCCATGCCGGTGAATATTTGTTGATAGACCTGAGAAGAGATACAAATCAATAGGGTGAAGACTGCTAACAGCATATTGTGGTAACCGAGCACCAAAGTCCCCATATTCCCCAAAACCTAGGAATTGAAGGGGAAAATGCAGGATATTGAGGCAAATGCAAGATGTCAGCACCACAAGTTGCGCGCCTTGGCAAAAACGTCACTGCGCGGCTAAACACTCGGATGCTATTGGGTGCACAAGCCAAATGGCTAAAGCTATATCTAGGACACCAACCTGGATGGTCAAAGCCGTGCCTTAAAGCTGAGGATTATGGTGACGCCAAGAGAGCAACACCTAGCACGATAAAAACAAGACCTAAATATTTCAAAATTGAAAGGCTTTCGCCCAGCACAAAATAACTCAGTAAAACCGTGAATACATAAACTAGGGAACCTGCAGGCGCTGCGATGCTCAGTTTAACTCTTGTGAGTAGGAAGATATAAATAACTGCTCCGAAAGCGTACAATCCTAGACCTGCTAGCAGTTCAGGAATGACAATAATTCTCAGAATTCGTATCAGTGGGCTTGCGCTATCAATGAGCACTATTTTAAGTGCGCCCAACTTCAAGAGTAGCTGCCCAGAAGCATTGGTTAAGACAGCAATCAATAAAAGAGTGAGTTCTCGAAGATCCATGGAAGTACTTGAAATTTGGTAAGACTATCTCGACGCATAGCCAGGAATGTAGTTGCCAGATACCAATGCAAATATTCTTTGATCTCAAATACAAAATTACAACTCAATATTTGACTATTTGATCTGAAAATAAAAAATCATCTTGAGGCTTACTCAATGGATACATTAGGGTTTAAGTCATATTTCTCACAAAAGCCCCGATTCGTTCCATCAGGAACCTCTTCAAATAATAAATACTGCGCATTCTCATTTTGTGTTGAAACTGAAAACTTCGAGGAATTTATCGATACATGTATTGGGCCATACTTGTCCAGGGCTTTTCCCTCGGTATCAAGTGTTGTCAGTTGAAAGGCTGCATGCGTGCAGTCTTGATGTCTAAATCCAATGGTGCCAATGAACTTAGAGGAATCGGCTAACGGACCAATATAAAGTGTAGGGAGCATCGAATGCTCTGCCGTGTTAGCTTCATCTATCTCTAGAGATAGGAAATCAGATTGCGTTCCAGGTCTTGGAAATATTTTTTCCTGCATCAGTTGAAGAGATTTCAAAGCTGCTTCAAGTGAAGTCCTTCTAATCCTCTCGTATATATGAATGGTTACTCCCCCTTCTAATACAAATTGCTCTGGCAGAATCCTAAAGTCTTGGCTGATATCCCAGGTCTCTGTAAAAGCATCAAACACGACCTTCACCACATCCTGTTCTTCAGCTGACATATGATGTTGAAAAGGAACAGCGATAAGTAAGTAATGAGCTTTCAATAATGCCTCAAGTGGATAAAAATCCCGAGAATCAACATGAGGTACATGAAGGATGTTTAGTTTGGATTGTTGTCTGCCAAAAAGCTGCTTTTCTCCTTCCATAACTATCGAAGGATTTAAAGTCATAGAAGAAGCTGCTACGTAGATTGGTTCGTTATTTGCTCCTATTGAGCGGAGAAAAGTGATTAAATCATTGACTTCGTTATAGTCGCTGCGAATCATTGGTGGCGGGGGGGAAGTCAGAGCGAGCCAAGGAACTAAAGAAGTTCGAAAGGGAATGAAAGTTGTCAACCCATTGAGTAAGTTAAAAATTAGAATTGCAGCGATCAATATAGGTATTGAAGCTCGTAGACTGTTCTTGAAATACCGAAGAGATGCCCAAAACAGTATGGCAATGCCAATTACTGTGAAAACGGTGAATTGTGTTGCGTAATGAAAACCAATATATCTAGCGGAAATTCCCCAATCAAGAATCGATATCGCTCCAAATAGAGTGAGAAAGAGCAACGAAGATCTAGAATCTGGTCTAATTAATGCTCCGATCGCTAAGCCTGCAACAGCCAGTAACCAAATCACCCATCCGTAGGCTTTAGCATAAAACCCCAAAATCGCAAAGACAGGGTGTTGATATGAAGCATAAAGTGAACTGAAGTCAGTGTTGATAACTCTATTGATGAATTCTGGCGACAACAAAGTCAATGCTAGGAAACAGCTTAGGGATATCAAGACAACTGCAAGCTCATAATTCAAGAATCTCCTCAAGAATTTTCCAAACTTTTTAGGGAACAAGCAGAAAGACAGAATTAAACCTTCGAGAAATAAAGCAGCTAAGAAGGCCCTTGCATTGTAAGCGTAGTACCGCCGAAATAAGATTGCGAATGACAGCAGAAGTCCTGTTAGTGGAATTTGCCAGCGAATGGACAACTTAGGATCCCTTAAATGGGTCAGGATGGCGAGGTTCATGATGGCAGCACCACCGATGCCGGGATAACCTACAAGGATAGAATTCCAAACGGGGGGCATTAGGATTGCAGAAAATGCTGTCATCCAAAAAATCGCAAATGAATAGGAATTCAGGAGTCGAACCACAATGACTCCCGTTGATAGAGAAAAGGGCAGGATATACAGTAGGGCTAAGCCTGTTATGAAAACTAATCGAGAATCACCAAATATCAAAATAATGGGAACGATTGGCAAGCAGGGAACTTGGTTATAATCCCTTCCCAAAGAGCTGAAAAAAGTATTGAATCCATCGACTATGGAACTTCGAAATATGTTTGCTAGCTCTACACTTTGGTTGTGATAGTTAGCAGTATCCCAAAAATAGATATACTCATCATTTGAAACATATCCGATGGAGATAGTTGCTATAACTATAGTCAATATGCTTAGTAAAGTGAGATTGCTCACAAGAGCACTCTTATCAAAATCGAATTTTTTCATGCCATCACAGACACAGCTATATCCGACTTTCTGCATCACGTAAATTAGGTTTATTTAGTTGCAACGACTGCAATATTCCAAGCCATTCGCTTCATTAATGGGATTTTCTTCAAAGCTCTGTCAACGGTTTCCAGTCGAAAATAAAGCTGCCTAAGCCGAGCCTCTTCATAGATGATTTTTTTCCAATAGCGCTCTTCATTAGGATTGACTCTTTCGATTAGATAAAATTGAAGAAATATCCAAAGCGAGGCTAACCAAAACGTATCAAATTCGGCTTCAGCGTAAACCTTTTTGACAAACTTTATGATTCCGATATCTAAGGGCATTTCATCCTCAGTGCGTACATCTTTAGCCATTTGCCGGTAGATATTGATAATTGGATTGTGTCTAAGTGGTTCCCAAAAGCATACTATTCCTCCTGGGACTAAAACGCGATGGATTTCTTGAAGTGTCCTTTTCGGATCTACGTGATGAAGTATATTTGCCGCATAGACAATGTCAAAACTATTCTCAGGAAAGTCTATATCCATGGCATTGATGACTTTCCCATCGATCTTCACTCCATATCTATTAGCTAGCTTTAAAGCTGTTTCCACCATTCCTGGAGAAATATCGCTCGCAACACAGTTTGCGCCTCTTCGAGCAAAATAAACGCTATTTTCACCAGCTCCGCAGCCTAAATCCAGAAGTCTTTTGCCTCCGATGTCGCCAAGCTTTCTGACTATATAGCGATTTTCAGGACAGGTTGAGCCCTCGAAATATAGATCAACATCGATATCTTCAACATCAATTTTAGAGGCCCATTCATCATGAAAATCTTTCTCTTTTTGTAAGGGATTTCTATTCTTTTTCATGAGTCGTTTATCCTAATTGTCTTGATTCTCAAAACCACCTACTTCTGCCAGAGTATACAGTGGCCTATTTTTTACTTCTTCAAAAATTTGACCAATATATTCGCCTAATATACCAACGCTTATGAGCTGAACTGAGCTAAGTAAAAAGACCAACATCATAATCATTGTTAATCCCGTTAACGGCGAGTCTGGATGACTTATACGCCAGTAGAGCACTAAAAATGACATCAGCAAAGCAGCCGTGGCAGAAGCAAACCCCAAATAAGTTGAGATTCTTAAAGGTGCTTTTGAAAAGGACACAAGACTACTCACTGCTAGGGAAAGAGACTTGCAGAAAGTGTACTTAGCTTCCCCTAAAAAACGCGGATCACGTTCAAAATATACGGCGGTTTGCTTGAAGCCTACCCAGGCTCGCAGTCCTCTTATGTATCGATTTCGTTCTGGCATGACATTCAAGATGCGAACTACTTTTCTGTCCATCAAGCAGAAGTCCCCAGTATCTGTCGGAATATCGATATCAGCTAAATGCCTGATAAACCGATAGAACACATAAGCAGTAAAGCGCTTTAGACAAGATTCCTTATGCCGCTGCACTCTTTTTGCGTAAACAATTTCGTATCCTTGATGCCATTTTTCAACAATTTCTGGAATAAGTTCTGGTGGATCTTGAAGATCACCATCAATCACTATGATTGCTTTTCCTCTAGCGAAGTTAAGTCCTGCAGTGACGGCTACTTGATGACCAAAATTACGCCCAAAGCTGAGATAGCAAACTCTTCGATCAGTATGGTGTAATTTTCGAATAATTGTCAAAGATTCATCACAACTACCATCATTCACAAACAGCAATTCTACTGACCCATTCAGAGAATCTAATACATTTATTGTGCGGCGATACATCTCTAGAATCCCTTCTCCTTCGTTGTAGATAGGGATTATCAGCGAGTATTTGATTTCATCTTGACGCATTGTTGATGTCTAACCAAACGCATTATCCTGCACTCGCTTATGAGGATAGTTTACCTGCAAAGCAATATTTGCGACTTAAAAAGTATGTGAAATGGACGATGAAAATATGTGTTCCTTAAAAACCATCGGTTCTGAAAGTTAAGAAGTAGCTAATAAGGCTTCTCCTAAACTTTTTGAGAATTATCTAATACATCAAAAAAAAGACGTCCATGGTTTTTGAGCTTTGTGGTCTATATTTTTAATTAATAAACTCAATCTAATAAGCTCTTATGCTGAAGTAATACGGACAAGGGGGTGCAAGGTAATTCCGCATCAATAAAAATAAAATCTATGGTTTCCGATCTTTGAAGTTTTCTATCTTAAACTCATCAAACTCATCTAATCAGCCCTTGTAATGAAGAGGCGGAGACGTACATCGCAAAGATAATATTCAATGATTAACCAAGATTGCTTTTTTCGTGACGAGCAATTGGATAATGAGCAATGATACCGCTATAGCTTTTGAAATTATGCCTCTAATCAAGCTACAGACCTCTGTTCCTTCTCCCAATAAGGCTGACATCGATAGAATCCTCAAGGACCTCTCTAGCAGCCTGGCTTCCTATTTAGGTAAGCCTGAGTCCTATGTAATGACAGTATTTGAAGGCGATGTACCCATGACCTTCGGCGGGTCTACGGACCCTGTTTGCTATGTCGAAATTAAGAGTGTCGGTACGATGGGGTCGAAAACAAGAGCCATGAGCGAAGAGTTCTGTACCAAGATTGAGGATGCACTCGGTGTGCCTAAGAATCGCACCTATATTGAGTTTGCTGATGCGGCAGGTTCAATGTGGGGATGGAACGGCACAACCTTCGGCTAAGCAAGTGTGTGCTTCAATTCATTTCGATGAACCTTGTTCAGCCTGTACTTGGATCGTCGTAGGGAGCAGGGAATAGGGAACAGGGAATGGAATGTGCTTGACTCAAATGCAGGCCGCTATATCTTTTCAAGACATTATTGATATGGCCGTTGCCAGATTTGAATTTGAGCGGTTTTGGTGAATCCATCCCCAGTAAGGCCAATGAGTTGGTGACCATCCGCGCTCATTGTTAGTCGGTGCATGGCATCCTGCTCTAACACTGCTATCAGCTCTGTCGTCTGTAAATCCCAGATCTTGAGCCCTTCACCAGTACTGACCATCACCACGTTGTTGTTCAGTGCGAGGCGATCGCCGTAGCCCCAGCTCTCTCTATCGCTCGACAAGAGTATCTTGGCCTGCAACTCACCCGTGACTGAGTTCCAGATCTTGAGATGAACGTTGGGCTGAGTATAGGAGGTTGTGACTACGGTTTGAGTATCGGGGCTGAAGTGAGCTGATGTAAGACTAGTAAACCACTGGCGAGGTAGCTCCGTTTGTTGGTTTGTGTCCAAATCCCAAATCTGCACCCGACCGTGGGTCTCTATCAAGAGCTTTTTGCCAGTTGCACTAATATCCAGCAGGCGAAAGTAGGGTGGGCTGTTTTGAATGGTGACTGGCCCAAGTTGAAATTCGGTCTGCCCCTTTTCAGGCAGGGTCGAGTCGAGTTCTCCCGTCTTCCGATTCCATAGATTGATCTCGCCGTAGCCCCCACTAATGATGGTGGTATCATCAGCGGTTACTCTGACTAAGTTGAGGTCGTGAGTGGTATGGCCCTGGAGCATTTGAGGCGATTGATTGGGTGTTTTTGGATCCCAAATGCGGACCATGCGATCGCCTGCTCCACTGATGATAGTGTGGTTGTCTGGGGCGATCTCCAGTGCTGTAACCCTGCCAGAATCACTCTGCAAGGTTTGCGTCACTGTCCCTGTCGATAAATCCCAGACCTTAATGGCTTTATCAGAGCCGCCGCTGACCAATGTTTGACCATCTGGACTCAGGGCAATTTGGGTGGCTGCCGGATGGTCAGTGAACGTTTGTATCTGAGCAAAATCACAGTAGGGTGAAGGTGTCGAACTCTGCTTGCAGTAGGATGCAGTCTGCGGCGGCGGCGAGATTTCCGGTGTGATGAAGTGTTGCTGCACTAATATCACTAGAGTGATCGTGCCAATCGCCCAAGCGATCAACTTCAGGGTGCGCTGCCCCAGAAGGCTGGATGTGGAAGGTGATAAGGGAACGCCCTGCAGCATTTGGGTGAGTTCACGCCGACTGCGCTTAGCTTCATACCAAAAGGCGGCACAAAATAGGGTAAGCGCAGCTAAAGGTGAAACTAAAAATAGCAGGGCAACTGCTGGATGAACTTCCCCAGTGAGGGCCGCCGATAAAGTCAGGGGTATCGCTGCGGTGTACCAAAATGAGCCCCAAGCCACCAAAAAGACCAGGACGAGCGGATGTAAGGTCATCGTGATGTGGACAGTCGTGCCGCCAGCCCCCGCTTCAAATCGACCGTGAATCTTGGGTAGGAAGGAGTTGCGATAGTGAATAAGACGGCGAATCTCGAAGCCTGACTCAGACAAACTGCCAGTGTAAGGAGGATGGTTGCGAGAAAATCCCCATCGAATCCGAGGCGCTTCAATATGAGGTTCTAAGATGGCAACAATTTCTGAGAGCGACTGATGGGTTTGAATGGAGAAGCGATCGCGCGGCAGCAATTTCATGATTTTGGGAAAAGGATGGTTTCGTGGCGGTGTCATTGTTATCGCCACGTTGTCTTTAACTACACATCCAGCCGCTAATTTTCCTAGGACTTATGCTGGCTTTAGAAATTTCTGAAAACAACAATACCCGACTGTCTTAGTTTTGTAGAGCTTTGCTCTTCTCGCAGAGTATTCTGAATTTTGAATTTTGAATTCCGCGTAGCAGTGCTAGTGCAGCATCAAGCTCGAAATTGTGAGTATAGCCGTCGCCAGTTCTGTTGGGACAAGACGGCGAGCCATCTAGACGATGCTGAACACCCGAAATTACTGGGAATGCACAAACCTAGATAGCTATAGCTATCAATCCAGATTTTGCAGTTGAGTTGACGCTGACTGCTCTAGCCCCCCAGCCCCCATTCTAGGTGAGCCAATCCCTGGAAGTCCCCCAGGATTGGGGATTTAAGGGGCGAATGCACGCGATTTGTTAAACCGAGAGATCAGAGCACCGTATTGTCTGCTTCAACACTTGCAGGGATAACTCGCCTACAATTGCAAAATTGGCAGACCCCTTAGTTTCTGGTGAAGAGCCGAACCAGATGATAGGTGTCGGTCGTGACCAGAGAGTCTTGCTGTTCAGGAGGCCATTGAATTTCCTGAAGTTCGTCAGCTGTACCGACCACAAGGGCTGAATTGTTGCTGGTTGGACTCGTTAACTCATCAGCGAGTTCGGTAGGCTGCTCTATGTAAGTGACGGGTTGCTGAGTGTAGAAAACGAGGGTCGGTTTCATAAAGCCGACCATGTAAAGCGGTTCATCCATTTGCTGTTCAGCGATCGCCGTTGCCGCAATCTGTCTCAATGGCTGTTGACGCACCTGATCCGCAAGTTGGTAAGCAGGCAAAATAGACCCCAAAACAAATAGAGTAAACGCAACGAGATTAACGAACCATAACCAACGACTACGGCGCACTAGCAGTCCAATTCCTGATAGGCCTGCAAGGCTCCAAATAATAGCGGCACGAATCATAATGCCGGACTCTCGAACTAGATCGGGCAAGCCTGGCATTGCTGGGTCATTTCCCATCCAGTTGGGACTGTAAAGTGCGGCGATCGCCAGCACAATGAATACAAAAATGTTGACACCATAGCTGAGCCAAAAGCCAACTCCAGTTTTTAACCTATCCGGTGCAAGGCAAAGGCGATCGCTCCAGCCCAACCCAACCATGATGGCGGCAGCAGGCATGAGGGGCAAAACGTAGCTGGGTAGCTTCGTAACAGCGATGGTGAAAAAGCCAAAAATGACCCAAAACCAGATAAAGGCAAAGATGCCTAGATGTGTTGATCGTGGCTGGGTCTGCCAGTCGTTGATGCTCAAGGGACGAAGACGAGCGATCGCCCAAGGCAGAAACGGTGACCAGGGCAGAAAGCCAACTGCAACAACTAGAAAATAGAAATACCAGGGGGCAGCGTGACCGTTGACCACACTCGTAAAGCGGTCAACATTGTGATAGCCAAAAAAGGTGTCAATGTAAGCCCTGCCGTTTGCCAGGATGACCAATACATGCCAGGGAACCGTAATCGCTAGAAAGATGACGGCTCCTTTTACCAAATGGAGTTCTCGCCACGCCTTGCGCCACTGTCCAGTGTGAAGAAAGAAAGCGCCGACAATGAGTCCCGGCAGCACGATGCCTACAGGTCCCTTAGCGAGTACGGCTAGACCCAACGAGACGTAGGCAGCCAGGTACCAGTTGCGCTGTCGTTGAGGAAATTCCGGCTGAGCGTACCCCAAAAAGAAGGTCAGTAAGGCCGTACCGATGCAACCCGTCAGCAACATGTCAGAGACGCCAATGCGTGCCCAAACGATGGTTTCGGGGTGAAGGGCCATAATCGCTGAGCCAATAATGGCAGACCACAGTAAATTCCGTTCGCTATCGCGGGCCAGAGGTTGAGTATTTTCGTGAGTTGGCGGCTGGGTATAGGCGATCGCCCGCTCAGGTCGGGAAAAGCCAAACCGCCGCAGCGTATAGAACCCCATACCAACCAAGACTGTGCCGGAGAGGGCCGAGGGCAACCGCACGGCCCATTCACCCACACCAAAGAGGTGAAACCCAATCGCCATTAGCCAATACACTAACGGCGGCTTATCGAAGCGAGTTGTGCCGTTGAAGTAGGGAGTTACCCAGTCGCCCGTCTCGTACATCTGGCGAGAGGCTTCTGCAAAAAGCGGTTCCGTCTCATCCACAAGGCCCGTGCTGGACAATCCCCAGAAAAAGGCCACGCCACAAATAATAGCCAGCCACAGCAATGACCAAAGCGCCTCTTTTTGTCTGGGCAGTGCGCCAAGCTTGTTGGTGTGCAAATTGCTGGAATTATTGAGGATGGAGCGTTTCATAAGCTACAACGCCGGACTGTGTTAGCGCCACAAAGGGAATCAGTCTTCTACATTACAGCGGTTTGTTCAAGGACGTGTGCTTCTCTGTCCGAATCGTCAGCTGTCATAGAAAGAGCTTTGATGTGGCGTTGATTGTTGCTATGTCGTCAAAACGTGAAGGACACTTAATCCAGACTGCATAGAGACTGACGCTATCTTTGACTTTGAGTCTTCTGTTTTTTATTCCAGAATCACTAGCCTTGAAGAGCGCGATCTTTCACAATGAGATGCGGAGACATTGCGCTCGTGAACGTACAACAATGACTGTTTGGATTCTGTCATGCCTTCTAAACCAGTGGAAACCGATCACTACCGCACTCTAGAAGTCTCGGAAGTGGCGACTCAGCAGGAAATCAAGCAGGCGTATCGACGACTTGCCAAACAGCTTCATCCCGATACTCAGACGGTCGAGGCTGACCATACAGGAATTCAACAAGTCAATGCGGCCTATGAGGTGTTAGGCGATCCGAAAGCACGATCGCACTACGATCGCGAACGCCGTGTGCAGCAGGCAGGCTTTGAGTCCGAGAATGAGTTGCGCGATCGCACCAACCGCACCGCCCGTTCTCAGGAGCAGTATCGTCAGAGCCGCAATGCTGCTAGAGCTGCTGATGATTCTTTGCAGGCTTGGGTCCGGCAAGTCTACAATCCAGTAGATCGGTGGATTGGCAAAATTTTGAGTCCCCTGAAGGGAGAAATCCGGGCGCTCTCAGGCGATCCCTTTGATGATGAGCTAATGGAAAATTTTCAAGCCTATTTGGAGAACTGTCGCGAATCTTTAGACAAAGCCCGTAGCCGCTTTCAGTCTCTCCCCAACCCGTCTAATACTGCTGCGATCGCTGCCAATCTCTACTACTGCCTCAACCAGCTAGAGGACGGTATTGAAGAAATGGAGCGCTACACCTACTGCTACGAAGAAAGCTATCTCCATACGGGGCAAGAACTGTTTCGCATATCGTCGAAGCTGCGGAAAGAAGCAAAACAACAGCTTAAGGTTGCAGGTGTATAAGTCAGAATACTTTTATAAGACAGGGACGTTTAGCGTAGATGTGGCCTGTTGGGGCTGAGGCATCGCTAATATAAAGAGATATTGTTTGGCTTAGCGTGATGCCTCTTCCTGTTGTTGCTGTTATTGGTCGCCCCAATGTGGGCAAGTCTACCCTCGTGAACCGACTGGCAGGGGTGCAGGAAGCGATTGTCTATGACACGCCGGGGGTGACACGCGATCGCACCTACAAGCCTGCTTTCTGGAACGATCGCGACTACTTGGTGGTTGATACCGGTGGCCTTATCTTCGATGACGATACGGAATTTTTACCCTATATCCGGGAACAGGCAATGGCAGCGCTGACTGAAGCTAGCGCCGCAGTGATGGTGGTGGACGGCCAAGAAGGGCCAACTGAAGCTGACCGCGAGATTGCCCAGTGGCTGCGTCAGCAATCCGTGCCTGTATTGTTATCCGTCAATAAGTGCGAATCACCCGAGCAGGGGCTGATCCAAGCTGCACAGTTCTGGGAATTGGGATTGGGTGAACCTTACCCCGTCTCTGGCATTCACGGCAACGGCACTGGGGAACTGTTAGATGAACTCATCACTCATCTACCGCCTAATGACGAAATTGACGAGCCGGAAGAAGTGCGAGTTGCCATTGTGGGACGACCGAATGTGGGTAAATCCAGCTTGTTGAATGCCTTTGTCGGGGAAAATCGCGCCATTGTTAGCCCGGTTTCAGGGACAACCCGGGATGCGATCGACATGTTGGTAGAGCGAGATGAGCAGCGATATCGCCTGATTGATACGGCGGGCATTCGTAAGAAGAAGAATGTTGAGTATGGCCCTGAATTTTTCGGCATCAACCGAGCATTCAAAGCGATTCGTCGATCCGATGTGGTGCTGCTGGTGATTGATGCGATCGATGGTGTGACCGAGCAAGACCAGAAGCTAGCGGGCCGCATTGAGGAAGACGGGCGTGCCTGTGTAGTGGTAGTGAACAAGTGGGATGCTGTGGATAAAGACGCTCATACCATTTACGACTACGATCGCACTATCGGCAGCAAGCTCTATTTTATGGAGTGGGCTAAGCGGATCTACACCAGTGCCTTGACTGGGCAGCGAGTCCCCAAGATATTGGACCTCGTCGACCAAGCTGTGATGGAACATCGTCGTCGGGTGTCTACCGCCGTCGTCAATGAGGTACTGGAAGAAGCTGTAAGCTGGCACACGCCACCAACGACGCGACAGGGACGGCAAGGTCGCATCTACTATGGCACCCAAGTCACGGCTCGTCCCCCTACGTTCGCCCTGTTCGTTAATGATCCGAAGCTCTTTGGGGAAAGCTACCGGCGCTACATCGAAGGACAATTCCGTCAGAACCTCGGGTTTGAGGGAAGTCCTATCCGCATTCTGTGGCGAGGCAAAAAGATGCGGGATTTGGAGCGTCAAAGCGCTAACCGTGCAACCAAGGTATAACGTCTCAAGCTGAAGCATGGATCTGCTGAAAACACTGCCCATTGGTCTTTATCTGGAGCAGCCGATTACTTGGCTGCACCGTCTCGATCCCCGTGTAAAGTTAGCTTGGTTGGTTAGTATTCTGATTAGTCCCATTCTGGCGAATGCCGCCTGGCGGTTTTTTGTTGTGGGTTTTCTGATTTTGCTAACGCTGCTGGCAGCGATCCCGGTGCGGGTTTGGCGGCAGCAAATGGGGCTATTACTCTTTCTCTGCACTCTTATGTTGGTCTTGACCTCCGTACTGCCTGACGGTTTGGCAATTAGCTATCAGTCTCCGGTGCCAATAGCTGAGACGCTTAAAGAGATTGAGCCTTTCCCCGATCAGTTCCCGCCAGACGCTTTTGATCTGCCTCAACCGACCGGCTATCGATATGTTGTGATCGACCAAGGGCCTTTGAGAGTAACCCAGCGATCGCTAGAACTCGGCATCCGCGTTAGCACCCTCATCTTTACGCTCATCTACGGTACAAACCTATTTCTGCTGACCACGGCGGCTGAAGAAGTCACGGTAGCTTTGGAAGTGCTGATGCGCCCTTTGAGAACGCTCAGGGTCCCGGTCACTGAAATTGCGCTGACGGTAACTTTGGCGCTGCGTTTTATTCCTCTCGTGCTAGAGGAAACTCAAAATCTGATTCGCTCCGTCCAAACTCGGGCTATTGATTGGAAGAAGCTTGGCTTTCGAGGGTCGGCTCAGGTCTGGCTAGCAGTGGTGGAACGACTTTTGAAGAACCTACTGCTACGGGCTGAGCAGACGGCTGCTGCCATGGCAGTGCGTGGGTTTACGACTCCAAATACGCATCGAGTGAAGTGGTCACATTTGCAATTGCGCAGCGTTGATTGGATAGCGCTGGCTGTTCTGGTCGGCTTTTGGTACGCCCGCATCGTGTGGGGCGGTGAAGGGTAGCAATGCTTCAACCCTGGTATGTGCGATCGCGCCCCCTCCAGCATCGAACCGGGTCACGCATCTTTGATGCCATCTATGGGCATTTGCTGAAACAGCCAAATCGTAGTACGGACGGGGCTTCTTGGCAAACGATCGCCACCCTTCTCGAAAGCCCATATCCCCTATTGCCAGAGACCCCACAGCCGCGAATTGCCCGCTATTCTATCTGCGCAGGTCCACCTCGTTGGCAAAAGGATCGCCCCAAAATGTGGACTCCTCCCTGTGGCGAGATTCTGCCAATGCTGGCACAAAGATTAGCCATGGCCCAACCCGAGAGCGTTTTGCTAACGGAAACCGGAGAACCCGCTCAGCCCATTGAGCCCTTTGCTGGGGGCTGGCTGGGCTGGCTGGGCTATGATTTGGCCTGGGAAATTGAAACGTTGCCGACCTATACCAGCGATCCCTTACCGTTTCCGGTGGCTTTTTGGTACGAACCTGACACTTTTGTTGTGATGGATCACCAAGCGCAGTTACTTTGGTTGGCTGCCACTCAGCCTGACCAATTAGATCCAATGGAGGCCGCGATCGCCCGATCTTCTACCCTCAAGCCACGGTCACCTATAGTGTTTGCCGACCAGCTTGATTTTGCTTCTTCACAAGCGATCTATGAGCAGGCAGTGCGGAAGGCGAAGGCTCATATTCAAGCAGGGGATATTTTTCAGGCTAATCTCTCCCTACGCTTTTCAACCCAGACTCAGGCGGACAGCTGGGCGATTTATCAGCGCCTTCACGCCATTAATCCTTCTCCCTTTGCCAGCTACTGGCATACGCCCTGGGGATCTGTGATCAGCTGTTCACCCGAGCGTCTGGTTTCATTGCAAGGCGATCGCGCTGAAACGCGACCGATTGCAGGGACCCGTCCCAGAGGACAAACGGCAGCCTGCGATCAGACATTAGCCCAGGAGCTATTAAGCAACCCGAAAGAAAGAGCCGAACACGTCATGCTGGTGGACTTAGAGCGCAACGATTTAGGTCGAGTTTGTCAGTGGGGATCAGTCCAGGTTGATGAATTGATGACGGTGGAACCGTATAGCCATGTCATGCACTTGGTGAGTAATGTGACTGGGACGCTGTCTGCCGAACGAACTGCCGTGGATCTCATTCGCGCCACTTTTCCGGGAGGGACGATTACCGGATGTCCCAAGGTCCGCTGCATGGAAATTATCGAGGCATTAGAGCCTGTTCGGCGCAGTTTGTTCTATGGTTCCTGTGGCTTTCTAGACCATCGCGGTCATCTTGATCTCAACATCCTGATTCGGACTCTACTCTGGGCCGAAGGACGAGACCCTAACGCTTACACCGTCTGGGGACAGGTTGGCGCAGGCATCGTAGCGGATAGTCAGCCTACGCAAGAATGGCGAGAGTCTTTGCAAAAGGCAAAAGCACAGTTACTGGCAATCGGCATGACCATTGAGTAATCCAGTCGCACAAGTCGAATAATCTAGCCGCACTACAGCCATATATGGTAACAAAGGTGACAGCACGTGAAGTCAACCTCATATTCCCGAATCTGCTTTAAAATTTAGTTTTGGCTCACGCCATCGCCTAAAGTGTGGGAATGGTCGGTCAGCCCTTCAATTAACTCCCGTTTTCCCTTATTGGATGAGCACAGAAAACTACATTAACCACCCGACGTTTGGATTACTCTTCAGGCTTTGCTTGTTAGACGAGGGCACTGAGTTATTCGCCACTCTATATGCCCAACGGTTGTTTTTTATCGTGTCGCCTGCGATACCCAAAGGTCTTGCTTTTGAGGCCATTGGACGAGGGGATGCCCGGCAAATGGTGGAAGAACGGATGCGGCATCTGCGGCGGCGGGGAGACTATTCAGAGTACGATCGCCTACAGAAGATTTACAAAAAAACCTTCCAATGACCGTCTCTCCTTCTCCAGGCCATATCCAAGAGCGAATCACGTCCGTTAAAGCGGCTATCCCGTCCCAAGTACGCCTGATTGCAGTGACTAAGAAGCAGCCCTCTAGCTGTATTCGGGCCGCTTATGAGGCCAACATTCGGGATTTTGGAGAAAGCCAAGTTCAAGAAGCGATCGCCAAGCAAGCTGAGCTGGTTGATCTGAAAGGCATCACTTGGCATTTGATTGGTCATTTACAAAGCAATAAAGCTCGAAAAGCCCTGCTCCATTTCGACTGGATTCATTCAGTTGATAGTCTCAAGATTGCCGCTCGGCTCAATGAAATTGCGGCAGATGTTCAGCGATCGCCCTACTGCTGCTTGCAAGTCAAGATGGTGCCCGATCCGCCAAAATATGGCTTTTCCCTAGACGACCTTTGGGCATCGCTGCCGCAGCTTGATCAAATGCAACATTTAAAGATTGCAGGATTGATGACTATTCCTCCTAGAGAAAGCTCTATAGAAGAAATTAAATATATCTTTCAACACGCTCAGATTCTGGCTCACCAAATCAATACCGAGGGGTTCAATCGCATCCGAATCAATGAGCTTTCGTTGGGAATGTCGAGCGATTATCAGGTCGCGATCGCATCCGGTTCAACCATGATTCGACTCGGTACAACTCTCTTCGGCGATCGCCCTGCCTAGGTTTCAGCGATCGAGCTTTTGATGACTGATCGACCCGACAAGATCAGGGGATACCCAAACAAATAAGAAAACCACGATCAACCAGATCGGATCAGAGAGGCGCACACGGCGAAATCGACTCATAGTCGAGATTCTCAAGTTTTTAACTAATTATTAATACCCCCTACCTTTTTCGGATTTCGTGTATACTGTGGACTCAAATTCCGCAATCTCTATTAGAGTAAAGGCGGTTCAACGAGCAAGTCGTTTCCTGATACTGTCTCCAATCAGATTCAGCAACAGAAGCGATTAAACCTGATTCAGCAGTAAGTTCTTGCTTAAACCAGTTGGAGCAACTGATTGAGGGCGTTGGCACAATTCCTCATGCCGAGCAGGTTGCTATCTGCAAGGCGCTGATTGTATGGAGTGTAAGCTGTGAGCAATTTGTTTAATAAGTTAAAGGACTTCGTCGGCCTTAATGATCCTGCCGACTATGACTACGAATATGACGAGATAGAGACTGGTGATGACTATCAGGCAATCTATCAAGAAGAAAACCCTCAACCTGTGGTAGCAGCAGTGCCCCAGCAGCAGCCAGTACCTCAGGAGGAGCCACGGGCACGTCGTCGTGTTCGAGACCGGATGCTGACTAACGAAACTGGAATGAACACCATGGGAAGTAATGTGATTGGTATGCCTGGAGCAATTAATGGTGCCTCTGAGGTTGTGGTGATGGAGCCACGCTCTTTTGAAGAGATGCCCCAAGCGATTCAAGCTCTGCGAGAGCGTAAGTCGGTTGTTTTGAACCTGACTACGATGGATCCTGATCAAGCTCAGCGAGCAGTTGATTTTGTGGCTGGGGGAACTTACGCCATTGATGGTCATCAGGAGCGAATTGGCGAAAGCATCTTCCTGTTTACGCCGAACTGCGTCCACGTCAGCACGCCAACCGACATTGAGGAGAACATGCCCGTTGCGCCTCAAGCGCCTATGATGGATCCTCGAACTATGCCTCCTACACCCGCATGGACCGGCGATCGCGCTGTCGGTATGGGCTAATTGCTGGCACTCTGGCAGTGCAGCCGGGGAATTGAATTGAAAGATGGTTCTAGGCCATCTCAACTGCTGTTCGTTGAAAAGGACGTTAGCTAGTTGCCAACGAAGCTAAGCGTTTTGGGAGGCGGGGTTATGGGTGAAGCACTCATCTCCCGCCTTGTTTCCCTAGGAACATTTACGGCTGATGCGATCGCGGTTGGTGATCCCTCCCCGTCGCGTCGGCAGTTTTTGATGGAAACCTATGGTGTGCGAGCTACAGGGGATAATGATGCAGCGCTTGCCCAAGCTGACATTGTTTTAGTCGCTGTAAAACCTCAGATTTTCGATAAGGTGACGCCTGTTTTGCAGAAAGCGAGTAGTCAGCAGCAGTCTTTGTTGCTGTCTATCATGGCTGGCATTCCCCTAGTGACTTTGGAGACAGTAACTCCGAACTGGCCGATCATTCGAGCGATGCCTAACACACCCGCTACAGTCGGTGCAGGCATGACTGCGATCGCACCCAATCAATTAGCTACAGATGATCATTTACACCAGGCCCGATCAATCTTTGCCGCAGTGGGTGACGTTGTTGAGGTCCCTGAAAGCCTGATCGATGCCGTGACCGGATTGTCCGGATCTGGGCCAGGCTACGTGGCTATTGTGATAGAAGCATTAGCTGATGGCGGAGTTGCTGCGGGTTTACCCAGGGCGACTGCATTGCAGTTGGCCATTCAAACCGTTAAGGGAACTGCCGAGCTGCTTCAAAAAACTGACTTGCACCCAGCTGTACTCAAGGATCGGGTGACGAGTCCAGGGGGCACCACCATCGCTGGGATCGCACAGCTCGAAGCAGCTGGCTTACGCTCTGCACTAATTGAAGCAGTTCAAACAGCATGCGATCGCGCGAAGGCTTTGGGATCATGAGTCGTGGAGAACTTCAGTCGTGGATCTCACTCGCTTACTGGTTCAAGTGTTGATTGCGTTGGCCTGTGGTACGGTTGCCACCCTTTTAATTCCTCGTCAAATACCTGGTAAGCTTCTGGGTTTAGTGCTGATTGGTTTTGCCGGAGTCTGGTTAGGCGAATGGAGCGTCAGTTTCTTGACATCCACCTATGACTTGTCCTTGCCGGATTTTTTGAGCTTTGATTTCCAAGGTGTTTTAGTCATTCCAGCCATTATCGGTTCCGCGATCATCCTCTACATCGTGACAACATTCTTATCCTGGGGCCGCTATCGTCGTTGACAGCTGAGAAGCAATCTCCTAACCTCAATTGACGGCTTTGATGTCTGCTAAAAGATCGTCAATGCGATCGCGGGTCGTATTCCAGCTACACATGAATCTAGCGCCACCGTCGCCAATAAACGTATAGAACTTCCAGCCTTTATCGTATAAGGCTTGGATCACGTGTTCAGGCATTTCCACAAATACTCCATTAGCACTCTGAGGAAATAGCAGCTTGAGACCTGGGATTTGAGCGAGCTGGTCCGCAAGGTACGCGGCGCAGGCATTCGCATGACGAGCGTGGTCTAGCCAAGCCTCTCCGGTCAGTGCTCCCAGCAAGGGGGCAGCAATAAAGCGCATTTTAGAAGCGAGGTGACCGGCCTGTTTGCAGCGATAGTCAAAATCCTCAGCCAAGGCTTTGTTGAAGAAGATAACGGCTTCTCCCGCAGCCAGCCCGTTCTTAGTGCCGCCGAAGCATAAGACATCAACCCCTTGCTTCCAAGTCATGTCTGCCGGGGAGCAGTTGAGCGCCGCGATCGCGTTGGCAAAACGTGCTCCATCCATATGGATCCTGAGACTATGGTGATCTGCTGTTGCCCGAATTGCTGCTAACTCCTCTAAGGAATACAGCGTTCCGACCTCCGTTGGTTGAGTCAGACTAATCACCTTGGGTTTGGGATAGTGGATGTCACCCCGCTTGAGCACAATATCCGCGATAGTATCCGGTGTTAGTTTGCCGAGTTGTCCGCTTCCCAACAGTAGTTTGGCACCGTTGGAAAAGAACTCCGGTGCACCGCATTCATCCGTTTCAATGTGGGACAGTTCGTGGCAGATAACGCTATGAAAGCTCTGACACAAAGAGGACAGTGCGAGGGAATTTGCCGCTGTACCACTGAAAACGAAAAAGACCTCACAGTCGGTCTCAAAAATTTCCCGTAGCCGATCCGCAGCCTGCTGTGTCCAGGGATCATCACCATAGGCAACTGCATGACCTTGGTTGGCCTCTAGAAGAGCCGCGATCGCTTCAGGGCACATACCAGAGTAGTTATCGCTAGCAAATTGCTCAAGCATTGGGGTTAGGGCGAATAGACACAGAATGATAGGGTAACGAATTGAACCGCCATTCACCGGTTATCGCTATAGCCATTGCCAGCTCTGTTCGGACAAAACGACGAGCCATTAGACTATGGGCTAAGCACCCGGATGCTATTGGGTTACACACGCTTAGATGGCTAAAGCTATAGCTATGATTCTCTACACTTTGGACATGATTGGTGTTGCTGTTTTTGCGGTCAGTGGTGCACTGGCGGCTGGCCGTAAGCACTTGGATCTATTGGGTGTGATGGTGATTGCTGTCGTGACGGCTTTAGGAGGAGGAACCCTGCGGGACGTACTACTGGACCGTTCCCCCGTTTTTTGGGTGCAACAGCCAGACTATCTTATCGTGGCCATTAGTGCTGGACTGTTAACAGTGATTTATACGGCCTTCTTCAAGCCTCCTCAGCGATCGCTGCTGATTGCGGATGCCTGTGGGCTAGCACTGTTCAGCCTCAGCGGCGCACAAATTGCAGAAGCTGCTCGCTTACATGGTCTCATCGTTATTTTGATGGGGGCTTGTTCTGGTGTAGCAGGGGGCTTAATACGAGACGTGTTGCTGGTGGAAATTCCGATCATCCTCAAGCGGGGTAATATCTACGCAACAGCAGCGATCGCCGGCATCGCGCTCTACTTGGCTTTGCAGAAAATGGGAATACCTAACTCAGGCTCTATGCTGGTAGGCATGGGAACGATCGTCAGTCTACGACTAGCAGCCATTATGTGGGGGCTTTCCTTACCGGTGTATCGTCTCCGCGATCAGGAGTAATTCACATAAGGCTGCCGCAAACGAACCCGTCAACACCGAGTGCTAGCGTCAGGTGAGCGTCGCTTTATCTGACCCATAGAGGTTTTGTCCAAGTCGTAGCACAATCTTTTCTTCCCGTCCTAATTCGATTTTCAATCTTATGGCCCAGGCATACGACTGGATTGATCAGGCCCTACGAACCGTTCATCGGGCTAACTGGCATCGAACGGTGCAGCGCTTAGACGGTAAAGCTGGACCCACAATGACTTATCAGGGACGGCAGGTTTTGAACTTTGCTAGTAACGATTATTTGGGTTTGGCAGGCGATCCCCGGTTATCAGAGGCTGCGATCGCGGCCATTCAAACCTATGGCACAGGCAGCACAGGCTCTCGTTTGTTGAGCGGTCATCGGCTGCTGCATGAAGAGCTAGAGCAGGCGATCGCTCAGTGGAAAGGCGTTGCGGATGCAATTGTGTTCAGTTCAGGCTATTTAGCCAACATGGGCACTATTAGTGCGCTAGTCAATGCTCGCGATTTGATCTTATCGGACCAATACAACCACTCCAGCTTGCTCAACGGCGCTAAACTCAGCGGCGCTACCATTCAGTCCTATCGACATGCCGACAGCGACGATTTAAAGACCCAATTGGTGAACGCGCGATCGCGCTATCGTCGCTGTCTGATTATCACAGACAGCATTTTTAGCATGGACGGTGATATCTGTCCGCTACCCGACATCTTGGAGTTGGCCGACCAGTTCGACTGCATGGTGCTGGTGGATGAAGCGCATGGCACTGGGGTTCTCGGTGCAACCGGTTCAGGCGCGGTTGAACATCTCGGCTGTCGCAATCATCCCCTGATACAAATGGGCACGCTCAGCAAAGCCTTAGGCAGCTTGGGTGGCTATGTCGCGGGTTCTGCCTCTCTGATCGATTTTCTACGCAACCGTGCCCCCAGTTGGATTTACACAACAGGACTCACCCCCGCCGCCGCCGCCGCCGCCTTAGCTGCGATTAGAATCGTGCAAAGTGAACCTGAACGACGCGATCGCTTATGGCAAAACGTCCATCACCTCAAAACAGCGCTTCAGGATCTGCTACACCATCGATCACAGAGCGTATTGAAAAAGCTACTCCCTTCAGAATCACCTATCCTCTGTCTTGAAGTCGCTGACGCGGCGATCGTCATGCAGTTGGGCCAGCACTTGAAGCAAGCAGGCTGCTTTGTCTCTGCCGTCCGTCCTCCTACGGTACCTGTTAGCCGCCTTCGTCTCACCGTCATGGCAACCCACGAACAGGCCCATATTCACCATCTCATCCACACCTTAGATCAGACGATGAGGCTGAACGGATAGCAATTGATTATAAAATTGACACAGTTTGAATCGTGAGCCTATTTCTGCCGTAATGTACTAAGGCCACACTTCCAACAGCAACGCAATGGCCAATCATCCCGTTACTCCTGATGGGCGCTATTTTGTGGTCAAAGGACGGCTCTGGCGCTGTACCAATCCCGATTTAGACGCAGCAACGCGCCAGCATTGGGTCAATCAACTGATGAATGCTCGCCGTCAGGTGAAGCAAGCCAAGCAGTCGCAAGATGCGACAGCGTTAAAAGCAGCGCGATCACACGTCCACAAAGCCAAAGTCGCTTTAGGAGAACGCGGACCAGTGTGGTGGAACGACGATATGCCTGATTTCAATCGGTACTTAGTCAAAAATACGCCCTATGCCAATTGGTACATAGCCCTCTCTCCTGAGCTGAAGAGTGACTGAGGCCTACCAGAATGGTGAGGTTGTGAAATGGCGATCGCACCGCTTGACAGAGTTACAGGAACGTAGACGCAAGACTAAACATTGATATCAGGATCTCCCGGATCTGCGCTCTTCCCCCTGTAGAACGATGTTCGCTAGTTCAACCGTTGCTTCTTGGGTCCCGTTTTTGATAACCGCACTGTAGAGAATGCCCCCTAGGCGCCATTGCACTCTTGCCATACAATACGCTCCGCAGGTGTTTACAAACTGGCCGCTCATACCATTCTCGAAGCGGATAGGCACAATCTTGTCTTGAGGCATTCCCTGCCGCACGGTTGGGTTGAGATCATCTATCGTCAAAAATTGACCATTCTGCTCTGCCATAAAGGAACCATAGTTACAGGCAGTCGCACCACCGCAATCTGGAACGTAGTCGAAGTAGATTGAATAAGCATCAGGCGCAGTGTAGAAGCTAATGTAGACCTCTTCCATTTCAGGCACTTCATCCGGCACCCAGATCGGCAAGTCCGTTTGTGGCTGCAACTCAGCAATGACTTGCTCCACCGCAATAGGAGCTGCGCTGATAGGTGCACCGCTGACCCAAAACAGAAGCGGTAGAGTCGCCAGAGCACGAAGCATATGGGTGTAGCGCATGGTCAAAATGACTGTGAAGATGTCACGATTTTAGCCTGCTTCCTCTGGGGGTTTGGCTAGAACCAGCAACGTGCATCATAAAGGACTGGTACGAATAGTGGGTGAGGAGACAGCCTCATCGATAGCGACGCTGTAGGGGACTCAAGATCTGATTGAGGCGACGCAATTCCTCAGATGTTCCCATCCCAATCACCAGATCACCAGCACAGAGGATTGTACTAGCATTGGGTCCCACGATCAGCGTATTGTCAGCTCGGCGGATCGCTAAAATTAGAGCTCCGGACTTCAGCCGCAGTTCTGTTTCTCCAATCGACTGACCTACTTTGGGACAGTGCTCTGGCGAAATCAAGAACTCCTCAACATAGACAGTGCGATCAGCTCCTGTCAGGATGCCTTCCAGAAAATCTACGACCTGAGGACGTAAAGCCGCTGCTGCCATGCGCTTACCTCCCGTGATGTAAGGGGAGACAACCACATCAGCCCCGCCTCGCTGGAGCTTCTGGACGGCCTCTTCAGTACTGGCCCGGGCGATCGTGCGAATATGCGGTGACAAGGTTTTCGCTGACAGGACAGTGTATAGATTTTCAGCATCGGACGGCAAAGCGGCAACCAAACAGCTGGCCCGTTCGACCCCAACTCTGATGAGAACCTGGTCTTGGGTAGCATCCCCTTGAAACGTGAGAAAGCCAAGCTGCTGGGCTTCTTGGATAGAGTTGTCGTCTGAATCAATGACCACGAAAGGAATTCGCTCGACAGAAAATTCGGCAGCCACCTGTCGTCCTGTGCGTCCAAATCCGCAAATGATGTAGTGATCTGTCAAAGAATCCATAAGTTTACGGCGTTGCCTCAGTCGAATGCCTGCTTGGAGGTGACCTTGTATTAAGCCTTCTGAGAAGGAATTCAAAATATAGCCGATGACCACGACACCCATCAGAATCAGGATGATGGTAAAGAGGCGGCCTCGGGTTCCTAGTGGCTGGACCTCAGCAAAGCCAACAGTCGCTAGTGTGATGACTGACATGTAGACAGCATCCAGCCATGTCCATCCTTCGATTAGCTTGTACCAAAGAATGCCGGATAAGACGACACCTGCAAGGGCGATCGCGCCTCCAATCAAGTGTCGCCGCGTACGACGGTAAGTTTCTTCGATGAGCGTGTCAGAAAAATATGGGCGGAAAGAACGGTCTGCCATGCAATGACATTACTCAACTTTGAATACGAACCTAATGTGCTCTTAATTGTAGAAGCTTGCAGAATTACGCCACAGTATTCAACCAGCAGGAAGAAAATTGCAGAAGTGGACGCTTTTGCTTATTTGCAGGGCCTCTGTCCTTTATAGTTGCTCAATGTCCCTCATGTTCTCGTTTGATGACTCGGAACCTGCTTAGTCTAACGCCGACTCCCAAGGGCATTTTGCAAATCAACGAGCGATCGCCCGTTCATCTTCACCCGTTGTTCTCTTTGGTCATTCCGACTTACAACGAACGACAGACGATTGAACCCCTAATTGGAAAGCTCAGCCATTTACTCGATAGTAGTATCCCCGACGATTACGAACTCATTGTGGTTGACGACAACAGCCCTGATGAGACGTGGGATGTGGCGCTGCAACTCACTGCTGTTTATCCTCATCTCAAAGTCATGCGACGTGATGGAGAAAATGGCTTATCCTCAGCGGTTGTGCGAGGTTGGCAGGTCGCCCAAGGTCAAATCTTGGGCGTCATCGATGCTGATTTACAACATCCGCCCACTGTGCTGCTGGAGCTTTTGCAAGCAGCTTTACACGGGGCAGATCTGGCAGTTGCCAGTCGCCATGTTGAAGGGGGCGGAGTCAGCGAATGGAGCATTGCGCGGCGATCGCTCTCACGCGGTGCTCAAGTTTTAGGACTCATCGTGCTGCCTGATGTGGTGGGGCGGGTGTCTGACCCGATGAGCGGCTACTTTGTGGTGCAACGAGCGGCGATCGCCAACCAATCACTCAATCCCAAAGGGTACAAAATTCTGCTGGAAGTACTCGGTCGAGGTAGCATACAGCAGATTGCTGAAGTTGGCTATGTTTTTCAAGAGCGTACTGAAGGAGAAAGCAAAGTCACTTGGCGACATTACCTAGATTATGTGCAGCATCTGATTCGTCTCCGGTGGCACCGTCGTTTTCCTCAGACCCTATTTAAATTTCCAATCGGTCGATTTGTTCGGTTTGCTGTTGTTGGCTTCAGCGGTGTTTTCGTCGATTATGCCGTGTTTTACTTGCTATTCAATCAAGCAGGTTTTAGTCTCAATGTGAGCAACGTGCTCTCTGCTGAGACGGCCATTTTCAACAACTTCTTGTGGAATGACGCATGGACCTTTTCTGATTTGGCTCAGCGACAGTTGGGCTGGCAGGCCAGGGGCAAGCGCTTCCTTAAATTTAATCTTATCTGTTTGGCTGGATTGTTACTTAATACCGCAATGGTCAATGTGTTGGTGAGAGTCTTCGGCGTCAATGTATATCTTGCAAAGTTCGTCGCGATCGCCCTAGTCACCATCTGGAACTTTGGCGTCAACCTCAAGCTCAGCTGGCGGGTCACTGACGTGCAGCGATGAAGTCTGACCTGCCCCTATGCCTAAGTCCCACTGGACGTCTAAAGCTCAACAATACGCCCTGTGGCTGCTGATTCGGCTGCCGCCGCCGCTACCTGCAAAGCATAAAGGCTTTCGTTGGGTGTCACATATAAAGGACGACCTTCCCATAAAGCATCTAAAACGTAGGCGGTATCCTTGGCAAAGAGTCCCCGACGAGAACCTACTTCGATTGCTGTTTCTCCGTCAGCAGAAATCAGCTTACCTTGGTTGCCCTCGAATACTAGCGCTCCGTGATCGCCTTCCACGTCCATCCAGCGCTGCGATCGCCATGTCTGCTCGCCTTTGGCATAGAGCACCTCGGCCATCAAGCCGCTCTGAAACCTAAGTTGCGCTACACAGCGACACTGCTTGAAGTAACGGTTTTGGGGAGGAACAGCAGCGTTGTCGTATTGAATTTGCGAGGCTACCCAGCGCACAGCACCAAACAAGTTAGTCAGACGATGAATACGAGAGAGTGCTCCTGATAAAGGAAAACCGAAGAGTTCAGTGTGATAGGTCCACTTTTCTGGCACTGGATTTTGAGGCACTGCAGTGCAGTAGCGCACATAATGAGGAGTGCCGACTTTTGGTAAATGTTCCACCATGGCCTGATGTAAGCCCCCGAGCAGTTCAATATGCTCAACGTGCAACAATACCTGCTTCTGCTGGGCTAGTTCGATGAGCTCACCAGCCTCTTTGGGCGACAGCGATAGTGGATACTCGACCACGACTGATTTACCGGCTTCAAGCGCTTTCCGAACAGCCGCTCCGTGATCGCGATTGACATGACAAACGACGACGAGATCTACATCCGAGCGTTGAACTAAAGCCTGCTCGTTAGGGCTGACCGTCTCAATGGCATGAGCTTGAGCAAAAGTCTGCACTTTTTCAGGGCTATGCCCCGTTACGGCTACGACCTGTGATCTTGAGTCGTTGGTGAACGCATCAGCCCGTAGTTTGGCAACAAAGCCGGTGCCAATCAGTCCTATGCCGAGAGGTTGCTTTTGGTCTTGATCAAATCCTGTCGCCACAATAATTTCTTTCCTAGATAAAGTCTTTTTTTGACGAATTCTTGAATTCTAAAGTTTATGACAATTGCTTCTATTAAGAAAACAATGCTGTCTTATAGTCCCTTTAGAAGGTCGTCTTGCTGACATGATAGACTTTTGCTTTCTACATATAAGCTTAAGTTATATATAGAAAGATTTCTGATAAATTATATAGACTTCTTTGGTTGTTGAGTATTTTCAAAAAGCAACCCTGCGAAACCTCAAAAGTTTTTATGGATAAAGGGTTTTAGCTCTCTTTGGCTGAATTATTGATAAGGTGAAAAGTGAAAAGTTGAATTTCTGATTACGAATCCCATTCATTCGATAGAGGGATCTTTCCCCACACAATACTGGTTTTCCCGTAGTATCGGAAATGGAGGCGGACTACATTAATCGTGTTCTGATTGAGTGCACGAAGTTTATTAGTAGTTAGCTAAAAACGGTTCCCATTTTTGTTGAGAGGATTGCAGTATGGCATCTTACAAAGTAACTTTGGTTAGCGAAAGCGAAGGCCTAAATACCACTATCGAAGTCGCTGATGATGAGTACATTCTCGATGCGGCTGAAGAGCAAGGCATCGACCTTCCCTACTCCTGCCGTGCAGGTGCTTGTTCCACCTGTGCTGGTAAAATCACTTCCGGTGGTGTTGATCAGTCTGACCAGTCTTTCTTAGATGATGATCAGATTGAAGCTGGCTTCGTTCTGACTTGCGTCGCTTACCCCACATCTGATTGCACTATCGAGACTCATAAAGAGGAAGATCTGTACTAGGTTGCGATCGCACCTCGTTCAGTTCAATCGCTTAGCGAGGAGCCTCTGCTCTTCGCTTTTTCTGTATAAGAGCGTAGTTCAGATATCCCAATAGAATTCCGCAGCAATTTCTATGGGTTGTGCGAGTTAGCGCGAAACCCGGTCGTTTTAATATTTCTAGGCTGCTTGCGTCCCGTTAAAGTGCCTTGCCAGAAGAAACAGAGTGGGCCAAGAGTTGCTAGGGTAGCTAGTAATACAGTTTTGACTGTTCGGAAACTGTCTAGGTCGCCCGGTCCTTTTGAACCCCGATACACCATGATTTCTCAAGCAAGTGTGTTGCTAGCAGCAAAAGAAATTCGTCCCTATCTGTCAGAGTTGCTAACCGCTGTAGACGCTAAAGATATGAGTCAGCGACTGGATCTAATCTTCAGTACAGAACTAGATCCAGCCTTACAAAGCACTGAGATTCAGCGTCTCATGTCCACCGCAGAAACGACTCAGGAATGGCTCAAACTCTATTTAGAGGGCAAACCTTCAGAGCAAATCCTGCCAATTATCAGAACCTATCAGCCCTTACCCGGTAAAGCCAAAGCAATTGCTAGTCCCCGCTATCGTTGTCCTGTTGCCAACTGTCATCAGGTTTGGTATCGGCGTGACGTTGAAGAGACGCCTCCTAATTGTCCGATCCATGATGTGCCCATGGTTCGAGACAGTAAAGTTACAGCTAAATAGACCGGCTACGATTGGACAAACGGCGGGTTTTCGTCATCAGTTAACTGATACAGTCTAAATTGGGCGATTTTTGCGATTTCTGCCAGAGCAGTCTGCTTCTCCATAGCTGCATCATGGGTAAGGCGCTGTTGAAAGGCTTGCAAGATGGAGTCTTGGGTGTGTTCTTTGACGGCAATGATGAAGGGGAATTGAAAGGTTTCTTGATAGGTTTGATTAAGGGATTGAAAAGTTTGATAGTCTTCTGCAGACAGCTGATCAAGGCCAGCACCTGATTGCTCTTGCACGGATGACTGAGTCATCTTGGCGCGTGAACCCAGATCAGGATGGGCACGAATGAGATTGAGCTGTTGCTGATGAGGCAGTGCGTACATGACGGCAACCATGGCCTGGTGTAAATCCGCAACTGATGAGAAAGGCCGTTTAGTCCAGGTTTGGTGAGCGATCGCGGGCGTATGCTCAAAAATTTCTCCCAGAACAGCAGTAAAGGTATCCTGATCCATTTGGTTCAGCGCCTTCAGAGAATAGTTCGCCATACGGATACCGTTTCTCTTGCTTAACGTCATGGATGCCGAGACTAGCTTAAATCCGCAGTCAAACATCAAAATTGCCAAGCGGCATCAGCTACCTCGGTAGGTGCTATAAGACCAGGGTGAAGTCAGCAGGGGCACATGGTAGTGGGTGCCAGCGTCTGCAATGCCAAAGCGCAATGGCACTGTATCTAGAAATAACGGTTGAGGCAGCGACGGATCTTTATTTTGGAAGTAATGACCCACTTCAAAAACCAATTCGTAGACGCCTGTTTCTAAGACTTTGTCGGTTAGCAGAGGCTCATCGGTGCGACCGTCAGCGTTCGTTGTGACTGTTTTCAAAAGTGCTCTAGTCCCAGCCTCACAGTCAACTGACCACAGAGTAATTGTCATGCCAGCAGCCGGGCAGCCATTGGCCGTATCCAATACATGAGTCGTCAATTTTCCAGACATAGCTGCTGTTTGTCCTCGTTTCTGATGCAGGAGCCTCTGCTATTCACGAGGACCTGGCAACACCATATTTAATACTAATGCGGTAATGCCTCCAGCTGAAATCCCAGACGAAAACACATTCTTAGCAAGGGTGGGTAAATTGTCCAGAATATCTGGTGCATACGTCACACCAAGACCAATTCCCAAGGAGATGGCGGTGATTAGGGAGGCCCGCTTTGTGAAATTGACGCAGGACAGAATCTTAATGCCCGCTGCTGCTACCGTCCCAAACATAATCAGCGTTGCGCCACCTAATACAGGTTGTGGCATTGCTTGAAATACACCGCCCACAATTGGGAACAGGCCCATGAGGACAAAAATGCCCGCGATGAAGTAACCAACGTAGCGGCTGCCAATGCCCGTTAGCTGAATCACACCGTTGTTTTGGCTGAAGGTGGTGTTGGGAAACGTATTGAAACAAGCTGCAATGAGTGAGTTAATACCGTCTCCTAAAACACCTCCCTTAATACGCTTCATGTAAGGTGCTCCAGTAATCGGTTGTCCTGTCAGCAAGGACGTTGCCGTTAAGTCACCAATGGATTCGATCGCAGTAATCAGATAGAGAAAGGCGAAAGGAATAAACGCCGCAAAGCTAAAGCTGAAGCCATAGCGAAACGGAATCGGCAGCGCGAAAGGCGACAAGCCACTCAAGTTCCCAAAGGAGACCATTCCCAACGGCCAAGCGACCAAGTATCCGACAATCAGGCCAATCACGATAGAGGACATTCGCAGTAACGAACTGCTGGTGCTGTTGAGCGTCAGAATAACCAGCATCACCAACACCCCAACGCCCAGATTGGCAAGGCTGCCGAAGGTGCCTGCTTCACGAGCTGGAAAGCCACCACCAATGCTGGTAATGCCAACATTGATGAGCGTCAGCCCAATCAGTGTGACCACAATGCCGGTGACTAATGGCGTGATGATCTTGCCTGCAAGATGTAGGAAACGACTGCAAAAGATTTCAATAAAAGCCCCAAAAAAGCAAAGTCCAAAAATGAGTCCCAAAGCTTCTGTGGGTGAGCTGCCCGCCGCGATCGCGCCTGTGCCTGCTCCTAAGATGGGGCCAATAAAGGCGAAACTAGTCCCCTGAATACTCAAAAGCCCTGACCCAACGGGACCAATGCGCCGCGCTTGAATGAAGGTCGCAATGCCCGATACGAATAGGGACATGCTCACGACGTAGGCTGCATCGGCAGGTTCCAGTCCCAAAGCACCCGACACAATGAGAGAAGGTGTGATGATGCCCACAAAACAGGCTAAGACATGTTGGATCGCCGCGAAAATTGCTTCCTGTATAGGCGGCTTATCTTCAAGCCCATATATCAATTCGTGATTAGCCTCTTCAACAGCTGCGGCAGTCTCACTCTGTGCTCCATTGTCAAGAACATGACCATCGAGAGAGGATTGAGTTGTTTTGTCCATCGTTTTTGAAAAACTGGTTAGCCCATCTGCGCGATCGCTCCAGTGTTCATGCTGCTAGCTGCCAACAGCAAAGAACTAACGCGCTTGAATGCAGATAGCGTAGCCAGTTTTCAAGGTGCAGTTTGCAGGTATTGATACAGACGCAATGTGCCTAGTCTTATCAGTCTCGAAGCTTCAGTCAATTCATAGAATTCCATCCAGACTTTTGAGTAGAAATATCCTTTTATCCTTCTATCTCTTTATCGTTGTTATGCGACTTCCTGAGTCTGTGCGGTTTCAGCGTGGGCTTCGGCTTCGGCTAGCTCTACCAGGAATTGCAAGGCTTTAGCAATGTAGAGAGCACACTGTTTGGGCGATCGCTTATAAAACGATGTCCAGGCGGCTGCTTTTTGAGCCTGATAGCGTCCTGCCCGTTCGGGACATTCTTCTACCCAAGCCAAGCGAACGGCATGACCAACCAAGACATCCAAAGCAATGTAATCGGCAAATAGCAAGTTGGGGTTGCCTTTAAAGATCGCCGCCAGTTCTCTTAGAGCTTCAACGGTCAAATGGCGATACTCCGGAGCGTGAATTTTAGTCAGCAGATGATCAATTCGGCGAGCAAAATTAGCTTCCCCGGGCGTCATCTCTGAGATTACCGATTCGCTATCAATCCGATTCCGACGGTCTAGCTTGTCTCCAATGATGACACCTTCACAGTGATGCAGAAGTTCCCAAACTTGCAGATAGAATTCCTCAGGCAGGCGAGTCAGTTCCCCATCGATTTGTCGCTTGCGCCACCAATCAGCCGCTGCGGATTCCGTCTCGATTTGAGCCGGTACCACCCCCCAAGTAATCGGCGCTGTTGCCTTGACGTGTAAAGACTCTTGCTGAAATAGGGTTTTGTTGAGGCCGCTGTAGCTCGCCAATACGGTGCGTAAGCGCATCTTGACTTCATAGGGACTGAGCGCATTGAGGCGATCGTAGGCTTCATCACGAGGAACTTTATATTCTCGTGCCATTTCGCTAGTTAGTAAGAGAATCAAATAGCCGACTCGCAGCGTTAGAAGTCCTTCAAATAATTCAGGTTCAGCTTTGATCAAAACGCTGAGATAGATCAGAATTTCCTGAGTCAGGGCGAGGTCACGTTCATCCTCGCCGCAGTACTCCACAATCTTTTCCATGACCTCCGAGTGCGGCATTGGATCACGGATCAACGATCCGTCACTGAATGATTTTCCGACAGTGACATATTTTTGTCGGACTAGCAGCTCCGTGACAGCATCTGAGAGATTGACATCAATTTTGCGCAGCAGCCCTGCTGCCCAGCGTACGATGAGCCAGTGCTCTTGTAGGCTGGCAGTTGCATAAACTTCTTCGAGTAAAGCTGCCACAGTCATGCTGCAATCAGGCTGCCCAATGCCAGTATTGAAGGTAGGTCCTTCTAAGGCACAGAGTCGTGCCAAAAGCTCTACCTGTTCGTAGAGATTGCTGGAAGATTGAAGTTGATGAACTAATTCAGTAGAACTCGTTTGCTGTTCAATATTGAATAACTGCCAGACGTCTAGCGGCTTTGTGTGTTCTGGCACCATGGGCAGATAAGCAGAGACCCGTGGCATGTATCGCAGCTGTTGGGGTTGAAAAGAGTAGATCCCAACATCATCGATGCGTTCTGTCCCAGCTGTGAGTAGCAGTTGATACAACGGTCTGACAACAACTGGAATACTGCTGCACTCACCTGATTTGAGCTCTTGAATGAGGCCCAGCAAAGGAGATTCATAAATGGGACGACGCCCTAGCTCAAACATTTCATGAGTAAGAAGCAGGGTAATTGTTGGACGACCTGGCGCATTCCAGTGGTAGTAGACATACGCCAGCTCACTACGAATTTGTGTGACGAGAAAGTGATAGTCCAGTGTGATATAGAATTTTTGCGGATCCAAGAAAGATGGCAAAAATACGACCGTTTCGCCCTTGATGTTGAAAACCCGAGCCGTTGAAAGACTTCGCAAACGCCGAATAGGTCGTCCGCTGAGTCCTAATTTATTGTTCAGACCAATTTGAGCGTAAACTGCTGACAACTCACCGGAGGGATACACTTTGACAGGAGCCACTTGGTCAACAATTTGGGTTTCAATGCCGTAGGTTGCAAGTTCTTGCTGCAAGTCTTCGTTTTCAGCCAGAAGGGCGATTTGAACGATAGGGGGGCGTCGGCGTCCTACCCGTAGATGTCGGCCTAAAGGATCAACGTCACCTGGAGTAATCAGATTGTCTTCTAGCATCTGACCTAGCATGAATAAGCTTTGTGCCCAGACCAGAGGTACGTTTTCGTTCGGCAAACGGTTTTGGCTGCCGGGCCGATCGCGCTCATCCGCGATCGCCTCCTTCGGTACGTAATACAGTTCGGGCAGAAGATTGAAGCCGTTTCTGGAAACCGCGATCGCCTCTAATCGCTGACGATAGAACCGGACAGCCTTAGCATCTTGACGGAACAAACCATCCAGGTATAAGTAGGCAAAAAATAGAGGCCACTCACATTCAATGTGCTCAAACTGTTGCAGCTCCTCAGGCTCATAATGCAGACGAGTGGTGTCTTCAATGATGGCCTGGTGGCCATCTCGCAAAAACCGTTTGCAGCCGTAACGCCCTTGGAGCTTGTCAACAATTTTTTGCTGTGTCCGCGATGCTAAATCTGCATCTTCGATTGCAAAGGCTGGGTAACCAATGATGCTTAGAACAGCGGCATCCACTTCCTTAGAACCTGATTCCCTTGGCAGCAAGGATTCTAGCGTAATGCGTGCTCGGGAAATTTCATCCGGCAGTACGTGAATGACAGAAGCCTGTCCACCCTGCACACCAAAGAGGTTCAATCCATCCATCGCCTCTAAAGCTGCTTTTGCCATCCCGACAGAACTGGCGTTCAGCTCAGGCTTACCGTGGTTAAGTTTATTACCGCGCTCCCAGATCCCATAGTCAGGCGTGCGATAGGCTCGCCCAACGTAGTAGACCAGATTTTGAACAAAACTAACCTCATCTAGCGTGAAGATGATTTGCAGGCCGGATGCGGTCATCTGCGCCAATATCAGCAAAAACACTGAAGTTGCATCGATCTGTAAATGGCCCCACTCGTCGTCTTTGACAACCGTACTGCCTGTGGCAGTGTCGTACTTGGCATGCAGCGCTTCGAGGGGATCTTGAGATTCTTTGAATTGTTCGACTTTCTCAGCCTGCTGCATCATGGCAAACAGGAGACCTCGCATGAGCTTGACCACGCTTTGCTGGAGCTCGTACGTACGACCTTGATTTTCGTCAATTTTGCGATAGGCCAGTGCTAATCCCCAGACCGCCAGAATGCTGTAAACGTTGTCGCGGACCCAGGCATCGGTATAGTCGCCGTGGATTGTGACGGCGGTGCTGGCTGGCAATAGCCCACTGACAGGATGCTGACGAACCAAAATCAACTGTTTTACCTGGTGGTAATACTCATTGAGGCGGTCTGTCAGATTGGATAGGGAGGTCATTGCTGAACTCATAAACAATAAAGCTTGAGTCGTAAGTAAGATTAAACTGCCAAGTCAGGGGTTTCAGGCATCCAAAGATGAGACATCAATTTCCCAAAAAGGGTTGGTTTAACCTAATTGACATCGCAAGGGCGTGAAGGGAGGCATGTTATTAGTTGGACTAATGAATAGATAGGCGATCGCACTCTAAAAACAATCGTTTTTGATAGGACTTACTGTCAAATTAGTTATCACTCTCCCACAATTTGCCCAAATCATAGCCTCAGGCTGACTCTCTGTCTGCTACCGGAATGTTTGCTCATATAGACTTCAAACAACGTAACCCAGAACAGGAAGGTTATCTTGCGAAGACCCTTGATCTTGAAGCTTGCAGTTGAGTTTATGCTGACTGATTTGGCCCCCTGCCCTCCACATTTAGAGAATTGAGGGCAAAGTCTCCCAATCCTGAGGAATGGAGGAGACAAATGCAGGCTATTGTGCTGAATGCAAGATGTCAGTAGTCGTGACTCGATCTAGGATGTGAAACTGCTCACTGCATGTTCGCTGTACAGACAACGGTCAAGGTCATGGGCAATCCTAAGAGTCGATTGGCTCGAATAGAATACTGCTGCGCTGCTGAGGATTTCATAATGGCCTTCAAATCTTGCATCCCAAATAAAAGCAATGTGTCTCTATTCCAATGAGGCTGATTTTCACGACACCATTCGTAGAAGTCATCGTCATGCCAGTGTTTGAATAGAACATTCGTATGACTCTCGACCGGAAATCCCTTATTGGGCGTCGTGAAAAAGACATTCTTGCCGACTCGCAGCATTTCATTGATGAACAGAAGCTGAGCTTCTCTATTGCCAACGTGTTCTATGACTGCGTTCGAAAATACCCAGTCAAACGACTTGTCTGTAAAGGGAAAGACTCCCCCTGGATATTCAACAAATCGCTTGTCTGGATAGCGCGACCTAAGGTCATCCATTGGCTGCACGGCGAGTCCTGTGTATTGGCTAGAAGGCAGTCTGAATTCTTTGAGAAATAGATTTTCGGTTTCATCTTCTAAACTGCATGAAACGCCAACATCTAGGACAGAACTATCTGTTTTGCATAGCGAATAAAAATGTGTCAGCTTACTTGCTCTAGACTGCTGCATGACAAGCTGTTTGAACTGTTGAAAGATTGACATTTCACATTCCAAGTTTCACCAAATAGATACTTTGTTTCACCAAATAGATACTTTGAACTGACAAACCGATTGGCTGCTTTCCAGCACTATCCTACTGCCATGGGAAAACGACACGAGACGACAGTCCCTAGCTGCGTTCGTGGAACGAGTGCAGCCATGCAGATCCTTTCAAAAGAAGCTAATGTAGAGACTATCTTTTATGCAGCTACGGGTAATGACTGGTAGCTGTTTTGCTTTTTTGCCCGTCATTGAGGAATGCTTTGTGAGCTTCGCAACCTTAGTCCGTAACTCTATAAAAGCGATCGCGTCCCCCAAAACCACCGAAAAGACCTTTGACGCCGTTACCTTTGACGGTGCCGTTATGAAGACCTATGGACGCTTTCCGATTGCTCTAGAGCGCGGACGAGGATGCCGAGTTTGGGACACCGAAGGACGCGAATATTTGGATTTCGTGGCTGGCATCGCGACCTGTACGTTGGGACATGGGCATCCTGTCATGATCGAAGCGGTAACCCAACAGATCCAAAAGCTGCACCATGTTTCTAATCTCTACTACATTCCTGAACAGGGTGAATTAGCCCAGTGGCTCACTCAACACTCCTGCGCGGATAAAGCATTTTTCTGTAACTCCGGGGCAGAGGCCAACGAAGGAGCCATCAAGCTAGCGCGAAAGTATGCCCATGTAAATCGCGGCATTGAGAATCCAATCATCGTGACGGCTAACGCAAGCTTTCATGGTCGCACCCTAGCAACGATTACCGCGACAGGACAGCCCAAGTATCAGAAAAACTTCAATCCTCTAGTGCCTGGTTTTCACTATGTGCCGTACAACGATATAGCTGCGCTGAAGGAGGCGATCGCTCATCTGGATGCCGACGAGTCTCAAGTTGCGGCCATCCTGCTAGAGCCATTGCAGGGTGAAGGGGGTGTGAATCCGGGCGATCGCGACTACTTCCAGCAAGTTCGTCAACTCTGCGACGAAACTGGCATTCTGCTGATCTTGGATGAAGTGCAGGTTGGAGTCGGACGCACGGGCAAACTTTGGGGTTATGAGAATCTGGGTATTGAACCCGACATTTTCACATTGGCCAAGGGATTGGGCGGCGGTATTCCCATTGGAGCGCTGCTGTGCCAATCTCACTGCGATGTTTTTGAGCCAGGAGATCATGCCAGTACCTTTGGCGGCAATCCGTTTGTCTGCGGGGTCGCGATCGCCGTGTGCCAAACGCTGATGCGAGAGAATCTGTTGAACAATGTGCAGTCTCGTGGTGAAGAACTTCGGTCCGGTCTGACCAGCATTGTGAAACAATACCCCACGCTGTTTTCGGGTGTCCGAGGCTGGGGATTGATTAACGGATTGGTGCTGTCTTCTGAGGCTCCTGTGAAATCGATTGACCTTGTCAAGGCAGCAATGGCAGCAGGCTTGCTGGTGGTACCCGCAGGTCCCAACGTCGTACGTTTCGTCCCTCCCCTAGTGGTTACAGCTGAAGACGTGCAGGAGGCGTTGACCCGCTTGACAGAGGCGATCGCAACCCTTGTTTAAGCAATGAATTTCCTCTACGTCGCTTGGCCGGTGACTTTTGATGAGAACTGCATCCATGAGGGTGCCCAAGTCACCAGCCACAACTGTTGTATCGGGCAGATTGGTAACTTTGCATTCATAGCTATAGCCATCTAGGTTTGTGCATTCCCAATAGCATCCGGGTGCTTAGCATAGGCCAGATGGCTCGCCGTCTTGTCCTAACGGAACTAGCGACGACCATGACAGCTTTTAGCATTGGCTAGGAAAAATCCACGAGGATTCTGCAAGTTGAGGGACAAAGACTAAGACAAGACCGCCCTAAAACACCACCACTGCATCCCAAATCAACTCCTGTTCTACGATTTCTGCGCGACTGCTGCACGATTTTATCAATAACGGAAATTGTTGGCCTGTGCCCAAAATTTCTCCTCGTATTCCTCGTTCTGAAGGTAAGCAGACAATACCTAAAACAGTGATATCTCGGATTTCTATTAGCAGTTATGTAGAAATCCTATGCATTTTTGGGAATATCTAAACTATGCATGAATGATATTGGGACGTCGTTTGAGCTTTTTCAGCCCGAAATTTCGATTCGGTTCTGTTGAAAATTAGCAAACATGGAGAGATATCTGAAGTGGGCGATCATGCTTTTTCCTGGTTGGTCATGGGTTGTCTTCTACACCTCTTAAAAGCTGTCTTTTCAGGAGATCCTGAACAATGCAACAGGGCGATGTAGCCGCTTCGGCAAGCTTGAGTGTTTGGCTCCGGCGCTATCGATACTGGCTCATGAGCTTTGCCGTCACCGCCATGCTGTTTTTGCCCTCTGGCTTAGTGGCTGTGGAGGCACAAAGCCCCTATCCTGCTTTTCAGGATGCTTATGTCAACGATTATGGCAACGTGCTGACAGCGGATGAAGTCAACACTGCACGCAATACGCTGGAACAATTTCGATCTCAAACCGATATCCATGCCGTGCTACTGACGGTCAATTCCATTCAGGATTATTCGACTGGCGATCAAACTATCGAATCCTTTGCGACTAATCTGTTCAACACGTGGGGAATGGGTGACGCAACTCGCAATGATGGCATTCTCATCCTGGTGGCACCCGGCGATCGCAAGGTTCGCATTGAACTGGGTAGCGGGTATGAGGCAAGTGATGACGCGATCGCTCAAAGTATCATTGACCAGCAAATGCTCCCCCACTTCCGAAATGGACAGATTAATCGAGGGACTTTGGCGGGCGTAGATGCCGTTATTAGCCGTTTCAATCCCGACACGCCATCGGCTGTGCCCGCATCGCCCTCTCCACCCTCAGCTCACGGTCAACCTGAATCATCCACTCTAAGCCAGCCCCAGACCGCAGTTCCAGATGATTCCGGTGGCTTGACTGTTAACGATGAAGGTCTTGCCATTGCCGGTGTAGGCGGGGGCATAGTTTCTTTAATACCTGGCTTTATGATTTATCGTCGTTGGCAGCGCTTTCGTCAACGACAGTGCCCCGACTGTCAGACTGATATGGAACGGCTTACCGAAATTGCTGACGATCAATATCTGACTAGCGGACAGAGACGAGAAGAAACGCTGAAATCAGTTGATTACGATGTCTGGCTCTGTTCCAGTTGTGGTTACCACACCACGCTTAACTACACCAATTATCAGTCTCGATATCGGAAATGCCCCAGTTGTCGCCACAAAACGCTCTCTGTTCAGACTGACACCATCGTTGCCGCGACTTATACCCACAGCGGTTCAGCCCAGGTGACTGAGGACTGTAGCTTCTGTAAGTACGAGCGAACCCATATCAGAATCATTCCTCAGAAAGAACGATCTAGCTCCAGCAGCTCTTCTAATCATGGCGGCGGGGGACGTTCTTCAGGAGGCGGCGCGTCAGGCAGTTGGTCTAGTGGTGGTGGCGGTGGGCGTTCTTCTGGCGGTGGTGGATCGGGTAGTTGGTAGCGTTAATTGGCTCGCCATCCCGAAAGCATCCATCTCATCGGGTCAACCGGAAGATTCGTTCTTTAAAGACCTTCTCTTAACACTTGTAATAGAAATTTAAAGCTTCCTACATTAGCAACAGGTATCGTGTTTTTTCTGTAACTATTTGGGATTCTTTTATTCAGAAGGAATAAATCCGCAAGAAATATCGTCTCAAAGACAGTGTTTATCCCGTTGTGATTGATTTTTATCTTTCAAACTGGAATGGGTCATCTATTTGTTTTCGTTTCTATTAAGAACCAATCCTGACAGGCGTTAGCGTTAGTCATTGACCTCAGCAACCAAAAAATCGGCTGCATGCTTGTTTTAAGCAGCCATTGTTGATTCTTCGCTTGTTGAGCAAATTTCGTTAATTCAGCTCAAACCTCACTCCTTAAATCAGGGCTGAGTCTGTTTCGGCGCTCTAATACGGATTAAATCCACGTGAGATTGAGATGAACGGTAGAGCAGTTCAATATCCCAAATCCCTAGATAAATATCTGAGAGTCAAAAAAGTCCAATTATTTTCTGTTCTTAATCGTCTTAACTTTAGCGGCCAACTGATTTGGCAGAATGGCCAAGACTGTGAATGGATTCTATTTTTTAATCAAGGGCATGTTGTCTATGGAATGGGTGGACTTCACCCGATTCGACAGTGGTATCGTCACGTTCGTCGACATCTACCTCACCTCGATCTGACCCATACCAAATTACGTCAGCTCGCGTCGCAAACGTCGGAGCTGATTCTGCCGAACTGCTGGGGCTATCAGTTACTTCATAGCTGGTTGTCGGCAGGCCATATCTCACAAGCGGATTTGCAGAAAATTAGTTGCAATATCATTGCTGACATTCTGTTTGATGTGATGCAGGCTGATGACACACCCTACAAATTAGTGCGACAGTCTCCACTCGCTCACGAACAGGTTCCTGTTCAGATTAATGAGGCTGATCTTTTAGCATCTGTAAAAGAACTTTGGGAGTTTTGGCATGAGACTGACTTTGGTCATTGTTCTCCCAACTTAGCGCCGGTCGTGCAGCATCCTGATCCCATTCGGGCAGAGGTGTCTCCTCAAATTTTTCAATCGCTTATGCAATTGCTTGATGGGCAGCGAAGCCTACGAGATTTAGCTGTTCATGTCAATCGGGATGTGCTGGATCTAACTCAGGCCCTACATGCCTATATCAAAGCAGGATGGATTTCACTGAAGCCCGTCGGAGATTTTCCGTCTCCATTTGATGCCTTGAGTACTCATGATTCCAAGGCTGGTCAGACTCCTTGTATTGCGTGTATCGACGATAGCGTGTTGGTTTGCAAATCAGTTGGGCAAGTGATTCGTGCTGCTGGTTATGATTTTGTTCCCATCATGGAGCCTGCAAAGGCGATCGCAACCTTGTTAGCCAAAAAACCTGATCTTGTTTTCCTCGATCTTGTAATGCCCAATACGAGCGGATATGAAATTTGTACACAATTACGCAAGATTTCCCGGTTCAAGGAAACTCCGATTGTCATTTTGAGTGGTAATGACGGACTTGTCGATCAGGTTCGTGCTCGCCTATTGGGAGCATCTGATTTTTTAAGTAAGCCTATGGAGCCAATTATGATTCTTTCTGTTATTCAGAAACACCTAGGTCAACTTGCGAAGAGATAGTGAATTGCCATACTTAACAACTATATTTTTGAATCTTTCACCTGCTGAAAAAAAGTTCTTGTTTCTACAAAGAATCGCTAGTGATTTCGATATCTCTAAATTTATGAGGGTCAACCATGAGTACAGCTTTAATTGTTGAAGATAGCCTAACCGATAAAGAATTACTGGCACTTTGCTTGAAGGATAGTGGCATCGATGTACGAACCGCTACTAATGCAGAGGAAGCATTTGACCAAGTTAAAAATAATCAATTTGACATCATTATTTTGGATATTGTCTTACCTGATCGAAGTGGATTTGAAATTTGCCGTGAACTCAAAGAGGATGAAGCAACGAAAAAAGTTCCCGTTATTATCTGCTCCACCAAAGGATCAGACATGGACAAATTTTGGGGAATGAAGCAAGGTGCAGATGCCTATCTTGCTAAACCCATTAACCACGAAGAATTGATTCGAGCTGTCAGGCAGTTAGTTGACTGACTGTGAGTAATCAGTCCGATCCCGATGACCCAATAGAGTAAGGAGTTTGGCTGCGATGTCTGATGCAGCGATCGCCAAAAACAGTTCCACTACAGATCCGTCTCCGTCTTTTCTGAACAACGCTGCTTCAGCAGGCACCCAAGAATTGCACCAACCCGCAATCGAACTCCCCATCGCGGAATCTCCGTCAATTCAAGGGGACCAATATTTGCAAGTGCGGTTAGCGGATTTACCTCAGCTATTGTTGCCAATATCAGACCTAGCCGAGTTGACGAAGCTCACTCTCAACGATGTTGTGCCAATTTTCCAGATGCCAGCTTGGGTCATTGGTGTTTACAACTGGCGAGGAGAGATGTTGTGGACGATTGACTTAAACCATTTTTTGGGTTTGACCCCGTGGTATCAGCAACGCGATCGCGCTGCCAAACACACCATGGTGATTATTCAACCTGCTCAAGATTCCCCATCCCCCGAGGATACCAATGTTGTCTTGGGTTTAGTCGTGAATGAGGTGGCCAGCATTGTGACCTATCCAGAAGGTAGTCTGCAATCGATGCCTCAGGCTGCTGCGATCGCGGCGAGCGTACAGCCTTTCCTCAAAGGGGTCTGTGCCAACGAAACGGGTGAACTGGATTGGGTGCTAGATAGTCAAGCCATCTTGGCTGTTACCACTCAAGCTCGTGTTTAAAGATCTCTTCTTTGTGTTTCCTGCTTATTGACTACGGCAGCGTGTATGCGAGCAAATATAGCCTTCGCCAGTTCCGTTAGGACAAGACGGCTAGCCCTCTCGCTATGCGCTAAGCACTCGGATGTGCCTTGGTGCAAAACCTTAGATGGCTAGAGCTATATGCTCAGTCCATAAACCTGAGCATTTGAAACTCAGCAAAATGTCTATTCACCTGTAATCAATCTCGCCAACGCTGCTGTCCGTCAAATTAACGCTTTCAGGGTCTACCCAATCATCGCTATCCCTGCATAGACCTACTGAATATCCCACTCCCGTCATGACTCAAGTTCCCTCCCTATCACAAACGTCAACCTCGCAAGACACTGCCGCTACGGGGTTTCCTGTTTCCAGTTCGCCAACCCTAAGACGTTCCCGTAACCCTGTTACTGCCAAAATTCGGTCTATTTTCGCAGGTCGGAGTCTAAGGCAACAACTGCTTACCGCCGTTATTCCTATTGCTCTACTCCCCCTAGTCGTCGAAAGCATCGTCAACTACTCGCTCAACACAAACCGCACCCGCTCTGAAGCGAATTCAACGCTACAGGGCCAAGCACTGCTAGCTAGCGAAACGGTTAGCGGCAACCTACTTGAAGAGGTGAACTTTGCTCGCCTGTTTACTCAAAATCCTTTGATTCTCGATAAAGTTCGCAGAGACAGAAATCTGGCGGCAGCAGAAAACTTACCTCAAATTCCTAAGGAAAGGCTAGAGCCTCGCTTTATCTTGAATAAGCAGCTAGCCCCTAATCCTATTTTTAATGAGTATTTAGCTCAGACCGCAGAAAGCAGAGACTTTGCCGAAATTATTGTGACAGAAGCCAACGGCTTTAATGTCGGCTACAGTGCCATAACTTCTGACTTTGTGCAGAAAGGAGAAACTTGGTGGGAGACAGCTAAAACTGAAGATGTTTGGTTTAGCGATCCGGGTTATGACTCCACTACGTTTAGAGTCGGCATCGATCTCAGCCATGTTATCCGCGATCCTAAAACCGATGAGTTTTTGGGGGTAGCCAAATTTTTCGTTACGGCTTTGGCCTTCGATCAGCTCAACGATTATCTAGCAAATGCAGGAATTCAGGGTTCTCAGCAAGTCCAGTTACTCGACACTAGCGCTAAATATATCTTGGCAAACTTCACTGAAGAAGGGCAAGAACTTGCGCTTACACCCAAGTCGTTGACGCTAGTCGGTGGTGATGTAGTTAATGACATTGCGACTCGTGTGGCAGAGGCCAAATCAGCCGAGCAGATACCGGATAACAGTATTCTCCAGCAGCAGCTTCAGTCCGCCTTTCCGGTCAACAATTTGCAGGTCACCTCAACAGGGTTTGTCAATGAGGGGGCAACAAGACCTGAAAACTTGGTCGTCACTTTCGGCTACGAAGGGAAGCAGTATTCTGTGGCAACTGTGCCCCAGCTTGATTGGGTTGCCATTGCCTCGATGGATGCCTCAGAAATTCGGGCAGCTGGACAGAAGAGTTTGGTGATAGCCCTGTTTTTGATTTTGGCATTGGGAGGAGCAGCGATCGCCTTAACAGGAGTGATGTCTCGGCAAATCTCTTTACCGCTTGACGACTTGGCCACCAAAGCTGGAGCCGTGTCTCAAGGTAACCTCAATGTTAGGGCTGAACCGACAGGATCAGCTGAGACTCGAACATTGGCAAATACCTTCAATGATTTGGTGCGTCGAATTCGAGGATTTATTCAGGAACAGACGCTCAATACTCGTCAAGCAACTCTATCGGCTGAAGTTGCCAGTGCTAAGGTGGTCACTTCTGCGGAACTGTTACCGATTTACGATCGCCTAATTGCAGAAGCGAGAGACATCCTGGGAACTGATCGGGCCGTGGTTTATCAGTTCAATCCTGACTGGAGTGGCACCATTGTTTCAGAGTCAGTGGCCTCCACATTGCCCAGTGCCTATGAGCAGGAACTCAGTGATGCCTGTATTCCTATGGAGACCCTAGAAAAGTATCGCAGTCAAGGACATTTGGTTGAAAACAATGTTGCAACAGCATCTTTCCATCCTGAGCACCTGGCGTTACTGAGCAATCTCAAAGTTAAATCTGTTTTGGGAGTGCCTATTGTTAGTCAAGGGCAGCTGTTTGGTCTGCTCATCACTCATCACTGCCACAACGCTCACCAATGGCAAGCGTCGGAAGTGGATCTACTGAAGCAACTGGGTTTGCAGCTAGGCTTGGTCATTGAACGGGTACAGCTCCTGGAAAAAACTCAGACGCTGGCAACGGAGCAGCAGCAGATCAAAGAAGGACTCCAGCGCAACGCTCTGCAATTGCTGATGGATGTGGACCCTGTTCGTGAAGGGGACTTGACGGTGCGGGCAAAAGTGACTGAAGACGAAATTGGCACAGTGGCTGACTCTTACAACGCCACGATCGCGAGTCTTCGAAAGATTGTCACCAAGGTGCAAGAAGCTGCTCAGCAAGTTTCCTCAACCACGGATGTGAACCAACCCTTGATTCAGACCCTTTCAGCTTCAGCTGCTCAGCAGGCAGAGGAGATATTGACGGCTCAGGAACGGGTACAAACCATGGCTCAATCTGTGCGACAGGTCTCGACCAGTGCTGAAAAAGCTGAGATTGCTGTCCGCCAAGCCGCTGAGACAGTATCTCAGGGTGACGATGCCATGAACCGGACTGTAGAAGGCATCATGGCAATCCGAGAAACAGTGGCCGACACCGCGAAAAAGGTAAAACGACTCGGGGAGTCCTCACAAAAGATTTCTAACGTGGTCAACCTCATTAGTGGCTTTGCGGCCCAAACGAACATGCTGGCTCTCAATGCCTCTATTGAGGCCTCCCGAGCAGGTGAGAGTGGCAAAGGCTTTGCCGTGGTTGCCGAGGAAGTTCGAGAATTGGCTCGACAGTCGGCAGAAGCGACGACTGAAATTGAAAAGCTGGTTGCCAGCATTCAAACTGAAACGAATGCGGTAGTTACGGCAATGGAATCAGGAACTGAGCAGGTCGTTACAGGTACTCAACTTGTGGATGAGACCCGCCAAAGTCTCAACAAAATTACGGCTGCTAGCCGCGAAATTAGTGACCTCGTTGTCTCCATTACTCAGGCCACTACGGAGCAGTCACAGGTATCGGAAGTAGTCACCCACACGATGACCAGCGTAGCTGCAAATGCTAGTCAGAACTCAACTTCTGCTAGTCAAGTATCGAAGTCGTTCGAACAGCTGCTATCAGTTGCTCAGGCTCTGCAAGACGAAGTGGGTCGTTTCAAAATGAGCTAACGCCGTGCGATCGCCCGCAAGGGAGTAAGACAACAAGCGGCTTTGACATTTCGATAGTCAGGGTCTTCATGCTTACTCCCTCTGTCAACTCTTGCCCCCTTTCTATCCACTGCAATCTCCATGAACTCTGACATTCGCGACCAGGCCTATCAATTCTTTCGAGAAGAAGCCCCAGAGCTATTACAAACTATTGAAACGGGTTTGCTGACTCTGCGACAGGAGCGAGATACGGCGGAAATTCATCAAATCATGCGAGCGGCCCACTCGCTGAAAGGGGGGGCTGCCAGTGTTGGATTAGATCCCATCAAAGACATTTCTCACCGTCTTGAAACAATTTTCAAGGCTCTCTATAGTGATGATCTCACTATTGACGATGAGCTGGATCAATTTCTGCTGAAGGCGTTTGACTGTTTGAGGCTGCCCTTGATGCAGCAACTAACTGAAGGGACGTTCGATCAAGAGCAGGCACTGATGCAAGCAGATGCGGTGCTCCAAAATTTAGAAGCACGGCTAGCGACCGCGATCGCCCAAACCGAAAACTTCATTCCCAGCGCATCAGATCTAGGTTTTGATATTGCTACATCCATTTTTGAAACGGATGTGCAGCAGGGGTTAAACCATTTAAATGCGGTGCTGGAGCAGCCTGCTGGTTATGAAGTTGCCGGAGAGTTGCGAGCCCAAGCCGAAATTTTCATGGGTTTTGCTGAACTCTTAGATCTCTCTGGATTTGCCCGCATTGCTGAAGTGACACTAGCAGCCCTGGATGCGAATCCCGATCAGGCCATGGAGATTACTCGACTGGCGATCGCAGACTTTCAGCAGGGACGAGAGGCGGTTCTAAAACAAGGATCGACGACTGGGGGCGATCCTTCTGCAGCGCTGCAGGCAATGACCTCAAATGAACTGGGTATCGCGTTAGAACCAGAGATGACGCCAGCCCTACTAGAGGAAACGCTGTCTCCTGATTTGCCATCAGATCGATCAAATGATTGGGTGAATACTCCGGGTCCCCCCTCTGGAGCAGCGGCAGCTCTCATGTCGGTGTTCGGTGATTTGGCTTCAGAAGGCACTACGTCATTCGAACAGATAAGCCCACTCAATTTTGCAGACGCTGATCAAGAACTGGATGAGGTCGCAATAGAAACTGACTCCGACTTCCCAATGCTTTCTGATCAGGAAACAACGAACGCGACAGATGTTTTGGCAACTCACGCTGATTCGGATCTGACATTTTCTAACGGATCCGATCTGCCATCTTCAGACCCTATACGGACTACTACAGTCGTCGAAAACCCTACGGTTCAAGGCTCAGCCCTAGCAGCCAGTCTCACAGTTCGAGTGGATACTCAACGTTTGACTCGCCTAGACAATCAAATGGGTGAACTCACAATCAACCGGAACGGTTTAGAGCTACAAAACAATCAGCTGCGTTTGGGGCTTAAAGAATTGGTGAATCGCTTTGAGCGAATGCGCTCCACCGTAGAGCAACTACAGGCGGTCTCTGACCAGATTTTGATTGCACCTGAGCGACAACGAGTGACGGCAGCCTCTGGTGTCGCGATCGCCCAGCCCATCGACGAAACCCCCCAACTTCCTGGGTTTGACTCTCTAGAGATGGACACTTATACCGCTCTCTATACCTACACTCAGACGCTGTTGGAAGACATGCTGCAATTAGAGGAGGCAACCGCTGACCTCGGTTTGTTCAATCAGCAGTCAGGACAGCTGTTAAGACAACATCGTAAGATGCTGTCTCAGGCTCAAGATGAGCTGATGTATGCTCGTATGCTGCCTTTGGCAAAGGTGATCAATCGCTTTCCTCGCCTGCTCCGCGATCTCTCCAATACTTATGGCAAGGCAGCTGATTTGAAACTAGAAGGCACAGACTTGCTGGTCGAAAAGGCTGTGCTGGAGAAGCTATACGATCCCCTGATGCACCTGCTACGCAATGGCTTTGATCACGGTCTCGAAGCGAAAGAGGAGCGGATTAGTCGGGGTAAGCCGGAAGCGGGACAAATCACTATCCGCGCTTACTATCGAGGGCGGCGGGTTGTCATCGAAGTTGAGGATGATGGTCGAGGACTGGAGCTGGAACGGGTTCGTCAGCGCGTTATAGACCTGGGCTGGCTGAGTCGAGAAGAGGCGATCGCAACGTCTGCCGACCAGCTCTATCGCTACATTTTCGAACCCGGTTTCTCAACTGCTGAGCGAGTCAGTGAGCTATCGGGTCGGGGTGTGGGCTTAGATGTGGTCCGAGAAGAGCTGCGACACCTGCGGGGAACTGTGACGATGCAGACTATTGTTGGCGAAGGGACCCGCTTCACGCTCTCTCTGCCAATGACGCTCAGCGTCGTCAACCTGCTGATCTGCTTTATTGGCTCTACACCCATCGCCTTCCGCAGTGATAGCATTACTGAGATTTTGGTCCCTCGTGCTAACCAGCTACATCAAACAGAATCTGAACTAATGCTGGCGTGGCGAGACCAACAGGTGCCTGTCCATCGACTCAACGACTTGCTCTCTTATCATTGCGTTCTGCCAGAAAGGCCCTTGAGCCAAGTGTTAGCTGTAGTGCCGTCTCCATCCGATTGGGAAGCGCCTCTGCTGGTTTTGGCACAGGAAGAAGGGGCGATCGCCATTCAGGTTGATCGTCTGGTTACAGAGCAGGAGTCTGTTATCAAACCCTTTGGTGCAGCACTAACACCTCCCCCGTTTGCCTACGGCTGTACGGTGTTGGGAGATGGTAGTCTCATTCCCGTGCTGGATGGACAGGCGTTCATGGATGACCTGCTGACAGCAAGACGGGTAGGACGTCTCGATACTTCGATGGCGGATATTCCAGTTGCCGATGAGAGCGATCGCCCTGCCGAGACTCCGCGTGTGCCCATTCTGCAGGAAACAACAACCATTTTGGTCGTCGATGATGCGGTCACGTCCCGTCGCACGCTGGCTCTTTCATTGGAGCGAGCGGGTTACCGAGTGCTTCAGGCTCGTGATGGTCAGGAAGCCTTAGAGCAACTCCAGCAAAATTCACTTGTGGAAGCCATTGTTTGTGATATCGAGATGCCCAACATGAACGGCTTTGAATTTCTCACTCAGCGTCGCCAGATGCCTGAGATTCAAACTATTCCGACTATCATGTTGACCTCTCGCAGCAATGACAAACATCGCTGGCTAGCAATGCAGCTGGGAGCTTCGGACTACTTCACAAAGCCTTACCTAGAACAAGAATTGCTAGACGCGATCGCAACCCAACTCCAAACGGCCAATCGCTAGAAATTTCAATCCCTGAAAGAAATGCATCGATTGCTCTCAGCAGGTTTGCTAGATTGAGGAAGAAAAAAGGTTGAGAGCGGTATAAGACTTCTGTCAGTCAGCGTCTGGAGGAAATCATGGCAGGGACTGAGAAGCTAACACCTCCTGTTGTGGGTATTCAACAGGCGACTCAAAATGCGACCAACTATCTTGAAAGCCTGAGGTCGTTTATGGGCGGGCAGATTTGTGACATTCGACTAGAAGAAGTTGAACTTTCAGAAGACGAACGATTTTAGTTCGTAACGTTAGGCTTTGATCGCACTGCTGATGACGCGTTAGTGGCTACTCAAACACAGCGAGATTATAAGCAATTCAAGATCGATGCCATGACCGGAGAAGTTAAAGCGATGAAAATCCGCGCTGTATGATCGAATAGGTCAGGTTTTCCGTTCCTCATTTATTGTCAAGCAGGCGTTTCAAGGTAACCCGTTCTAGAATCTCTTGACCTGTCTCCTCTGGCGTTTTGCCGTGGGTATAGACCGTGATTTTTGCGAGTTGAGCGTTTGAGGGATGTCGGACAAAATGTTCGTTGGTCTGACGAATGTCGTCGGGTAGATCGCGGTTGCGATCGCTCAAAATCCGTAGTGATTCCTCCACATCGGGGCAGGGCAGCAACAGCACCACGTTGGGATAAGGCGCAAGTGCCCGCTGCACCCGTTCAAAGAGCAACTCATCCTCGTAAACAGAATGGCCTGCACCAAAATCAATTACGCAGTTGGCATGCTCAGCCAGTAATCGCTCCACCGCATACGCCTCAAACGGTTTCCAATATTGAATAATGCCCCATGCGCCTTCTGTTTCACGTTTCTGTTGAGCTAAGGCTTTGTCGTAACCAATCTCGTCGTAATAGGCCCACCGCAACTCATCCATTGCGCATCGGGGCAGCTCTAATCGTTTTGATAAGAGTTCACCCTGAGTGGATTTGCCCACCCCTTGAGGCCCAATGAGAACAATATCAAACGGCATGTTGCTGTCTCCCAGGGGTGGTGGTGTCAATCAGGCTTGGCAAGCGAAACTTAGGCCCTAGCGATCGCGAATTCAACCTGTTGTTCAAGTTGAGCAAGATCGACATTGAGTTCTTCTTTGAGAATATAGGTTGCCAGCCCACCACTTTCTTTAGCTTCGTCAAGAATACCGAGGAGTAAGTCTTCTGGCGTGATTTGCGATCGCTCCGTTGCTTTTGCACGTTCCAGCGCCAGTTCAATCACCCGCTTAGCCCGCATCGCGAAGGGTAACTGTGGAGGTTGCCAACCATCGGGCAACTTGGGACGCACGCCTAACCACTTTTTAACCAAAGGCTGTACGGTTTCCAGCGTCACCCCCATCTCATTGAGCACTTGACCTGCCAAGTTGGTCTTGTCGGTCAGGAATCCCAGAAGAAAACCCTCTGTCCCCAAGATGTCGAAGTTAATTTGGCGGATTGCAGTTTCTCCGAGTTTTAAGACTTGTTGAGTTGCAGGCGTGAAAATTTTCTTCACAGGAATCAATGATTCCGTCACTTCGCCCAGCGTCAGAAAAGAAACCGCTTTCAGCATGTACTCAAAGGTGTCAGTATCCATGCCGCCCCAGCTGTCCACGGTTGCTCCTTCAGTCTGATACATGCGAGTGAGTGCCGCATAGATATCGTTATCGCCACGAACAAACGCTTTCATGCTGCCTAGCCAACGCCGTGCTAAGAAACGCACAGTGGGACTGTTGAAATCTGTGCCTTTTGTCATTTCAGACTGAATTTGTGTCAGCAGATCCCGCCACTCTGCCTCATTCTCTTGCAAGCGGTTTTCCAAAAGGGCTTGTTGTTCGGGCGTAAAGTAGTGTTCAGTCATGGTAATGGTTTCCATCGTTTCGATTAAGTTCTCAACCGCAACGGATTGGGTCGTTTCCAACTCCTTAGCAATGCCATTCAAGCGTTTGAGCAGTGTCTGAGAGAGGGTGATTTGCTCGTGCAGACGCGATCTATGCCAATCAATAACTTGGGGCAACGAGAAGTCAGGGCTTTCCAAACACGCTTGAATTTCGCTTAGAGAGAAGCCTAATTGTCGCAATGACAGAATTTGCTGAAGACGAATAATATCTTGAGCGCTGTAGAGACGATGATCTGCCTCAGTCCGATGAGAGGGTACTAACAACCCGATTTCGTCGTAATAGTGCAGTGTCCGAGTTGAGAGCCCCGTTTGTTTGGCAAGTTCACCCACTTTAAGCAGACTAGACATAAGCAATATCGGCTCTCTCTAAATAGCGAATGCGGTCGATGCCAAGCATGTTAGGACCTGACGTTACGTGAGGTTCAAGGGGGAGGGCAGACTTTTTGGAACAGATTTTAGGAGATCGCGATCGCGCTGACAGGACAGCATCGCGAGAAGATTCTGTCGCCTCTACAGCATCAATCAGCAAATTTGGGAACCTTGAAAACTGCACGATAGCGATGTAACCGGACTAACTGATTACCGCATTGTAAAAACTTCAAAGCGTGATTAAGGAAAATAGCTAACCCCATGAAGAGCACATTCCATTGTATTTCTCAGTCCCTTAGGTCCTTTGAGGACAAGGGCATGGCTTCTCGCTTCACGATAGGACTCAAAGGGATGCTGGTGCTCATCTTAATCACAGCGGCGGGCTGTACTGGAAACCGCGTCGAGGATGCTGACTCAGCTTCTCTTTCTTTAAAGGAGACCTCTCTAGAAGAGGCTCCCGTTGCGGCCAAAGCGATCGCAGAGGAGTCTTCCACGCCCGGCGCAGCAGATGCAGTGGATGTGGCAGGCGCAGCGGATGAGTCGGTGGAGAGCACCGCAGAAGAACCCGGCTATGTAGGCTATCCCTACATGGGCCAAACTGAGACGGGTGAAGAGGTATATTACATCTATGGCGAATTTATTACCTGTGTTGACGCTGCCTCTGATTGTGAACACTTAGTGAAAGTGGATTTTGTGCAAGTCGATAGCGCTAGCAACGCTCTGCAGGGCAGCCTGGTCGCGAACTGCACCGACAATGCCCTAGCTGAGGTGGTGTTAGATAACGACTTAGTGTCCTATCGCACGACACCCACCGATGAAGCGATGTCCAACGTGCTGAATTTGGCCTGTAATGGTGAAAGAGGTGATCTCCTTTTTACCGAAGAGACTGCATTCGTCGATGCCAACTCATTAATTCCCCAAGGTATTGAAGAAGGGATGCGCTACGCAGAGGTTCGCGCTCTCCTGATTGAGCAGGGCTGGGTTCCCAAAGCCGTCACTCTGGATCACTACACGTTGCTCGAACAAAGGATGTATGACGCAGGGTTTGAAGAAGTTTTAGGCTGCTCCGGTAGTGGTCTCTGTCGGTTTGAATTTGACTATCAAGATACGAGTGTTCTCGGAAGCGGTGATGCGTTGGTGGCGATTACCTATCTAGAGAATGATCAGCCGTACCTCTCGATTTTGAATATCGATGTATCCGCTGCACCTGACTGATAATCAGCACCCACACCACATTGGTCTAACCGGCAACAAAACCATCTGGTTCGACATGCTCCCAAAGTGCCTGAATCTCATCTGCAGACAAGGCATCTTCGCTGGCCGCTCCAACTTCACAACAATAAACTCAGTACGAACATAGGATACTCGCCAGTAGCCAATGTTAGGCTAACGAAGTCCTTTTTCATCTATTCACCCAATCAGGCGACCCGATCTGTAGGTAGTTTTTATCGCGAGCCTCCAACAGGATAGGACAACACCGACATTTGATTGAGGGGAAACGTGATTTCTAAACAGCCTTTCGTTTCCAAAGCGTTCTACCATCTGCGACAGCAAATCGCTAAGTCAATCGCTGCACCGCTCCCCTCTCGGGAATATCGCTTGTGGCGAGAACGATTTATCCGCGATCGCCTCAAGCTCATCATCATTCTGTCAATCATTTTTCTCGGCATTTTAGCAACGCTCAACATTGGGCTAATTTCCCCTGCTTTAGAACGCAGTGGTGAACCCGATATCATGCTGACAGAATACGGACGAGCATTTATCGTCTGCCTAATTGCCTCCCAATTCCTAGGGCTTTCGCTCAACCTCATTTTGCTGTTGAGACATCGCTCGCTATCGTCGGCTCATCTACGATGGGCTTTTTTTGGCTATTCCGGAGCCATCCTGGTGTTGCCGCAGCTTCAGCACATGCTAATTGGCGGCACCATGCTAGACCTGGGTGGATGGACGATCTTTTTTCTCCTGCAGGCTGTCTTAATTCCAGTGCGGTGGTCATGGCACTTCATTTCTCAAGCGGTTCTGATTGGCCTAACGAGCCTATCGTTCTTGGTGCTGCGTTTTGGATTTTTGGGACTACCTGAGGCTATACAGTTCCCGGTCTATATCCTCTTCATTGTGGTCATGGCCTGTACGTTTGGAGTCGCTGATCTGGGAATCTTTCTTTACGAAAGGCTTCTGATGCGGGAGTTTGAGTTACGCCAGCAGCTCCAGCTCTTTCTTCATGCGGTATCCCACGATTTACGAAATCCGGTTACCGGAACGCTCATGCTGCTCAAAAACTTGCCGTCGCAGTCTGAAAAAGTCCTGCTCGACCAGACCATGATTGCTCGCATGATTGAGGGCCAAGAGCGACAATTGAAGCTGATCAATTCGCTACTCGAAGTCCATACCCAGGATGTTACTGGTGTTCCCCTCCATCGCCAGGCGATCGCCTTGCGAGACCTGATCAACGCAATGATTCTCGATTTTCAGCCTTTAGTGCAGCAGGCCCAGAGCACCGTTCAAGTGCTTGTACCTGCGGATTTACCCATTATTAGAGTTGATCCAATGCAGCTGCGGCGCGTCTACGACAATATGATTGCTAATGCGCTCCAGTACAATCGTCCCGGACTTGCGATTACCCTCAATGCCGACGTTCAAGGCGATTATCTACATTGCACTATCAGCGACGATGGCCAAGGTATTAGTCATACCAATAAAAGCAACATGACTCAAGCGTCTCTCAAACACTGTGTTTTTGATCGCTATAGCCGAGGTTTGAACCGCCGACAACCTCTACATCTTGGCTTAGGGCTGTATATCTGTCGGCAAATTATCGAGGCTCATGGGGGGCAAATTGGTGTTCAAAGCGAGCTTGGCGAAGGGACAACTTTCTGGTTCACCCTACCGCTGGGCTTAAACTAAACGGCGATCGCGCATTTAAATGCAGTAGCGTTTTGGGCTAAAGATTGGTCACAATACGCTTCCGCTTCGAGGAATAACGCGCCAAAAATCCTTCACTGTTTCGCAGGGTCACCATGCCTAAATCATCAACTGAGGAATCTTCTAGTGAGGGTTGTTGAGGAACAATATTGCTAATTTCACAATGCTGGAACCAAGCGTCAACGGCTTCGTTAAACACATTCGTTTCTAAGTTAGACATGGATACCCTAATTCCTATGTAGTTTGCTCCCAAGATAGTTGCTAAGGCCGGAGAAGAGGCAAGCTAGCTGGATCACTCTTGAGAAAGAATAACTTAGCGCATACCCATCATCAGTTGAAGAAAAGCAATAATTCGTATGCACTATTTCACAACGGATGAACCAAATTTAGCACACCCCTATACGACTGCTTTATCTCTTCAGGAGTAGGCAAAAGAGCCATTGTTTGACCTATAGTCTTTAGCATCGCAGTCTCAATGTGTTTGCTTAATGAATGGTCTCCTTTACATCCACAATGGGGTGAATTAGAGCTGCCCCAATGGAGAACCTCAACCTTCTTTCACAACCTTTCAACCAACTCAGAACCTGGCTGCCTCCTCTCAGACGTGAGATCTGGATTTTAGCTGTGGGACAGCTGATGCTGTTCATTGGTCAAGGGTTCACCTTGGTCTATGCTTCGATCTATTTCGTGAATCAATTAGGCTTTTCGCCTACACAGGTTGGCCTCGCTCAAGGGTGTGTCGGGGTGTCTGGCATCTTAGGAAGATTTTTGGCCGGGAATGCCCTCAATTCGGCATGGTTGGGTCGGCGAGGCACTCTGATTCTGTCTGCGGTAATCGCTGCCCTAGGCAGTTGGCTACTGGCTTTTGCGACAACCTTTCCCTTATTGGTGGCTGGAAATTTGTGTTTGGGGCTGGGTATCAGTCTGTACTGGCCCGCTACGCTAACCATTACAACAGACCTGACCGATCCTCAGTATCGAGCAGAGGCTATGGCGCTCACGCGCTTGGCTGATAATTTAGGGCTTGGAGTTGGAGCATTGATTGCAGGACAGTACATTGCGGTCTCTGGCAACTACTCCACTCTGTTTATCTGTAAAGGGATCGCCTACCTCATTTTTGGAGTTGTCATCTTCATGACCATTGAGGAAACTCGTCAGGAGATCAGCGATTCTCAGCATCCATTGAGCTACTGGGGACAAGCATTCCGCGATCGCCCATTTGTCATTTTCCTAATCGCCAATCTGTTCTTTGCGATTTATGGGGCACAATCCAACAGCACCTTGCCGCTTTACCTGGCGAATTTTGTTCCAGGAGGTGATGCAGAATCGGGTTTCTCAGAGCGCTTTATCAGCTACTTTTTTGTCTGGCATGTCGTTCTAAAGATCTTGCTACAGCTGCCGTTGACTCGATTGTTTCGAGCGCGATCGCATAGCACGCTTTTGCTTGGGTCTTTAGTGATTTGGTGTAGCGGCTTTGTCTTGGTCTGGTTGACTAGCGCTCTACCTCAAAGCGCTTTGCTGTCTATCATCGGGGCCTTTGCACTGCTGGCGATCGCAGAAGTCGTCTATTCGCCCTCATCGTCAGCCCTGACAGGAGACCTTGCACCAACGGCATTACGGGGAATCTATTTTTCTCTGGAATCCCAGTGTTGGGCGATCGGCTTTCTGGTGGGACCCATCGTAGGCGGCTGGGCGCTAGATCATCCGGCTGCTGTTGGCGCAGACTTGTGGTTGTATTTAGTCGTCAGCTCTGTAGCTGCTGGCGTTTTACTGCTGCAGCTACAGCGGGCAATGCCTGATGATATGAATGCTTGACCGCCATGCAAATCGTTTGAGCGACTAGAGAGAACCGAAGCGCAAAGCATATTGGGTTAATTGATAGCAAAACAGCCATGACCGTTGACGACGCTAGTATCTAGCTGAACAAGGAATTCGTCCTGTCTTGAGTGACAGCGTTAGCTTTTCTAAATATTTTTCTGATAGATTTTTGATAATATTCAGTTTAGAGAGTGTGCGATTTCAGAAGCTAATCCGTTTCATAGTGAACTGCCGCCGGCTGTTTCAGCAGGTCTCAGTTTAATTAGCTTTGTGGACATTTTGCTCAGTCATTAGCGTGCGACACGCTCTAAAGAGTTAAGTCTTGTGCCGGATATCCACGGGTAGGGTGGCATTGTCCACTTGATGTTGGCTGTAGCAATCGAACGGCTCGTTTACACCAATCCTGAAAGGTTTTTCCAATTTATTGACGGCTAGCCTGATCAATCTTCTGGTACCGACCCGCAGGATTTTTGGGGTATCAAATGGTACACGCCATTTTTGAACCGTTGCTGTCGCACTGACTATCTTGCCGCACTGTTTCTGCCCTGCCCGCTGCCTTTCGCGATCGCCCTTTTTGGAGAACACCATGATTAGTCAACCCATCTCAGAAGAAGTTGCGTTCAGAATTGCCCTTGCCGCTAGAGCCTTACCCGATACCTCAGTCGGTGAACTGATCGAAGCCTTGCAAACCAATTTGGAGGACGAACTCACAGAGGACTCCCTCAGTAAGCTCACGGTTACTCAACTCAAGCGATCGTTCGGCAATATTTATGAAGTCGATGGTGAGTGGGAAGGCGAGGACGCTAACAACGAAGATATTGACGCCTTCAAAGAGGCCGTTCGCATCTTGTGGGGTGAGGTTGATGAATGCGAAAAACCGCTGCCCATCGAGCCTTATCAAGACGGTGATATGCCTAACTCAATTCGGATCGCTGTGGCTTCTAACACGGCTGAGAAACTAGACGGACATTTTGGTTCCTGCCATCGATATTTGATCTATCAGCTATCAGCAAATGCCCTCAAACTGATCGACGTTCGCTCTGCCATAGAAGCCGACCAAAGTGACAACAAAAATCAGTTCCGTGTAGACCTGATTCGGGATTGTCCGGTGCTCTACATCGTTTCCATTGGAGGTCCAGCCGCTGCCAAAGTCATTCAAGCCAACATTTATCCCATGAAGGTAGAACAAGGAGGCGAAATTCGCGAAATTCTGGCTGATTTGCAGCAGGCGATCGCCATCTCTCCTCCACCTTGGTTAGCCAAAATCTTGGGCGTTACTGCCGATAAGCGAGTCAAGAACTACTCAGCGGAGGCTATTAGCTGAGCCAATCATCGGACTGTTGGGAATGGTTTGGGCATTGAAGTGAAGAGACTCTGCATCCCACAGTTGACACCATTTCCAACAGTCAATCCCGTCAACTCATGACCAATCTTGATTCTGATGCTATTTCTAAACACTATGAACATCCAAAGCAAACAACAGCGCATTCGAGAAATCCAAACAATCACAGGACTGCGGCCAACCCACTTTGCTGATCTTGTAAGAGTTGCCCAGCTGATTCACGATCCCGCTGGAGGCATCTCGGGTAGAGTCATTGAGGTGAATTGGTCGGAATTTGGTATTCCTGGAACGGTAACCATGAATTTGCGATCGCTTGGTCACAAATACCAATACGAGTCTCCCCATGTTGACATCGATTTAGTCTGGGATGAACTAACTCCAGAAACTCGCAGCTGGTTCATTGCCCATCGCAGCGATCTGTGGCGCATTGAAGAGGCGTTTCCCGCTTTAGACGAGGATTAAGCCTGGTCTTGTCTGTTGCTGATGCTGCAAAGCCTACCTTAGGGGATTTCTAGAGGAGAATTGACCGCTGCTAGGGGTTACTAGTGCAGCGTAATGCACCACAGCCGAGCTTTCTTATTGTCAGCTAATTTCCAGAAATCTCCTTAGTTCTCAACAACTGCAGGCCAGTTGGCATCCGCTTTAGCAATGTTGCCGGGAATGTCTCTAGCCCATCTTGCTTGAATATTCTGATTGAAGTTGAGGTAAAGCTTGCCATCCACAACTTTCCAGGCTTCAGGATCGACAGGCGCAGTATAGCCCTGGCTGACAGCCCAAGCACAATAGCCACCGTATTGCGGTGCATACTTGAGCGGATCGCCCGCAAATGCATCGCGGTTCTCAGCACTGGCAAACTGCCATACCGCACCGCTCCACTCATGGGTGAACTGATCACTGCCTGGCACATAGGCAGACTCCGTAAAGTAAGCCACGGGATCAGCCCCCGCGATCGCGATATCACCCTCCACATAGACTCCTGCCAAAGTCGCTGCTTCTGCTGCGGTATCGTTAACAGTGACAGCTGCCTCATCATTGGTCGGCACTGATTCTGATGTCGAGGTCTCTTTCTCAGCTTCTGCTGCAATCGGAGCCGTCGGCGTTGTCTCTGTCGTTTCGTCAATGGCAACGTTTTGACCGCACCCTGTTGCAACCGCGATCGCAGCCAAAAGAGGGATTGCTGATAGCCAACGCATGATCAATGTCTCCTTGTGAACCAGTCAACTGCCTCTCGACCCTAACGAACCAAACTGAACTATGGCTGAGAAAACCCTGAAAGCATCCGACCTTGCTCCCCCCTTGACCAATCCTGCCTGCTAAGATCACATAGCCTAAACAACCTCGTGATCTGTATGCAGCCTCGCCGTTTCGCCCGTGAACTAGCGCTCTTGAGCATAGGGCAGCTTTCTAAAAAAACGAGTACCCTTCCCGCTCAAGATTTAGAAACTATTGTGACCGCAGCGGTGCGATCCATTGCCGCCGAGGTACAAGATGCGTTAGAGGTGGCCTCGACAGAGGTGCAGCGAGGACAAGACCTTCTGTTAGACAGTGAAACGCGGGCCAGCAACCCTGAGGATGCCAAAAAGTTTGTACAGACGGCTTTAGAAAAAACTCAAACAGCGATCAATTGCCTAGGGAATGCATTACAAATTCCGGAAATGGTGCAGTTGTCTAATCGCAAAGAGATACGAAGCTACACTATTGAGCTCATGTCAGTTACGACTCAGCATCGCTCTGAGATCGACACCGAGTTGGACGAGGCTATGGTTTCTTGGCAGGTGAAGCGGCTGCCCCAAATTGATAGAGATATTTTGCGAATTGCCGTGGCTGAGATGAAGTATCTCGGTGTTCCTGATCGAATTGCGATCAATGAGGCGGTTGAAATTGCCAAACGCTACAGCGATGAAGACGGTTTTCGGTTCATCAATGGGGTGTTGCGTCGTTGGGTCACTCGTTTTTTGAAGTCATCTTCTGAAGCATCGACGACGATCGCGCACTCACCAGATGCCGCCTCTTCTTCCTAAGCAAAAGCCCTCACAAGGGTCCCCGAAACCCTACTGGTGTAAGTTTAAACTAACGCTGTCTGTTCACCTGCTGCTTCGCATTGCCCATGACCAATTTCAACTGGTTTAGCCGTAAATTTGATCAATCTTCTGGAGTGGAGGAGCCTGAAAAGACCACTGATAAGGCATCCTCTCAAGAGGCTGAGCAGACTGCTCAGAGCAGCGATGCTGCAACCACCGCAAGTCCAGAGGACTATTTAGCTTGGGCGAAGGCAGCCTATCAAAATATTCAAAGCCAGCAGACGGCTGTAGTTCCTGAAACAGCGCCCTCTCCGGAAGCGGAAGAAGAAACTGAAGAGAGTGAGGCCTCCGCTGCCACTGACTCCTCCGAAATTGTAGAACCCACGTCTGAGACAGCGTCTTCACAGGCTGGGGATGAAGAAACACTATCCGAATCTCCCGAAGCTGAACCTGAAGCAGTGGCATCGGAGAGTGGGGAGACTAGCCCAGCGATCGCTGAGACCGTAGCGTCAGACTTGGAAACAGAGTCCACCGAGGCTGCAACACCTGCTGTCGCTTCTTCAGGACCAGCGTGGATGCAGTCCACCGCAGACCGGCAAGCTCGTTTGGAGCGTCTACAGGAGACGGCGATCGCTGAGCCAGAGCCAGAACCTGAGCCTGCTACCGCAACTGTCTCTGAGCCAGTGCTTCCAGATATTGATTTTGACGAAGCGTTTTTGTGGTCGGCTGAAGTCTTAGCCGGTCAGGGACGGCAAGCAACAGATATTTCGATCGAAGAGATCACATGGCTCAATCGTCTTCGACGGGGCTTAGACAAGACTCGTCGGGGCTTGGTGAATCAGCTCAAGGCCATTGTCGGGCAAGGTCCCCTCAATGAAGACGCTGTGTTTGAAATTGAGGCCCTGCTGTTGCAGGCTGACGTCGGCGTTGAAGCCACTGATGCCATTATTGAGGCCCTGCAAGCTCGTCTGCGAGAGGAAACGTTACCGCCCGAGCAGGCGATCGCCTACCTCAAGACCATTTTGCGAGACATGCTAGATAAACCATTAGGAGAAACCCACAATCTAGAATTTGTCCCAGAAAAGGAGAGCTTTAACATCTGGTTGCTCACCGGAGTGAACGGTGCAGGTAAAACGACCACCATCGGAAAACTAGCCCACATCGCTAAAAAGTCAGGCTATTCCTGCCTGATTGGTGCCGCAGATACTTTCCGAGCCGCCGCAGTCGAACAAGTGAAAGCTTGGGGTGCCCGTAGCAATGTTGACGTGATTGCCAACCCTGGAAAAAATACCGATCCAGCCGCAGTTGTTTTTGATGCCATCACTGCCGCTCAGTCTCGTAACTGCGAATTGCTACTAGTTGACACTGCCGGACGCCTGCAAAATAAAAAGAATCTGATGGAGGAGCTTGCGAAAATTCGTCGCATTATTGGCAAAAAGGCTCCTGATGCTCATGTTGAGTCCCTGCTTGTCCTGGACGCAACGTTGGGACAGAACGGCCTGCGACAGGCTCAGGTCTTTGCAGAGGCTGCTGATTTGAGCGGTGTGGTTCTGACTAAGCTGGACGGAACTGCTCGTGGTGGTGTTGCACTCGCAGTCGTTCAGCAGCTTAATCTACCGATTCGCTTCATTGGTGCAGGGGAAGGCATTGAGGATTTGCGCCCCTTCTCCAGTTATGAGTTTGTCGAGGCCTTGCTCAGCGGCTAGATAAAGCGATCGCCCCTTTTGTTCGAGGGGCGATCGCTGAGGTTCACTGGGCAATTAGCTTAGGCGATAGCCTTCTCAATAGCTGCCTTCAGTTCAGGAGCATCGGGCGCAGTTTGAGGCTCAAAGCGAGCCACAACTTCACCGTTGCGATCAACAACAAACTTACCGAAGTTCCACTCGATATCCTCACCATCACCCACCAAGAACTGATAGAGCGGACTGCGATCAGGACCGTTGACATCCTGCTTTTCAAGTAGCGTGAAGTCAACATCATACTTGGACTTGGTGAAGTCTTTGATTTCATCAGGCGTTCCTGGCTCCTGCTTACCAAACTGGTTGCAGGGCACACCTACGATGACGAGATCGTCGTACTGCTTGTCAAGCTCAACTAAACCGCTGTACTGAGGCGTCAAACCACACTTGCTAGCAACGTTCACAAAAAGGACAGCCTTATTGCTGATTGCATCGGGTGACAAAGGCGCACCATCAAGCGTGTTCAAATTTGTAGGTAATGGCATAGGATTTTAGTCCCTTTACATCCTTTTACATTATTAGTCATTCTTGACCCTCCTAGCATGACTATCTTCAATCGCTCTAACGGGGAAACTCTTTGCTTCTTTGTCGACACAGTTGTTGACAGAGCTGGCCTTACGCATGAATCCTGTGGTATTCCCCGTTCTGAGAAATTGAGAGGGCGAATGTAGATACTGTGCTGAATGCAGATGTCAGTATTTCGAATTGCTGAAATCAGATTTTCTCAAGTACTGTGCTTGGGCCATGTGAAGGAAAACGTGCTGCCTTGGCCCACTGCTGAGCAAACTGTGATCTGTCCGCCTTGCTGCTCGACTATTGTCTTGACGATACTCAAGCCAACGCCTGTGCTTTCAATCGTGTCGCGACTTTCTACTGTGAGCTTTCTGGAATCTACCCTAAAGTCGATTCCAGAAAGTCGTGATTATGCATTGGGTAACATTGCTACTCTGAACCAGTAGTCTACGAAGAGACTCACCGAGGCTTTAAAGTCCTGAATATTAGTGGGTTTGATCAGGTAGCTATTCACTCCTGACTGGTAGCAAGCCTGAACGTCTTTAGGATTGGAGGAGGTTGTCAACACTACGACTGGAATATCCCTTAACCGCTTGTCTCGCTTAATTTCGGTTAGAACTTCACGACCATCTGTGCCGGGGAGGTTGAGATCTAAAAGAATCAGTCCTGGTAGATCAGTCGTCGCATAATCAACATAGGCTCCCTTTCTATATAAAAAGTCCAGGGCATCGTCCCCATCGATACAACGAGTTAACGGCACCTGAATGCTACAGTTTTTTCGCATAATCCGTCCCAGCGCTTCGAAGTCCTCATCACTGTCTTCCACGACTAAAAGGGCTGGATAAGATTGATCAGTCATGCCGCAAACCTTCCAATGTGAAGTAGAAAGTACTTCCCTCACCATAGACTGAATCTAGCCAAATTCGACCGCCATGCCGCTCTACGATTTTTTTGACGATGGTTAGCCCAGCTCCTGCCCCACCACCAAACCGTTTAGGTGGGTGTAAACGCTTGAAAATCTTGAAAACAGTATCAAGATGTTTGGGCTTGATCCCAATGCCGTTGTCGCGGACATAGAACACTATTGCTTCTGGTGACAACTCTGTAGGAATCAAGTGAGGTGTCTTTTCAGCAGCCTCAGCAACCGTCAGATATCCAATCTCGACCTGCTTCTCAGCCTTATCGTTGTATTTGATAGCGTTGCTAATCAAATTGGTGAATAGTTCTGTAATCTGGGTGAGATCGCACTTCAGCTGCGGAAACTGCTGCGGCATTTGAAAGCTGACTTGCTCAGGCTTACTCATCTTAATGAGGTTGATGACACCGCCTATTGTCGTTTTAAGATCAACGGTCACGAGTTTCAGGTCAGCCCGTCCTAAACGAGAATAGTGGAGCAAAGAATCGATCAAGGCTTCCATTCGCTGCGTCAACTGCATTAATGTCTGCAATTTGTGAGCGCCATCGTCACCCAGTTGTTCACCGTAGTCCTCAATCAAGAAGCTGGAGTAGTTATGGATGCCTCGGAGCGGTTCCTTCAAATCGTGGGAAGCAATGTAAGCAAAAGCATCTAGCTCAATATTGCTGCGCTCTAGCTCTAAGTTGAGTTGGGCTAGCTCCTCTGCTTTCTGCAATACCAGGCCAATTACGGTCCTGCGGAGCTCTAGAACGGCTTCAACTTCGCAGGTTTTCCAGGGCAGCGATCGCCGATGTACCATTTCTTTCCATCGCTCAAACGATTGGCGTGGAGATAAGTAGACTTCGCCATCCTCATCGATCTCAACAGGCTTGTTCGGATTGCCTGCCCAAGTCACTGTTTGCACAACCTCCGGTTTGAACCAAAGGACATAAATTTGTTGCATCCTCGAAATTGAGATGGCTAACAATCCACTCGCCCTTTGGCTAAAGGATGCTGCCGGCGGATAGCTCTGGCTCAAACAAGCCGTTTCGTACACCCCGTCACGACTAAACTGGCTACTCAACCAAGACACCAATGGAGTCATTGCTTCCGGCTCAGGCGTTTTGCCGATCACCGTAAAGTCCCCGTTCTCGCAGAAAACAGCGCCTTCAGCAGTCGCCAGATTCAGCAGGTTTTGAGGGTTCTGCATCAAGGCTTCCTGCAAAGACTGACCGTTCGTTAAGACGTCCACAAAATTGGCTTGCAGCGATTGCAGACTCAGCTTATATTCTGCGTCCTCGTTGTCTTGCCGACTCGCAAGTTGCAGTGAGATAACTTGTCCTAAAAATTCGCAGACTGTACGCCGCTCATAAGAAAGCTGACGCGGAGTGTGGTGATGGCAAGCAATGAGACCCCAAAGTTTATGATTCTGTATCAGTGAGATGGACATTGATGCCTTCACACCCATATTGGCTAGATATTCGGTATGCAGGGGTGAAACACTGCGGAGCATAGCCAGGCTCATGTCCAACGGCTTCTGGGTAACAGGATTTTGGGTTGGAACAATCGGTACAGCCTCATAAGCAGCATCAGGAATCAGCCGTAAGAGGTTGAGAGTATATAAATACTTGGCCTGTTGAGGAATATCAGTCGCAGGGTAATGTAATCCTAAATAAGACGATAAGTTAGGTTCTTTGACTTCAGCGATGACGCTACCTGCCCCTTCGTCGTCAAAGCGATACACCATAACTCGGTCAAAGCCAGAAACCTGTTTCACCACCTCGACAGCAACTTGACATAGTTCTTCTAGAGTCTGAGTTTGCTGAATTCTGTTGACTGGATGCTTGATAAAGCCATAGAAATTAAAGAAGTTGACAGCCTCTTGAGACTTTTCAGGTTCTAGTTCTAAGACAATTAGGTCCTCACTGCGGTGAACAACCCCTGAAAAGCATTGGCGGCTGTCATCTACATCAACCTCAATTCGCAATGGATTGACGGCTTCAAATTCGCCCATTAAGCATTCCTCGATGGCTCGAATTTGCGGTTCATTCAGCAGTTGGGTCAAGGGCTGGTCAAGCAGCTGTTCTGGCGATCGCCCCAAATAGTCCTCTGTATTCTGACTAATTTGCAGGATGCGCCAATCCTCTTTCCGTAAGACGAGCAACACCCCATGGGGCTGAATCGCGGTTGGAATATGAATAGGCTCGCGATCACAGTTGCTAATGCCAACGGTTGAGGCTTGTATTTGCGGATCTGTAAGTTGTGCGATCGCGGCTCTTGTCTGAGCGACAAAATCTGAAACTGCCATCTTGGCTTCCCTTACAACGCTGCATCAATAGAAAAATCTATTCATACCATTAATGCAGATCACATCATTCTGGAGGGTAGCTGGCGACAAAAAGCTTGGTTATTTTTGGCAACTTGAAGACACCCCAGATTGTGATGACCGTAGCAAAATCAAAATTGCTCACGCTTAGTAACGTTGTGAGCCCTGGAGTATTACCCTCCCATTGGCTAGGTCTACACTTGCGATTGCCTTAGGGTTGCAATGGATCTGACAGATATGAATTTTTGTAACACAATAGGAAGGGACGAGTAAAACACTTCGCATCATGACGGCTACTCAAGGCACTTCCCGGCTTGACGAGATATCTGAAGTACTTCCTGCAGGTGGTCCTGACTCTAATCGCTTCGAGTGGGCCGAAGCTTGGTATCCCGTTCACTACGTCGAAGATTTGGATAAGAACCGTCCCACTCGCTTCACTTTGCTGGAGCAGGATGTGGTGATCTGGTGGGATTTCAACGCTGAAACCTGGCGAGTCTTTGCAGATCAGTGCCCCCACCGCTTGGCTCCACTGTCTGAAGGACGGATTAATGAGGCGGGGCAGTTGGAATGTCCGTATCACGGCTGGGCTTTTTCAGGCAGCGGAGCTTGTGAACATATTCCCCAGGCGTCTCCAGAGATTGAGGCTCACCTCTCCCATCGAGCCTGTGTGGCCTCCATGCCGACTGCTGTGCATCAGGGACTGCTGTTTGTTTATCCGGGCAAAGCTGAGAACGCACCAAAGGTTCCTATTCCAGGCATTGATCCGCTGGAGGAAGATCCCGATGGATGGGTCTTGTTGAATACCTTTCGGGATTTACCGTATGATGCGTTGACACTGTTAGAAAATGTTTTGGACGCAAGCCACATTCCTTATACCCATCACAAGACTGTAGGTAAGCGAGAGAATGCGGCACCAATGCAGATGGAAATTCTGGAGTCTGGCAAGCAAGGCTTCCAGGGTATTTGGCCCGAAGGACCTCGTAAAGGGCAATTGGGCACACAGCATACAACCTTTGTGGCTCCGGCGCTAATGTATCACGACCTGACTTCCAAGCAGTTTGGCCGAACGCTCACCGTAGTGTATGCAACGCCTATTCGTAAGGGAGAGTGTCGATTATTTGCCCGCTTTCCATTCAAGTTTTCGTCAAAGCTGCCAAGCTTTTTTATTAAACTCACGCCCCGTTGGTATAGCCATATAGGCAATAATCGCGTGCTTGAAGACGATCAAATTTTTCTGCACTTGCAGGAAAGACTTTTGGAGAAGGCGGGTAACCAGTCTTATGCTCAGGCTTGCTATTTGCCGACTCAGGCAGATCGCTATGTGATTACTTTCCGTAAATGGATCAGCGATTTTCAAGCGGATCCGTTTGCGGGTCAAACCCTACCACCTGCTAGTTCCACAGATGCCCTGATGGATCGCTATCACTCCCATACTCAACACTGCGGCAGTTGCCGTTCGGCGCTAAAGCGTATCAAGCAAATACGACAGGGTGCATTGGTGATTAGCGCGATCGCGTGGTCATGTCTCCCGGTTGCGATCGCATTTGATGCTCTCCCTCCCATTGCCGCAGTTCTGTTAACGGCGACTCCTTTAGCAGCAGGTTCACTCTGGTTCTGGTTAGGAAATTTAGAACGCAAGTTTTACGTGGGTGATCCAGTTCCACCGCGTAATTTGCAGTAGCCGATAGAAACTTAAATCCATCCTTCTGCTGATGTGTTGATGACTCGTTTTAGATCGGGGGTAATTTCGACGGTGTAAGCAAAAGGTGAACCACCGGACGTTGTTTGGGTCATGGCCCTACCGTCAGGCCGTCTAGGAGAGAAGAACGACTGAGCCTCAATGACTAAGTTACCGTTTTCCTTCACGGTGAGGTTGGTGACGCTCAAGGAGTTACTGTTGCCGCTCTCAAGGACAGCGGATAAGTAAGCTGCGTTGAGTAACGTTCCGTTCTTGGGATCAATGCGTCCGATGACAGCAACTTTCGGACCGCCACCTGCGCCATAGCTGCGTAACCACGACTGTTCAGCGTCGTTAGCAGCACGACGGAAGTCTTCAGACGGGCTGCCCTGAGTGCCGTCTACGCTAAAAACACCATACAGACTTTCTCCGTTCCAAGCTAAGCCTAAGCCTCGACCGTCTGCTCCTGTTCTTTCGTAGTCTGTTCTCACCCAGTTGTTATCTGGATTAGCGCTGTCAAAGCTAGCAAGGATAGGGTTTTGGTTATTGCTAGAGACCTGATTGGTCCCAGCATAAATGGTTTGCGTTCCAAATGTAACGCTTGCTGCCCCCGTCGCTGTAATATCAGCTTGGCTATTGCCGCTGTTGAATTTAGCAACCTCGTCTGCGATCGCAACTCTAAAATCCGCAGTCTGGGAGGGTGAATCACCAGGATCTGATGGCTCGTCGGGTGAGTTAGAACCGTCAGAGGAATCGGGTGAATTGTCCGATTCATTCCCAGGAGTGTCATTAGAATCAGTGCTATTGTCAGGTGCACCTTCTCCAGGATTGTTTGGAGATTCCGTCTCCCCACCAGGCTCTTCCGGCGCAGGGTTAGGGGTCGTATCAGGTAGTGGAGAGGTGCCCAAATCGATGGGCATTTGCAATAACTGTTGGCCGAGAGGTGTATTCAACCAGGTGTGGTGACTCTCCATCAAATCTGTAACTGCTGCGATTCGGTCGGCTGCTCCCGTGAGCTGGAAGATGACATCGTTGAAATCTTTATCTGAGCGATCGTCCAGTCGCAAATCTTCCATAGCGAAAACGCCAGATCGAATGCGACCGATGTGGGTTTGTCCTTCAGGATTAGCGCTATTTAACGAGAAAAGCGGTCTGAGCTTGCCAGCAACGGTTGCGTTTTCTAACACAGCCTCAACAGTGCCATGGGGAACGAGCATTACGGCGACGTGGGTTCCGGGTAAAAACTGAACGGTTTTACTGCCAACGGGTTGACCTGAATTGCGATCGCGCTCTCCTAACTCTCCGCTTAAGGTTGCTTTTTCGGTCCGGTCATCAATGACGACATAGCCTGCTGTCGAGTTTGTTAAAGCTCGACGAGCGGCCTCCTTGATGAAAGCGGGGGAACCTGGAGCCAAGCCTTCCATTCCCGCTAGGTCAAAAACGGCCAATTGTCCTTTGTAGCCCCCTCCGTCGGCTAGAAACTCCACAGTGATTTGTCCATCGGACGCCACCGTGAAAATACCCTGTCCCTCATCCGACTTTTCGATCAGTAGAGTTTGATTCTCTAAGGTCAGAGTAGCGGTGTCGTCTTCGGCCTGAAGGGCGGCGATCGCATGACTACTTAAAGCGTCATCCATAACCTGGGCTGCAAATAAAGCCCCCTCATCCCCTGGAGCATCTTTCTCATTCACGTGAGCATCAATAAAGTGTCCCAGTTCTTCCAACAAGACTCGCACTAGCTGCTCTCGCTGTTGACCCAGTTCTTCAGCTAGGAAGATAGTGTCCGTTTGAGCGGCATAAGCACCCCAGGCCGGTAAATCTGATTTGGGTAGTACGCGAATGTTAGGTAAGCGATCGCCCTCAACAATCTGCTGCATCAGTGCTTTTGCCTGAGCGATAGTATCGAAGTCGTTGAAAATCAGCGCCAATGCGTCGTGACTGTCTGGCGATCGCTGAAAGGTGTCTAAAATGCTCTGCACCTCTGACCAGACTCCAGTAGCTGCTTCAAGGATAGTCCAGTTGAGCAGAGAATCTGTTGTGCTATTGGTAGCTTCGGGAGTCTCTGAAACAAAATCTTGGACCGGGTCAGTCAAAATTGCGTCAGGTGAAAAGTCGTCCTCATCAATAGGAAGCATCATGGCTTCTGGTTGAGATGAGAGAAAGGCTAAACCCGGCTGTTTTTCTACGGTATCTGCTAGAGAAATGGGGTCGCTGATGATTGATTCAGACAGCATAAACTCAGCCCCAGCAGGCACGGATTCGTAAACCACGGGCGGACAACTCCTAATGTTTTGAATAGCACGGTTAGGTAGAGCGCACGCCATTAAAAAACGATGGGACGCAGAACTATCGCGTTGTTAGCTATCTAGGCCTCTAGTACATAGCCCAATAGCTCGCTGTCTTGTCCTCACGGAACCTTATCAGGACGTCTGCAAGATATAGCTTTAGCCATCTAGGCTTGTGCACCCATTAGCATCCGGGTGCTTAGCGCATCGCCAGATGGCTCGCCGTCTTGTCCTCACGGAACTGGTGACGGCTATAGGCGCTGATGCATAAACCCAATATAAAGTGGGCATTGTTACTAGCAGATCTTCTGATATGGCGGCATGCATTTGAGTCAAGCAAACCCCATTTCCTATGCCCTGCTCCCTTAAGGCACTGAGATGTACTTAACCAAGCTGCATAGGGCTATAAGTCTGCCCCTTTATTCACTATGAGGGTGCCACGAAGGATGCAGCAATTGCGACGGTACTATCACTGGTTCCTTACAAAATCAGTGGAAAGCACTATCAGGGCGAGACCGCACAAGCGGATCTTGCCTAGTTTGAACTATTTACAAAAGACCTATGAAGGACTCTAAGCTGCCTCAGACGTGGCCAATGACTCCAATTGTTCCTGCTGATCTTGGGTGATACAGGACTGAATCATGTTTTCAATATCCCCTTCAAGAGCAGGAGTGAGTGAAAAGTTTTGCCCTAGCCGATGGTCGGTGACCCGGTTGTCTTTGTAGTTGTAGGTGCGAATTTTCTCAGAGCGAGAGCCTGTACCGACTTGAGAGCGACGCATAGACGTAACGGCTTCTTGCTGTTCGCGAAGCTTCATTTCGTAGAGCTTAGCCCGCAAAATCTGCATCGCTCGTTCTCGGTTCTGTAGCTGCGATCGCTCCTCTGTACAGAAAATGCGAATGCCCGTCGGTTTGTGAAACAGGTCAACTGCCGTCTCAACCTTGTTGACATTTTGTCCGCCTGCTCCCCCTGAACGTGCAGTTGAAATTTCCACTTCTGTCGGATCAATACGAATTTCAACATCGTCTACTTCAGGCATCACGGCAACCGTTGCCGTTGAGGTATGGACTCGCCCACCTGCTTCAGTTACTGGTACCCGCTGGACCCGGTGGACACCTGCCTCGTACTTGAGTTTGCTGTAAACGTTATCGCCCTGAATTTCGAGAACGGCTTCTTTAAAGCCTCCCATATCTGCTGTCGATTCACTGACCAGCTTGATGCGCCAGCGCTGAGATTCAGCATAACGGGAGTACATCCTAACTAAATCTCCAGCCCAGATACTGGCCTCATCTCCGCCCGTACCTGCCCGAATCTCCAGCATGATGTTCTTCTCATCATTGGGATCTTTGGGCAACAGCAAAATCTTAAGTCGATTTTCCAGAGTGCCTATTTGCTGCTCCAGCTCATCCACCTCAAGCGCTGCCATTTCCTTTAGATCCAGATCATTGCTCGACTCTCGATAAATTTCGCGAGCACCCGCAAGTTCCTCCTGCAAGTTTTTCCAGTTATCGTAAGTGGTCACAGTCTCCTCAAGAGAAGACCGAGCCTTGGCAATTCGCTGAAATTCATCCGGATCCTTGGCAACATCCGGATCAGCCAAACGCCGAGTCAATTCATGAAACGTTTGGTCTACAGAATCTAGCTTATCCAACAAATACGCTTCGGCCATGATTTACTTCGATACTCAACAAAAATCATTCGATTCGCAACAAAGACGGAATCAACGATTGCTAAGTATCAGACGACTGGCTGCTGGAGTCAGACATGCCGTACTTCCGCAGGAAGCGCTCGACTCGTCCTTCGGTGTCAATAATCTTCTGAGTACCTGTATAGAAAGGATGATTACCTGACCACACGTCAACGTGTAGCTCCGGTTTCGTCGATCCTACGGTCATAACCAGTTTGCCATCGCAAAAAACTTTGGCCTCTGGATACCACTCAGGATGAATTTCAGATTTTGGCATTTTTGCTAAGTCCTGTTGGTGAATGCAGTTTAGTAAGGGTTGACAAACCTCTCAATCTCTATCGTAGAACGAGAGTTATAAAGTTGCCCTTATCGCTTAGAGAACTGAGGTGCTTTACGGGCTTTCTTCAGACCGTACTTCTTCCGCTCTTTACAGCGGGGATCACGGGTCAGATAACCTTCAACCTTGAGTGGTTTACGGTTGTCAGGATCTAACTCGCAAAGTGCGCGGGCAACGCCCATCTTGATGGCGTCAGCATGACCTGTCAGCCCCCCTCCACGGACATTAACTAGCAAGTCGTACTCACTTTCGAGTCCCAAGGTTTCTAAAGGAGCTTTGACCGTCGAGAGATAGCTGGGATTAGACTGTAAGTGAACCTCTCCAGGTCGGCCATTAATTGTAATTTGTCCGTTACCAGGCACTAGGCGAACTCGGGCGATCGCTGACTTGCGGCGGCCAGTTCCCCAATAGACAACCCGATCAGTCGTATCAGTAGCTTGCATTAGGCTTTCTCTCCAGCAATCGTTTGAATCGTTAGGGTTTCAGGTTGCTGAGCGGCATGAGGATGCTCTGGCCCAGCATAGACTTTTAACTTAGTAAATAACTTCCGTCCCAGCGCGTTCTTAGGCAGCATTCCCTTGACTGCCTTCTCAATAATCCGTTCGGGAATCCGAGCTTGTAACTGGGCAAAGGTTTCCGTTTTCATACCACCAGGACGACCAGAATGGCGACGATATAGCTTCTGATCAGTCTTATTTCCGGTGACAACAACTTTCTCGGCGTTGACAACAATTACAAAGTCCCCCGTGTCCATGTTAGGGGTAAAGGTTGGTTTGTTTTTGCCACGCAGAATGGTAGCAATTTCAGTGGCTAGGCGTCCGAGACGCTGGTCTGCTGCATCGACGACATACCATTTACGGTCTATGTCGTTAACAGGGGGAATGTACGTCTTAGTCATGGTTTTGTGGGTGTGTTATCGAGAGAATCTTTGACGGGATTTAGGGGAGCGGTATCAAACGGCGATCGCAGAGGAGGCTTGAGGAAGGCAAAAGTGCGGTTGTGTATCGTACCAAACATTAGGGTGGAAGGGGAAATAGTCATAGCCCACTCTGAGTAAGCAAAGCCCACTTGCTGGAGCCGCATATTTGACACGATCTCGCTGACGGTTCTGCCACAGGTGAGTGAATTCTTCCACGCTCATCAGGCCGCGACCGACCTGAACGAGAATCCCCATCAGTAAACGGACCATGCCGTATAAGAAGCCATTCGCCTGTAGCTCAACCGCTACTACCGTGTCTTGACGATGGCACTCAGCACACTGCACATCAACCCAAGCATGGGATCGCTTAGAACCCGCCCGCTGAAATGCTGTTAGATCGTGGTAACCTACCAGCGCATCTAAAGCTGACTGGATTAGGGTCTCGCTTAAAGGTTGATAGTAGTAGTGCCACGAAAAGGGACGAAGGAAGAGATTGGGCACCGGGTCCGTGTACAGGGTGTAGCGATACCGCCGCCACCGAGCAGAGAACTGTGCATGCCAATCGTCAGGGACCTGAGCAGACGCCCGAATTAAAATATCCTCAGGCAAACGGCTATTCAGGATCCCAGCCCATCGATGAGCTGGGATCAGTGTAGGAGCTTGAAAGTGTGCCACCTGAGCCGCTGCATGAACGCCAGTATCCGTACGCCCAGCGCCACATAGAGTTATGGGTTTGTCCAAAACAGACTGAATAGCCTGCTCAATATCACCCTGTACCGTACGTTCCTTGGGCTGACGTTGCCAGCCATGAAAGCGGGTGCCAACATACTGCACAACCAGAGCGACCCGATGAAAGTGATCCCATCGAGTCGTCTTGTCGATACGTTGCTGATCCGCTACAAGGTTTGAAGTCATCCTCAAAGACGCTTAGGTTAATTCAATAATCGCCATCTCAGCATTGTCGCCCCGACGTCGGACAGTCCGCAAAATGCGAGTGTATCCACCGTTGCGATTGCCATAACGCTCTTGTGCCTGTTCGAACAAGGCATGTACAAGCTGCTTGTCGTACATGTATCCCAAAGCTCGACGACGGGCTGCCAGAGAACCATCTTTGGCCAGAGTGATCATCCGATCCGCTTCGGAGCGAACCGCTTTTGCCCGAGCTTTAGTGGTTTGGATTTGCCCATTTCTGATTAACTCTGTTGTGAGCGATCGCAACAGAGCTTTGCGCTGATCCGCAGGTTTTCCCAACTTTGGGACGCGACGACTATGACGCACGGCCACTTCCCCCTTCTTTACACAACTCAACAATAAAAATCCGAAGCGTAGAGCCTCGGAAAAAAGCCCCTGGTCAACCAGGGTTAATATCTTCGCTAGGAAGTTTTTGCAGACTTTTCAACGGGTAGTGTGATGCCAAGCCGCTGCTGTAGGGCTTCGATAACCTCTTCCGCTGACTTCTGTCCAAAATTCTTTATTTCTAGCAAATCTTCTTGGGTGAAGTCCAATAGATCCGCTACCGAGTTCACTTGTGCTCGCTTCAAGCAGTTATATGCTCTCACAGAAAGCTGCAATTCCTCAATAGGAATGTGGTTCGTCGGATCTTCTTCCTTCGGCTCTTCGTCAGATTTTGGTTCTAGAGTGACATCCTTGAGAGGATTGAACAGAGACACAAGAATTGCCGCTGCCTCGCTCATGGCCTGTTGGGGAGTCAAACTACCATTGGTAGAAACTTCCATAATCAGACGATCCTTTTTCAAGGAACCGCCCTCCATGACGTCTTCCACCGTGTAGTTCACCTTACGAACAGGCATAAAGACCGCATCAATCTGCATAAAATCTAATGCAGCAGCCTCATCATGACTTCGCTCAATCGCCCGATAGCCATTACCCTGTTCGATGCGAAACTCCATCTCCAGCGTATGACCCTCAGCCACCGTAGCTACATACTGCTCAGGATTGATCACTTCCACTTCTGAAGGCAGATCAAAATGTCCAGCAGTTACTCTAGTCGGTCCCTGCACAAGCAATCGACCAATTTGAGGCTGAGGAGAATAGCTCTTTAAGACGATCTCTTTCATGTTCAAAAGAACATCAAGAACGTCTTCACGTACGCCTGGCACGGTTGAAAACTCATGAGTAGCCCCGGCAATACGAACTGCAGTAATAGCAGTTCCTTCAAGGTTAGACAACAAAACCCGTCTCAAGGCATTGCCAACGGTGATCCCCTGGCTACGCTCTAGCGGCTCGATAATAAAACGACTGTAATGACTTTGGTCATCCCCAATCGACGATTCAACACATTCAACCTGAAATTGTGCCACTGATGTGACCTCCCTTGGCTTTTCAGTACTCCTCCAGTGCTCTCGGACTAGACACGCCGCCGCTTTGGTGGACGACATCCGTTGTGGGGAATTGGAGTTACATCACGGATTAATGTGATCTCCAATCCAGCAGCCTGCAGTGCCCGAATGGCTGTTTCTCGTCCAGCGCCAGGACCACTTACCATGACCTCTATCTGACGCATGCCTTGATCCATCGCACGACGAGCAGCACTATCAGCAGCCGTCTGTGCTGCGAAAGGCGTTCCCTTCTTAGCGCCCTTAAATCCACTTGCCCCAGCTGAAGACCAGGACACTGCGCCACCATTCGTGTCAGTAATAGTTACGATCGTGTTGTTGAAAGTGGACTGAATATGAGCCACTCCGTTAGGAATATTCTTCTTCGTCTTACGTCCACCGGACTTTCTTGTTGGTTTAGCCATTGTTCTACTTGCCGTCTTCTCTCAGTCACCAAAAACCGACGCAGCCTGCCCCGTTCGCTGAACAAACGACTGTCAGGTGCGTCAGGCGATCGCTATTTCTTAGGCGCTTTTTTCTTGCCCGCAACAGTCCGTTTGCCACTGCGACGAGTTCGGGAATTGGTACGAGTACGCTGCCCCCTGACAGGGAGACCCGCACGATGACGGCGACCTCGATAGCAACCAATGTCCATAAGACGCTTGATATTCATGCCTTCTAAGCGACGCAGATCCCCTTCGACTTGATAGTCGTTTTCAACGGAATCACGCAGCTTAGAAACATCTGAATCGGTCAGGTCACGAACCCGAATGTCGGGACTGACTCCTGTTTTCTCAAGAATCGCCTGAGACCGACTCAAACCGATACCATATATATATGTCAAACCTATTTCGACCCGCTTGTCTCTTGGCAGGTCTACGCCAGCAATCCGTGCCACTGACTATCTTCTCCCCTTGAACCTCACTTTACTGATGCAGTTTTAGCACCAACACCAAAATCATTCAGTGAAATAGTTTCACTGCTACACAAATCTGAAGCCTGCAAACCCAGAATTTATCCTTGGCGTTGCTTGTGCTTGGGATTTGAGCAAATCACCATCACTCGCCCCTTTCGGCGAATGACGCGACACTTATCACACATTCTTCGGACGGACGCGCGGACTTTCATGTCCCTAAACTCAGCACTCCACTACAGAATTGCGATTCTAACAAACTTTCGCAACTCTCGTCAAACATTCCATGCCACAAAAATAGCGTAGACGCAACAGAGAAAACCTCTATCGCATCTACGCTAACAAAATTATTGAAAATTCGACCGATTCAAGACATTTTTAGTCACTCATTCAGACGAATTTTTATGACATCCTTCCTTAGAGAATATCAAAGCGATCGCCAGAGCATTTAAGACTGTGGAACGCCGTCTGATTGATTGCCCTAGGTGAAGCTCACCCCATTGGCAGCCCTAAGCACCTCGCTTCAAAGCGGCTTCCACCTGCCTAAATTCCTGCTCAAGACGATTTTTCAATTTCTCTGGAACTGGACGATTGGGATAAGAACTGTAATGACCTGCGAGAGCATTTAATGCTGTCCGAAGGGTTGCAAAAGAACTCAAGCCGGAAGCTGCATCATCTCGTCGATAACGTGAAAAGAAATCATTGATAAGGTTACGAGCATTGACCTCGGCAGAGGCTTTTTCTGGACTATCGTTGGCAAGATTAATGGCAGTTCTCAGACCGTCGATAACTGTTATCGTGTCTTGTCGATAATCGCCAGTCATCTGACCGCTGACCCCAGCACTGTTGCAGCCTGTAAGTCCAATTACAGCAACAAGGATTAGTGCAAAAAAGCGAGTTAGTAACTGTCTCATGATTTCCTACGCAATTCGTTTTGAGTTGATCCTAAGCGGCGTTTATCTAAGGAAGCATCTCCGTCATGTTACCGCGTTGCGTCATTCTTTAGCGCCTTTCTCAAGCGTTACTCCGTTAGATGGGGATCACAATATTTATCATTAGTCTAACGGCAGAGAGATAGGGACAGACAGGGTTTAGGGTGCCGATCTGAGTTCTGTTGTAACTGTCATTAGGTGTAAGAGGACAGACGGCAAACTATCTGGGGACGCTCTTAATATCTGGGAGCTACTGGGTCACAGGCTTATGGCTAACGCTATCGTTCCGGCGCTATAACGGACGGCCACCTACGCGCAATAATGGAATGCAGTATATCTACGTATAATGCCAGTCTCATGAACTATTTAGTAGCTGTTTTGAGCGATCGCATTAAAGCTGAAGAGGCCTACTCAGCCCTAGAAGACGCTGAATTTTCCATGAAAGAAGTCGCAATCTTGGGCAAGGGGTATAAAAGTGCTGATGAATATGGACTAATTGACCCTGCTAATGAAGCTTGGAAACAGGTGCGATTGATGATGTTCTGGCTGATCCCTTTTGGATTTATTGCGGGCTTCTCTTTCAATGCCATCACGGGATTAGACACTTTTTCATGGGCCGGGACGATAGGCAATCAAATCCTGGGGGGGCTGTTGGGAGCTGCCTCTGGAGCATTAGGCGCTTTCTTTGTGGGCGGTGGAGTTGGTATTGCTTTCGGGAGTGGAGATGCACTGTCTTACCGTAATCGTTTAAATGCCGGCAAATATCTGGTAGTTGTCCGGGGATCAACTGCCGAGATTCGCTTTGCCACTCCTATCATTCGTCGCTTTCGTCCGGAAAACATTCAAGGCTACACGGCGCCTACAGAGAGTAGTACGGCGAGTTGACAGGACCGTAAAGTATTAGAGGAGCAGCATAAGGAGCCTTGGCTTTGCACGAAGGGGTGAAACGGAAACAATGACGCAACGACGGCTCGTGATTGAAATGGGTATGGGTGTTGATCAGCATGGTCAAGATCCCACAGTTGCTGCAATGCGGGCGGTACGAAACGCGATCGCCCATAACGCTCTCCCTGGAGTTTGGGAAGTTGCAGGTCTAGCCCATCCTAATGAGATGCTGGTGGACGTGCAGATAGCTGTGCCTTTTCCTGACAGTGTTCGGCAGGAAGAGGTACTTGCCGTTCTTCCATTCGGGCAAAAAACATTGACGTTGGAAACTGGAGGCATGGTGGTTGCCGGAAGAGCGATCCCAGAGTTGGACGATAAGAATGATGATATGTATGTGGCGATCGCTGCCGTAACCGTATCCATTCCTGGTTAGCCCGGCATTTAGCCCAATTGTCCTAAAAATGTAGATTAGATTGATGCCAAGAAACCCAACAAATCCCTGCAAAGGCTTGGATTGCTCTGTTCAACATCAACCCATACAGTTCATTCCCTCCTCCTGAACACCCTATTGATTCGACAGCTTTAGACTGCAATTGAATTAACGTGACTCACAGGGCTTTCTAAAGGCTAGTGATCGTCAGATTTTCTAGCGTGCCGACGTTTCCAGAAAGCTGAATATCTCGTTTATTGGCATCTAGATGTCGCAGAATCTTGTATAGGGTTTCTATCTGATCGGGAGCACCAACCTGGGCCGCTAGATCGGCGATCGCCATGGGACCGTCTGCGGCCTTGACAGCTTCCACAGCTTTAGACTGAAGCTGTAAAATGCCTGCTGCTGCTTTCTTGCCTGCTTCAACTCCGGGTTGGTGATAGGCATTGATATTGACTAGAGAAGCATAGAGACCAACGGCTCTTTCATAGAGTGCAATAAGAGCACCGACTTGAGTAGGCGTGACTTCAGGAATGGTGATAGTGATAGAGTCCCGTTGGTTTTCGTAGAGGGCCTGTCGAGTGCCCAACAAAAAGCCGGACAAGAAATCACCTGCGGTCGCATCATTGTCTATTGGAATGGATCCCCCTTCGCGATCCTTGAGGACTTCAATGAACGTAACAAAGAAGTTATTGACACCCTCACGCAGCTGCTGCACATAAGCGTGCTGATCTGTCGATCCTTTGTTGCCATAAACCGCGATGCCTTGGTTGACGACCTTACCATCTAGGTCCTTCTCCTTACCCAAAGACTCCATGACTAACTGCTGCAGATAGCGACTAAACAAGGCAAGACCGTCTTTATACGGCAGTAGAACCATATCTTTGAGTCCCTGACCATCACCGACAAAATACCAACTCAACGCCAACAAAGCTGCTGGATTTTGCTTCAGATTGGGCACACGGGTAGCCGCATCCATGGTCTTAGCGCCGTTAAGAATCGCAATCATATCGATGCCTTCGAGAGCAGCAGGCAGCAGTCCAACGGCTGAAAGTTCTGAGGTGCGACCGCCGACCCAGCCGTGCATCGGAAAAGTTCCTAGCCAGCCTTGCTGCTTAGCAACTTTTTCGAGGTTGCTATTGATTCCCGTGACGGCAACAGCCTGCTTGGCAAAGTTCAATCCCATTTCACCAAAGCGGTGCTGTACTTCCACCATCGCGTTCCGGGTCTCTGGGGTACCTCCAGACTTAGACGTTACGATGACTAGCGTTGTCGCTAAGCGATCGCCCAAACGATTCAAGGTGCGATCAATGCCTGCAGGATCAGTGTTGTCAATAAAATGAGCTGCTAGAGGCGGCTGATCAGCTGTCAAGGCCTGAGAAACAAATTGTGGGCCTAAGGCTGATCCCCCAATTCCAATACACAACAGGTCGGTGAATTTTTCCTGCCCAGGAGGATAAAGCGCCCCTGTGTGGACTTGCTGAGTAAACGTTTTGATATCTTGAAGCGTTGATAAGATGTCCTGCTTGAGCGCTGGTGACGGTGCTCGATCCGGGTCTCTCAGCCAATAATGACCGACCATGCGATTCTCATCCGGATTGGCTATCGCCCCGTTTTCAAGCGCTTCCATATCCTTAAAAGCCTTGTCAAACTTAGGCTGCATTTGTTGAACAAAAGCGTCGTCAAATCGTATGCGGCTAATGTCGAGATAGATACCTAGCTCGTCGTGGTGATAGAGCCAATCTTGATAGCGTTGCCAAAGTGCGATCGCATCCATAGCAGTTTTCCGGTTATGCCTGTTGAAGTTTGAACATATTCCAATTCAGTTTAGGTAACCACAGCGGCACGGTCAGGATCTTATAGATAAGTTTTGGGAAAAGTTTGTCAGTTTCAGGGACAAAGTAGAACTGATGACCAACAATCGAGTGTTGCTGAAGCGGGATAGCCCAATGGCTCGCCGCCTTGTCCTAACGGAACGGGTGACAGCTATAAAGCCCTGGTCTTCGAAACGCCAAGTCATGACTTCTCAGTGAAGGGGAGACAATTGTCCCGCTGATAAGCAACGCCAAAAATTGAATGGATTAGCTCTTTTCCGGTAAAACCTGCACGGTTCCACTTAAGGCAACATGATCAGACTGAATCTCACAATGGGTGAGCGTGACTTCGGACCCTAGATCAATCTCAAAGCCGTGAATAGCTGGCAAGGGTGCCGTGTCTGTCGAGTTGTCATCAATGAGCCAATGAGGAGCTTTGAGGCAAAGACGATGACCTTCTCGAATTTCTAACTGGGTTGAAATTGCAACCGGCGAAACTGCATGTTCTGGTCGAGGAACCAGCCGCAAGATGAGATTGTGTGACTCAATAGCGGCTATGGGCTGGTAATGAGAGAGAACCGTCCGCTCAGGTAAATGTCCCAAAACAGTCTTGAGATAATCTGCCTCTGGCTGAGATTTTGCCAGAAGGACCAAAAAATCGTAGAGGCCTTCTCCTAATAATGGCGACTGTAGCGATTTGTTGAGGTCCGTGGCACTCAGCAGAGCTGTACCGCTGACGGGAAAAGGGGCGAGCAGACGCAATGGTTGGCGACGAATGACCTGTCCAAGATTGATGTGGATGCCACTAGCCTGTACAGCTGCTTGGCTTAGGTGAATACCTTGATAAACCGCGCGTTCAGCCGATAGCGAAACGTTGGAAATATGACCAGAAAGAATCTCACGATCGCGACCTTCTATTCGAAATATCAAGTTCTCCACATCGTCCAGTTGAGTTGTCAACCACAGGCGAATTGCTGGCGGCAGGATGCGGCTAATCAGCCGACTACCTGACTTATTCGAAGCTAACTCGGTCACTAAACCGTTCCTCGTATCGCGAATGTCTCTCCAGATATTCAAGCATGTTGCTCTTAACGTCTTCTACTGCCTACCGCTCTCTTGTTGTGAGGGTTTTGCTAGGAAAACAATTCCTATTGCCATTATTTCAACCTCAAACTACTAGCCCTTCAGTAACCGCAACGTCTCAAGCCTAAGTGAACTATAAAAATCCTCGGAGATCAAAATGCCAGAGTCTTATGACTTTCAGTTTTGACGGATCCCGAATTGTCATAAAATCTTGACAATGCGATCCCCGAAAAGGCCATCACTTCGTGGAGATCCTCTTTCTACGCAGCTTTGGGGGGTTGATCCCAGTAGGAAGCATCTGTCATAGTGATCGCAAATCTTGATCCCGCAATCATAGATTCGATCCCCAGTCGTTTTTCGACTGTTCCACAGTTTAGGAGTGAAGCGTATGTCCCCATCCAATCTGTCTCTCGATGAAATGACTCTGCGGCAGCTGCGTAGAGTGGCGAGTGAGTTCGAAGTCTCTCGCTATAGCCGAATGCGTAAGACAGAACTGATCGATGCTATTGAAGCAGCGCGTGCTCGACGAACGTCTTCTGCCCCAACGCCTTCCGTTACCGTAGAAGGACAAACTGAGGTGGAAGCCTCTAAGTTTGTTCCTTCCACAGAGCCAATTCCGCCGGAGGTGCTGGCGTCTGTGGATGAGGGATTGCCAGATTTGCCTAGCGGATATGGTGAAAGTCGCATTGTACTAATGCCCCGTGATCCTCAATGGGCTTATGCGTATTGGGATATTCCTAATGAGCATAAGGAGGAGTTACGCCGTCAAGGGGGGGGGCGTCTGGCACTGCGATTCTATGACGTGACCGATATTAATATGGGTTACCAGGCTCCTCATAGCCTGCAGCAATACGAGTGCGATGAGATGGCTCGGGAATGGTACATCCCTATTCCTGTGAGCGATCGCGACTATGCCATCGAGATCGGCTATCTTTGCAACGATGGTCGCTGGCTCCTGCTAGCGCGTTCTACACCAGTTCACATCCCGCCGGTCTATCCTTCGGACTGGATTGAAGATCACTTCATGACGGTCGGTTGGGATCAAGACCTGCGCGGCAAGAGCATCATGACGCTGACGCATCCCAGCAAGCGTGTAAGTGCAGACGCTGATAACGCTATTTACAAAGAGATCTTCGGCATGGCCGAATCTGCTGAAGCTCAACGAGTCGCTGGTTCCCTCTTCGGTTCTATGCAGCACGTTGCAGGTTCTCTCATGAGTTCCTTCGCGGTGCCTGTAAGCTCCTATGTTTTCCCATCTGGTGTTGGCATGTGGGCCGGTGGTGCTGCTCCTGGGGCTGAACTGCTCACAATGTCTGGCTTAAACATGTCTGGGGTCGGTTTCTCGGCATCAGCGCCTCCTGTCCGTCCTCGCCAGTTTTGGTTGGTAGCCGATGCTGAGCTGATTGTCTATGGCGCAACTGAGCCAGACGCAACGGTCACTATCGGTGGTAAGCCCATCAAGTTGAATTCTGACGGTACTTTCCGCTTCCAGATGTCATTCCAAGACGGTCTTATCGACTATCCCATTTTTGCTGTAGCGGCTGATGGGGAGCAAAACCGGGCTGTTCACATGAAGTTCACCCGTGAGACACCTCACCGTCGAACCAACACTAAGGAAGAAGCTGTGCAAGAGTGGCTAAGCTAGCTGTTGATCGCCTTTAACGTTGTAAAAAAGACGCTGCCTCAGCAGCGTCTTTTTTTGTGAGGAAGCTCCCTGCTAAGGTGAGAGTATGGAAATCAAAGATATCACCAACCACTTAAACACCCTCTTTAAGAACCAGGTTCAGTTCAGTCCGCCGGACGCATGGCAGGTTGAGACCGAAGAATTTCGTCTGTTGGTCCTGTTGTCGTCTGACCAGAGTTGGCTCCGTTTGCTGGTTCCCATCGTGCCAATTCAGGTTGCTCAGCCTTACTTCGCCCAGATACTGGGGGCTAACTTTGATCTCACTCAGGAGGTCCGGTATGCCTTAAGTCAGGATGTCCTGTGGGGCGTCTTTCAATATGACTTGGAGAGCTTGACCATTATTCGGTTTGAGTCTGCTATCAGTCGGCTACTGATGATGAAACGCGAAGGCATAGATCCTTTCTTTAACGCGCTGGCCGAACAGCAGATTCGACAAATTATTGCGGCGGCCAAACAGCGAGGTCAGTCTCTTGAAGAAACGATGCAGACGCTTGATCGCTTTTACAGCGAGGGCATGATGGGCGACATGGCTGATAGCGAATATCAAGATCAAGTTTTGGAAGCCTGGCGACGTCAGCTGGAGCGCTTGTGGACGGAGGAGGAATAACGGTGATGGATATTGAAAGCGTGTGCGATCGCATCCGCCAAGACTATGCCAGCTTTCCTGACAACCAGAGTTATGACTTATACGCCGAGGACGTTTTTTTTCAGGATCCGCTGAATCGCTTCAAAGGTGTCAAGCGCTATCAGGAGATGATTCGCTTCATTGAACGCTGGTTTGAAGATCCCAACCTAGAGCTTCACGTCCTAGAGCAAACGGCTAAAGATGCCTTTCAAACTCGCTGGACCTTGAGTTGGATTACCCCACTGCCTTGGAAACCTTACATTTCAATCCCCGGATGGACGGACTATCGCTTGAATTCACAAGGGAAAATCACGTCTCATATTGATCATTGGAACTGTTCACGCTTGGACGTACTGGGGCAGGTCTTTGGACTGCGGAAACCGTAGCGTTATGTGTTGCAGTTTGCTAGTTTTCAACTTTGGGTAGAGGAGGAAAACTAGGCAACTCCACAGCAGATAATGACTGACGCTTGCGACGCTTTGGCTTGAGTGGATGCACGATTGGCGACGGCGAATTTTGAGTGGTGCCCATGCCTTCCAAGGCCGGAATACTGGCCGGAAACGAAGAGGGCTGAAAGGGTTTATCCGCTGTCGGACGAGCGTTGTCACTGTCCTGACGGGGAGGCTCTGTAAAATCAGTTTCGCGGCTAGAGGGCTGCTGTTTAGCAACTGCTTCACCCTGTGGCTCCACGGCAACTGTTTCCTCTGGGCGCATTGGAATTTCCTTCTGGACAGGAGTACCCCAGGGAATAGGTTCCGTGAATGCAGCAGTTTGAGCAGGTGTTTCAGAATCAGTGGTACTACTAGCAGTTGAGGGTGGTGAACTGGATGACGAGGCCGCATTATCTACGACTCGCTCAACGTCTTGCCAGAGTTGATCCTCAGCTTCACGGTTATGATTAATGGCTTTAGCGTCTTCTGACTGTGGAGACTTCGGGATCAACGTCACGATAGGTTCTGAATCACCCGTCTGAGGCGAGTCTAGTTGCAGTGCATCGGAATCAGTCACAGCCTCACTTGAGATAACAGGTTCAGGATGCGATCGCACCAGCGATAGCAATTGGGGGTCGGCCTGTGCAGCACCTTCATTAGCAGACCAAGGCTGGATACGTTGTGACCGAGGCATGACTAGAGGATTGAGTGCTGCTGCCGTATCTGTGGAAGGAGAACTTTCAGCCGCAACCTTATTCTCGATGCTGCGAGAAGCATGCTTGAAGGCTGAGGTGTCAAGGCATTTCTCTAAAGCTGCTTTGAACTGTAACGTGTAGCGCTGCTGCCGCTGTAGTCGCGATCGCAGATCAGAACAGGCTTCTTCAGCCGTCTGCAGCTGCTGTTGGCGCTCTGTCTGTTGCCGTCGCAGCATTGTGCATTCTTTCTCCAGTTGCTGATTGCGCTCTTGAAAGGTCTGGAGCTGTGCCTGCAACGTTTCTGCCAAGATGGTCTGACGTTCCAATGCCGCGTTTGACTGCTCCAATTCGCTCAACAACTGAGCCGTTGAATGCGATTGAGCTGCCGCCACTTTTTCCTCTTGAGAGACTCGTTGCGATCGCTCAACTTCCTGCTGTAGCGCCTGCTGAGATTGCTCTAGTGCTTCCTCTAAGCGTTTTACTCGCTCAGTTAGGCTTTGATTAGAGCGGCGCAGCCCCCGAATATGGTTACGTAGCTGAGCGTCTTGTTGACCGGAGGACAGATGTGCTGAAGGCAGATCCTCAGTTTCCACCTCGGTTCCGAGGGGCGGTAAACCAGAGCGCGGAACGACTTCCCAATCGCCAGATGCCGATGAATCAGACGAAACATTCGTCACAACTCGCTGATCACCTGCCGTAGGGTCCGCAGGGTTGGAGGCATTAGGGTAGGACGGTACGTTTCCTTCACTCATAGCACTCAGGGAAGTTCATCTTTAGGAAAAGTTGGGCAGCGCACATAGCACACTGACCCAGTTAATTTCTATGGTGTAACACAGAAAGTCAAATTTCAAACCAAATTGTCAAAAAAGTATCTTCAACAGCCACCCGTACTGAGGGGAGGCAGCCCTCTTCCACTCTCTACTATTCCTGGGTTAGGTTGTGAACAACTCATATCACTGACATCAGTGATTATCCCTACCATCGGTGTGCGTAGAGAGCCTGAAAGCACTGAAGCGAGTTTCCTAAAGGTCTACTTCTGTAACCTTTGGTATTCGCTGCTTTCAGGCTCTCTGTCTGTTTGAGGCAAGGTTGGGACAAGCCATCATTGCGGAAACTGTTTGCAGTTCCATAGGTTCATTCATAACCTGAGTGAGCTAAGTGCGAGACGGAATTCCTTGGGAGGATTGGCGACTGTCTAAGAGTTGGCTCAACAAATCCCTGTGCATTAGCGCCCTGTCAATTCGGGACTGAATTTGATCAGGGGAAGCGGGCAAGCCATCGGCATATTGGGTCAATAGTGCTTTTGTCATTTCAGCAGAACTCTCAGGCCAAGGCGATAGGGCAAAATCAGGAGAGGTGGAAGCAGCTTTCGATGAGGTCATTTCCCAGCCTGGAATGTCCAAATCCTCAGCAAAGTAGGTCACTTTGGGGTCATAACTCAGGGCAAAACATCGGCATCCCTCAGCAGCTGCCATAACTAACCCGTGTAGGCGCATTGCGATCGCCATTTCAACTCCTCGAAAAATACCTTTTAGCTGCCGGGGATCACCCACCGATAGAATTTCATAGTTTCCTTTGAGGTAGGGTGCAATCCGTTGTGCAATGAGTAAATCTTTGGTCGGCTGAAACGGCACCAGTAAAACAGTGGTTCCGGTTGCGATTTGAAAACTGGCTAATGCTTGTCCTAGTTGGGCTAGGCGAGTTTCTGTGAGCGAGGGATGCGATCGCAGCGCTACCGCTATACGGGGAGCCGGAAAATCGGCAAGTCCTGGCACGGGTATTGACTCCAAAGCCCACACCGGATCGGGCGCCAACCAGCTATTCACTCGCCAGCTAGCGACTTGAGCTGCAGAAACCCGATCTCTGACCGTAACGCCTGCACATCTGCTCAAAAGGTTCCGGGTCAAGCGGCGCGTCCAGCGTCGTTCGAGCGGTCCAATACCCTGCGCCCAAGCGATCGTCTGCAAGCGTAGGGTCTGAGCTAGCCACATTAACCCACCGTAGTAGAGCGGATTCATTGCGCTGGTGGTGTCCTGCATCAAACTACCACCGCCCCATATGAAGGCTTCGGCTCCGCTAAAGGCGGCCCAAATGCCTTGAACTGATTTGCGAGGTTGGGCCTCAACGCCATAGCGCTCAGTCGTTTCGTCAGGATTGCCAGAGAGCACAACCGGTTTGGCAGTTGCAGGCAGCATTTGTAACAGAGAGGCAAGCAGGGCTTCATCGCCACCATTACCCATCCCGTAATAGCCACACAGCACAACTTTCATTTTGCCCTCGTTTGAAAATGCACCTTTTACAATACTCAACGTTGGGCTTACAGCCCAATCTTTGTGCTCTGATAGCACGGAGATGACTTTTTCTGACAATGATTTGCTATGCACGTACTCTCCATTCCTACCTGGGTTGTCCACATTACAAGCGTTGTTGAATGGATTGCGGCTATTGGGTTTATTTGGCAATTTGCTGAGCTCAGTGGTCTGCAAGCCTGGAAAGCGCTGTCCTTTGCCATGTTGCCAGCCTTGGTCAGTGCCATGTGTGCCTGCACCTGGCATTTTTTTGACAATGCTGAGTCGCTCTCTTGGTTAGTTACGTTACAAGCTGCGATGACGGTCGTTGGTAACTGCACTGTTTGTGCAGCTGCTTGGTGGATTTGGCGACAAGCGCGTCTATCTGAGACGTAGAAGATGGATTTTGATGCCTATACAAGAGGATGGGTTTTTGGCAGCGCCCTCACGGTTCATTGGTATGGAGTTAATTAATGCTCGATAAACAAACATTGTTCGCGATGTCGCTTTTCCCCTATTTAGGGTTTTTGTTTTTCTTGACGCGATCGCGTCAAACACCTCGTCTTGCCCTGATTGGCTTTTACGTGCTGCTAATTTTTGTGGCTGTTACTATCCCGGCGGGTCTTTATGCTCGATCAGCATACGGTGCTGAACTTGCCAATATTGATTGGCTTCACGGTTCGGCTGAGTCTTTTCTAACACTCTCTAACATTCTGGTCGTCTTGGGTTTTCGGCAGGCCGTCTTAAAGCTTCAGCAAGAAAAGCGCACCGCTAATTCGACTGTGCCTGATGGAGAATGAGGCGATTGCCGTCAGGGTCATAAGCATAGATTTCTCGACCATGTGAGGCCGTCATGATTGGACCGGGTGGAGCGTGGCCGAGGGATGACAGGTGAGCGATCGCGGCATCTAAATCTTCGACTTCTATACACAAACTCATTTTGGATCCCGTTGAATTAGAAAATTCGCGGTTCGATGGCCTAGGTTGAAATAGGGCAAGCTTTAGTCCTGCAATCCAAAACTCAGCATAAGACTGCGACACCCAGACAGCCGGATCACTTTTCAGCACAGCTCGATAAAAGTCCACACTGGCTTGTAATCGCTGCGTTGCCAATGCAATATATGCTTCCTTACAGTTTGCAAGACTCATGAATTCCTACCTATGTCCGGCAATATTTTCTCCAATGCCAGCCTAAAAATCTACGTATTGAAGGACGTCAAACAAATTGTCTACTGCCTAAGGTGTAGCTGCTGTGTACACATTCTCTCAGCAAGTTGTGCTTGGCACTGATACTGAGGTGGGGTATCGGGCCTCATGCTCAATAACCTCGCTGAATGGCTTGCCGTCCTATGAGACGTTTGCATTAGCGTGTGCCATATTGCGGGAAGCTGAAGACCTTTATAAGGAGACACTTATGGTTGCAACAGCTACATCTTCAGATCAAATTACAGACCTACTAGGCCAGGAAGCGGACGACCTACTGACCCATGAAGCAAAGGTGTCGAAATCTCTTCTACATCTCCCCGGTCCCGATTGGGTGGAGAGAATCTTTGCTCATAGCGATCGCAATAGTCAGGTTCTCCGTAGCTTGCAGCAGCTGTACGGCACAGGACGGCTCGCGAATACAGGGTACCTATCAATCTTGCCAGTGGACCAGGGCATTGAACACTCTGCGGCAGCCTCTTTCGCCCCTAATCCCATCTATTTTGATCCTCAAAACATTATTGAATTGGCGATCGCGGGCGGATGTAACGCTGTCGCGACAACGGTTGGCGTCTTGGGTAGCGTCTCCCGCCGATACGCGCACAAGATTCCGTTCATCGTCAAGATTAACCACAGTGAACTGCTAACGTTTCCCAATGACAATGATCAGGTGATGTATGCCTCAGTAGAACAAGCTTGGAATTTAGGTGCAGTCGCTGTTGGAGCTACTGTCTACTTTGGTTCCTCAGAATCCACTCGCCAAATTCAAGAGGTCCGTGCTGCCTTTGCCAGAGCACATGAGCTGGGTATGGCGACTATTCTTTGGTGTTATTTGCGAAACAATGCCTTTAAGCAAGACCAGGACTATCATCTCTCGGCAGACTTGACGGGACAAGCGAATCATCTTGGCACAACTATCGAAGCCGACATCATCAAACAGAAGCTACCCGAGAATAATGGAGGCTATCAGGCCGTTGCTGAGGCCACAGGCCAAAAATTTGGCCGCACGGATGATCGGGTCTATAGCGAACTAACCAGCGATCATCCCATCGACTTAACTCGCTATCAGGTCTTGAATTGCTATGCGGGACGAGCTGGATTGATTAACTCTGGTGGTGCATCTGGTAAAAACGATTTTGCTGAAGCGGTCCGAACTGCTGTGATTAACAAGCGGGCTGGTGGCTGTGGATTGATTTCAGGCCGTAAAGCTTTCCAACGTGACTTCAAAGAGGGCGTCAAGCTGTTTCACATGATTCAGGATGTCTATTTGTCATCTGAAGTGACAATTGCATAGCCAGACCTTTTATGTCCGCCGCCAGTTCCGTTAGGACGAGAGGGCGAGCTATCTGGCTATGCACTAGGCAACCAGACGCTATGGGTGCACCAGCCGAGTGGTCTCTCAGGCTTGGATTTTGTCGGTTGGGTAGCGTCCAGGAAACCCGACGAAACTGTTAGCAGTGTTGACTTACTTACTCTACGAGAAGGCAAAGTCTACAGTTCGGTCTATCCAACCGATAGGCACATTCTTAGCTTTGACAAAGTATTAGTGGTCTGCCAATTTTGAAATTGTGAGTGAGTTATCCCTGCAAGTGTTGAAATAGACTATACGTTGCTCTGATCTCTTGGTTCAGCAAATAGCGTGCATTCGCCCCCTAAATCCCCCATCGTGGGGGACTTTCGGAGATTCAGCTCCCCCAAAATGGGGGCTAGGGGCCCCAAAGCAGTCAGTCTCAACTCAACTGCAAGATCTGGATTGACTCACCATTTCGAGCTTGACGCTGCACTGGATGGCTAAAGCTTTAATGGTGGGCTATGTCGACTGAGCTTGGACGCCATGGAAGCCTGAACTTCTTTCAGAAAACTGATGCTGATAGTTGTGCTGGGTTTGCTGAGGATCAATCCAGCCTGTCTGTTTAGGCTAGCCGCAACGCCTTGGGAACGTCTGACGCAAGCTCTATAAGCTACGATGCGCGGCGGCGGCGGCTACGGCGAGACCGAGTTGAAATGGCATATTCGACGATCGCTCCTAGTCCAAAGAAGACCGCCGAGAAGGTCCAGAACACTTCCCAGAGGCTACCTTCTTGATAGTCTGACTGGCTGACGTAATAGGCGAAACACATGTCTGCGATGTAGAGACAGATAGCAGCGATCGCAATCAATTTCCAGGATTGTGAAAACCGTCCCCCCCAAAAGGCGACCAGCAGCGTCGTCGCAACGACAATTAGCAAACAATCGCCTAAAACGTAGAGCAAACTTACAAAAGATTCAAAAGGTTCAAGGGCTGTATCCAAACTAACAACCCAAGCCGGAGCCGTACTGGCCTCGACCTCTGCTTCAGAGAGAACTTCTAGTTCCAGTTCAGGGGTAGCAGATGGCCGAAGCGCTTCTGGATCAGTTTGCTCAATCCCGTCAGCAGGCTCAACTTCTTGAATGGGGACTTCCGGCTCTAGCACAGCCTCCTCAACCTCAGCCCCGGCGCGATAACTTAGGAAAAAAGCTAAAACAACTCCCAGCAAACCGACAATTGCCACCAAAATCCACTGAGGCATATCTAGATTGAGTCGTCTCGGTAAGACCGCCTGAAACATGCCAGTAGCTAGAAATATGTAGGACAGTAGGTAGAAGGCGTCGCCCAGCGATACAGCTGGATCTTTACCCCAAACATTGCCCCAGAGGTAGAACAGCAAATTACCGAAGCTAAAACAGAGCAATCCTAAGCCAATCCACAACCAGACAGTCCGCCCACTGACAATTTGTCCACTCTGCCAATTTCGCAGACAAAGCAAGCTGGAAAGGACAAATGCTCCCGTCTCAAAAACCGTAATGCCGTCCAGATACCACTGCGGATGGTCTTGTCCTGGTGGCGGTACGCTGAACAATAGAAAAAAGAGAAGGGAGGCAAAACCCCAAATAATTCCCATCGCCAAAAGAGCGTTGGTAGACAGGAAGGGTGATGCGGTAGATGACTGTTTGCTCAATGGAGTGCTCTCCTTAGCATCTTTCAGCTAATGACGTGTTCCAGATTGTCGTTCATCAGAACGCCGCAACCCAAAATCCAGAGGGAATAGTTGATAACCTACTGCACAGCCTGTGAATTCAGGGCTGTCGTTTTGTTATGCAAGGTTGCCATATTTTGTCTCAAAAGCCGAACAGGTCAATGTTTCTTAAAGCTTTAAGGTTAACTCCAAAGCTGACCCGGCGGGCTTTGCTGCAGCCAGGTCATGAACTTTTGACGATTGTTGGCAGGTAAATCTTCCAGAGCTTCTAGCGATCGCTCTGTAAAGTTGGCATTACCAAAACAATCTTTCCCTAATCGATGCAATTCCTCTAAAAGTTTCAATAGATGTTGTTCTTTCCACGCAGGGACTTGGGTTGCCAAGGGGTCCATGGTCAGCAAAGTTTTGACCGTTTTTGCTGACGTCACTTGAGGAAACTGCCACTGAGTCAGTACGCTCGTGATGTCTTGCTCAAATAATGCGGCTTGCTTATTACCTAGCAAATCTTCGACGTCGATAAACAGAGCTTGTAATAGCAGCAGACATCCTTGAATGAGAAGCTGCTCTGCGGTTCCGCTAGTTTTGGCATTACTCTGTCCTGTGCTCAGCGAGTCCAGCCGTATTTTGCCCCAAACGCTATAACGCTCAGCTTCCTCAAGCAAAACACAGGCTTTGCCTCGGTTGTCTGTTAAATCTCGCCACAGCGCCATAGCATCCTCTTCCTGAGCAGCTGTAAAAACGCTCAGCAGTCGAAAGGTTTGCTCCTGGTAATGCAGAATTGGGATTGGCTGATCTGTACTTGGGTGCTGAATATTTTTGATATCAACATCCTGTCGCTTAAGAATGAACATGATGCAGCGAGTCGCGTTGGTAGGATCAAGTCAGCAATAAGCGGGCACAATGGCTAGCAGTTAGGACGCTTCTGCATGACAGAAGAACCCATTTTAACCATCAATTAGGACAAGCCTGGTGACAGTTTCATTATTGATACCTTACATTAGAGCATCCCGAGCGATCGCCCGCACGAATACGGGAAACTTTGTAGTCTATGCTAAGGAAGCCCAAAAAACGCTATATCTTGCCGTTTTTTTGGGAGTATAGATAATAGAATTAGCCAAGATCAATGATTTGTCATGACTGTGACATATGACTTTGCAGTATTGATGCTTGGCTGATAACTGGGGCCTTTAGCTCAGATGGATAGAGCAACCGCCTTCTAAGCGGTCGGTCACAGGTTCGAATCCTGTAAGGCCCGTCTTGAAAAAATCAATGATTTCAGCTCTTATTCAGAACCATTACCAGAGCATTAGGGTGCCCTGTTTGCCTTGGGTAGCATGGTCTCTTTTACCGCAGTGCCCTTCGTGGGAGGCTGCATTGGGACCTTTTTATCCGTCAGCATCCTGCAGGACCGTTCTACACCCACGACATCGGCTTGGCCCAAACCCTTAAAAATAGGGTTAAGGAGCCTGGTATGGCTGATCGTTCTAAAACGATGCAGAGGAAGTGCTCACGCTCATTCAGGAAACCCGCAATCAGGTAATTGATTTACCGCGTCTGCCCCTACGCCTAGCCAGCACGATACTCAACCAGCGACTCACCTATGACCAGGCGCGAACCTATCAGGGCAAGTCCTATGGCATCACCGAGCAGGCCGGGGTGCGTAGGTTTCTAGCTCAGGCATATGGCGAATTTGAGCGCACGGGAGTGTTGCCATCATGACGAATGGGTTCCAGCCGCTCCAGGTCTCTCAGCCTGACATCTCGGCGGCACAACAACGACTCGCAGCGGAAATGGGCCTCGACCCAGATGATGTCCTGGTGCAGGCTCACTTGCCTGTGATTCGAGCAGTAACGGAAACCACTCAGGCGGTGAACCAATGCAATCAGACACTCAGCTATCACAACGAAACGATTCTCGAACTCCTCAAGCTCCTAACGCAGAAAACTCAGGAGACGGAACGGTTAGGGAAAGCAGTAGCGAATTTGAGCCGTACTTACGAGCAATTGCCACAGCAGTTCGTGACCTCGCAGCAGCAAATCAGCAAATTGAGCACTCAATTACAGTCGGTTGCAACCACGCACAACGATTGGCAGTTGAAGGCAGAACGCCAACAGAACCAGAACAGTCGAGAGCAGCAGGACGTCAGCAGCACTCTCCAGCAACTCGTCCAGTTATCCCAGCGGATCGAAACGAGAACCGATCCTCAGAATTGGAGCGCTAACACTTGGGTGATTGCGATCGCTATGGCTTTTCTTGTTGGGCTGAGTGGCTTCAGTCTTTTTCAGGTCCAGCATTTGAGGCGATTGCATAACTCGACGCTTATCCGATTGGAGCGCATTGAACGGGCGATCGGCACGCAGCCTTGAGCAGTCAAGGGTTAGGGTGAATCCTCACGCACTGCGTAACTCAACCGGAGAACGAGTTCAGGAAAAGCGACTCCAATACAGCATTGCCGTTTGCCGATGGCTGGATGAGATAATTCCTTTGAGCTAATGCCATTGGCCTGTGTCGCTTTTAACGGAAGCAGCTTAGCTGCTTTTACTTGAATAAGCGGCCTCTCAGAAACTCATCGCTTAGTTGCAAAGTCTTGCCAAATCAGCGAAATGGGGTCAGCGCAATAAGGTTTCAAACCGGGATAGTTCTTTGCCAAGTTAGGATCACTTTGAAGTAGATGCTCCAGAACCTTGGGGGACAAGGTTGGGATCATTGTTCCAGCCAAAGGATGCAGGTTTTTATTGTGGGAAACTGCCTCTGTTACTGGTGCAGGATCATATTTTGTCTCAAACCAGGGGCCAAGCTGTAAGTCTACACCGTTACATTTTGCTCGCCACCAGGGACTGAACTTACTGCGGACGAATTCCGTCCACCGGAAAGTAGATGGTTGGCGGTTGATCCCTTGAATGATGCGGCGGAGATAAACTTTTTGGCGACCATAACCTGAATATTTGAGAATCACAGTTGGCGGCTCTGTTTCAGGCGTCTCGACCAAGCCGAAAGCCACAACATATTTGGCAATCTTCTCTAGGCTTTGCTGCAAGACGGTTTCAGCAGGAATGACCTTAGCTGCCGGGACTTCGGTCCCGTTCAGCAGGGGCTGAAACTCCTCAATGTACTGGTCTTCCAATTCCTTCAAGCGTTGGTGGAGCCGCTTCGGGGGAGCATCGCAACAGTCAGTACAATCGAGCCAAGCTAGCGTGACTGGATGCCGTCGATGAATGCGCCTGAGTTGTTCGATGCGGTGATGACCTTTGCCACGCCAACGGTTTGCTAGATTCTTGGCTTGTCCGATGTAGAGAACGCGGCCTCGTTCGTCGATCGCAAAGTAAATTGCGGGACAATCGGGCAAGCGATCCAGGTGCTGGATACTTGAGTTTGGTAAGGTGGCGAGTTGTAGCGACATGGTCATCGGGAAAACTGCCCCTAAAGTGCCCTGTTAACGCTGCCGGACGACGGTGTTCTCTCACCGAAGTGTTTTCCAGAAAGTTTTGCTACGATGAACGCGCTCCGCTCAGCAGCGCCGCACCAAGAGTCTTGTCCCCGAAGAAATTGATTTGAACTGGAAAACTATTTGTCGAAAATAATATTTTCGCACCCTCAAGGCAGGAGAAGAAGACACCGTTATGAAACACCCGTGGCAGTGGGATATTACAGACCTAGATAACCTTATAGGTCAGCCTGAATCCTTACGACTAGAGTTCAAGGACGCCAGACTGTTGGACCTCAATCAGAAAGGTAACAGTATTAACAAGGTTGTTACAGAACTCAGCAAAGAGGTATCTGCATTTGCCAACACAGAAGGCGGAACACTCATTATTGGAATTGAAGAAGACAAAGATAGCAAACCCAGAGTTGCGTTGCGAATTAGTAGCGTTGACATCAGTTTTTGGAACCCAGAAAAGCTTCAGCAAATCATTAGCTCCAATATTAGCCCTCCACTTCCTGGTATCCGAGTTAAGTTAGTCTACCTTGATGTCGAACGCTCCAGTTGCGTCTACGTGATCTATATCCCAACAGGCACGACAGCTTACCAAGCGAAAGACCACATCTACTACGGACGCTCCGAATACGAATCGAAAGCCCTTCCAGACCACGAAATCAGGATGCGCATGTTTCGAGGCAAAGTTCCAAACGCCACTTTGATTATCAAGAAGGCTAATCGTGAGAATAAACCGATTTATCTTGGACAAGAAAGAAGATTTTTAGAGGATGGCGAGATTCTTGGAGAAGGTTATAAACCAATATTGGAAAGTCAATATTCGCTTCAGGTTTTTTTAAAAAACATAGGCGAGACGAATATCCAAGCATTCAAATGTAGAATTAAATTCGTATATTCAGAATTGTTTGATGAATGCGCTTTTGGAAAGATGCTAAGAAACAATGAATATTCTTTCAAGGAAGGATGGCAAGAGCAAGAGATTCGGCCAGCACTCGGAATGCTGTCAGGAAAAACAGATATAGAAAGACCTAAAATGAAAGTTAACATATTTCCCGATGACACCTTCTTCATTTGTCGATGTTCTTTCGGTTTAGAGAAAGCCCAACGCTTACTCGAAGATGACCTCTTACTCAAGTGGACGCTCTACCTGGAAGATAGAACGCCATGCCAAGGCGAGATTGAAATAAGAGAGGACATATTTACGAACGGGAAAAATAGCCAAGAGTAGTATGGTTAAACAATTATGTGGAGTTTAAACAGTCGTACAGAATTCACAGGAATCTAGCAAATCTTCAATGGATCGCATTTGCTGACTTAGCTTACTTGCCCCCACTAACTAGCAAGAATTTCTCAACGCTGGTAATACATACTCCTATCCACAGTTACTTCTTGCAACCTATCGGAAATCCAACTTTTCTAGTTTTTTCTTCCTAGAACCATTCACGTCGTAGTCAAATTCTAGATGCTAGGTTTTGTCAACATCATATTCAGATATCCTGCCGAGTAATGTTAATGAATGTGGCTGACCTTCCTTCATCAAAAAATCTCGAATCTGAAAAAATTCTTTAAACCGACTCTCATATTCCGTGATCTTTGAGCAATCAGATTCAGCAATAATACAAGCCATAAACTGAGCAAAATCAGCCTCGCTATATTTTGTCAAATCCCCCCTGATATTGACTGCCTTCTCAAAAAAATCCATAAGTTGATCGTTAAAGTATCGCTTTTTAAGCAAGCTTATGCTTCTTACAGAAACCATGCACTGTATCGCCTGAAGCCTTAGATTGATTTGCAAATCAAGTGCTCCACTGTCCCGATACGTTGCTGTCGGTTCGTCCAAAACTTCAATCTTGAGTTTTGGACGCCGTAGCTTGTCACGATTGATTGTGAGCAGGGCAATTACACTTATTAAAGTTGGAAACAATGCTGCCGCCAAGCTGATTTTAGGTCATCAGTCATGATTCGGAAAACTTCAATCTAGAAGACTTTGGAATAGCGATATCTACCTTTGACATAGTGGTGCAGATAACGCCCTTTAGATGCTGCTGCCATTAGACCGGCGTACACCGTAGAGGGAACACCAAAATATTGATAAACTCCTCCATTGTGAAACGCGACTTCTAATGTAGAGCTCGCAGAGTCATAACCTACACTGCGGACATTACTGGAACTCACGGGTTGTCTATTCATAATCAATCACCATCTACATAACAGGGAACTCATGCTTTTTGTGAATTGAAGCCATCATCCATTGGGAGGATGAGGATCATTGCCGTAGCTGTTCTTCTGACGAATACGACCATTCTCACCATGCACAATCCGCTCTGAACCCTGGTTTTTGGCAATCTCGCGGGCAATCTCCATCGCTTCTCGCTGGGTTTCCGTTACCCGCGTCGCCCGACCTGCGCCCTCAGACTTCACCGCCCAGCCATCAGGATGAGGCACAACGTGTTGATTTTTGCCTTTCTGTGATTTAGACATCAGACATATCCCTCCTCAATGTTAGATTTATAGAACAATACTAGATCGCAAAATCAAAAATGGGTCATGACAAATGTTAACTTGATCCGAATTTATCGAGAGCAGGCCGGAATCTCTCAAGCCGAACTGGGAAAGCATCTGGGCGTTACTCGCCAAACGATCGCCGCGTGGGAAAAGGGCGATCGCGAACCCTCTGTCGCGCAACTTACCCAAATTGCTCAATTTCTGGACATTGCCGTCGATCTGCTGCTGCCAGAAACCGAAACATCAGCCCTGCCTGCAATGGCAGGGCTGATGTTTCGGGCCGATCAGCCCTCCGCGCTCAATCCTCACCTGCGGGCTGCCCTTTCTCGAAAAGCCGAAGACTATACCTTCATTGAGCAACTGATCCACGAAATTCCTACCCTGCCAGAGATGCGCCCGTTGACTGGGTACGATGCCCATCTCGTTGAGGAAGTCGCGCGGGAAATCCGCGACTGGCTAGGTATGGGCGAAACTTGCTCCTTGGGAGATACCCTGGCTCTATTGGAGTCGAAAGGGCTGAAGGTCATTTTGCATCCGCTGCCCAATGAGATTTCTGGTTTTTCGGCCTACACCGAAACCTCAGGAGCCGTCATTTTCATCAATGCGGTTCACCCCACGGAGCGGAAATTCTTCACTGCTCTCCACGAGCTTGCCCACCTGATTTTTCATCGTCAGGAGTATCGAACTCCGCATGAAAAAGCAGGCGGACGCTCTGACCCACGAGAAAAGGTGGCTAACCACTTTGCGGGCGCTGTCCTCCTACCCGAAGATGTCATTCGCCGCGAGCTTCACGGTTATCGCCAGCGCTGGCTGCCAGAACCTCTACTGGCCGATATGAAACGACGGTATGGCGTCAGCATGAGAACTGTCTTGTACCGAGCGGCCCAAGCGGGCATCATCACCCAGAAGCAGCAGGGGCAACAAATCGGCCAGCTCAATAAGAAACATGGTGCAGCCAATGAGCCCGTCACTTTACCAGAACCCGAACGTTTAACCCGCCTGGAGCGCATGGTCTTTCTGGCCTTGCTCCAAGAGGAAATCACGATTTCTAGAGCCGCAGAGATTTTAGGCCAACCCTTGATCGAACTGCGCGATACGTTGAACGATTGGCTGGAGGAAATGGAAGTTTGATTCTGCTGTCAGATGCCAACGTCCTCATCGACCTGGGCTATGTTGATGGCTTATCCGTCTTAACGCAATTAGGCACAATCGAGGTTCTGGATGTCGTCTTTGATGAATGCTGCCATCCTCGTCAGCCGGATTTGCCGGAGGCGATCGCTACTGCTGGTATTCAAAAAGTTACTGTCACTCAGGAGTGGGCGCTCCTAGCTCGCACTTATCAAACGGGACCACTCAGTTTCCAAGATGCCCTCTGCCTGTGCTACGCCAAGACCTATCAACGGCTATTGCTAACCAACGAAAAGCCTCTCAGAAGATGCTGTCAGGAGCAGCAAGTCCCGGTTCATGGCACCCTCTGGATTATTCAATCCGTCTACGAACGTCAATTACTCGATGCCGCAATTTTGTGTGAATGGCTAACCACTCTTAATCGCTACAACCGACGCCTGTCCCAATCAGAAGTCAAATTCCTTAGGCAACGATTAGGTTGCTCGTGAATTATTGGCTTAACCTATCGAGAGCAGCTGCAGCACAACGGCAACTATTCACCTTAGTGGTAGTGGTTGCAATCTCATGCAGGAAGGGCGATCGCACGAGTTTCCACCCTCTCATCAACTCTCAATGAGATTTCAAGGGTTTCGAGCAACTGTCACACACCCATCTAAAATTTTTTAGACCAAAAACAGTCCCATGAAATTCGCCTACTGTCACAGTGCGCTCGAACAATAGGAAAAGATCAGCGATGCACCCATTACCCTAAATTTGTAGTTGCCAAAGTTAATGATTCAGAAGTTGCCAAAGTTAATGATTCAGATTGAAAGCAGCCGATGATAGAACGACCAGTTCAGCTTCTCAGCAGCACAGGGCAAATCGTTAATGGGTTAATTCGCACCATGCAGCGGCGCCACTGGTCCGACTTTCAATCAGTCTGGCAAGGCATCTTGATTGAGTTAGAGCAACCAGATGCTAGGTGGATGTGGGATTACAAGCTCCGCCAAGCTCAACAAGAGAGCCGTTATGAAGCCTATGCCCTAGAAGTAGAATCCTTCACTCAGGGGTTACTGTTTCTGGAGACTCAGTGGCGTCGGTCTCACTTCCCACAGCGCTATCCATTAGTTTACGTGGAAGCTTTGGCCTCAGCTCCCTGGAATCGCTCAGCCATAGAGCGGCCACCATTTTTAAGAGGGGTCGGGCGAACATTGTTACTGTTTGCGCGTCGCCGCAGCGTAGAGCTTGGTTATGGTGGACGGGTAGGCTTCCATTCTCTGCCGGAAGCAGAAGGATTTTATCGTCACCTACAAGTCCCAGACTACGGTGCCGATCCAGAGAAAGAGGACTTAGTATACTTCGAGTACGGTGCCATCCAATCATGAACAACGCAATGTCAGAGAACCATCCTCCAGAGGATCGTAAACTTGCCGAGCAGCTTGCTAAGACAGGCGACCTAATGGATCTCTGCTTCGACGAAACTTGGCTGAGAGAATCGGCAGCAGCCGAGGAAGCCTCTGGCGGATATGTTGAGGCGGGTCTCATGATGCGAGAATATGTGGCTCGTTCCAGGACCGTTTCGCATGAACAGATACAGCAAATGCGGCTACAGTCCATTCTCTTCACAGAACTTCAGCACTGGATGTCGTCTTGGCAACTGGGCTTGAGCTTTGAGGCAACCTACACCCAAGCCCGTCAGCTAATCCGTCAGCATCTTCAAGCACTCACCCCAGAGCAGCAAACCTGGGTAGATTCATTGCTCGCTGAAGATGAGCAGGTATTGGAAGCCAGTCAGAAAGTGATTCGCAGCCAAGCGATCACGATGATGTCTCAGATGTTCACGCAGGAAGATTGGCAGATATTGGCCGACACAGCGGCTCAAGGAATGGCAGAAGGTATTCTGCAGGTTAGACATTGGGAGGCTATCTCGCCAATAACGGCTTGAGCAGTAGGAAAGAGTTTGTAAGCCTATTGAGGTTAGTCAAGCTGCAGTCAGGCACTAAAGGCAGTAGCTTTCTCATCTTATTGCGAGAGTATTTCATCTCAAGACGAGATATCAGTTTGTAGGATCTACAGTGTTGAAATATAGAAAGAATATTGAAAACCTTTCAATACACTGATCCTCTTGCTCGACAAGTGATTTGAAAGCTTTATTGAAAAATTGAAAGTTTGAAAAGATAGAAGCTCCCCTTTAACGATGCGTCGTTGGTCGCTTTGCTCAGCAAGATGTTTACCCCACTTTGTGAAAAAAATGTGGAAGAAACTGTCACAGTCAAAAATGGTGAATGGATGGTGATCAAATAAATATCGTAAGCTGAAAAACCTATCCAGAAGGACTTTCAAGATTTATATTGACCGCCTTCTAAGCGGTCGGTCACAGGTTCGAATCCTGTAAGGCCCGTTATCTAGACGTGTGAACCCAGTGACGTCTGGGTGCACAAGCCCATAGCCGGATGGCTCGCCATCTGGCCCTCACAGAACTGGCGACGACTAACTCTAAAATATGTGGGCGCTGTCTGAACGATTTCTCGTGAGACTGACTACAGCCATTGCAGCGTTGAGATGCAGAGACCGCTAGGCAGGGGGCATCTATGGCTAGTACACTACGGCAGAAATTATGCTCACCATTCAAAACATTGGGAAAGCTTATCCGCCTTAGTTCTGAATTTTGAATTCTGCGTAGCGGTACTAGGGCGATCGCTTCCTCACAAGAAACGCACAAAGTTTTGCTGGAGTAGTCCATAAGCCTTCAAATGTGCCTCACCCTATCTTTTGTGTGAAGGGATGCAGTGTAACCGAGAAGAATCTCGTGACTTCTGTTTGCTCGTCATATCGCCAGATAGTAGTTTTCAACAAGATCCACGACTTTAAATCCACTCCTAGTACATCTTGTCCAAGGCAGGAGCTAGGGTGTGCTTGGCTCTAGTGCAACCGCGATACCGTTGACTCGACCGTTAGCCGGTTGAAAAAACGGTGCGATCGGGCATAGAAAGAAACTGACTGACCCAGCGTGGAGCAATTGGCGGTTCTTGCAAACCCAACAGGTGTGATGTTTGACCTTTTAACTCCTCAAAAACTATGAGCCAAAAGATGCCACCAAGAATTCTAATCCTGGGAGGATATGGCAATGCAGGTCTTTTAGTTGCCAGATTTCTCCTCCAGGAAAGCAATGCTCAAATCGTAATCGCAGGCAGAAATTTAAGTCGAGCACAGCAAACAGTTGCTGAGTTGAACTCCGAATTTGAGACGGATCGCGTCTCCAGCAAACAGGCAGATGCGGCGAACAAAATTTCCTTAGAAGCTGCTTTTGCAGACATTGATATCGTTGTAGTGGCGTCAAGTACTGCTGATTATGTTGGTAATGTTGCCGAGTCAGCTCTCGCAGTAGGGTGTGACTATCTGGATCTCCAACTGTCTTCTCCTCAAAAATTAGCGGTGCTGGATGCTTTACGGGAAGAAATTGAAGGCAAGGAACGCTGTTTTATCACCGATGGGGGCTTTCATCCAGGGGTTCCAGCAGCAATGGTGCGCTATGTAGCTCCCAAGTTTGATGTGCTAGAAGTCGCTCATGTGAGTTCTACTTTTCAACTCAATTGGCAAGCTTTACAGTTCTCCGATTCCACCCTGGCTGAATTTATGGATGAGTTAAATCATTTCAACCCGTTGATATTCAAGAATAAGGAATGGGTGACAATGAGCCTGAATACGTCTTTAAAGGTTGACTTTGGCGATCGCTTCGGTGAGCGTTACTGTCGCCCAATTTTCTTAGAAGAACTTCGTTTATTACCCGCTATGATCCCATCTCTTAATGAGACGGGTTTTTATATTTCAGGATTCAATTGGATGACTGACTATGTGGTTATGCCGATTGCTTTTGTCATGCTGAGAGTGTTCGGTCAAAAAGCTAAACTCCCCATGGGAAAAGTCTTCAGCTGGAGCTTGAAAAAGTTTAGTCTTCCTCCTTTTGGGGCTATTTTGCAATTGGAAGCCAGGGGATTGAAAGATAAGAAAAATCGTTGTTTACAGATGCAACTTAGGCATGATGATGTATACGCCTTGACAGCTGTTCCAGTTGTCGCCTGTCTATTGCAATATCTCAATGGAGATATCCGGCGTCCAGGATTATGGTTTCAGGCTGATTTAGTTGAGCCAGTACAGTTTCTGACAGATATTGAAAAACTGGGTATTAATGTCGATTTGATTGATTCACTATCAGATCAACTTATCCTGCAAGATACTTGATTTTTGCAAAACGCCCATACTCTTTTTGATCAAGCTTGCAGTAGGAACGGCTAAAAATAATCCTGAAATTCTGCAAACTTCATCCTCATTTGGGGTTAGCCTGCTATCAAGTCAACCTCTCAACTAATCGAATTCTCTGAAGATATGTTCTGTTAGTGGTCAAGGGAGAATCTGAATCATGACATTTTCAAAGACTACGACTGAGCTTTCTGAGACGTTACAAGATATCCCCCCAGGCTTTCTCAATACGATGGGGTATGTTGATCGCTCAGAGGTCAATGGTCCCGGCTGTAGAGCTGTGGTGTGGGTCCAGGGCTGTTTGCGGGCTTGTCCCGGCTGCTTTAATCCGGCCTCATGGTCGTTTGAACCGAATCAACTGATTACGATTGATGACTTAGTGGAACGCATCTTAAGTGAACCGCGCAATGAAGGTGTCACATTTTCAGGGGGTGAACCATTCTGGCAAGCATCAGCGCTGGCCGAAGTCGCCCGCCGAGTAAAGGAGCAAGGGCTAAATGTAATGTCTTTTTCCGGCTTTACTCTTGAACAACTGCAGTCCAAATCTGCCCCGCCTGAATCTCAGGCGTTATTGGCTCAGTTAGATATCTTGGTGGATGGCCCCTATGTAGAATCCTTAGCTATCAATGATCCCTCCTCTCCTGTCTCCTCAAAAAATCAGCGGGTGCGGGTGTTCAATCCGGCCCTTAAGGAGCGCATAACTTGGGCGAGCGATCAGCTTGAAGTTCATGTGCTAAAAGATGGCAGTCGTATCTTTACCGGGTATCAAGGGCAGATTGGTGTGTTCGAATAGGGTCTAAGGAGATTCTGACAATGGAAATACCCGACGTAGTGCATTGCGCTGCGCTAAAGCACCCTGCTAGCGGTAAATTCTTTCCTGGAGATCCCCTAAGCTTTGAGGCAACCTGCATCCAGGCCCGTCTGTGGATCTGCCAGGATCGTCAAACATTCGTCTCGGAGCAACAAAGCTGGGTGGATGGCTGGCTGAAAATAGGCAGGCTTTTGTAGCTATCTCATCAATTACGGACTGAGCAGCGGGAAAGAGGTGATAAACCTGCTCGGTTCCCTTAATCTTCTGATTCTAGGGAACTTCTCGAATTCAAGGCTCCTCTAGAATTAAAGGCTAAGAGACTAAAACGTAACGGTAGAGGGCAAAGTCAATCCCTTACCCAGGAAGCCTATTTTTTTGGTTTGTGAGCCTTAACCGTTCTATGGGATCGTTGTTGCTATGAAATTCCGCATTTTCGTTGGATTGGGTCTGAGTGCGATCGCCCTTTCCACGACCTCACTTGTTTCTCATCACTACTGGCCTACCCTCGTTGCATGGGCCGATGAGATTCGCAGCTTTGGTAGTGATGGTAGCAATGGGCGGAGCGGTCGTAGTGGTCAAGTTGGGGCGGCGGGACGGGATCAAACCGTTTGGGCGGATGGTCGGCCTCAGCAAGTGAACGCGATTGGCGGCGATGGTGGGGATGGAGAATCAGGAGATCCGGGAGAGCGACCTTTTTGCCGTGCACAGCCGCGCAACGTTCGCTATAACTTACAGGCGGCTGATGGCGGCGATGGCGGTAGTGGTGGTAGCGGTGGGAATGGTGGACGTGGCGGCAACGTGACTATCTATTACACTGATCCGGCTCATTTGAGACTGATTGCGGTGGACGCTAGCGGTGGGCGTGGTGGACGCGGTGGACGCGGTGGTTATGGCGGCGACGAGTGTAATTGTGAGGACCACGGCTGGGAAGTACAGGTCTGTCAGGATGGTAATTGCCGCAATGAACGGTATGTTTGCCGTGATGGACGCTCCGGCAATACAGGCTATGACGGCTATGACGGTACCTCTGGTCAGCCTGGTCAGCTCCGGCTGATCAATCAATCAACGCCTTTATTGTCAGATGCTCCGACTCAGACGCAGCCATTAAACGCCTTTTTGCAAGCCCCTGTACGGCTGTCCAAGAATAGGTGGCAATCTCGGTTTGGTGCGGGTGCTGTGTTGGCCAGCGGATCTATCGTCGCTAACGAATACTATGAATTTATGGGTCGCCTGGAGGCCCAAGCTCAAGTGGTTTGGGAGGCAGAGCGATCGCAATCGCCGTTTTTATCTTTCGCGCCTACAGTGACGCTGGAGGACTCCGGTGAACTTCAGATGATCTTTCCCGATTCCCTCTGGATAGAGGGACGGACGGAACAAACGGGAGAGCTGACGACCTATGTCGTCACCCACGTTGTTCGGGCCGATGAAGTCACTAACCTCTCTTGGGGAAGACAAACCGGGCGTGGCTCAGACTTCGCCATCACAGTGATTGACTTGGGCCAGGAAACTGAGTTCGTCGATACCCAATTCAAGCTGGTTTACAGTACCTCTGAGGATGATCCCCGCGATAATCGTCGTGCCCGCTATCGCAAACATTTTGACGGTATCGTACCGGCTGAGGTCATCACCCGTGACAACAATCGCTTTGTGATTGCTCTAGGTGAAATGGCGATCAATGATCGCTACTTTCAGCGTGGAACCTACGCCAGGGTAGAGCTACAGGTCGTGCGATCGCTAGGTGAGAATTCTGCAGAACGGACATTATCTTGGGAAGAGCGACTGTAGATCTAAAATCATCAGCTCTCGAAATGATGGATTGCGGACTTGGTCGATTATCGGATTTTTCAACGCCTGCCCGAGCGTATTTTTGTAGGAATGAATGATGCAGGGTCTATATAGTTCGATTGAACTATCCGGTGTACTATAGGTCTATCAATATGGCTTTAGTTGTGCAGACCCAGAAGTCAGAAATGTCAGAGTCTATTCTGTGTAAAGGATGAGATTTATCCCTTTACCTTTTGCTATCCGCTATTAGTTCAAGCAATTCGCCAGTGAGCGGACATTCAGTATGGTTGCAACCCCTAATCAAGTCCCGATTCCTGCGATCGAATATCCCAGTTCAGACGGAGAACCCGTGGCTGAAACGTCTGTGCATCTCTATGCTTTGTTGACCACGCTGGAAGTGCTGCGGCAATATCTGGATGGACAGACCGCTATGGTCCTTGCTAACCAGTTCCTCTACTACTCTCAAGGCATGCCAAAGCTACGGGTTGCACCCGATGTTATGGTCATTTTCGATGTTGAGCCAGGTCCCCGAGACAACTACAAAATCTGGGAAGAAGGTCAGGTCCCTAGTGTCATTTTCGAGATGACATCAAAGGGTACTCAAGACCAGGACAAGAGCTTCAAAAAGATGCTGTATGAGCAGCTAGGTGTTCAAGAATACTGGCTGTTTGATCCCAAAGGTGAGTGGATAGGGCAACAGCTTGAAGGCTATCGCTTAGAGCGAGGTGTGTATTACCCAATTACCGATGGTCAGAGTGAAGCACTTCGACTGCGGTTACAGGTTGAAGGACAGCTCATCGGCTTTTATCGCGAAGACACTGATGAAAAACTGTTGATTCCTGGAGAGCTAGCGCAAGCTGTGAAGCAAGAAGCTCTCGCTCGCCAGCAGGCCGAACAGCGAGCGGAAGCAGCAGAGCAGCGGGCTGAACAAGAACGGCAACGAGCAGAAGCAGCGGAGGCTCGATTAGCCGAATTGGAAGCGCAACTGAAGGAGCAAAAGGACAGATAACGTAGGATATCTAGACTCATTCCGTAGGTAGGGTTATTCGTCGTCAAAGACGCTAGCGAAGAAATCGATAGTCTCTTTCAATGCTGTGATAAATATGTCGATTTCTTCACGAGTGTTGTAGAAATAGAGGCTAGCTCTGGCAGTGGAACTCACGTTCAAAATGCGGTGGAGAGGCTGGGTACAGTGATGTCCAGAGCGAATGGCAACACCAGATTGGTCCAGCAGAGTTGACAGGTCTTGGGCATGAATACCGTCTATGGTGAAAGTTGCGATCGCCGCCCGTCCTGTACCGTCAGCTTGGGGCTGCGGCCCGTATAGCTTTACCTGAGGAATAGGATTAAGTTGCTGATATAAGTAGGCTGTCAGCTCGTGCTCATAGTCGGCAATCTTGTCCATGCCGATTGAGTTGAGGTAGTCAACAGCGGCTCCCAGGGCGATCGCCTCAGAAATTGCTGGCGTCCCGGCTTCGAATTTATGGGGCAGTTCAGCATAGGTAGAATGCTCTAAAAAGACGTCAGCAATCATCTCACCCCCTCCCATAAAGGGTGGCATGGATTGCAGTAAATCCAGTTTTCCATACAGGAACCCCGCTCCTGTGGGACCACACATTTTGTGTCCAGAAGCCACCAACCAGTCACACCCTAATGCCTGTACATCCAACGGCATATGAGGCGTACTTTGACAGGCATCAATCAGAACTTTGGCACCATACTGCTGAGCTAGAGTGACGATCTCTGTGACCGGATTAATGCATCCCAGGGTGTTGGAGACGTGATTGGTCGCGATGAGTTTCGTTTTGTCAGAGAGGTGCGATCGCAACTCATCTAAATTGAACTCTTGGGTGTCAGTTAGTCCCACAAACTTAAGGACAGCACCTGTGCGCTGGGCCACAAACTGCCAAGGCACTAAATTACTGTGGTGCTCCAAAACGGACAGGATTATTTCGTCCCCAGCCTGTAGCGTATTCATTCCCCACGTATACGCCACGAGGTTAATCGCCTCACTAGCATTGCGAGTAAACACGATTTCGTCTCGGGATGCTGCATTCACAAAGGCCGCAATCTTGTCTCTTGCCGCTTCATAGGCATCCGTAGCCCGCGCACTCAAAGCGTGAACGCCTCGGTGAACATTGGCATTATTCCTCTCGTAATACTGCTGAATAACGTCCAAGACTGCCCTGGGCTTTTGTGACGTGGCGGCATTGTCCAAATACACCAAAGGATGTCCGTTGACTTCCTGATGGAGGATGGGGAAATCAGCACGGACTTTAGCAGCGAGGGTAAGTTCTTGAGCCAGTGTCATGAGGGGACGTTGTGAAATCAGATAGGGGATGTTTAAAGGTTAACGAGCAATGGTACCAACTAGTTCTAAAGGCGGGCTTGTTGGATGACTTTCTCTGAAAGCATCTGTTCCAAAGATGGAATCGGAATGCGGCTAGTGATATCAAGTGCAAACCCAGAGATTAGCATTCGCTGAGCAGCTTCAGCATCAATGCCCCGACTTTGCAGATAAAACACTTCGTTGTCGTCTAATTGGCTGACCGTTGCTCCGTGGGCACACTTAACATTATCAGCGACGATATCCAGTTCGGGCTTGGTGTCGACTCGCGCCTTGTTGGACAACAGCAGGTTGCGGTTGAGCTGACTGGCATTGGTCAACTGAGCCTCACGGGATACCCAAACCTTACCGTTGAAAACTGAGTGAGCGGCATCATCAACAATACATTTATGAATCTGTTCAGCCGTTCCATGGGGGTGACTCATGGCAATCAGGCTGTGGGTATCCGCTAGCTGAGTGTTTGCGATCGCCGTCAAGCCATATAGATTGGTATCCGTTTGAGGTCCTGACTGGTAAACCTCTAAATGATGTCGAGACAATCGTGCGCCGAGCGTAATCGGTATGAGGGTGTAGCGGCTGTCGCGGTCTTGAGTAACGACTGTCTTGCCAATGTGGAAGGTCCCAGTCCCTTCCCGCTGTAGGCGAACGTGAGATACCTGGGCATTGTCGTCGACCCAAATCTCACTGACGCTGTTGTTGAAATGGTCACGGTCTTGAGCGCCGTAGAAGTCTTCAACTAGAGTCAATTGGCTGCCTGTTTCAGCCACGACCAAACAGCGGGGACTGGTTATGACCGGTTCAGCTCGACCGACAGAGAGATAGACAACTTGAACAGGCTGCTCAACCTCTTGATTGCGCGGTACCCAAATGACTGCGGCATCCTGGAACCCAGCAGTATTCAAAGCTGTGAAAGCTTCATTACTGCCGTTAGAGCGCGCTAGTCGAGCCGCTAGCTTTTCTCCGACCGTTCCTGTTTGCAGAGCTGCCAGACTACCAACGACAACTCCGACGGGAAGACGCCCGACATCAGATAAGGTTTCGTTGAACTGTCCGTTGACGAAGACAATGCGGGCGATCGCCTCAGGCATTTGCACAGGACCGAGTGACCCTAAGTCTATTTCAGCTGGACTTTGAGCCGCTGTGAAAGGAATCGACAGCATGGCACTCAAGTCTGTAAAGCGCCAGTCTTCATCTTTGGCTGAAGGAAAGGTATGCTCCTTAACGATTGCTCTGGCTCGCCCTCTCAATTCCGAATACGACAGCTCGTCAGGTACCTGAGCTTGTACTGTATTCAGCAATGCCTGAAAATACGCTTCTCGCTGCTCTCGCTTAGACAATTGAGTTGGAGCACTCGTGTCTGAAACTGGATGCACCATTACGCTACACCCTCCACGGTATACTCCGTCAAAACGCCTTCGTAGCCCTCATTTTCTAACCGCTCAGCCAGCTCCTTACCGCCTGTTGTGATAATGCGGCCATCTGCCATCACATGCACATAATCAGGCACGATGTAGTTCAGCAGACGCTGGTAGTGCGTAATCATCACTACGGCATTGTCTGGAGTGGTCAGTTGATTGACGCCATTGGCAACGGTTTTTAACGCATCGATATCAAGGCCAGAATCAGTCTCATCCAAAATGGATAGTGCTGGCTCTAGCAAAGCCATTTGCAAAATCTCGTTGCGCTTCTTTTCGCCCCCTGAGAAGCCTTCATTGACGCTGCGATCTAGAAATGCCGCGTCCATTTTGACAACCTCTAACTTCTCATCGATCAGGTCATCAAAATCGAAGACATCCATTTCGTCCTCCCCTTTGGCCTTGCGGTGAGCATTAAAGGCAACCCTGAGAAAATCTCGATTGCTAACGCCCGGAATTTCAAGGGGATATTGGAATGCAAGAAAGATGCCAGCAGTGGCGCGATCGTGCGGCTCCAACTCAGCAATATCCTGTTCCTTGAAATGAATCTGACCGCCGGTGACTTCATAGTCAGGATGTCCTGCCAAAACTTTAGAGAAAGTGCTCTTGCCGGAGCCATTCAGTCCCATAATGGCGTGGATTTCACCTGCTTTTACTTCCAGGCTGACGCCCTTTAGAATCTCTGTTCCATCCACGGTAGCGTGCAGGTCTTTTACAGAAAGGATGGTTTCACTGTTCTCGTTAATCATGGCTTAGTCAACTGTCTACGACGGGCAATCAAATTTATCAATGGACTAGCAATCTAGTTAAGGATTATTCCGAATCAGGTTATTTCAGCAGCATTCGGGCTGTATCAGGGCTATCTGGATTGACAACTAGCTGCTCCCGTTTCGGGTCGATAACAACATCCATGCCTTGCATTGGAATTGCTCCCAAAAGTGTATCGGTGTCGGCATCAACAACTACTGCGTTGACAACCGTTTTACGATTTTGAAATCTGACTTCTAGAGGCCCAACGACGTCAGCCCGCATGACGGAGCCATCCGCCAGTTCTGCTTCGACCTCGTCTAGTTTTGCAAGCTGGAGCTTTTGACTCAGCAGTCTAGGTATCGTCAGCATCGACGCACCACTATCAACCAGGGCCAAAACAGAAATACGGTTGATTTGATCAGCGTTGAGATAGCCTGACCTTTCCAAAGCAAGGTCATCTCCGCGGACAAGCTCGATTTCGACATAGGTAACACCCATCGCGCTCAGCCCACAGTGTTTTCTAGCTTTAATGCCATCAGCTTATCGGCTTCTGCAGCAAATTCCATGGGCAGCTCGTTGAAAACCTCGCGACAGAAACCGCTGATGATCATCGATACGGCATCTTCCGGAGAAATACCCCGCTGGGCAAAGTAGAAGAGCTGATCTTCACCGATTTTGGAAGTTGACGCTTCGTGCTCTACCTGGGCGGTGTTGTTTTGAACCTGGATATAGGGATAGGTGTTGGCGTTGGAAGCGTCACCAATCAGCATGGAATCACATTGAGAATAGTTCCGTGCTCCGGCTGCCTTCGGCCCCATTTTCACTAAACCGCGATAGCTGTTCTTAGAATTACCGGCTGAAATCCCCTTAGACACAATCGTACTGCGAGTATTTTTGCCCACATGAACCATCTTGGTTCCCGTATCAGCCTGCTGTTTGTTGTTCGTTAGCGCTACAGAATAAAACTCGCCGACTGAGTTATCACCCAGCAATACGCAGCTAGGATACTTCCAAGTAATCGCTGATCCGGTTTCCACCTGAGTCCAAGAGATCTTGGCATTGGTGTGACAAAGACCTCGCTTCGTCACAAAGTTATAGATACCGCCTTTGCCGTTTGCGTCTCCAGCAAACCAGTTTTGAACAGTAGAGTATTTGATGTTGGCATTATCTAGGGCTACTAGCTCAACAACCGCTGCGTGGAGTTGATTGCTGTCATACATAGGAGCTGTGCAGCCTTCCAGGTAAGTCACCGAACTCCCTTCTTCAGCAACGATTAGTGTCCGCTCGAACTGCCCCGAGTCTCCGTTATTGATGCGGAAATAGGTAGACAGGTCCATTGGACATTCAGTGTTTTTAGGAATGTAAACGAAGGACCCGTCACTGAAAACTGCTGAGTTTAAAGCTGCGAAGTAATTGTCGCCCACTGGAACAACGCTACCCAGATACTTTTCAACCAGCTCAGGATGCTCCTCAACGGCTTCCGAAATAGAGCAAAAGATGACGCCATGCTCGGCTAGCTTTTCCTTGTAAGTCGTTCCAATAGAAATGCTATCAAATACTGCGTCCACCGCTACGTTTGCCAAGCGCTTCTGCTCAGAAAGCGGTAACCCTAGTTTTTCAAAGGTTTCCAATAGAGCAGGATCGGCCTCGTCCAGACTAGCCAGCTTTTTTTTCTGCTGCTTAGGAGCCGAATAATAAATAATGTCCTGATAGTTAATGGCTGGATAAGCAACGTTAGGCCAAACAGGCTCAACCATCGTCAGCCACTTCCGATAAGCCTTGAGCCGGAAATCCAGCATGAATTGAGGCTCATTCTTTTTGGCTGAAATCAAACGAATCGTATCTTCGGTAAGGCCACGCGGAATTGTATCCGACTCAATATCGGTTGTAAAACCGTACTTGTAGGGCTGACTAACGAGTGTCTGAACGGAAGTAGACATGGTTGAAACTGAGGGGTATCGATAAAGGGCGGGGGGGGTGCGATCGCAACCCAAAGCTGTCAGCCTTGGCGACCAAAGCACCCAATAACTAGTATTTGTTCGTTTCAGTACGAATCTCTTCGAAAGAGATTTCCTGCTTATCTCCTGAGAAAGGATTGTCTTCTTTCAAGAACAACATGCAGTGGCATTCGTGGCGCTCTTGCATAGGTACACAGGGGCAATTCCAATAAGTTGCCTTCGCTTCGGCTTCCTTATCCTCGTAGTGACGGCAAGGGCAGAGGGGAGCACCCAGGTCATCCTTATGCTTTGCCAGACCCTCCAGTACGACAGCCGTGACGCCGAGATCAGCGCAAAAATAGGTTCCAGTACGCTTAGCATAGCTCTGTGCGAAATTTCGCATCAGCTCTAAGTTCTTTTCAGTTGCCTGATTTGTAGTGTTGTCTTTCATCGAACTTTTTGGATGGAGTGGCGTATCAACCTTTCAATCTTATAATTAAAACAACCTGTAAGTTGTTCAACTTGTATTAGAGTACTTTAGCAACACTCATGTTGTCAAAGTAAAGCAACAGATTTGTTGCTAAAGTGGCAGATAACTTTTCAGACTGTCGGCGTTGATTCGGTTTTCTAGCATGTCTTCTCTACAGCCGCCCTCCACCAAAGACGACATTCTGCAAGCTTTGCTTAAGCAGGGTGAGACGAGTGCCCAAAGCCTAGCTGAGCCCTTGGATGTCAGCGTCCAAGCAATTCGTCGTCATCTCAAGGACTTGACCACGGAAGAACTGATTGAACATCGCGCTGTACAGGAAGGGATGGGTCGTCCCAACTATCTCTATCGGTTGAGCCGCAAAGGACGCGATCGCTTTCCAGCCCAATACGACGAGTTTGCCATTTCCCTGCTCGACACTATGGCCGACAGTCTGGGCAAAGACCAAGTTCAAACCATTTTGCAAAAGCAGTGGCAGCGCAAGGCTGAAGAGTATCGCAGGTTGGTTGGCGTTGGGGCACTCGCTGACCGAGTAGCTCGTCTAGTAGAGCTGCGTCAAGCCGAGGGCTACATGGCGGAATGGCACGAAGTTACCCCTGACAATGAAGTCCGCACCATTGCTCCTTGCTACATCATCACTGAATACAACTGCGCGATTTCTCACATTGCCGAAACGTTTCCGAGCGTCTGTGGCCACGAACTAGAAATGTTTCAAATGGCTCTTCCCGACTGTTCTGTGCAAAGAACTCATTGGTTAGCACAGGGAGAGCATCGGTGCGGATATTTAGTGCAGGCGCAGGATGAGAAAGCAGTCGAGAAGGGTTAATTTGGATAGAGAGAAAAACCTTCAACTGTCTTGTCTGGTCTACCTGTTGTCTATCACTCGGATTATGTTGCACCACTGCCGTCTAAGCATCGTTTTCCGATGCCGAAGTTTGGCTTGTTGAGAGATCTCCTGATTCAAGAGGGAATTGTTTCACTCGACCAGATTTATCAGCCGGGAGCACCGCCCCAAAGCTGGATCGAAGAAGTGCATACGCCAGACTATGTGCGGGCCTATTGCACTGGAACTCTAGACGCCAAAGCCCAACGGCGTATTGGTCTGCCTTGGAGCCCTAATTTAGTTAAGCGAACCTGTACCGCAGTTGGCGGAACCATTCTGACGGCTAAGCTGGCCATGAGTCATGGCATTGCCTGTAATACTGCCGGGGGGACACATCATGCGTTTCCAGCCTATGGCTCAGGTTTTTGTATTTTTAATGACCTTGCGATCGCCGCTCGCATTCTTCTCACGCAACAGCACGTCAATCGTATTCTTATCTTTGATTTAGATGTCCATCAGGGTGACGGTACCGCCTGGATTTTTCAAGCAGAGCCAAGAGTGTTCACCTTTTCTATGCACTGCGACGTCAACTTTCCTCGACAAAAACAAACGAGTGACTTAGATGTGCCGCTGGCTGAAGGTTTAGAGGACGCCGCCTATTTACACAAAGTGCACACCTATTTACCTGATCTTCTGAGTCAAGTGAAGCCAGATTTAGTGCTATACGATGCAGGGGCAGATATTCACGTGCGCGATCGCTTGGGCAAGTTAGCGTTGTCCAATACGGGACTCTATGAGCGCGATCGCACCGTTTTGGCAACCTGTGTAGCCGCAGGATATCCGGTTGCCTGTGTGATTGGGGGCGGATATGACGACAACATGATCGACCTGGTCTATCGTCATTCCTTACTTCATCGAGCTGCTGCTGAAGTCTATCGACAATATCGTCTGTAAGATAGGAACGGGTCACAATCGCTTGCCTATCCATCGCGCCACTGATTGACATCAAATGACTGTTGTTGTAGCCACGTTCTATAAGTTTGTTGCGGTTGAAAATTGTGAAGACCTGCGGCGATCGCTCCAAGCCCTTTGTGATGACTACGCTATCCGAGGCACCATTCTGCTGGCACCAGAGGGTCTTAACGCAACCGTTTCAGGCCTACGAGACAACATTAGTCAGATTTTGGCAATTTTGAAAGCCGATCCTCGCTTCACGGATTTAACGGTCAAGTTTTCTACCGCAGAGCATCATCCGTTTGGTCGCATGAAAGTAAAGATCAAGCCTGAAATTGTGACTTTGGGTCAACCCGATATTGATCCGACTCAACACGTCGGCACCTACGTCAATCCTGCGGAATGGAATGAGTTGATTGTCGATCCTGACGTTGTGTTAGTCGATGCCCGTAATGATTACGAGGTCAATATTGGCACTTTCCACGGGGCGATCAATCCTCAAACTGAGGCTTTCCGACGACTGCCGGACTATCTCACGACTCATCTCAATCCCCAACAGCATAAGAAAGTAGCCATGTTTTGCACAGGCGGTATCCGCTGTGAGAAAGCTACTGCCTATCTTCTAAAGCAAGGGTTTCGAGAGGTTTACCACCTGAAAGGGGGAATTCTCAAATATCTCGAAGAGGTGCCAGAAACTGAAAGCCTTTGGGAGGGGGAATGCTTCGTGTTTGACGAGCGAGTTGCTGTCCGGCACGGATTAGAGCCAGGCAGCTATGACTTGTGCTACGCCTGCGGTCACCCCATCAGTGAAACTGATAAAGCAACCTCTTATTACGAGCCAGGAATTGCCTGTCCGCACTGCTATCACGAACTAACACCTGAGAAACGGTCCAAGCAAGAGATGAAGAAGTTTCAGCATGACCAGAAGCGGGGCCATAGCCTGTAAACAGCGAAGGCCTGCCGACTCAATCTGAAAATTAAATAGCCATTTGCACTAGCCCTACATTTTTAGCCAGGATTATGAATTTCTCAGGTTGAATTCAGATCAATCCTTAACTTTGAAGGAGGCTCTGTAGGATCAGAAGAACATCTGCCTACCCTAGTTTATCCCAATTTTTTCCTAGGCTTTTTCCTATCCAGTGGTGAGTTGGTCATGTTTAATCGCCTAAAGCTTGCGCCTAAATTTACGATTATTCTCTTAGTGGTATTCATCATTGGCAGCTCCCTAGGGGGATTTGTGCTGGCTAAGGTTTTGCAATACCGAATCGAATCTCAGGTCACAGCTGAAGGTGTCATGCTGATGGAATCCATGCAGGCTGTGCGTCGCTACACTGACCAGCACGTTCGTCCTCTGCTAGAGGCCCACGAAACTTCTGAAGTGTTCTGGCCTGAGACCATTCCAGCGTATTCAGCCCGTCGCGTTTTTGAGCTTTTGCAGGAAGCGGGTCTGGCTAAAGGTGATTTTGACTACATCTATAAAGAAGCCGTCTTAAATCCTACCAATCCCCGAGATTTGGCAGATGCCTTCGAGACCTCTCTGGTTACAGCTTTCGCTGAGCAGCCTGATGCATTAGAAAAATCAGGCTATCGCGAACTGGCTGATCAGGGTCTCGTTTTTTACAGCGCTCTACCTATCATTATTCGAGATCCCTCTTGCTTAGAGTGCCATAGCGTTCCTGAAGCTGCTCCTCCAGCAATGCTGGCGCAGTATGGCCGCGAAAACGGGTTCAATTGGGAGTTAAATGAAGTTTTGGGAACCCAGGTCGTCTACATCCCCGCTGAAGAAGTTTTCCAAGCTGCAAGACAGTCATTTTCCTCCGTCATGGGACTGTTCGTTCTGATTTGCGCGATCGCCCTCCTCTGCCTCAATGCGCTGCTCAAACCGCTGGTGATTCGACCCGTGCAGGGGTTGGCTAAGCTCTCTGAAAAGCTAGCTACCGACGATATTCAAACCCTAGAGGATTTAGACAAAGCGGAGTCTCGCAAGCTTGTCAACGTTGTCAAACGTCACGATGAGTTAGGACAGCTCGGGCAAGTCTTTCAGAAGATGCTCAATGAGGTTATTGCACGGCAGCAGCGGCTGCGCCAGCAAATTCGTGACCTGAAGATCGAAATTGACGAAACGCGCAAGGCTAAGGAAGTCAAGAATATTGTCGAAACGGACTATTTTCAATCGCTTCAGCAAAAAGCACGGGAGATTCGCGATCGCACTGCCGAGGCGAAAAGCACACGGGAAAAAGAGGAAGAACGACAGCAACAATGAGTTGATCCCTAAGACTCTTCGACTAGTTCAGTGTTGAGTTCGTTGATGGGTCGCCGACGTCGCAGCTCTTCCGATTTGGAGCGAGGCAGCAAGTCAAAAACGTCTCGCATGACATCATCGATCGCTTCATAGCTGATCATCCCTGTTTCGTTCAAACGGACGGTACCTGCTTCGTCGAGCACAACCGTTTGGGGGACTGAACCTTCGAAGTAATACCCAGGTTCAGTAGGCGCAAAGCTGTCTTGGTCTTGGCGAGGAACAGAGTCTGCCATGACGGGAACAAAATTGGCCGCTCGCCCGTATGGCGCCTGGAGCTGAGAGATGACGCTAGAAAATTGTTTGCAATCAGAACTATCGTCAACATAGAACACCAACAGCGTGGGTTTCTTTTGTCTGAGAGATTGGGCCAACGTCACCCGTGGCGGCACCAGAGAACCGTTGCCAGCATACAGCGCAAAGATATTGCCGTCGTAGCGATCGTCGTTGAGTCCTGCCCAAGCAGTGCCAGCGCCCCCTAGCCAGCACAGCATGACCGCCATTCCTAGAACCAACCATCTTCGCCACTGTCGGAACTGTTGCATCATGACCATTTCACAGATACGTTTCATTATCCTATTAGGCCATATTCTGTTCACAGTTCACAGTCCGTTTAGGTCAGCATCTGATTGAAATAGGCTAATCATCATCTTGGCTATTGTCATTATCAATTTAATTGATAAAACTGAGATCTTGAACTAGTACATCGGCATCCTGCATTTGCCCCCAAATCCCCCAATTCTGGGGAACTTCGACCTCAGAACTTCCCAAATTTGGGGGGCAGGGGGGCAAGTCAGGCAATGTCGGGACAACTGCAAGATTTGAGTAAAAAGAATGATAACTAGACAACTAATTTGTCCTGCTAGATGTTTCTATACCAGGTAAATAGGAAAAGTATTTTACATTAACCCAAGCTAAGACAGCCCGTTGATGTTTTCTTTGGATTGTCTTCACGCGAAGGGGGGGCAAATTTCAGTTGACAACGGCATCCATAATCCAAAGTCTACCTGGTGACTACTACAGCATTATTTCCTAAAAATTTTTCAGAAGCTTACTTCAGGGCAGCCTCAAGTTTTAAAGACATTCAGCACAGTGCCTAACTATTACTCAAATAATTGCCATGAAAATATTAATTCAGCATCGTCATGGCGAAGAGATTAGTGGTGTGACGACCTATGTGAATTTCCTGCTACCTGAATTAGCTCAGTTAGATACAGAGACAAAAGTTATTTCCACAAAAACAGACTCCATTCAATCATGGATATCGGCAATCAAATGGTGTGATATTGTTCATATGAACTCAAACCATCTTGGTTTTGTTATTCTATGCAAAATTTTCAGAAAGAAAGTTGTTATTAAGTATCATTTTCCCTTTTATAAAACAACGCATCTAGAATATATCCCTTACTCTTTTAGCCAACGTCTTTGGCATGAAATAAAATCACTATGGCCTAAAAAGCGGATCCCTTTGAAATGGAAGCTGTTTGCGCTAATCAATTACTCGCGTCTTTTAATTCGCGTTGCTACCGCTTGTATCGGGGATTCTCATATTGCCTGTAGTGATTTCTTAGGTCGCTCTCTCGATTTTCCCTGGCCTGTCAAAACTATCTACAATCCCATTGCGATTTCGCCTAACTCTGTCAAAACTCGTGAGGATTTACTTGCGCCTTTAACGCTGACTTTTGTGGGCCGGATTGCTGATGATAAGGGAATTGATATCTTGTTAATGGCCGTCTCTCGTATTGCGCAATCATCTGCTATCCCCTTCTGTATTTGTATTATTGGTGATGGTCCAGGTATGGAAAAGATGAAAAAGTTGGCACAGGACCTCAATTTGAGTGAGCAAGTGGATTTTAAGGGACGGCTATTGCCAGAAGAATTAATGCCGATTGTGAGTAAGTCCCTTGCACTCGTCGTACCATCGCGTATTCAAGATCCAGCTCCCTATGTAGTGATGGAAGCATCTGTTATGAGTACTTGCTCTATCGTCGCTCAGGCAGGTGGTCTACCCGAAGTTGCCGGACCTTCTGGCCTGTCTTTTGAACGAGAAAACGTTGATGACTTGGCCAAGCTTCTAGCGTATGCGCTCCAAAATCCTGATGATTTATTAAACCGAGGAAATCAAGCTTACATTCATACCCAAGAGAATTTTTCGACGGCTGCGACAGCTCAACAACTTGTTTCTCTATTGCAAGCTAATCTGCAAGCTTCGTAAATAGTGTTCTGTTATCAATACTGGTATAACTTCAACCAAGAAAGTTGAGAGTGTAGCGATCGCTTCATATAGCCGTCGCCAGTTCCGTTAGGACAAGACGGCGAGCTATCTGGCCTATGCTAAGCACCCGGATGCTATTGGGAATGAACAAACCTAGATGGCTACAGCTATAAATTACGAATCGATTTCTCGAAAGGAACTCACAATCGTCCGCAGTTCTGAGCGGTAGAATTCGTACTGGTCTGGAGTTGTCCAGGCAACGACTTGGTAATAGGTGTCCTCTGAGAGTACTGTCGTGTGCAGATAAACAACAGGGGTATCTTCGTCTACTTGCCCTCTTATCTCATACTGATTTGCAAAGTTATTACCCACAAATGCCACGTCTGTCGGAAACTCCCCCTCGTAGGACTGCATTCGATCAGCCAATAACTCGCGATACGCTGATGCGTTCTCTCTTAGTCCAAATCGATTGAGAGCAGTGGCATCCTCGGCAACGACGATGAGATACAGCTGTCGGTCAGAATTTACGGCTTGCAACTCTGCGGAATTGTGCAGGCCGGTCGTATCGGTCCAGCTAGAGGGTAGGGTAATAGCAATACCCGCCTCTTCGTTGGTGAGAACCTGCTCACCTCCTACGGTATCGAGTGACTGAACTCCGACGGCTCGATCGGGTGCATCTTCGACTCTTCTAAGCGTGACATCATCAGTTCTGTCGCGCCAGCCTAGAAGGTTTTCACAACCAACGGCTCCGAATAGAACGAGGGTTAAAGGCAGGAGCACCGAGATAGTTTGAGGGCGTTTCATACGAGATGCGATCGCGACAAGCACCCAAAGCATAGCACCGCTAAATCAGCTTGATTCACCTCTTTTGAGCTAGCTCGGCATGGCGAAAACAGTCCACCGTATGGTCATTAACCATCCCGATCGCCTGCATGAAGGCATAGCAAATCACGGAGCCTACAAATTTGAAACCTCGTTTTTTGAGGTCTTTGCTGATAGCGTCGGATAGTTCAGTCCGGGCGGGTACTTCCTCTAGAGTTACCCACTGATTTTGAATGGGCTTGCCGTCTACCCAACCCCACAAATAGGTATCGAAACTACCAAACTCCTCCTGCACTTTCAAAAAAGCTTGTGCGTTCGTCGTTGCAGCAGCAATCTTGAGGCGATTGCGGATAATGCCAGCATCTGTCAGAAGTGCCTCGTGTTTGGCGGCATCGTATTGGGCAATGACCTTGGGATCAAACTGGTCGAAGGCTTTTCGAAAGTTGTCTCGTTTACGAAGGATGGTGATCCAGCTTAATCCTGCTTGAAAGGCATCCAGCACCATGAATTCAAAGAGTGTCTGATCGTCATGAAGTGGCACCCCCCACTCGTTGTCGTGATAGGCAATCTCAACGGGGTCATCGTGGACCCAACCGCAACGAACAGGATCAGAGGCAGGATTGGAGGACATTGGATTTTGGATTGGTGATTTCGGATTTTAGATTTTTAGCATGATTTCAAGACGCTGTTGTTTGAGGTGGGCGATCGCGCAGCAGGTCCATAATCGCTTCACAGTAATGGTAGAACTGAGGTGTACGGCGAATGTCGTAGGGGCGATTGCTGCCCAAATCGACCTTGACTTCTTTGCGGACGGTGCCGGGTCTAGCGGACATGACATAGATTCGTTCTGACAGAAATACAGCCTCGGTCACGTCATGAGTAATCATCAAAATGCTGATTTCTAGCCGCTTCCATAAATCTAGTAAGAACTCCTGCATGGTTTCTTTGGTCTGCACATCCAGCGCGCCGAAGGGTTCGTCCATCAATAAAATGCGGGGATGGTTGGCAAGGGCACGGGCGATCGCGACTCGCTGCTTCATTCCCCCAGACAGCTCTTTGGGCAGTGATTGAGCAAACTGGGTCAGTCCCACAACATCCAAATAATAAGACGCTTCTTCTCGGCGTTTGCGGCGGGCAAAGCCCTGAAGCTTGAGGCCAAATTCGACATTTTCCTGGACGGTCATCCAGGGATACAGCGTATAGCTTTGAAACACCATGCCGCGATCAGCCCCCGGCCCAATCACCGCCTGTCCATCAACAGTGATATCCCCTGCTGTCGGCAGGTCTAGTCCCGCCACTAAGCGCAGCAGCGTAGACTTGCCTGAGCCAGAGGCCCCAACAACACAAACGAACTCCCCGGTTTCAACGTGTATGGAGACATCCTTGAGGGCGACTAAAGGTCCTTGGCGAGTGGTGAACTGTTTATAGACCTTGGAAACTTCGAGGTGCATAGAATCAGACCTTTGGGTGGGTTTTGAGAGTCCCTAAACAGTCAGAGTGAGCAATATTTGTATATGAATTATTTCGCTGCCCAGCGGCAGGTCATTCGCATGATGGCCTGGAGTGACAAATCTAGAACAAAACCGATGAGACCCAAGACAATCAAACAGGCAAAAATATCATCTGTCTGAAAAAACTTTTGAGAAAGGGCAATTCGTTTACCCAGTCCGCTATCGGCGGCAACCAGTTCTGAGACAATCACCAAGTTCCAAGCCGCTGCCATGTTGACCCGCAGGGTGTCAAAGATGCTGGGAATCACATAGGGGGTGATGACTTGCATCAACACCTGACGGCGATCGCCCCCTAAGGTGTACGTTGTCTCAATCAGCTCCTTGGGCACAAACTTAACGGCGTCCATAATCATCAGCGTGTTGAAAAACACGGTTCCAATGAAAATTAGAGCGACCTTGGGTTCTTCGCCCAAGCCTAAGTAAATGATGAGCAGTGGGATAAACGCTGGAGCTGGCATGTACCGCACGATGCCGATGAGCGGTTCCAGGAGCGATCGCACACTCATGAATGCCCCCATGGCGATGCCGATGGGAATCGCCACCAGCGATGCCAGCAAAAATCCAGCCGAAACGCGCAGGAAGCTTGCTAGCGTATCGCTGAGCAAATAGCCTTCCTGCCCTAGATTGAGGAGAGACGTTCCCACCATTCCAGGGGACGGTAGAAACTTTCCATCAACCCAACCTGTACTCGCTAGGCCCCACCAGAGCAAAAAAGGTACCAGCACAGACATCACTGTAAAGCTTCCTTTTAGGGGCTGAGGAATATCTTCACCAATACGCCAAAACACGGTTGGTTTCAGACTTCTGGCTGGTAGCCCAGATTCGCCAGGCGTATGAGCAGACGGTACAACAGTCATATGAAGACCTTGCAATAGTTTGCGTTCAGTTTTCCCACTTCTTGAAAAGGCGACCGAATGGATTGAACGGGACTCCTCAAATGAGAGGACAATCTATCGGCAGCATCGCCTATCGACTCATGCACCCATCACTGCGGGCCTAAGCGTTCTCTTCTGCATAGGCAGCCACAAACTGATCGTCTAATACGGCTTCTAAATCAGGCGCTTCCGGAATGAAACCGACTTCCACCATGAAGTCCGCCATGACCTCGGCAGCATAAGGCATGTGAACCATGCTGTCCCCAGGCGAGAAGGCTTCCAGATTGTCATCCAGAGTAAAGAACCGAGTCCCCTCTAGATATCGGTCAAAATCTTCAGCGCTGACGCTAGCGCGATCGGCCATGATTTCGTAGGCACGGTCTTGCTCTTCATCAATGAATGCCAAAATGTCAAACCAAGTGTTAACGAGTGCCTGCACCACGTCAGGTTGTTCATCGACCAACGTTTGCGTAACAACCAGTAGGTCTGGAATCGCACCAGGGAAATTGGCCGAGCTAGTCAATTCTTTGCTGCCTTCTCGTTCCAACGCAGTTTCCCAAAAAGGTACCCAACCCGCAAAGCCGTCAGACTGTCCGGCAGCAAAGGCCGCCGCCGCCGCCCCGGTTTCCAAGTTCTTGATGGTCACGTCTTTGCGAGATTTTCCAGCTTCTTCTAGAGCTAGGGTCAAAAGGAAGTCACCAACGACACCTTCTTCTAACGCCACTGTTTTGCCAACCATGTCATCAATCGTGTTGATTTCGGGAGCCACAATGACTTTGTCATTGCCTGCAGAGTTGTCGTTGACGGCAACAGCGACCTCACCGTTCACGGCTTCTCCTGCAAAAGAAATGGTGTCATTGAGGGTTTGGCAGTTAGCGTCTAGTTGACCGGAAGCAAGCGCCTGCATGGATTCTAGGTAGCCATCAAACCAGATCAGTTCAACGTTTACGCCGTTTTGCTCAAAGAGACCTTCTTGCTCTGCGATCGCCCAAGGCCACCACCCGGCCCAACTGCTGTATCCCATCTGAATAGGGGTTTCGTTGATCAAAGCTGTCGTTTCAGCAGTTTCTTCCGTTCCAGCATCAACATTGCCGGTATCGACCGGATCTTGGGCACAACTTACGGTTACTAGAAAAGTACAAAAGAACGCCAGCAGCACTGGCAAAACGGTACGACGTTTCATAATTCCACCTACAACTGAACATCAGCGAACATTGGACACGGTCAACCCTAGAGAGTGACTGTACTGGCAGCGACACGACATCTGATTACCTTCAACCTCCAGACAAAGCTATGGGCCGGGAAGAGCCTACAGTCAGTTTTACCCAGTCAAACCAGGCTTCTAATCCTTCTCCCGTTTTGGCCGAAACAGGAATGACGGTGACATGGGGATTGATCTGACGGACGTTCGCTTCAATCCGTGATAACTCCACATCTAAATAGGGAGCGAGATCAATTTTTGTCACGATTAATACATCTGCTTCTCGAAACATAACGGGATACTTCAGCGGCTTATCTTCTCCCTCAGTGACGCTCAGGAGGGCTACTTTGGCATGTTCCCCAACCTCAAACTCAGCTGGACAGACCAGATTGCCTACGTTTTCTACGAGCACCAGATCTAAGTCAGCAGGCGTAAAGTCGTGGGCGAGGGTATGCAGCCCCCCTGCCACCATGCGAGCATCCAGATGACACGCACGACCCGTGTTAATAGCGATGACAGGAACGCCGTACTGACGCAGGCGCTCGGCGTCTAGTTCGGTTGTCATGTCCCCTTCAATTACGGCAATCCGCAGCGCCGTATTCAGGGCTGCTAGCGTTTTTTCCAGCAAAGCCGTTTTGCCAGCGCCGGGACTACTCATGATGTTGAAACAGGCAATGCCCCAATTGTCGAACTGAGTACGATTGTGGTCAGCCTCATGTTGATTGGCGTGGAGCAGATTGATACCAAGGGTGGCGTCGATAGGTTGATGCATGGCGAGTACTGAGATATCGGTGGGCAGGGCGGTGAGAGATTGAAAAGATAAGAGTCTGACGGTTATGTCATGGGTAAAAACAATCCTTTTGAGGGCTGAGTTCGTAACAAATAGCGTTAATACTATGTCGATGTAGTTGCCGGTGCCGCCTCTGCCGTTTCTCTGGAGACGCACTGCACGCGATCAATTTTGAGTTCGCGCCCGGAGCGAATATCGTCCATCGGAGAACGGCAGGTTGGGCAAGCATACTGGGAGCCGATTTCGGGATGATATTCGGTTTGGCAGGTGTGGCAGAAGGCCACCAGAGGTGTTTCTTGAATTACTAATTCGGCCCCCTCCAGAAAGGTGCCTTTCGTTTCGACATCGAAGGCAAAGTGCAGACTAGCGGGTTCGACGCAGGTAAATTGCCCGACCGTGAGATAGACCTTTTCAATGGGCGATCGCTGCGGCTGTGATTCCCACCAGTCTCGCAAGGTCATCATCAGCGCTTTGGTCATGTCGGTTTCATGCATGGTGACCTCCTACGCCCAAGCCTGATCGACGTTCATGTTGGCCTCGGCATGAATGTAGCTGGGTGTTTCCTGACGAGGAAGTTGATCCGAAATGACGAGGTGTGCCATCGTGTCGCAGATAACGCGGGTTGCCATGAGGGCCGTCATATCGCTGACGTCATAGGGCGGGGAAACTTCAACCACTTCAATGCCGCACACTGGTGTCTCTTGCACAATGCGCTTGAGCAGATATAGGGCTTCGCGGGGCATGAGGCCACCGGGCTCGGGCCAGCCCGTGCCCGGCACAAAGCCCGCATCAATGCAGTCGATGTCGAAGCTGATCCACACGCAGTCGGTGCCGTCAGTAGCTTTTTCAATGGCAAAGTCGGCGGCAGCATCTAGCCCCATCTCCGTGATGTCGGTGACGGTCAGGATGTTAGTGCTCCGTTCGCGGCACACCTTCACGCCCTGACGCGGCACCTGCCAACCGCCAATTCCCAACTGCACCAGGTTTTTGGCCGGAGCGTTGGCCATGTTGGTGGCATGGAACCAGGGACAGGTGTGCATCCGTTCGTCAAGGTCAGTCTCTTGAGTATCGACGTGGCGATCGAAATGGATGATGCCGACTTTTCTATCGCCTAAATGGCGACAGACGCCCCGCACGGTGGGAAACCCAATGGAGTGATCGCCCCCCAGAATAATGGGAAAGGCACCGGAGCTGAAAACGTGAGCAATGCCCTTGGAGATTTGGTCGAAAGACTTCTCGTTATTGGCAGGAATGGTGAAAATATCACCAACGTCACACAGGGTAATTTGTTCTCGCAGATCGACACCCAGTTCAAAGTTGTAAGGCGTGTAGAGCGCCGAAATTTTGCGGATGCCCTGAGGACCGAAGCGAGTGCCGGGGCGATAGGTCGTGCCGGAGTCGTGGGGGACGCCGATGATCGCCACATCGTAATTGCCGACTTTTCTCACATCCTCAACATACGGTGCCTTTAAAAAAGTATTAATGCCTGCATAGTGGGGCAATTCGCCACGTGAAAAGGTTGGGATAGTGCGATCGCGAATGCTCTCTGCTGCTTCTAACCCATAGTCCAAACCCTGATTGACTTCTTGTTGCCACCCGGTCATCGGCAGGCGAGCTTCTTTTTGCAGCGCTTCGCTTGCTTCACTAGGGTTACGAAACATTGGTTCATCCGTCATGAAATCTCCTTTGGCGATGCTAGAGGCTGTCACCGTTAGCGCTCAAATGCTTTATTGGAAAAGATTTCAGCCCCTAATTAATCATTGATAACGATCGCAGCAACGCTTGTGCCACGAGGCTTCTAGAATTAATGGATGATGCGCTCTAGGCACCCAATTTTTTCCAAAACACAAAAGCCCGGGAGGTTCAGAGATGACAAATCTCTGCTCAACCTCCCGGGCTTTTGTCCCGCCGTGTACTGGCTAATGAGTACTGCAATTGCAGCATTCCGTCTCAAACCAGCCGCTTCTCTCGGACCAGACATTTTCCACTATGGAAAATCGGAACCCTAGAAGCTCACCAATAATTTAAATTCGGAGCATCAGTGCCTTGCTAACAGCCTATGCATTGACTTGTATCAAGCCCTAACCCTTGAAGTCGTAGCTGATGATACGAACTCGGAACTTGAAGCCAATTTCGAAAATCTGTCTAATAAAGGGCCTGTTGACCAAGCTGATGAAGCGATCGCGCTGCTAATACAATTTCCACCCAAGCAGGGCTTCCTACCTTAACCAAACTAGACATTTCTGAGTGATTCTTAGGGGATCAACCCGTGCATAGCAATGCGCTGTAATATGGATATCTTGTGACTACGCGACCCCTGGCTCAGATTCTTGTTTGTACTTCTGTAAATAGCGTTAACGCTTCTGCTCTACGCCATGCTCAATCCCAACCTTGATGAAATACAACTGCATCCCGAGGAGTACGAGCGCTTTTCTAGACACCTGATCTTGCCTGAGATTGGCCTTGAAGGACAAAAACGTCTAAAAGCGGCTAGCGTACTCTGCATCGGTACTGGTGGCCTTGGTTCCCCTTTATTACTCTATTTGGCAGCAGCCGGAATTGGACGGCTTGGCATTGTCGATTTTGACATTGTGGATAAGTCCAACCTGCAGCGGCAGGTTATTCACGGGACTTCCTGGGTCGGTAAGCCCAAGATTGAATCGGCTAAAAACCGTATTCTAGAAATCAACCCGTTTTGTCAAGTTGATCTCTACGAAACCCGCATTTCCTCAGAGAATGCGCTAGACATCATGGAACCCTACGACATTGTGGTCGATGGGACTGATAATTTTCCCACCCGCTATCTGGTCAACGATGCGTGTGTGCTGTTGAACAAACCCAACGTGTACGGTTCGATTTTCCGGTTTGAAGGACAGGCTACTGTTTTCAACTATGAAGGTGGACCGAACTATCGTGACCTGTATCCCGAACCCCCACCACCCGGAATGGTTCCGTCCTGTGCTGAGGGTGGCGTATTAGGCATCCTGCCAGGCATCATCGGCATTATCCAAGCAACGGAAACAGTCAAGATCATCATTGGTCAAGGCACCACTTTAAGCGGTCGCCTGCTGCTCTACAATTCAATGGATATGACGTTTCGGGAACTGAAGCTGCGGCCTAATCCGGTTCGCCCCGTCATCGAGAAACTGATTGACTACGAACAGTTCTGTGGCATTCCCCAAGCCCAAGCCGAGGAAGCTGAAGCTCAGGCCGCGCTCCCTGAGATGACGGTGACCGATCTCAAGCAGTTGATGGAGACCAAAACGGATCAAGTCCTGCTGCTGGATGTGAGAAACCCTCACGAATATGAGATCGCCAAGATTCCTGGCGCTGTTTTGGTGCCGCTCTCAGACATTGAAAGTGGTGTAGGTGTCGAGAAGGTGCGATCGCTCCTTAACGGACATGAGCTAGTGGTGCACTGTAAAGGCGGTGTGCGATCAGCCAAAGCACTCGGTCTACTGAAACAACAGGGCATTGAGGGTACTAACGTCAAAGGCGGCATCATGGCGTGGAGCAAAGAAGTTGATCCTTCAGTGCCTCAGTATTAGAGGCAGAAACCGCACTCTGATAACTCAGTGAAGCCAAATGAGAGTACGGTTGGATATCTCGATACTGCATGGCGGGCTTGAAACTGTCTCAAGTCCGCCACCATTTTTGTTTGGAAATGCCTTAGACGACTGCACTCGCTTGTCTGTCTTCGACTCGACCAAATTTGACAAAATGTTCAAAGCCACTGCTGAAAGCCCCGGCTGTAACAGCCTGTGTGACGTCTACATTGTCAGACAAATAGACGCTCTCATCAAACAGACTACTGGGATCGCGTCCTTCTCCTTGACCTAACACCACATAGTGCTCAAATCCACTGGTAAACGCTCCATTCGTTACGGCCTGAGCAACATCTGGATTATCAGAGAGGTAGAAAGTTTCCTGGAAGAGAAGAAGATTAGGTTGCCTTCCTTCCGCAGCACCAAACTCTAAGAAATGGTCAAATCCGTTCGTGAACACTCCCTGAGCGATCGCGGTTTGAACATCAGGATTCCCGGTCAAGTAATCGCTTTCGTCAAATAGGCTACTCGGATCGCGGCCCTCCAAAACGCCTGATGAGAGATAGTGACTTAATGCACTCTCAATCTCTCCCATCGCCACCGCCATGGCTACATCAGAATTTTCGGCCAGGTAAAACTCCCCATCAAACAGAATACTGGGGTCGCGACCTTCCAACAAACCGACTGACGTGAAGTGACTAAATCCATTGCTGAACTGTCCAGACTGAATTGCCGCTGCTATGTCGGGGTTTTCGGCTAGATAGAACGTTTCATCAAACAACAGACCTAACTGGATGCCGTTAATTTCAGCCGGTGAATCAGGGAGAGTAACGCCCTCATCCAACAGCTGAAACTGAGAGAATTGAGTGAAGTTGAAATACCCTGCTGGTAAAAAGGTGCTAATGGCATTGATGCTGGCATCCCCAACGTCAGCTCCAGTCAAATCTGTCTCCGCTAATTCAAGCGCAGATAGTGCGGCTGCAAATTCTGGAGCAACTAAAACGTCTGCGTCTTCAAGATCGAGCGATCGCGCTTCCACAGTAGCTGAATCAGGATTACCAATATCAAAGAGAATCTCCAATCCGTTGCCGTCAAGGGTGTCGGCGATGAAGAAACCGCTATTACTGTCTGAAACACGGTTGGAATCAAACCCGATTGAGAAATTGCCAACCGACAGTTCTGTATCACTGCCGTTGTCATGAATGCTCAGGTTTAAGATGCCGGTATGTTCAATAGTGCCGCTGACGGGGGCAAAAGGATTGAGTGAATAAACAAAATCAGAAGCATCGGTGATATTAAACCCGACTTGAAAGTCGGGTGATGCGGGAGGAACTGTATTCTCGACACCGGCTAGAACAAGATTGGCCGCTGTTTCCAACAACTCCAAATCTAAACCAACACTCGTGACGCCAGACTGTACTTGACTTGTTAATGACATTTCTATCTCCTAGCGGTGGACTTTTGAATGGTTGATACTAAAAAGATTGCGATCGAAAGTGGACACTTAGACTGAAGCATCCAAAAAACGATCAACATCTTTTAGTCAAGAGAATCGATAGAAAATAGAAATAATTCAATGAGATCAGCTCTTAAAGATCTATAGTCTTGAGGTAACCAATTTCAAAAAAGCATTCAATGCAAGTGATCCCATCAAAAGCATTTTCTGTTCAATTGAAAGTTGCCATTTCAAGAATGCTCTTAATCTTTTGATTAAGAGCCCTAATTCAATCTATAAAAGATCAAGCCTTAAGAGAGATTTTCTCGAATTTTCTATTTCCTATTTGAGTTACGACTGGCGCTCAAAAACGGTTTTAAATTTCTCTGATTGTGTTGATTCTGTCTTGCTGTAGAAATTGAAAATATAGATTATTGCCAATAGATAAAAAAGAAAGATATCAATATTTTGGATAAATAGTCTGACCATTCAACATTGAAGTTCTTGAAGTGCCTTGAGGCTTTTTCCGAAAGAGGCTTCTGTCGCTTTCTTCAGCGCGCTGTTAACGTCATCCTGTAAGATTTTGGCCACGTGTGTTAATCAGTCGTGACATACTGCGACGTGAGTTTGCCGAACTTTCACTGGGTGTGTCAGTTCTATTTGGTTTAATTGCTTTGGACAAACCCCCTTCTAAGGTATCGATGCAGTCTGAACCTGTGACTGACCCAACGCTCCGATGGTCGGACGCTGGAGATGCTGCTCTTTTGGAGGCGATGCAGGAAGGACAGGTCGAAGCCTTACAAGAGGTGTACCGTCGCTATGGGCGTTTGGTATACGCTTTGGCTCTACGGATCTTAAAAACGCCGGAAGAGGCAGAAGACCTAGTGCAGGATATTTTCGTCAAATTTTGGCAAAAGCCTCACTACAATCCTGCCCGAGGTTCCATGGGAACTTACTTAGGCGTCATCGCTCGATCACGTGCTTTGGATCGAGTTCGCTCGCACGATGCCCATTCTCGTTTAGCGCAGCGGTATCACACCGATAGTATGGCAATGGCTACTCCCAATGTGCCGTTGGAGAAAGCCACTCTCGGAGAACAAGTTGTTCGTGTTCAGGCTGCTCTATCGCAACTTTCCCCCCAAGAGCAAGAAATATTGGAAATTGCTTACTATGAAGGATTGAGTCAGTCGCAAACGGCTCAACGATTAGACATTCCTCTGGGGACAGTCAAAACTCGCTCGCGACAAGCTTTGAAAAAACTGAGACAAAAATTACAGGATCTTATCTAACGACCCACATGACCCGTTTAGACCTTCCCGATAAATGGCATGATTTGTTCTCTGGCTACGCTTTGGGGAACTTGACTCAAGCTGAGCAGACGGAACTGGATCAAATTCTAGAAGAGCAACCTGAACTGCGTGAGGAGCTACGGGCTTATGAATCAACTTTTGCACAATTGCCTTATGCGTTGGAAAGTGCACCGCTGCCTGTCGATTTAGAAACCAGAATATTGCAGGAGATCCAGGTTGCAGAGCATGAACCTGATGTTGTTCGAGCAGGAGGACAATCATGGGTTCGACCTAGACGTCGCTATTGGTTGCAATGGGGTGGCATTGCTGCCGCTGCTCTGGTCGCTGCCTTGTCCTGGAATAACTATCAGCTGAGGCGATCGCTCACCGCTAATCAGCAAAAGCTCACTGATTTGAAAGCGGCCATTCAGCAATTGCAGCGTGAAAAAGACGAGGCTGAAACGGTTCTTGCGAGTCTTCAAAATCCTGAGGCGATTTATGCTTTGGAAGGGACTGGAAAGCTGACTGATACCTTTGGCAGCGTTGTCACCTTTAATCAGGAAAACAGGGCCGTGTTAATTGCCCACAACCTACCTGATTTACCGGATGATGAAGTTTATCGCTTTTGGGCATTCGATGCCCCCGAAAACGCCCTGATGTATTGTGGGCAGTTCACGGTTGATACAGAGGCTCTTGTGGAATGGTCGCTGCCTGAACCTACTTGCGGCCTCCAGTCACAACAGGCTGTGATCACGATTGACCCGATCTCTTCGTCTACAGCATCGGGAGGAGAGCTAGCCATGCAGAGCGTTTTCTCGCCGGATGCTCAGCCTTGAATTAAGGGGCGAGGCGTGCTTTCTTGAGGCGGTTGTCTTCATACCAGGCCGCGATCGCCGGTACCCAGGCTTGAAAGCAGGGCCAGATTGCCTCACACATTTTCTGCGCTTCTAGCTGAGCGTCCGCTTTCCAGCGCAGGTCTAGAAGGTGCATGAGCGATCGCGGATTGGCCGACATCACCCAATGCTGTCGCACGTCAAATGGGATCAGGCCACGAGCATGTTCTTCGGCAAAGCCGGCATCGATCTTAGCTTTATAGCGATGGCAAGCCTGTAGACACCACTCCAGATCCTGCTGGCGTTCTTCAGCGGTGTAGTCATACTTTTTACCCTGGCGATCGGCATAGGCTCCTACAGGCCGCAAATAGAAGACCTCTTCGATGTCTCGCTTTCCATCAATTACGTCCAGAATTCGACTGCCTGTGTAGCGAAAAGAGTTATGCACAACCAAACCGTTCGCAACAAAGTTGTGCCAAGGATCTTTAACCTCTAAATCATAAGTCATTTGGAGACCGAGATAGTCTACCCGAATAACTTTCAGAGGATGGGCCATTAGCTTACGCCCCTTAGGTTTTGGCTTTGAGTGCCAGTGAGTTGGTTGCGTAATGGGCTCAAAGTTGTCGGCAAATTCTGCTTCAAGATTTTTGTGGTGAATCTGCTCGTGACAGTCTTTGCAAAGACTCACTAAATTCTCAAATTCGTACGCTAAAGATTCATCAGCAAAAACCGGAACCAAGTGATGGGCATGAAGTTCATGACCCCTAATGCCACAGCATTGACAAATATAATCGAACTTCTCGTGAACCTGTGGAGCTATTTGCCGAGTCCAAGCCCCGATTAGTTCTCTTTCATCAGACGTCCCACCCTTCCAGAAATTCGACTCGGCCCCTCGTTTTGTGTAGCGAGCCGAATTTTCTCGTCTTTTCGCAATGTCACTGGGGGATAGATTTAACTGATATCCAGGTTTACCCTTATTCCAGGGCGTGAATCCTTTTTGAAAAGGAGTCGGACGCTTATTTAAAGAAAGTCCGTACGCATAAACCCACTTTTTGATGGCTTCTACAGAGCAACCAGCAGCTTTGGCCATCTCGTCAACATGTAGGCCTTGTTGAAGCTGCTCTTCTAACCACGCTTTGTCTCTGTATAGGGCATGAGGATTATGATTCCAGGGTTTTTGCCCTTTCTTGAACCGTGTATTCCTTGAATTCAACTTTAATCCAAACCGATTGGCCCAATCTCGTACAGTCGTATCAGAGCAGTTAGCCAAATCAGCAATTTCTTGAGCTGAGAGTCCTAGTTTGATTTGCCGAGTTAACCAAGTTTGATCTCGATACACTCCTTCATTTTCAGCAAAGACACCGTTAGCCATAACGCTACGATCTCGCGCTATTGTCAGAACCTCACCATTGGGTGCAGTTTGTAAGCCAATGGCCTCTGCCATCGTTTGCCAACCCTTTGGGGTCAACAAATGATGGTTAGTCGTACAATTCAGACTTCTCCCATCCTCAAAGGTCAATCGATAGACAGGCTGAATTCCACTGCACATCACATCTTGAATGTGACTGGTCTCGAAATATCCTGTTTCTTCGTTTAGGACGCGAAGCCGCATGGTACGAAGCCGCTTTTTGCAATCTCGTCGGTACAGTCCTGGAGGTTCCCCGTTTCGACCTCGTATTTTGCGTTCACGGACTGCCTTTTCACCATTAGCCCAAAGGTCGTATAGTTCAGCAATTTGAATTTTTTTAAGTGAACCTGATGCTTGAACAAACGTGATTTCTGTGTCTCCAGAGAGACATTGAACATCGAAGCTGACGCCGACGCGATGTGTCCGAATTTGCTGCATGGTGCTGTGGGGAAACCAACCCACATTCAGCACGATTTGAGGGTGTTCCAGGGGGCCGTAATGGCCACGTCCGCCCTTGAGCAGGCTCTTGATAACAACCTCGCCCGCTTTCTCTTCGCTCGGCCACTGATCCCGCTCGTGGGCGACGAAACCCTCGGCGTAATCCTGATGCATAGCGGCATATATCGTTTGCTGAGGATTCGGTGTTTGGGAGATGACCTCAACGGTAAAGCGATCCATTAAGCTTGAAAGGTGAACGACTTAAGCAGTAGAGACAGGGGACTCGCGATCGCAGCCCCTCGGTAAATGCTCTGCTAGGCTACCCCGATCCGGTTTCAACTTCAGAGAACGCGCTACATTCCTTAAGGCTTATCCGTCCAGTTCAACATATTCCACCACGCGATTGACTTCAGCTTGGATGCTGTGGGACTTGAGAGGCTGGATGGCCGGTTGACCCGCTGGCAGCTGTGGTTTGGGCTGAAGGGCCTTGAGTGCCTCAATGAGCGCAACCCGCACCAAAGGCTCAGATTCGTGAGTCAGCATGATCCGAAAGCAATCGACCAGATGCGATCGCGCAGTGACAGGGGTTCCTGGCAAGTAGGATTCGGATGAATTGTCGGAGCTGAGAACTTCATGAAGGAGCGATCTCACGGCCAGTAGACGCTGCAAAGGACTTGCAGAGGACAAATTGTGCCAGTCCGTCGGCATGGGCTCTAATGGTGGTGAATCCGTCGAAGAAACAGAATCTAGCGAAGCGTTAGCAGATTTTGTCGACGCCTTGGCCTGAGCATTGATTTCACGCAGAAAGAACAGTCCATTGCCGACACCCAAGCTCAGCAACGTCACAGCGGCCCATCCACCCCCCAGTTGGGACCAGGCCGCCGCAAACCAATAGGTTGTTCCGAATGCCAGGCTGCTAATGAGTAGCGGCGATTGTCCCATGCGGGAGAGCCGTTGGCAAAGCCGTTGATATAAAGACTCCAATTTTTCCCAGGGAAGCTGGTTACCCGAGGCCAAAAATTGGTAGGTGAGGGTGCTAATGGCGATCGCCAGCAAAATTTTGCCATCTGCCAGAGCTGCCAGCCACGCTATCAAAAACCAGCGTCCGTAGCGATTCAATACAGAAGCATTGTTTCGGTAGATCCGCTGCGACGCTGACCCGACTTGATGACTCATCAGTCCGGTTATTGAGACCACTTTATGGGTTGACGATGCCTTTGCCACAACGGATACACAAGTCAGGATTTTGTTATGCTCACACGACACTTTCCAAACTGCAAGCGAGTTTGTCAAGCCAGTAAACGCTCCGAACGTATTAAACCGCTTAACGAGAAATGTCTAAGCAATTCCTAGCGCTAACAATACAAAACGCAAGACAAAGACTGCTGCTAGAACCCAAATCACCCAGTTCAGTTCCTGTGCTTTGCCCTGGAAAGTTTTGATTAAGGGATAGGCAATGAAGCCGACGGCTAGTCCTTCTGCAATGGAATACGTCAACGGCATCAGCAGAATTGTCAGAAAGCATGGAATCGACTCTGCCGGATCAGACCAGCGAATCCCCGTGACGCTGCCAGCCATCAACACACCCACAATAATTAGCGCTGGAGCCGTGGCATAGCCAGGAATAGCAGACAGCAGAGGAATGAAGAAAATCGACAGGAGAAAACAGATAGCCGTGACGACCGCTGTAAATCCAGAGCGGCCTCCTTCAGTGATGCCGGATGCCGATTCAATGTAGCTCGTCACGGTTGAGGTGCCCAGCAGAGCACCCGCTGTCGTACCGACAGCATCAGCCATCAGCGCTTGGTTTGCTCTGGGTAACTGCCCGTCTTCTTGGATGTAGCCAGCCTGTACACCAATGCCGGATAGCGTACCAATAGTGTCAAACAAATCAACGAAGAGGAACACAAAGAGAACCGCTAGGAAATTAGCAATGCCTGCTGAGCCAATTTGCCCCAATCCGACAAATGCCTGTCCGACCAAATCCACTGGCAACATGGGCAGGCCGACAATGCCTGTTGGTGGAGGCGTAATACCTGTGAGCCAGCCGAGAATAGCAGTGGCTAAGATGCCCCACAGCAGCGCCCCTGTAATGCGCCGAGCAATGAAAGCAGAGGTCAGCAAGATTCCCAGCAGCGCCATCAGCGTTTCAGGCCGAGCCAAATTGCCTAAAGTCGTGGTAGTTGCTTCGGAGGCAACGATAATACCTGCTCCGCCAAAATCGGGGTTGCCGGAGAGCGCAATGTAGGCAATGAACAAGCCGATCCCTACGGCGGTTGCTCGTTTCAAACATTCAGGAATCGCCGTAATGATGGCGGCTCGTAAGTTGGTCAACGTCAGGGCAATGAATATCAGTCCTTCAATGAAGACGGCGGCCAGGGCAACTCGCCAATCAATTCCCAAACCGAGGACAACTGAGAAGGCAAAAAATGCGTTGAGGCCCATCCCGGGCGCTAGAGCAATGGGATATTTGGCGACAATACCCATGATGAGGGTGGCGATCGCCGCTGAGACTCCCGTCGCCACCACCAATTCAGCAAATAAATCGCCGCCTTCCTGCAGAAAAATGGCTTCCGACAAGATACCTGGATTGACCACCAAAATGTAGGCCATGGTGACGAAGGTCGTAATTCCCGCCAGGATTTCTGTGCGAAAGGTTGTCCCTAAAGCTGCAAAGTCAAAAAAGCGAGCGATCGCACCCCCTCCTTGATCTGCATCGGTAGGAGGCTTTGAAGACAAGTTATTCATAGGAGACACCTGGAATTCAAGGATTACGCCGATATCTGGGCTGAAACGCCAGAATTGTATTACAACCCGGTTTCCTACAACTGTTTAACGCACACCATTTGACCTTTTACGGTTCTCTTCACGTCCTCTCAGCTGTTTCTTAAACCAGGTTTCAAAAGGGTGATTTATAGTGAAATGAAGACACGTTAATTTTTGAGACAACATTATGGTGTTATTTGGCTTCGGCAAAAAGCTGGAACTTCCCAGCCCAGATGAGGCATTACCGGGACGCAGCGAACCTATGCCCGTGCCCGATAAGCATTATGTCAACGGCAATCCCCTCAAAACCCCCTTTCCAGCAGGAATGGAAACAGCTCTGTTTGGAATGGGCTGTTTTTGGGGGGCTGAGCGCAAATTTTGGGAGACAGACGGTGTTTATACGACCGCTGTTGGCTATGCCGCCGGCTACACGCCCAACCCTACATACCGCGAAGTGTGCTCCGGCATGACGGGACATAACGAAGTGGTGTTTGTCGTTTTCGATCCCAGCGTCATCAGCTATGAAGGCATCCTGCAAGTCTTTTGGGAAAGCCACAATCCCACACAAGGGATGCGCCAAGGCAACGACACCGGAACTCAATATCGTTCTGGCATCTACACTTACTCTGATGAACAGCGTCAGCTAGCCGAGGCTTCTCGCGACGCTTATCAGAAGCAACTGAGTGAAGCTGGTTACGGAAAAATTACGACTGAAATTCTGAACGCGCCTGAGTTCTACTATGCAGAGGATTATCACCAGCAGTATCTAGCGAAGAATCCTGGTGGCTACTGCGGTTTGGGCGGTACAGGGGTTGCCTGTCCCACCGGGCTAAGTGTGTCGTAAGGCTGGGATGAACGAGCTGCGATCAGCACAGCAGAAACATCTGAGACGAAACGTTTGAACGTCAGGTGGACAATGGCTCACCTGACGCTTTTTCAGAGTTTCAAAACAGACCTCATCGAGCCTTGCAATCAGCTGCTGCCATTAGAAAACCGACGGTGCAAAGCGTTTATATAGATGATGGTCACTGCCCCCCTGTTTAGACAATTGCTACTTCACGACAGCGTAACTGAGAAGGATGATCTGCTCAGAATGTACTTCGGACCCCAGAAATTTTAGGGGAATCTCACCGGTTGGCGGGGAATTTGCGTCTCGAAAGAATGTCGCTTGAGTGCTCGCGCCCACTAAAGTGGGATGTACCAGCAAATGGAGTTCGTCAACCAATCCAGATCTGATCAACACCCCATTCAGGGTTCCGCCGCTGTCAACGCGCACTGTGGTCGTTCCCATCTGCTCATGCAGGGCATCAAGAGCTTGACTATAGTCTACGGTCTCAATGCCAGCCGTGATGGTCTTGATGCTATTGCGCTTTAAGTATTCGATATGTTCAGCAGGGGTGTTTTTAGTACACAAAGCGATGCAGTCCTTCCAATATGGCTGTTTTCGCCAGTAGTGCCAGCTTTTGAGCCGTCCGCGACTGTCTGGTACCACCAAAATGGGACGCGAATCGTCAGCACTTGGCGTGATGGTCAATACTTCGGATGGCTCATCTTCAGGGATATCATCCGGTGCGTTGAGAAGGGTATCGCAGCCCACAAGAGAGGCGTTCTCACCCCAGCGCTGCGCTAGGGAATAGAACAAACCCATATCGATAGAGAACCCCTGAGTTCGACCATCTAAACTTGTCGCGGTGTATAGAATGACTTTCGGTTTCATGGTGCGCTTTTCCTGTTGCTCATTGATAGGTCTAAAGCGGTAACAGTCGTCCTATTGCTCTGATAGCGATCGCTCGGTGGATAAGCCGTTTCATTTAGCAAGTGGCTGATTAGGAGTTTCAGAAAAAACAAGGGCAGAAACCATTCTAATCCCGGTGTTGGCGTCAAGAGATAGCGATCGCCGATTAGGGCTAAACCGTATAATCCCAGAGCGATGGGCCGTTGCAGGTCAAGGGACTCGCTAACACCAGTCCAGCAGCAATTAACAAATAGCTCGATACCCCAGTAAAGAAGAACCAATCCGTCCCTCGCAGGAATAGCGCCACTAGCCCCATGTGAAACAACATGGGTTGTGTTCTTGGGCTAGTGGATAATTCCTAATCTCAGGGCGGTCCTAATATTTGATGTGACTGTTTTTTATGAAACAGTCATTTCCGCGCATTGATAGTAGATAAGAACTCGCCTATATGCTCGGCAACTTCAATACTGTGAGTTTCCAGAGTGAAGTGACCGGCATCAAGCAGCTCAACCTTCGCTTGAGGCACATCTCGCTTGAACGCTTCTGCTCCCGCAGGGCCAAAGAACGGATCATTTTTGCCCCAAATGGCTAGCACTGGTGGCTGATGGGTCCGCAGATACGCCTGCCATTGGGGATAGGATGTGACGTTTGTTTTGTAGTTGCCAAACAGGTCCAGTTGAATCTCAGCATCCCGATCCAGAATGGCTTGATCGTGATTAATCGCGTCAGGACTAATATGATGCTGCCGGTCTTCTGGAGCGCCGTGGGTGTATTGGAATTCTGTCGTTGGACGAGTGAGGAGCGATCGCAAGGCATCCCGGTTTTTTTGGGTATCGTTTTCCCAATAGGCCCGAATGGGGTTCCAACCGTCGGTCAGTCCTTCTTTATAGGCATTGCCGTTTTGGGAAATGATGGCGGTAATGCGCTCGGGGTGAGCAGTGGCAATTCGAAAACCCACGGGTGCGCCGTAGTCGAAAACGTAGATGGCAAATTTTTCCAGACCAATCGCTGCGGTAAACTCGTCAATTGTTTGGGCTAAGTTATCGAAGGTGTAGTCGTATTCGCCTCGCGGGGGAGCCACAGTAGACCCAAACCCTGGAAAATCAGGGGCAATGACTCGATACTGGCCTGCTAGTTGAGGAATCAAATTACGAAACATGTGGCTGGAAGACGGAAAGCCGTGGAGTAGCAAAATTGCAGGTGCATCCACAGGACCAGCTGCACGGTAAAACACGTCTACATTGCCAACGGTCTGCGTATGGTAAGTGGTGATATTAGGAGTTGCCATGTCAGAAATACCTCGAAAAAATGTGTGTTTGAAAACTGGACCACTGGGTTAATCCCCAGCAAGATCCACTAGCTGCGTCTGAATTGGGATAGCGTTCGTGAGAATTTTTTGCACAGGGCAGTGATCGCTGGCAAGAGGGTTAATGCCTTCTCGCAGCAGCTTGTCGAATTAGTGGTGTCGAATTAGTGGTATTGATTACGTCCAGCCATGACACCACCGTCAACGTCCCATACAGCTCCGGTGACCCACCCAGCCTGATTGGATAGAAGAAAGGCGATCGCCTGAGCTACGTCTTCCGGCGTTCCAACCCGACCGATGGGATGAAAGGTGTTGAAGCCCTGTAGGGTGCCATGCACTTCATCCTTGGGAATGAACCCTTCGTAGATGGGGGTCTCAACCACGGCAGGGGATACGGCATTCACACGGATGTTTTGACTGGCTAGCTCCATTGCCAGGTGCTGAGTTAGGGAATGAAGTCCCGCCTTAGCCATGGAATAGGCTGACGAGGGTGTGGCCTGCACCGCCTGCTTAGCCCACATGGAACCAACATTGACGATCGCGCCTCCATGGCCGTTGTCCGCGATGTTTTTTGCTACGGTTTGGGTCAGGAAAAAGGTGGCTTTGTTGAGGTCGAGATATTGATCATAGTCAGCTTCGGTGTGCTCTAAGAAAGGTTTAGGCAAGAAGACGCCAACTGCATTCACCAGCAGGGTTGCATCAGCGTGTTTAGCTTTGAGGCGATCGCTCAGCGATCGACGCTCTTCAGGATTGGCAATGTTCACTTGTTCCCCAATAACGGGACCATAAACTTGCAATTCCTCAACAGCAGCCTGGAGCTTTTCTGCCCGACGACCAACCAATACAGCAGACCCACCCCCTTGCAAAACCCGTTGAGCAACGCTTTTGCCGATGCCGCTGGTGCCGCCAATCACAATGAGCTTTTGCCCCGCAAATTCCTGAGTCATTAAATTATCTCCTTTCTTAAATTTATCTACTAGTAGGTAGCTGACCGAGAAAAATATTCTGTGTTGCTTTTAGATGGCCATTGACACCGAAGCTGGCCCTGATGATAGGCAGTCTTCAATTCAAAGGCGAAACTCTAAAAACGCGACTGAATATCAGTGGTCAATACAGAGGCTGGCTAAAAGCGGTTGAGCGATGCCGTCAAAGGTGGCTAAACTATTGGCTGCTGTGCGAGCTATAAGCTGTGCTCCCTGAACGGTTGCTAGCGAAAGCGAGGCTTCAGTCGCGGGCGCGACACGCGGTTGTAGACAGCCTGCAACTTCTCCTGCCGTCAAAACGCTTGTAAGCCAATTCTGTACGACTGAAAGGAAAGCCCTAACTTCTTCCTGAATGGAGTCGGGGAGGACTTCAATCTCGGCGGACAACATGCCACACAGACACATCTGGCGTTCGCTGAGTCCACTGCGGTAAAGCCCTACAAACTGTTGCAGTTGCTGGCGCGGGTCAGACTCAGACTGCTCAATGGCTTTCAGCTTCTGCTGAAAGGTGGTGCGGTAGCGTTTGACCAACTCCTTTCCGAGCGCTTCCTTGGAGGGGAAGTGGTAGTGAATGCTGGCTTTGCGAATGCCCACCTGCTTAGAAATATCGGCGTAGCTAAAGGCGCTATACCCTCGGCAACGCACGAGATCCTGAGCCACATCCAGAATTTGTTGAGCGGTTTCTTGCATGAATCGATTATCTACCTTCTAGATGGTAGGTGTCAACCCTCAATTTGAATTTTTTGCTTTTTAGGTGGGCGATCGCGTTCTATGACAGCGTGATTGCTCATCTGAAACCTTTGATAAAGGTTTCAGATCGTAAGAATCATCAAATAACAGTTTTCTTACGAACACAAATACTCACCTCTAAATTTGAGATGTTGGCCCCTTAATGTTCGGTGTGTATAGCATTTTTGGATGGCGTCTGCTCTGACTTCAAGCTGTAGCCATCTACCCCAATTGATTGACCGGGTCAGATTTTACGTTTCGTGATTACAGCGCCTACTCCAGATCTTATTTGCTAGGTTGAGAAAGTCAGAAGTTTCTCCTCAAGATCTAAGGATGTGTCTTATGGCTGAGTCGGTGACAAGTTCTACTCAACGCTTCGTTTAATCGGCAAGGTCAGAGGTCGCCTCCTTCTAAGGCATTTTCAGACTCCTCTTAGAGCCTTGCCCTGTAATTGGCTTTTTTGAGGACAGAACATTGAATTTAACTAGGTTTGGCTGGTGCCCAGGCAGCAGCATTGATTTAGCGTTTGCATCATTTGATCAAGCGAAGTTTGTCATGGCCCGCGTAATTTCTGAGCATCGTGGCACGTATCGGATCGTGCTGGACATGGGTGAGGCCGATGCACACGTCACTGGACGTTTTCGACATCAGGCTGAAAACTCATTAACGTTTCCGGCAGTAGGCGATTGGGTTGTTGTTGAATCTCATGGGAGAAACAATTCAGCCACCATTCATCATGTGCTGCCGCGCATCAGCCAGTTTGTGCGAAAGGCGGCGGGTGCTGCAACAGAAGGACAAATCGTCGCCGCCAATGTAGATACGGTATTTCTCCTGTCGGGGTTGGACGGCGATTTTAATGTACGGCGTATTGAGCGATACTTGGTAACTGCTTGGGAGAGCGGGGCAACGCCGGTCGTGGTGTTGAACAAGGCAGATGTCTGTTCTGATTTAGAGGATGTGATTGCCCAGGTGGAATCCATTGCCATTGGAGTGCCCATCCATCCGATCAGTGCTTTATCTGGAAGAGGACTGGATCAGCTTGAGCCATATCTACTCCCAGGCAAAACGATCGCGTTGATTGGCTCGTCGGGTGTAGGTAAATCTACTCTGACGAACTACTTATTGGGGCATCAACAGCAAGATATTCGGGCGGTGAGGGCAGATGATAGTCGAGGGCGACATACCACTACCCATCGACAACTGGTGCTATTGCCGTCCGGGGCCTTGCTCATTGACACTCCAGGAATGCGTGAAATCCAGCTTTGGGGTGACGGGTCTGGCTTACAGGAAACCTTTGAGGATATCGAAGCCCTTGCGGAAAACTGTAAATTTCGGGATTGTCAGCATGATACAGAGCCAGGATGTGCCGTGCAGGAAGCGATCGCCCTTGGCACTCTTGATCGACGACGATTGCAGAGCTATCAAAAGCTTCAGCGAGAGCAACAGTGGATTGAACAGCGGCAGGATAGTCATGTTCGCCAAAACACAAAACGCCGATGGAAGCAGATCACCAAAACCATACGTCAACAAAATAAGTCGCTTTGGTAAGTCGTAGGTAAATCGTGCTGATTGCTTGAGTTTTTGTTATATCCCAACAGCCTCTTTGCCTTGGTTTTCAAGGGAGAGAGGCTGTTCCTAACAGTGGTTAGGGGGATCGATGATGAAGGCGATCGCTTAGGAGCGATCGCCTTCAAATCATCACTCAAACAGGCGATCTCGCTGCAAGTACCGCAACACATCTCCCGGATCCTGCCGAATCAGCACGCCGTTCTCCGGCACGTCGATTTTGGGACTCCACTCGATGCGCTCGATGCAGTTTCGGAGGTGGAACAGATCAATGGCGCTTTGGGTGTCCGCTTCAGTGCCGACGAGATACAGGCGCAGGCGTTTGTGTCGTCGCTGGGGACGAGTAGGATTACTCGACAGCGACGGCGGTGCCGCCTCAGTGTGATGAGACGGCAAGAAATATTGAATGGTAATCACGAGGATTCCTCCAAAGGATTGGATTGGGTTGGAATCCCCGAAGATTCAGTCGCCCTTAGACGAAGCGCTTCGGTGGGGCGACCTAAAATAGGCAAAGCCCGTACGACAGGCTGGATCTGTCTATGGGTTAGGCGCTGGTTTGTGTCCTACCACTTGCCAGTGCCGCCGACTAAACGTTCGGGGACAGCAAGCTGCACGGAGGCAGCTATGGTTGCTGATGATAAGTCATTTGATCCCTGAGAGCAAGTCAAAATAGATACTTTATGGGGTCGAAGCAAGGGGGCGATTGCATGGCTGATCAGGAAATAAGCGACACGCTTTGGAGAGAAACGGACATATTTAGACAGAAACCTTTGAGGATAATTTTTATCGGCGACTGAAATTCATGGCAGATCAACCAGGATCTTGAGTTGTCATAAGTTTCAGCGTGGACGCAATGAAATCAAATCTCGTTGGGATCAATACCCATTTCACGTAGCCGTATCGCCAATCGTTCGGCCTTCTGCCGCTCCGTTTCAGCTCTCTGTCGCTCTGTTTCAGCTCTCTGTCGCTCTGTTTCGGCCCTTTGTCGCTCAGCCGCTTGGCCTTCTGCCCCGGTAAGAATTACATCTCCGTTGCGATCGCACCATCGCAGCCAAAGTCGAGTAATCGCCTCCTCAAATTGCCCTTCCCAAAGCGTTAACCCGATGCCGACGCCTTCTAACCAGACAAACTGTCCAGGCTGTCTCAATCGCTCTGCACCTGTCAGCTCTTGATATCCGCTGGGCGAGATCCCCCACACTCGCAAGAGAGATCCTTCCATGCGATTGGCATCCTGAATGTACTCAAGCGGATCAAAGACCGCATAGTAAGGTACGCCAATCTGAGCGTAAATGTCTCGTTTGCTCTGTGTTTTCCCCTTACGCTGCGAAGCTCTATCCAGGATTATTTCGCTGCCTTCTTGATTGGAGACAATCTCGACACACACATCAGGGACTTTGCCAAATTCCCACACAAAGTAGGAGCGATCTCGCTTTTGAGCATAATCATTGGCTCGCTGCACACCTAGGCTAACCATCGTGTCGGGAACGATGGGATCACCCTGTAGCTTATAAAACAGCCCGACATTGGCATCGGCTAAAAAAGGACGAGGTAATGCCTCACTGCTGTAGAGCGGCTCCACCAATAGACGCTGCTGCTGCGCCGACTGAAAATTGTCCACTGGCTCATCATCCTCGATTACCAAATGGCTGATGTCCAATTCAGTAACAATGCCGTCTTCATTTAGGGGATTGCTGCTGCGCACTTGCTGAGAAGTCATCAACCGAACCTGAATGACACTGTCTTAATTTTAGGGCGATCGCCAGGAGCCGGAAAGTTAGAAAACCCTCCAAGTTGGTCTAATCGTACTATTTTTCTGCGATGTAGTTTTTGGGACCTAGATTCAGGCTCAGCCATTTCACCTCTACTCTTTGCAACTCAATACATAGCAAGGGCTTTAAACGAAAAAAGCCCCCTCGTGAGAGGGGGCTTCGATTTGTTCTATCTCAGACTAGCTGAGGGTCGAGGACTAACCGATGATTTCGGGAGCCTCAGCCGCAGCCAAGTCGAGCGGGAAGTTGTGAGCGTTGCGCTCGTGCATCACTT
>NZ_JAQMUB010000087.1 GCF_028330965.1 Oscillatoria sp. CS-180 | reverse complement strand
GAGGCGATCGCGACGGGTCGGTTGGCGGTACGCGCGGCCAAGAAAACATAGACTTTTGGAAGGAGAGCGGTTGGCTGGATTCTAGCAAACCATTAAGTCTATTCGGTGAACGCAAAAGGCTATGCAGAAAATTGGTCGGATAGGGTTCCGATGGCAGCTGGTAGCGTGATGTTTGTGGAGTCCATTTGAACTTGAGCAAAGCGACTTTGTATTGTGGAGAAAGGCCTCAACCCCGGAGAGCTGAGGCCCCTGGTGCCCTAGAGATGATTGACGTCGTCGCCGGAGTTCGGGCACCAAGCTTGAATAAAGCTCCCTCAACACAAGCATCAAGGGAGCGGGAAGTTGGTGTAACTGGAGTGGACTTGAGTTAGAGAGGAAGAGTTGAACTCCTTTTGATTTGTTGTTTCAATCATCTTGAGTTCTATAGTGCGGTCCTCTGCTGAGCTATTCCTGACTGCAAAATAAATCTGGCTTAATCGCTTCCTGAGAAAGCTGAGCACTGCCACACAATGACCCGAGGAAGCGCAATCTTACACTTTCTATTTCGAGAAGCTTCGCCAATGCGCTTTTGCTAGACACCAAATTTTATTGCGATCGCCTTTCGAGAATTGAGAGACAATAGTGCGGGTTATGAGACGGGGAAAGGGAATGAGCGATCGCACCCGAAAGATTAATTTTGAATTGGACGCGCTTTGGGAGATACCCCTAGGAGTGCTGTCCTTCCTGTTTTCACGGGTGTTGCGAGCGGTGCTGACCAACTTGGGACGCTACTACAATCCCATGAATAAGCAAGAACAACCGGAATGGCAAACTATCTCTGCCGAATTTTTGGCGAAGCCAATTAAACTACTGTGGGCAATGAGTCGTGCTCGTTGGAACCTTCACTCACTCATTGGTTTAGCGGGTCCGTTTAATGTTACGGAGTCGCTGAGCATCAACGTCAGCGAGATCGCTCAGTCCACCCCCACTTGGACTGCTGTGTTCTACACTCTGGGCGATTACACAACCCATGCCAATATCAGCTCCCTCACGATTTCCGGCGAAAACGAGTGGGAAACTGTCAAGCTACCACCAGGTCGTTATCTGGTGGGCCTGCGGCATTACCACTGGTCTGACCCGCTAACGCTGCCGACCATTCGAGCCAATGGTCAGGAGGCTTTAGCGGCCAAGCAACTTGCGGCTCCCCCAGATGCTAACCGTTTCTATCGCGACCTCATTCAGCGTCAGGGCGTGATCCACGCTTGCCTGAATGGCTACGTCTATCCGCTACTGCGGTTTCGGCAATGGCTGCCTGCTAGGTTTGTTCGTGATGTTTTTTTGCCCGTCCCCAATCCCGAAACGCAGTTTCACTACGGCGCATTGAAGACAGGGGAGCGGCTTCAAATTCAGCTAGCTGCCAATTTGTTAGAGACCCACGAAATTTTCTTCAGCCTCTACAATCGGTTTTGTTTTCCGTTAGAGTGGTATCCCGTTACAGAGGAGACACATTTAGCAAAGACGTGCGATCGCAAGGCCGTGTTCATCATTCGCGTACACCCCAAGTCTGCTGATGCTACCTTCCCCACCGAAACGTTGAAATTGACAACCCTGTTATGATTTCCAAGATTTCTTCCAGCCACGTCCTGCGTCAGATCATCACCGCCTCTTTAGGGACAGGCATTGGCTTACTGTTGTTGGACCCTGTTCAAATTGCTCAAGCCCAGTCTCGGCTGTCCGTAGAGGAATGCAACCAGTTTGCCGAGATCATCAACCGCAATGGAGAGGTTTTTGAGGCGTTTGAAGCAGAAATCAACAATTTCTCTCGTGATGCTTCAGCTGCGGAAACTGTGGAGGACATTACCCTAGCCGCATCGCACTATGTGGACGCAGTGGATGAAGTCATGGGCACCTTGAGCAACATGGCGTTTGATCTACAGGCTTTACCCTTTGATGATGCTGAACTGATGACATATCAGCAAGACTATGTCGATGTTCTCTCTGGCCTAAATGAGGCCTTGACCGTGATTAGCGATGCCATGGATGAGGTTGCCAAAGCAGAGTCTGAAGCCGAACTTTCTGAGAAATTAGGCTTGCTGCGAGACGATACTATTGGTGCGTCTGAAAATATTGAAACGCTAGCCAATAATGAATCTGAAATCGTCACGAGTTTCAATGGCTACTGCAGTGCAGGCTGACAGGGCCTTGTGCGATCTACTCAATTAAACGGATCGCAGTTCGACCTTTCTGCCATGCACCCCATAGGTTGCCTCGGAATAAAGATGCGAGAGCGCTCAATCCCTGGATTTCAGGGGAATCTGGAGCCATCTCCAGAGCCGGCTGCAAGGCATTTTGAGCAGCACCAGGTCGAAAAGCATACAGATTGACGAATCCTAGATAGGCATGGGCGTAGGGATTATCAGCATCTTGCTGAACGAGTTGTTGGAGGGAAGCGATCGCCTCATCCACCTTGAGCTGCAACACCTGAGACAACACCAAACCATACCCATAGTTCACCCGCTCTGGATTAGCCTGCCAGCGTAGCTGCAAACTCTGCTCGGCCTGCACCGTGTAGTTTTGAATGGGATCATAGAGATTGATACGTCCGATAGGATCAAACACCTCGTCTAGAAAATCAGGACCTTGAGGCAGCAGACGACTGACTTCGCGGAGTTGCGTCACCCAGTCTAATTCAGGGGCTGGAATTGACGGGGCTTCAGGGTTGAGCGTTACTGAAGTCGTGGGAATGTCAAGCGTCTGAGAGGACTTATCCAGCATATTGACGTACGTTCCCACTAAACGATACTCCCCAGCAACTAGCGTTTCGGGGGGAAACGTTGCCGTTCGCTCTGTCACCTGAAAGCAACCCTCAGGATTAATATCAGCGTCGCTGAGGCTAGTTTGGTTCGGCTGAATGGGATGGGGGCGTAGGGTTCCTAAGCCGATGCCGTGATCGTGAATCCAGGGTCGGGTATCAGCAGGCAGGGTCGCTGTCTCTGGTTCCCAAGTCAGGAGAACAAGACCGTTCCGTAAGGCGTGCCAGCGTCCTGTCCATTCGTAGGTTATCGGCAGGGGTTGACCGGGAGGCCCTTGTTCAGGCATCTCCACGCGGCTTAAACGCGGCGTTTCTGTAGAACAAGCACTCTCAGGTAGAGCCGTCACTGTGACAGGGAATTCCTGACGGCGATAGAGATAGAGCTGCGTATCGTCGGGCAATGGCCAAGTCCGATCCACCGCAAATGCTGGGTTGCTCTCCAGCTTCCGCACGAGCTGAGACTGTTCGTCTTCTCCGGTTGGAGGCCAGGGTTGCGTCGGGTCGCCCTGAGCATAAAACCAAGAGAGCGATCGCATATCCAAGTCATGCTTACTAGGTCGACTGCCCACCTGTCGCCCATACACCTGATAGTCCACCAGCTTGCCGTAATAGCTGATGTTGTGCTGATTCACGGCAACTGTGGACTGTAGACCGCCTGCCGTCGAAAGCTGATAGGGCTGAGCTTGAGCAATGTGCTCTACGATCTCGGCGTGGGGATAGGGTTCACCCAGGTAGGGATAAAATGCCGCATTGGGGGCCAACGTATCGGCTAGCTGTGTCGCTAATGGAAACCCAACGGGAAAAATGGTCAGCAGAGCGACCAGCGCCCCCAGAATGTAGGTGGCATAGGTCACCCAGGGCCACTTACGCCACCAGCAAGCCAGTCCCCAAGCAAACAGAACCGCTAAAGCTGGCAAGAACGGGGCAATGTACCGCAGGTCTTTGTTGACGATCGCTGACCACAGCACATAAGACCCCACAATGTAAGTCAACAGCCAGAAACGACCTGATGGTGTACCATCCAACATCAACGAAGAGCGACGACCCGGCAGTAATCCAAAGGCCCAAAACACCAGCCCCACTAGGGGAACGATCAACAAGACCCAAGACACCGCAGACGGCAAATCTTGCCAATAGTAGGTCCAAGCGGCCAGGGTGTTGAGCATGGGATCCCCTTCCACTTGAGCCGATCGCACGTTCGTATTTTCCAGGATGCTGAACTGGAAAACCCAATTCACCGAAAGCCAGGGAGCCATCACCGCGCAGGTAATCATGCCGCCTACAAAGAGCTGTAGCAGACGCCCCCAACGTCGGTTGAACAGAGAGGTCAGACTGACCCACACGATGGGCACTGCTAGAAACAGCAGCGCCGACTGCTTTGTCATGAGCGCCAAGCCGTAGCTCAGACCAAAGGCAACAATCCACAACCACTGCCGCCAGCCCTGATCAGCGTCGCGCCAAACCGTTAGGCACCAGAAACTCACCGCTACCAGAGCCGTTACTGCAAAATCGAGCTGGAAATCCAGTCCTGTCTGCAATAGACGCGGCATCAACAGCGTCAGTCCAGCCGCTAACAGCCCGATTTGGGGACTGAAAAGATGTCGTCCTAACCCGTAGGTCGCTATCAGCAGCAGCAAGGCAAAGACCGCATTCGACAGCATGGCAATATTGGGTCCTGGCCCCAGCAGCATATGAATACTGGCTGTCACCCAATAAAAAACTGGCGGATACTTGGGCGTTAGGAGCCACATCTGCCTCAAGCCCTCTGCTGAAAGCCAGTTGCTGTGAGTCAGCAGCCACCAGTGATTCATTGAAAGGGATAAATGCTCTGCTTGGTCCCAAGCAGGCGGCTTGCGGTCTAGGATGACCCACACCACTGCGATCGCGATCGCCACCCCCCATAAGGAGACAATACGTCCCAAATCTTGCATCCACGAAGAAGGCCCTTTAGCCATCGCAAATCGCCCGCCTTATCACGATTACTCAGCCCGTATTGTACGGCGAGGGGATCACCTTTCAGCCCAATGCGCGCGTTTCAGTCTGCCTATTCTCTCCGCGCATAGTGATCACAAATGCTGCATGGCCCCTCTGGATTTACGGCACACCGTACTAGCTCAGAGTGAGCATTATAGCGACAGCTCGCATCTCCCAGCACCCAGCGATCGCCCACTTGGCTCTTCTCATTCAACTGGCTGGTCGCTTGCACGTAAAGGTCGATTTTGTGGAGATGATAGCGATTGGCCTGAAATTGGTACCGATGACGTCGCTCCAGCACCGTATAGGCTCGATCACCAAAGACAACCTGAGACCCTGGCTGCGGCATCCCATCCAGATAAAGACGCCCCAGCGATCGTCGAGGATGATTCAAAATGAGCTCTGTCGGAGGCAGGTTCTGCGGCATACCAGAAATCAAAACGAGTTAACAAGCCAAAGATTCCTGACTCTCATCATAAGATCATCCTCTAACCCGTTTACTTCCTCACCCCCACCTCCCCAGAACCGTTCGCTAAAATTGCTATGACGCATCAGTCTACCGGAGGCGTTATGACGATTCAGCAGGTTCAGTACGAGAACCTCCTTACTACCTGTAGCAACTATGTTGGTGCGATCGCCCTTCTAAAGCAGCATCGCCCTTATCTAGAAGCCATACCCAGTATGCGACGCCCTAAAGAAAGCGTTGTCACCATCCCTCTTCCGGTCATTCGAGTCCGCAACCCTATTCAGCCAACAGGTCACGCTGGAATGCAGCTTACTGCAGGCGAGTCCGTCTTGCTCCCCTGCGATGTTGCGCTATTGATGTGTGACCCAGAATGGAAAATCAAAACAGGCATCGAAATCTGCGTATTCATTCATCGACCCAACGAAGATTTCTCTGACCTGCTGATGCGCTGGCGACAAACGCAAATTTTGTTCGATCGCGGCTATGAATGGCTGCTGCCCGCTCGTTACCAATATCTTCTCAGTGAGGGCGCAGATATCGTTCGCCCTCTGTTCGTCGTTTTTCCAGGTAGTCCAGAGCGTATCTCAAAAGGCTTAAAAGGGGCTGGATTACCAGCTATCACCTACTCAGACAATGCCCCGGCAGACCCTACTAGTATGGCAACGTCTGAACTAGCGGAAGGTGAGCTAGACGTGCAGGCAGCCGAAACCTTCGACTTTGCTGACCTGGATGATATTGGTAGCTCGGAGATGACATCGGAGTAGAGAGATGTTCGAATTGAGTCGCTCACTCATTGCAGCAAATTACATGAGTTCTAGTATTGGCGTCCCATAGGATAAGTTCTGAATTCAATTGATTAGGACTTACGCATGGCCCCCTTGCATCCCCCAATTTTGGGGGATGTTGCATCCGGCTTCCCCATATTTGGGGATTAAGGGGCCAAAGCCGGATGCAACTGCGTAAGTCCTGTTGATGTTATTGATTGTTGGTTTCACCTGTTAGACACCTGAAATCTCTCAATCCCCTGAAGTTATTGAGTATCTAAATTTTGAGTCCGCACCATTTTGAACGTACTACACTTTAATTTGATTGCTCTGTGTCAACGGAAGAGAGCCAGCTTCTGACTCGCCGCATATGATGAACCTTCAAGCAGTAGGCTCAAACTGCAATGACACCTCAGAACCTGAAATCAAATTTAAAGCAGCTTTCGGGGCAAATATCTTTGCGCTCGGCGCTGGTCTATCCCTTTGTGTTGCAGATTTTTTTAGCCGTAGGATTGACGGGGTACATTTCCCTGAGGAACGGACAGCGAGCAGTTAACGAAGTTGCCTCCCAGTTGCGACAAGAAATCTCGAATCGCATTCAAGAACGGCTTGCAGAGCACTCCAAGATTCCCCACCTGATTAATCAGGTCAATGCTGATGCGGTGCGTCGGAGCGATTTACAAACTCAAGATGTTGTGAGTGAGCGCTATTTGTGGCGACAAATTCAATACCTAGACGATGTCACATGGCTGTATTTCGGCAGTGCGGTGGACGGTTCCTTTATTGGTGTGACTCAGACCCTGGAAGATGATCTGCAAGTCGTGGTCAACGATAGGTCCACTAACTTTCTCGGCAATTACTTCTCGCTGGACGATCGCGGTAACCGCCAAAACCTCATTCGCGTCAATCCTCAAGTCTATGATGCTCGCGATCGCCCCTTCTTTCAGGCAGCGGTGGAAGCCGAAGGAGCTGTTTGGAGCGATATCTACGGCAGTGTTGGAATTCCTCAACTCATTGTCAGTGCCGTATTGCCCGTTTATGACAACGCCGGGGACCTTATGGGAGTCACAGGCGTTGATTTTTCTTTAGACGATATTGGTCAGTTCTTGCAAAGTCTGCATATTGGTGAAACGGGACAGGCTTTTGTGATGGACAGTGAAGGCATCTTGATTGCCACGTCTACGCAGGAGAAGCCATACAAAATCAAGTTCAGCAACATTCTTGAACGAACGCCAGCAATTAACAGTGATCATCCGTTGACTAGACAGACGGCTCGGTTTTTGGCGGATACGGTTGAGATCAATGCTTTACAGGACCACACTCAACTCAATTTTGTGACTCAGCGGCAGAAGCAATTTGTTCAGGTATCTAGGTTTGCCGACCAGCGGGGAATTGACTGGTTCATTGTGGTGGTCGTGCCCGAAGCGGACTTTATGGAGCAGATCGAAGCTAATACCCGTACCACTATCTTGCTGTGTTTGGGGGCTTTGGCGATCGCCACTGCGATCGGCGTGTTGACCGCTCGATACATCACCCGCCCCATCCTACAACTCAGTCACATGAGTCAGGTTTTGGCCCGCAGCACTCAGGAAAAGCCAATTGATGATGTGGAAACCCTGCACGTTGAAACCCAAGGCATCCGCGAACTAGAAACCTTGACTGACTCATTTAACAACATGGGAGAGCAGCTGCAAAATTCCTTCCAGGCACTCGCTCGCAACAATGAAGAATTGGAACAGCGTGTGCAGCAAAGGACCGCAGACCTGCAAGCCGCAAAAGAAACAGCCGATGCGGCCAACCGTGCTAAGAGTGAATTTTTAGCCAATATGAGTCACGAGCTACGTACCCCCCTCAATGCCATCATTGGTTTCGCCCAGGTCTTGTTACGTGACGATCGCCTGACCAGCGATCAGCAGAGACACTTAAAAATTCTCAATCGTAGCGGCGAACATCTGTTGGCCTTAATCAACGATGTCCTCGAAATGTCGAGGATTGAGGCGGGACGGCTCACGCTAAACGCCCAGCCAGTTGACCTCTATCAGTTCTTGGATACTTTAGAAGAGATGATGCGGTTACGCTCTCAGGCCAAAGGAGTACAGCTTGTTTTTGAGCGCGGACCTAAAGTTCCGCAATTTATCTGCACCGACGAGGGTAAGCTACGTCAAATTCTGATCAATCTTTTGGGAAACGGCATCAAGTTCACTCAGGCTGGACATGTGGCCTTGCGCGTCAGGATGGTAGAACTCCTGCACACCTCAAATTCCCAGCCGGAATGCTTCACGTTGGAATTTGAAGTGGAAGATACGGGACAAGGTATTCCAGCCAGTGAATTAGACACCGTTTTCGACGCTTTCATCCAATCCCGTTCTATTGATTACAGTAAGGGCGGAACGGGCCTAGGACTAGCAATCAGCCGTCAGTTCATTCAATTTTTGGGAGGAGACATTCAGGTCGAGAGCATCGTACATCAGGGCACCCGGTTTACATTTCAGATTCAAGCCTCATTCTCACAGCAAGCTGATGTCATTGACGCCAGCCCCTATCGAAAAGTGATTCGTCTGGCTCCTGGGCAGCAAGACTACCGAATTCTCGTCGTTGATGATCATCCTGATAACCGCCTAGTCATTCGGACGCTGCTAGAGCAAGTCGGTTTTCGAATCGAAGAAGCCATCAATGGCAAAGACGCGATCGCCTGCTATCAAACCTGGCAGCCCCACCTCATCTGGATGGACATGCGAATGCCCGTCATGGACGGTTACGAAGCAACCCGCCAAATTCGCGCTCTAGAAACCAACCAAAATCAGACATCAGAAGTCCAGAGTCAGGAGCCAGAGGCCAAAACTCCACTTCCCCGCTCCCCCACTAAAATCATTGCCCTCACCGCCAGCGTCTTCGAAGAAAAACGAGAGGCTGTCCTAGCGGCAGGATGTGACGACTTTGTGCGGAAACCGTTTCAAGAACGAGTCATTTTTGAGAAGCTAGCGACTTATTTAGGGGTTCAATACGTGTATCAAGCAGCAACTGATGAACTGACTGACTTGTCCACTGAAGCAGTGCTTGCCCCAATATCCATAGGCGTGATGCCACTAGAGTGGATTCAGAAGCTTCATGAAGCAGCCGTACAAGCAGATGCAACGCTGCTGTGGCAATACATTCAAGCCATTCCTGAGCCCCATTCAACCTTATCTGAACACCTAGCGCAAAAGGTCAAGCAGTATGACTATGACGGCATCATCGAGCTGACGGCACCCTGGTTCGAAGCAGTGTAGGTGTTTCTAGCTCGGATGGAGCACGCAGCATCATTCCGGTTGCAGAAGAGCAAAGGGATGCAACCCGACACATAATCCCCCAAAGCTTGAGAATACTCAACCAAACACCTTTTCTGCGAGGTCCAGGACGTTTGATGCCTTTTGAAAAGCCTCAAAGATTTCGGCAACGTGGCGATGGTCGGTACCGCAGCATCCTCCCAAAACCCGTAGATTAGGGAGTTTATTTTTCAGGGCTACGCATTGGGCACCCAAAGCTTGGGGGTTCCCTTCGTCCAGTTCTTCCGCCTCATCCAATTCAGCATGACTCTGAATAGAGGCATTGGGGCGAATACCACCAATGCGATTCAGCCAAAGTTCACGGGACAGCAGGACATGGGCAAAGTGGAAGGGATGGGCGCAGTTGATCATGTAGTAGCTGGGGTAATTTTGCGTAGCGGCATCAACTTGAGCGATCGCCTCCTTCAATGACTGTCCCGTGGGCAAACAGCCGTCTGTTTCTACTGTGAACGAAATCACCACAGGCATCTCTTGCAGCTTGGCGGCTCGTGCGATACCAATCGCTTCTTCCACATAATTCATGGTGACAGCCGTAATCAGGTCAGCTCCTGCTTCCTTGAAGATGGCTGACTGAAAGGTGTGGTAGTTTTCGGCTGCGGTTGTATCGAGCCGGATGTCTGGGCTGTAGCCATCCCCTTTGGGACCGATGCAGCCGCTGATGACGACAGGGGTAGACGCCGTTTCATATTCAGCACGAACTTCGTAAAGCAAATCGATCGCCTTGTGATTGAGTTCAGCGATCGCCTGTCGAGAATATCCCAGCTTTTCTCCCCAATCAAGGCTCGCTCGCCAGGTAGCACTTTCCAAAACACAGCCCACTTTATAAGATTGGGCCAACTGAGCGTAGGTCCGAAAATATTTCAGGAGCGCCTGATAGCCGAAGGCATCCTTAAGCAGATCGAAAGCGGCGAACTCTGGCAAGTTCAGTCCTTCGTGGAAAATCAGCGTAGTTTCGAGGCCACCATCCGTCAGAAATAGGTGGTTGGATAGCTGTGGCAGAGCGTTACGGTAGCGTGACATGGAAATGGACCGCATGGAACCTCCTTATAAACAGCCGATCATCAATTCGTTGGAACACTCTGCACGATAAGAACGAATCGAGAAATGGCCGAGAGGAAAAGGAGAAGAAAGCGGTATGACAGAGGGGGAGTGTGGGAGAGGGATCTAGATGTTGGATAAGGGTCGCTTTAAGGAAAAATGGCGATCGCGTCAATAGCCTGTCACTCTTTAACGCTACGTCCAGTTCAAGATTTTGCTAATTTCGGGAGCTAACTTAAGAGGGCGAAAGGGTTTTGCGACGATCGCCGCAACGTCTAAATCCTCAAAATCTTGCAAAGTAGACTGCTGAGCTTTGGCGGTTACTAAAATAACGGGAATAGCTTGAGTGGCACCGTTTGCTTTCAGCTGTTTCAGGGTTGCGCGCCCATCCATGTCAGGCATCATCATATCGAGCAGGATGACATCAGGCTGGTTTTCAACTGCAATGGCAATTGCCTCGGTTCCCGAAGCTGCCGTTAATACTGTCCAATCAGTTCCCATTTCGAGGCCCAGTTTAGTGACCTCCCGCACGTCAGCTTCGTCATCCACAATCAAAATGCATTTAGTCATGGGTTGATGATTTGATGAGAATATAGCTCTAACCCTCTAGGCTAATGCACCCAATAGCATCTTGAAACTTGCGCATCGCCAAACGGCCCACCGCCTTGTTTTCGTCACGGTCCATACCCGTCAATCCTCTGTCAGCACTATCAGGTCAACATAATGCAGTTTTTAGGCGACTGGTTAACGATATTTGTAGCTGGATGTCTCGTTATCATGACGCCGGGTCCCAACTTCTTTCTGACAATCCGTAATAGCGTCACTCGCTCTAGACAGGCTGGAATTTTCACCGCAGCAGGTATCGCGATCGGAGACTGCACTCATATTGGTCTTTGGCTCGTTGGGATTGGCGTTCTGATCTCCAAATCAATTCTGCTGTTCAATGTCATCAAGTGGCTTGGTGCAGCCTATCTCATCGTTATTGGCATCCAATCTCTCAAGGCTGAGAAACGGTCAAACAGTTTAGTGCAGGCACCCCTTTCGCCCCACTTACCGAGTTCACAAGCCGGAACAGCCTTTCGCAGCGGGTTGATAACCTGCCTCTTGAATCCGAAAGTAACACTGTTTTTTCTGGCACTGTTCACTCAAATTATTCGTCCAGGGACACCCTTAATCGTTCAAATCATCTACGGCTGCACGATTGTGGGGATTGAACTGTGCTGGCTCCTATTTGTTGCAACAGTCGTCTCCCAAGGCACGGTGAAGCGAACATTCCTGTCGATATCTCATTGGTTTGAACGAATTATGGGGACCGTACTCATCTTCTTTGGCATTCGTTTGGCGATCGCTCAAGCAACTAACGACTAATACCGCTACGCGGTCTTCAAAATATCCTCTGGGAAGGGCAAAGCCCTACAAAATTCAGAATATTCTGCGAGAAGAGCAAAGCTCTACAAAACTAAGGCAGATAAGCTTTCTCAGTGTTTTGAATGGTGAGCCTATTTCTGCCGTAGTGGACTAGATCTTAAGAAGCCACCAAAGACGCAGGTTCCACACGCTCAACTAGATAGGTGCTGAAGTCCTTCGCCATCGCTGTATTAGGAAAAATGGCTTGAGCCTCAGACAGCAAATCTTCAGGCTGAATGGTATTGCCTGGAGCATAGCGAGGACTGAAATGAGTCATGATCAGCTGCTTCGCCTGGGCGAGTAGAGCCGTTTGCGCCGCCATCGTGGTAGTCGAGTGCAAGCGCTGATAGGCCATTTCAGCATCCTGATGGGCAAACGTCGCCTCGTGAATCAACACATCAACGCCTTGAGCTAGCTCAACAGCCTGCTCACAAAAAACCGTATCCGTGCAATAGGCCATGCTGCGACCTGGGAGAGTTGGTCCACATAAATCCTTGCCGTTAACTCGACGACCGTCTGGCAGCGTCACCACTTCTCCATTCTTGAGCTTGCCGTAGATGGGGCCTGGAGGAATGCCCATAGACTGTGCCCGCTTCACATCAAAACGACCAGGGCGATCCTTTTCATCCACCCGGTAGCCATAAGCAGGCACCCGGTGCTCTAACAAGGTACAGGTGACTCTAAACTCGCCATCCTCATAGACGTCTCCCGGCTTCACGGTATGAACTTTAATCGGGAACGAAAAATGGGTCTGCGAGTAGCGGCGACAAGCCTGCAAATAGTCGTTGAGTTTGGGGGGGCCGTAAATATCGACTTTTTGCTGAGGGTTTCCTGCTAGCCCACAGCTGGCTAACAGTCCCATCAGACCAAAAATGTGATCACCATGCATGTGGGTTACAAAAATGCGGCGAATTTGGCTGGCTTTGAACTCGCTGCGAAGGAACTGATGCTGAGTCCCTTCACCACAATCAAAGAGCCAAATTTCGCTGCGCTGAGGCAGCCGCAACGCCACGCTGGAGACATTGCGCGATCGCGTTGGTACTCCAGAGCTGGTCCCCAAAAAAGTGATCTCCAATCAAGTCCCCCTACTACATTTGGTTGTGCGTCATTTCTATTCTGGCATGGCCTCTCTCGTGGCAACGCTGATCTTTTTTGACTTATTCGTCTGCTCTATATCCATTGACAGATCTTCCTATCAGGAAAGCGTCATGCCTTGGCGTACGGGCGATATACTGATAACCGTAACGCAATGTTTACTTATCGCTGCTGACATATTGAGGCTTTCGCATGGGCCAGGGAATCGATCTTCAGAGAAGTTTTGTTGAGCTGCTGACTCAGTTGGGTCTGCCAAGCGGTGCGGCTAAAGCACTGTGGTTGCCATTGCCAATGGCGCTGATACTAATCGCCGCGACGGTCAGTATTTTTGTGACGGTATGGTTGGAAAGAAAGATTTCGGCGGCGGCTCAACAGCGTATTGGTCCTGAATATGCTGGGCCATTAGGAACGTTGCAAGCGGCAGCAGACGGTATCAAACTCCTGTTCAAAGAAGATATTGTGCCCTCGAAGGCCGACCCAATTCTATTTACTTTGGGACCTGCGCTGGTTGTTATTCCCGTCTTTCTATCCTATTTAATTGTGCCTTTCGGCCAGAACATGGTCATCACCGACATTGGAGTAGGCATTTTCCTATGGATTGCTCTGTCCAGCATTACGCCCGTCGGCTTACTAATGTCTGGATACTCATCTAACAATAAGTACTCTCTGCTTGGCGGTTTGCGGGCAGCGGCTCAATCCATCAGCTATGAGGTGCCTCTAGCCCTGTCGGTGTTAGCGATCGTGATGATGTCCAACAGCCTTAGCACTATTGATATCGTGCAGCAGCAATCGGGCTACGGCATTTTGGGCTGGAATGTTTGGCGACAGCCCGTTGGCTTTCTAATTTTTTGGGTGGCGGCTCTAGCCGAATGTGAGCGTCTGCCTTTCGACTTGCCGGAAGCTGAGGAAGAGCTGGTTGCAGGCTATCAGACTGAATACACGGGCATGAAGTTTGGCCTCTTCTACGTCGGTTCATATGTGAACTTGGTACTGTCAGCGCTGATTTTTTCTGTTCTTTATTTAGGCGGCTGGGAGTTCCCGGTTTCTGTAGAATGGCTTGCCAATCTGTTGGGTGTGAGTGAGACAACTCCTTGGTTGCAAGTCATCACGGCAGCGATCGGCATTATGATGACGGTTGTCAAAGCCTATTTCCTAGTCTTTCTAGCAGTTTTACTGCGCTGGACAGTTCCAAGAGTTCGGATTGACCAGCTTCTAGATTTGGGGTGGAAGTTTTTGTTGCCCGTTTCATTGGTCAACTTGCTGTTAACGGCTGCTTTGAAAATCACCTTCCCTGTAGCCTTTGGGGGATGAACAGGGTTAGCAATTCACGATTCGTTTGTAGTCATCTGTAGTCATTAACGTTAGATAAGATCCATGCTGAACTTTTTAAAGCAGGTTGGCGATTACGCAAAAGAAAGCGTACAAGCTGCCAAGTTTATTGGTCAGGGATTGTCTGTGACTTTCGACCATATGCGGCGGCGACCAGTCACAGTTCAATACCCTTACGAAAAGCTCATCCCCTCTGAGCGGTATCGGGGACGAATTCACTTTGAGTTTGACAAGTGTATCTCCTGCGAGGTTTGTGTGCGGGTGTGCCCTATCAACTTGCCAGTGGTCGATTGGGAATTCGACAAGGCAACGAAGAAGAAAACACTCAATCATTACAGTATTGACTTCGGCGTTTGCATCTTCTGCGGCAACTGCGTGGAATATTGCCCCACGAATTGCCTATCAATGACTGAAGAGTACGAGATGGCATCGTACGATCGCCACGAACTCAACTATGACAACGTAGCGATGGGACGCTTGCCGTACAAGGTAACTCAGGATCCTATGGTTACGCCTTTACGAGAACTGGCTTACCTACCGAAAGGCGTTATGTCTCCTCACGAGTTGCCTGAAGGATCTCGTCGGGCTGGAAAGCTTCCTCAAGAAATCTTGGAAGAAGCTGAGCCAGCCAAAGAAGAATCGGTAAATTAACCGAATTTTGATGAATTAGACATCGTATAGTGATGTCTGAGCCTGCTGTCGATATGGAGTCACCACTGTGACACTTGCTGAAGGAGTTCAACTCGTTTCGTTTGGTCTGTTGGCCGTTTTAGTGATTGGGTCTGCCCTTGGAGTAGTCCTGCTCTCTAATATTGTTTATTCAGCGTTCTTGTTAGGAGGCGTCTTCATCAGCATTTCGGGCCTCTATGTGCTCCTGAATGCTGGATTTGTGGCTGCGGCTCAAATATTAATTTATGTCGGTGCGGTCAACATTCTGATCCTGTTCGGGATCATGCTAGTTAACAAACGAGAAGACTTTGTGCCCGTGCGTCGAGGTTGGATTCGCTTAGCTGCTACGAGTGGAGTCTGTTTTGGACTCTTTGCGCTGCTTTCGACGGTTATTCTGGGAACGCCCTGGCAGTTTTCCACCGATATTCCTATCGGTGACGAAGCAACTATCTTAATTGGCAAGCATTTCTTCTCTGATTTTTTGTTGCCTTTTGAGCTGGCCTCTGTTTTGCTGCTGATGGCATTAGTTGGGGCCATTATTTTGGCTCGCCGAGAATTCATTGCAGACGAGCGCCCAGCAGATTCTGTTTCTGATGCTCTGAAACTCCCTGAACGTCCGCGTGAGCTAGTTCCTGCAGGGCGAGAATCCAGTTCGGAAGAGTGAAAGGGTAACGCTGATTCCGTTAGTTTGAGATAGGCGGAAACTGGTTTGTATAGCTCAGAGCGTAGCTTTGCTTGAGGGACTTTTGACAAGGGTTGATGACGAGATGGGTAGGGGAGTTGTTTAGAGCATGATTCAGCTAGAGTACTTTCTTTTGTTGGCAGCAGCATTGTTTTGCATCGGGATCTATGGCTTGGTGACTAGCCGCAACGTCATCCGAGTACTGATGTCCATCGAGCTGCTTTTGAACGCTGTTTGCCTGAACTTGATGGCCTTCTCAAACTACCTTGATCCGGCCACGGCAACGGGTCAGGTGTTTACAGTGTTTGTCATCGCGATTGCTGCCGCTGAGTCAGCCGTCGGTCTAGCGATCGTGCTGGCTATTTATCGAAACCGCGACACTGTCGATATGGAAGAATTTAACTTGCTGAAATGGTAATCTCTGCGCTTTGATGGTAGTGAACCTTCGTCCTTCAGAGGCATTCATTCCGCAGGAGCGATCGCACGACTGTGCAGCTAAAACAGGTCATCATTACCTACAAAGCCGGAAACCGCTTAAGCAAGACCCGTGCAGAAGCTTGTGCTGAGCAACTGGAAAAGATTGGGTGTCATGCTTTTGTTGGTCCCAGTGGCCCTAAAGACAACCCCTACCCTGTTTTTCTGGAGTCTGCAGAACACAAAATTGATTTGGCTATTGTTCTGGGAGGAGACGGGACTGCACTAGCAGCAGCTCGTAATCTATCCGCCGACCACATTCCAATCCTTGCTATCAACATCGGGGGGCACCTAGGCTTTCTGACCGAGTCGCCTGAAGAAACCGACTTTGAGCACATTTGGGAACGGCTGATGGGCGATCGCTTCGCCGTGCAGCGCCGCATGATGTTACAGGCTCAGATCTTCGAAGGTAGTCGAATTTATTTAGAGCCAGTCACTAATCCCTACTTTGCGCTCAACGAAATGTGCGTGAAGCCTGCCTCACCCGACCGTATGATCACCTCCATCTTAGAAATGGAAATTGATAATGAGGTGGTGGATCAATACCAAGGTGACGGCCTGCTTGTGAGTACGCCGACCGGATCAACAGGATACACCGTGGCAGCAAACGGTCCCATCGTACATCCCGGCATGGACGCGCTGATTGTCACCCCCATCTGCCCCATGAGCCTGTCAAGCCGTCCGCTTGTCCTCCCCCCTGGCTGCGTGGTGAGCGTCTGGCCCTTGGCTGACCCCGACCACGCGACGAAACTGTGGATGGATGGCGTCATGGCAGCGTCCATTTGGCCCGGACAGCGAGTGGATATCAGAGTCGCTCCCTTCTGGGCACAGTTCATCATCCTGTCAGAGGAATATTCTTATTATCGGACCTTACGCAGCAAACTGCTTTGGGCCGGTGCCCGGATTCGCTACGACAACAACCACCGCAATTGATTTGCATTGAGACAATGTCCTGAAAGATAGCTTTAGCCATCTAGTGGACTGTGGCTTGTTCTTCCAGGTTGGGTTAACGTCTAGCAAACCCGACAAAACCGTTGGCAGCGCTAGGTTATTCCTTCGGAAAGGCTCCGCCAACTTTGTTCTGCCTAACCTACATCCACTCCCATTTTTAGCTTTGGCAAAGCACTAGGCTTGTGCACCTAATAGCAACCAAGTACTTAGCCCATAGCTAGATGGCTCACCGTCTTGTCCTCACAGAACTAGCAACGGCTATCCTTTTTTAAGTCATCTAGAGCAGTGTGCACCTAACCAAAATCAAGGACACCCTGTTCCCCACTCCCCATTCTCCATTCCACCTTTCCACTTTCCCACTCCGACCACCTCAAAGCAACACAAATCAGGCTGTGTGTTCAAAGACGTTTAGGACGGATCGATGCGGTTGGCGAAAATCGCCCACGGCACCATAGGCAGCATGGGAATCAAACAAACGAGCCACTGATTCCAAGTCAAAGGAGCAGTTTCAAACAGGATGTTCATCAGGCCCCACTGACTGAACAGGATCTGTAAGATCATCGCCACGACAATACCCAGCACTATGTAGGGTGCATTCGTAATGCGGCTTGTTCGTCCCAGCAGGTAAGCTACCAGACTTCGTCCCAACTGACTAATGCTGAGCAGGTAAACCACACGGGCAGCCACCAGCGCCTGAATAGCCATCGTACGAGCAGTGGGAATATCGCCTGTCGTGAATTTAGCCCACTCGAAAATGCCAAAAATCAGAATCCAGTTAAACAGCGACACCGCCAAAATCCGCCGCAAGAGCGTTTTGGTAATCAGGGGTTCGTTCGGATTGCGGGGCGCAGTCTGCATGATGCCCGGAGACTTGGCCTCAAACGCAAGGGGCACAGTCATTGTGATGGAGTTGATCATGTTCAGCCACAGCACCTGTAGCGAGAGAATCGGCAACTCCCGCGCCAGCAAAGCACTGATGAAGATGGTCATGGATTCGCCACCATTGACAGGCAACAGGAAGGCAATCGCCTTCCGCAAGTTTTGATAAACTGTGCGCCCCTCCTCGACAGCAGCTTCAATCGAGGCAAAATTATCATCGGTGAGTAGCATGTCTGCTGATTCCCGAGCAACCTCGGTGCCGCCTTTGCCCATCGCAATCCCAATGTCGGCCTGCTTGAGGGCCGGAGCGTCGTTCACGCCGTCCCCCGTCATCGCCACAATATCGCCCTTAGACTGCAACGCTTCCACTAGCTGAAGCTTTTGGGCCGGAGCGACCCTAGCGAAAACCGCCCCGTCTTCGGTCGCTTGAGCCAACTGACGAGACTCCATCTGCGCAAGCTGCCGTCCTTCAAAAGCCGTGACGTCTGAAGAGGCTTGAATCCCCATGCGCTGAGCGATCGCCTGCGCCGTAGCAATATGATCACCCGTGATCATCTTCACCCGAATGCCCGCCGCCTGACAGGCATGAACCGCCGCGATCGCTTCGGGGCGAGGCGGATCAATCATGCCCTGCAAACCCAGAAAAATCAGCCCTGCTTCAATATCATCATGGTCAACCGAATGCTGATGGGAGCCGACCTCCTTCTTGGCAAATGCCAGCACCCGCAGACCTTGAGCCGCCATGCTGTCTACTGTTTTTTCAATGGCCTCAGGTTGAATCGCGATCGCCTGGCCCCCTTGATCAATCATCTGTGAGCAGCGCTGGAGCAGTGCCTCAACAGATCCCTTGATATAGATGGTGCGAGGGCTGCCATCGTGCAGTGTCGCCATGTACTGATACTCGGACTCAAAGGGAATGGCGTCTAGGCGAGGCTGAGTCGCGGCCAGTCCAGCCTGACTAAAGCCCGCCTTCGCTGCTGAGGTAATCAGTGCGCCCTCAGTCGGATCGCCGACAACCGACCAATCCTCTCCCGTTTGCTTCAATTGAGAATCGTTGCAGAGCATACCGGCCACTAGGCAGTCTCGTAACGCAGGCGGCCAGTCATACTCAACCAAATCGCTAGACGGAGTGTCAGTCCCTAACCGGATTTCACCCTTGGCACTGTAGCCGCCACCGCTGACCGTGTAGTGTTGCTCGCCCGCATAAATCGCCTGCACCGTCATTTGGTTTTCGGTCAGCGTTCCGGTCTTGTCAGAACAGATAACAGTTGCGCTACCCAAAGCCTCCACAGCGGGCAATTTGCGAATAATGGCATGACGGCTAGCCATGCGGTTGACGCCGATCGCGAGCGTAACAGTGACAACGGCTGGCAGCCCTTCTGGAATAGCACTGACTGCTAGAGCGATCGCCGCTTCAAACATGTAAAGCAACTCCCCGCCCTGACCCAAGCCCACCACGAACGTCAGAGTAGCCAGCGTCAAGATGGCATAAAGCAAAATGCGGCTAAATTTGGCAAACTTTCGAGTCAGTGGCGTCATGAGGGGCACTTGACGCTCCATTGACTGGGAGATTTGTCCCATTTCAGTGGCATTGGCAGTAGCCACGACCAGCCCTGTGCCCTGACCAAAGGTCACGAAACTGCCAGCGTAAGCCATATTATGGCGTTCAGCTAAAGGCGTGTCTGGTGGTAAAGGCTGAACCGACTTCTCAACTGGGACGGCTTCTCCAGTTAATGCTGACTCATCTACCTGTAAGTTACGGACTTTGAGCAGTCTCAAATCGGCTGGTACCTTATCCCCAGAAGCTAGCAGCACGACGTCTCCGGGCACAAGTTCCTGTGAGGGGATCCGCAGCGGTTGCCCATCCCTCAAGACGCTAGCTTCCGTCGTGACCGCTTTGGACAGAGACGCGATCGCCCCTTCTGCTTTAGCCTCTTGGATGTAGCCAATCACAGCGTTGATAACCGTGACGCCCCAAATCACCCCAGCATTGGTCCAAGAGCCTAGTAACGCCTTGACCGCCCCCGCAAATAGCAAAATATAGAGCAAAGGCTGGTTGAACTGCAACAGAAATCTTAGCCACGCAGGTTTTCCGGGCTTGAAAGTTAACTCATTCAAGCCGTACTTTTCATAGCGATTGGCCACATCTTCTGCAGATAGCCCGGCTTCCGCATCACTTGTGAAGTATCCCAGAACCTCCTGCGTAGACAGATGATGGCATAGAAAGGGATGAGATTCTGCTGTTTCCATGAGTCTAAAGTTGCTAATAAATTCTGAAAGGCATTTTCAGATTTCTAATCATTAATTCGAGTGAAGAAGCGATCGCTTTATTTACTCGAAGATCCAAGAAACGGAGTATCACTTTTATTAATGAAAACAGTAGACAAAGGTACATCACTCAATTTTGCACCAACCTAATATTAAGGTTTAACTATCGAGACTTGAAGTTGCGTCAGTCAACTGCACAGTTAGATTCCAAAGCCAGCAGACTGAGATCGTAGTCAAATTCATTCTATAAACCGTATCATTTGTTGAATCAATCTGCACCATGAACGCTTTCCCAAGTGCAAAAAGAATCCTTCATCAAGGCTAGAGGCCAATCAATGACTCGACAACTTTTCTTTAAATTGAGAGATGAAATAAAGTGCTAGTTAAACTGAATAAATTTGATGGGTTTTCGCTCTCATATCTCGTTTGTCAGGGCGTCTTGAAGGAGTACGTTTCCTATCCAAATCGACCAAAATATACCTAAGATCAGCACAATAAGACCTAAGGGAGGAATTAAGCTGAACATCCCCATGACTAAGCCAAAATAGCACAAATAAACAGGTAGTCGACGATGTTTGAGAGCGAGCCAACTGATCCAAAAAAGCCACAAACCATCCAACCCAATGGCTGCTAACGCTAAAAAACGAATCCAATTGTTGAGTTGATCCCCATTAAATTCTGTGAGATCATCAAGCGTTGTCGCCTGAGTAATGCCATACAAACTAACAGCAGCATTTCCTGCCAAACATAAAGCAGAGAGTATGCCCAAGCTAGATGCAACTAAAGTTGCTGAATTGTTAGCAGAATCATGCCGCCGCAAATAGCTTGCTAGTGCTAGAACCAGCACAGTTGAGAGAGCTGCGGAGAACAACTTCAGACCATCTTGAACCAGCAGTGGAAGAGGGTTATGAATCGCCAACTCATTGAGTTTAGTTGGATCCGCGATCGCTGAAAGTCGAATCAAAAACACCACAATAGCCAGCGTCGCGATTGCCACAATGGCATTAAGAAAAGCTGCAATACCACCCAACTTTTGCAGGGATGTCATAAGCCAAAGTGCTTAGTATCTGATTAACCTAAAAAACCATTGATAGTAGAAACCTGTTGCTATAGAAATCAATGGATATGGAAGGTAAGCTCTCTGTCAAACTGTAGCATTAGTCTTAATCTAAGACGGTGAGGAATCGCGCCAATACTTTTCATCTACTAAAACAACTGAAGTCTCAACTTGTCGATCTGGAATTGACCAATATTGTTTTAATAATCGATTCTTCTCTGCTTCGTTAACGAGAGAAAAACCATTCTTTTTATAGAACCGAACAGCCCAACTCGCTGCTTTCCAGGTCCCCACTAAAATGGGTTTTGTCGAACCTTTGATCAATGCCCGCAGTAAACGTGTTCCAACGCCCTGATTTCTTTGCTGTGTTCTGACATAGGCATGCCGAATTAACGCTACATCTCCTTTATCTTGAATGCCCATAACGCCAATAAGCTCATCACCATCGGCATAACATGAAAATCCAACGCCATCTTCAATTTGTGCCTGAAGTTCTTTTCGAGACATATAGGGATCATGCCATCGATCTGCAGGAATAACATCTTTGTAAGCGATCGCGGCATCGTTAATAATATTAAAAATTGCTTCGAAGTCTTCAGCTGTCGTCTTTCGTATCATGAGACTATCCGCCTCCTTAAGAGATCTTCTACCGCAGAGATAAAACGCTGTAGCTATCTAGTCTAGAAGAATCGGATCGCCCTTAGGAAAAACGTAGTTTGACGAGAGCACACCCCATTCCCCTCTTCCTACTCCCTTAAGACACTGAAATGAAGTTAACTCAGCTGCACAGGGCTATAGATTCAGCGGCAGGTATTGATGAGGGACTCTTTAAATGCCCTACCATGCATAACAGTAGAGTCTCCGCGGATTAAAGGAGCGATCGCGATCATGAATATTCGGGCCTTTCACGACTTTTTTGACTGCTGCATCGGTCAGTGGACAACTGAACGAACCTATCACTATCTGACGCATCAGGACGTGGAGCGATCGCGCACAGAATTCGCTGTAGCTCCCATCACGCAGGATCTCAAGCAAAAGGTTCTGACTGATAATCAATATGGCGATGTGGCAGAGCTGGCTGATTTGCCAGGTTTTCGGCTGGGATTTCATACCGTCTCCGAAACGGGAGAAGAAGTCAGTCAGGAGTTGCGAATGCTTTTTGTCCCTAAGGTAGAGCGGGATGATTTTCTAGAAGGAGACTACCTACGGGATCAGGCTTACGAAGAAAGCCGGCCCATTATTTCCCACTTCCGCTATGGGTTAAATACGCGAGAACTCTTAATGACCACTCGCTACACAAAAGTTGTTTCAGTTGACTCAATTACACTGGTGAATCCCACCTTACGAATTCGCCGCATTTTGAATTATCAGCGACCTCCTGTAGACCACTCACCCCTTGAAACTGTTTTGCTAGCCGGATTTGGGGTTGAGCAGAAAGAGACTGAAGCTACGACCTAAAAGGAGATCCAATTCTTTGCAGAAGGAACGAAGAATGCGACTGCTGCCGCCGGATTGTAGGCAGAACAAACGCCTAGCCGAAGGGCCGAAAAATGAAGACTGCAATAACCTTAGTCCAAGCCTCACCGAAAGGTCTCTAAAAAGCCCGTAAAACTGAGAGATAAAGGCTAATGCTTTATGGCATTCGGTGTTGGTATTGCTAATCGGCGGGAGCATTGGCTTCCCTCCACCAGGGAGGTATGACTTGAGGTCTCCTAGGACCAGAAATGAGGGAGTCACGCCGAGTTGCTATCGTCGCCAGTTCCGCTGGGGCAACACAGTGAGCTGTGCTGAGCACCCGAATGCTAGTCGGTGCAACGGCTTCAATGGCTAAAGCTATACTATGCGCTAGCGTTGGTAAGCCTTTCAGCCTGAACTATTCCTACCAACCTTTTCATACAGCACTTATGTTGATCAAAAATCTCATCTTTTATGGCCTGCTCATCTTCATTCCTATCTCAATCGCCGCTCGATATCTTGGTTGGAGTGAACCTATCATTTTCATTACAGCAGGTCTAGCGATTGTTCCTTTAGCCGGATGGATGGGAGCAGCGACCGAAGAGATTGCGATTGTGCTGGGTCCGTCTTGGGGAGGTTTACTCAATGCCACATTTGGTAACGCCACAGAGTTGATCATTGCTCTGATTGCGCTGGAGGAAGGTCTTGTTGACGTTGTCAAATCCAGTATTGTCGGTTCTATCATCAGCAACCTCTTACTCGTATTGGGATTTTCGATGTTGCTAGGCGGTGTCAAATATCGAGAGCAAAGTTTTCAGCCGGTCATCGCTCGGGTGAATGCCTCAGCAATGAACTTGGCGGTAATTGCTATCCTGCTTCCTAGCGCTGTAGGCTTCACTTCAGAAGTCGTTCCTGAAGTCACTTTACAGAAGCTATCCGATGCTGTCGCAGTCGTGCTAATTGGGGTTTACGGATTGACGTTGCTATTTTCCATGAAGACCCACACTTATCTCTACGATGCTGGAACTGCGGAATTTGAAGATAACGAAACTGTAGATCCAGCGATCGCCAGCAGCGATCCTGCCAAAGTATCCCAGCCTGAAGAAGCTCCCAACCTCATACTTTGGATCTCAGTACTTGTAGTGGCGACCCTGGCAGTTGCGGTTGAATCTGAACTACTCGTCAACGCATTGGAACCTGCAACTGAAGCGTTGGGATTATCGCCGCTGTTTACCGGTGTGATTGTATTGCCCGTTATCGGCAATGCGGCTGAACATGCCACTGCCGTCACCGTTGCCATGAAGAACAAAATGGATCTCTCTGTTTCAGTAGCAGTTGGGTCCAGTATGCAAATCGCTCTGTTCGTTGCTCCCATCTTGGTACTTGCGGGGTGGGTTTTGGGACAACCTATGGATCTTAGCTTTGAAGCGCTGGAACTGGTCGCAGTCGTAGTAGCGGTTTTGATTACCAACTCCATTAGTTCGGATGGTCGCTCAAACTGGCTGGAGGGAACACTGCTGCTGGCAACCTACGTCATCTTGGGTCTCGCCTTTTATTTTCACCCCATTACAGGGTAAAACGATGGTCAACCCGTTATGGGGACAGCATAATAGTCAAAGAACCGAAAGCAACAGGAGTGCCATCCTGCACTCAGCTAATGTTTACCTCAAACGAAGTATTGCAATGCACGCAAAAAGGCCATAGGCATCTTTACTCCATGTGCCTATAGCCCTGATTCATTGGATGAAAACTCTATCTAGCTTTCAGTCGTAGATAGATCAGAAGAAGCCATTTCAGAAGACGACAAATTGCTCATCTCTGGATTAGAGGTACCGGCAATTTCTCGATTGCTGTTGGGTACGCCTTCCATCATCTGAGGGTACTTATCAGCCAAATACTTGCTGAGGAAAGTGCTGACAAAAGACAGGACAACAGGTCCTAACAGAAAACCTAAAATGCCGGAAACTCTGAAGCCCGGAACAGCCAATGATGCTAGCCAGAAACAAAGACCATTCACAATGTAAGAGAACAGGCCAAAGGACAACAAGTTAACGGGTATAGCAAGGGTGCTGATGGCAGGCTTAATAAAAGCATTCACAACGCCTACAGAGGCCGCCGCGATTGCAGTTGCAGTAATTGTATCTAGCTGTACACCTGGAACAATTAGATCAACAACAAGCAGACTTAAGGCCGTTACAAGCCCGGACAAAAGAATAGAAACCATATTCTCTCCTTGAAAAAATATTTCAGTATCTGAAATTTGTGCTGTAAACAACAATAGGATTGATGTACGGATAAAGCATCTGCTACAAGAGATATTTTGCCTCCATCATGTGATTCAAGTAGACTTCTTCATGAAGTAAGAACGTCTAGAACAGCACATTCATAGGGCTTTAAATGCTGAATTGTTTGACATGCAGACTTCATTTTAGGGATCAAGATTCCTGACAGGTAAGATTCAGGAATCTTGGGATGGACATAATACTTTTGACAGGTTGCAGGACGATTCCCCAACTGCTTTGCAACTAATTTAATAGCATGAGTAACGTCACGTTTAGAAAGGTTTTCAATCGCTTCTGTGCCTGTTTTGCTGAGTTCTTGAGCGGTAAGGACCGTACCAGCCCAAGTTCGAAACTCCTTAGCGGTAAAGTCTTCTCCTGTTAGCTGCTGCAAGTAATCATTGACATCACCTGAATCTATACTCTGGCGCACGCCATCATCATCTAAATACTGAAAAACCGTATACCCAGGGATTTCATAGCATTTTTTAATGATATTCACTAGTCGCTTATCAGTGAGTTCGATGTGATGTTCAACACCACTTTTCCCTGTGAATTCAAACTCTACCTGATGCCCTTCAATTTCTACATGTCGTGTGCGTAACGTTGTCAGACCATAGGACTTATTAGAGCGGGCATAGGAGGTATTACCAACTCGAATCAATGTCGTTTCTAATAGCTGCACAACTAGCGCTAAAACTTTTTCTCTAGGAAGACCTTTGAGCTTGAGATGAGCATTTGTCTGTTGACGAATGTCACTCAGCGCCTCGCCAAAATCAACCATCCGATTAAACTTGATGCGATCGCGAATCTCTCGCCATTTGGGATGATAGCGATATTGCTTTCGCCCTTTTGCATCCCTTCCAGTGGCTTGCAAGTGACCCTCTTCGAAAGGACAAATCCATACGTCTTCCCAAGAGGGGGGAATGGCTAATTGCTTGAAGCGATCGCGCTTTCCACGATCTTGAATTCGCTCACCATCAGGGGTGAGATAGCTGAAACCTCTTCCCACCTTCTGTCGGCGAATTCCAGGTATTTTGTCTGTTACGTAGCGTAGTCCAGACTTTTGAGCAAGTTCTTTAGAGCAAGCTTCCAAGGTACTGATTAAACATGCAGTTCGTTCACTTATTAAGGTCTAATTGGCTTCTTAAGAATGATGTAACCGTCCTTAGAGATATTTTTGGGAAACCCTATAAACCCACGTTCCTCTAAATTAAATTTCGACATTCATTCTGTAGATAGAACGTAGTACATGCCTAAGACGGATGTCCATTCTGAAACTTCAGTGCAGTATAGAGCTAAACAATGAGGTAACCTTAATGGACATCCTGAGACTGATTTTAGCAATATTTCTACCCCCTTTAGGCGTTTTTCTTCAAGTTGGATTAAAGCCACAGTTCTGGCTCAACGTTCTGCTCACTTTGCTGGGATATGTTCCTGGGATCATTCATGCAGTTTGGATCATTCTGAAGCGATAGAGTCCTTCAAGCTTTGTTCTTGGAAACTCCATTCAAGAGTCTGATTGGTTCCCCCTACTGTCACCGTCTCTTTGGAAATAGGGGACACATATGACCTGAGATAGAATGCCTCTTTTCCCTAAAGTAGGGGAATGTAACTGTGAAGCTCTTCAACGGAAGCTTGAGTTACGGAACATTTAGCTAAGACTTGTTTAAGAACTACAAACCACCCAAATTCAGCTATCTAAAAGCTGGATTTGGGACTTTTTTTAGGTTGACAGTCAATTCCTGTAGGTTCAATTTTTCATTCGCTGATGAATAGAAAAATATTGGCGGAATAGTGTGACAGTACGTTGACTATACATGCAAGGACTCCATATTTTTGACACGGAACTTGTCGTCTACTTTTCCTAGATATACCTCGCTCGCAAAGCTCAAAATATGCCGTTCGGGTGATATGCCTCTCCGTTTTTTGGTTTACATATTGGGAGTGTTGATACTCGTGCAAATCGCGCAAGTGTCACTGCATTTAGGAGATTAATTATGACTATTGAAGCGATCGCATCGAGGATTCGACGCGCAGTTTGTTTAGGACTAGCGTCCTTGGCAATTTTCACGAGCCTGATACTAGGTTGGAGCCCAACTGCCGAAGCCATGAATGAAGCGGGTCAGATTGTTCAAAACAGAGCTGAACGAGAAGTTGACCGCATGGCTGGCGCAGGAACAACCGAGCAGGTAAAAGGCAAGGTACAGGAAGGTATTGGTAGCTTACAGCGCCAGGTTGGTGGAGCAGAGAACGAAGCTGAAGGTATCGCTAAGCAAGTTAGTGGAAAAGCCAAGCAAGGCGTTGGGCGAACCCAATCGGCAGCAGAGAGCGCAGCTGACTCTGCTAAGGATTCAGCAGAAGGCTTGGTCGAATCTGTCAAAGACTTTTTTGGAAACTAAGCGCTGCCTTCTAAGCGAAGCTGATGCACTTACACCTGATCCTGATCTTCGATCTGAGTCAACCTTAAAGACTTGAAGGTAGTAGGAGCGTTAGCTAGCAAAGTTCGTAGGCTGTATCAAATTTTGTTGTAAGTTCAGGAGCATTAAAAAATGCGTTTTTTCAATAATCTTCGTCGTACCATCAGTGCTGCAATCGCCGCATTGGTTTGTGCTGTTATGCTGCTTGGCGTAGCGTCTCCCGCCTTTGCTTTTGGTAGCGACACAAGCAGCCCTAGAGAAGGGGTTCCTCAGATGAATGACATGGTGGAAACTTCAAGGCAGTCTGTCAAGGAAGAGCCTCGCAATCCTGAGGAGATCCAGCGTAAAGCAAACAGAGGTCCTAATGGAGTTCAAGGGGCCGCTAATCTTGAGAAGATGAACAACCCTGCTAATTCCCAAGAAGCTAGGACCGTGCGCGATCAAGCTGAGGATTTGCTTGAAAGTATTACTCCTGGCAACTAAGCCTCACAGGCTGACAAGTTGCTAAGCCCCAAACTGGGGCTTTTTTTTTGCTTTTATAGCGCCGCCACTTGGCCTAAAATAATCGGTATATTGGACTTTAAGCTTGAGCTATCTGGGCTAATTTACTTACTAGTACACTGCGGCAGAAATAGGCTCACCATTCAAAACACTGAGAGAGCTTATCTACCTTGGCTTTGAATTTTGTAGGGCTTTGCCCTTCCCAAAGGGTATTTTGAATTCCGCGTAGCGGTACTCGTGTTCAAAGACCTAGCGCATAGACAGATAGCCTACCATTTTGTCCTAATAGAATTGGCAACAGCTCTCGTTAAGCCGGAGATTAACTTTCCTCTTGTCCTCTGCCTTTGGCTATAGTTTTGTGTCAGTAAAACTTGTCCAGACAAATTGCTGAATGCTTTGTCCAGAAACGGTTGTGTAGAAGAGTGTTAGAGAAGAAATACCGTTGTTCCCATATTAGAGTCTCAGAAAGCGAGATAGGATGATACTGTTGTATGAGTAATCTATCTGGTTACTTGTCTATGGCTCTGCCTTTAGAGGTACTTCAAGGCTGCTTCTAAGGCAACGGTATTAAGGGAAGGTTTGTAATCTGCGTAGCAGTGGAACTTCTTCAATTTGTTTAAGATTTCGTAAGTAAGATTCGGTCATAGCTCTGAGCCAATCCATTTAAGTGCTGTTAAACCACTTTTGGGAGTGCCTCTCGAAACACTCTTTGGTTAAGTCGCTTAATGTCTAGCTCTCTAGAACTCTTGAAAATGTTGAATTTACCAGCCGTTGACGGAGAATCTTCTGGAAGCCGTGCAGCAACAGCAGATGCGGATTTGCCTGTTGTTGTTGTTGCTGACGATGATGTCGATAACCTTGTTTTGCTCAGCTATATATTAGAGCCGTTTCCCTGCTCGCTTTTCTGTGAAACGGATGGCAAAGTTGCTCTCGAAAGAGCTCTCAATCTTAAGCCAGATCTAATGATGCTAGATGTTCGGCTGCCTGGAATTAGTGGATTAGATATTGTTCGTACCCTGAGGGCAGACGAAGCCACTGCTTTGATTCCTATCATTGCAGTCACTGCTATGGCTAGCCTTTCGGACAAGCTATCCATATTTCAATCTGGTTTCAATCAATATGTCAGCAAGCCTTATCTCTTACGCGACATTGAAAAATTGATTGGTCTCTATCTTCCTGTTAGAGTCTAAACAAGGGGACTGTAATCTCTTTGAGTATTGATCTCGACAGAAGCCACGTCAATGAGGGTTAGTAGCCTTTCCTATTTCTTGTCAGTTGCTGCCAGCTGTAGGGCTTGAATGAGCCAGGCGGTCAATCGCTCGGTTGCTTCAGGGGTATTCCAAGCGGATTCAGCAACAAGACAGGGAAACACAGTGAGCGAGTTGATCGCATGGGCCGCTTGCGTCGCTGCCATGGTCAATGTAATTAGCGGCAGGGAAGATAATTCAGGTGATTGTCCCAACCGTTCAAGATAACTGGCAGGACTTGCGATCGCCGGATCCAAAACAGCGACATTAGGTTGCCAGACCCGACGCAACAAGCTGGCCTGTTCCAAATCATCAACTTCTAGAACGCGGCAACCAAAGGTATGAAAGATTTGAGGAAATCGCTGGTCACTAGTATCAACCTGTTCAGAAGTTTTGATATATAGAATTGTGAGGCGGCTAGTAGGCGGCACAGCAGTAGCCGGCTGTAGCAAAATACTTCCCAAACTATCTGTAGGCCAGATACTCTCTCGATCTACAGGCAATTCGCCCAGCATAGATGAATAATGAGTTGGAACCAGAGCAACCGTCAGCCCTTCAATCTTCTTCAAACTCGTTTTCATCAATCTCAATTCTTTAATGGTTTGGCGAGAGTGGATTAGGACCAAGAGCGCATTGATAGGCAAGCGAGACGCGATTTCAACAGCATCTTTGAGGTCATGAGTTGTTAAAAGACGATAGTCGAGATGGTCGGTTTGCTGCCACAGAACCTTGAGAAAATCCTTATCAGGGGGCGCAACAACCAAAAGAAATCGGCTATTTGTGTTTAGGGCTAACCCCGGCGACATTGGCAGAATTAAAGACGGGCAGATTTTTCCATCCTGATGAACAGATAAGACAAATTCTCCTTGGTGCTGTTGGGCCAACTTACGAACTAACAGCCATTCCAGCCAATGACCCATCTCTGCTGGAATTGATGTCGATGTTTCAGACGTCACTGGAAAAGGCAAGGCCAACGTTGTTTGAGACAGTTGCTCAGCCGGAAGCCAATCATCTAGCCCTGAGATCGTGAATCCAATCCAACCTTTCCGCACATCGATCTCAAGTGACAAAGCCGAATGTTGAGCCGTTGATTGAATTGCTAAGACGGTTTGCATCAAACAGCTCAACATTTGCTGCAGCCGAGCAGGATCGGCTACCAGTGCGATCGCATCTCCGGTGGAATCCAAAATCTCAGGCAGGGATGGAGCAGAGGTGTTTTCTTGTCCTGTTCTCAAAGCCGCTTGACGATAGGCCTCCTGCCACACCTTTGACAGATCAACCATTTGCGGCACTAACCGTAAGGTGCCCCCCTCAATGCGGCCTAGATCGATCAGAGTATTAACCCAAGCTGCCAATCGACGACAATGCTGCTGAATCAAACTGACATAGCGGTTTTGTCGAGGATTAAGCTCTCCCAAACCGCCTGTCCTAAGAAGACTTGAGAGGCCCAATAATGACGTTAATGGTGTTTTAAGTTCATGGCCAAGATAAGTGAGCAAAGCCGTATTGCTTTCCGATGCGCTCGTCTCCAAGTTGCCACGACGGCTGCTATCCTCTAGCCCCAACTCCCTAAAGACGATTGCTAATAGACGAGTTTTATTGAGCAAGCCCAAGTACTGCTGGTGTTTGTCAACTACCACCCAGCAAAGATCCGGATCTAGGGCAACTCTTTCGGCCACATCGATCGTAGATGCCGTAATATCTACGATTTGAAGACTGATCGTAGACGCCTCCATCAAGTTTTGAGGGATGGACTTAACAGGATTACGACCCGGTTCAGAGCCTCCTGCTGTCGGTGAAAAAGACACTGAAAAATCAACCACATCAAACAGTTGATGCAGAGTTAGTACTCTGACAGGGGCCTGCTCCTCATTGACTAAGACAAGGCGATCCAGGCCTTCTGTAAGGCAATTTTCTAGCCATCGACTCGGATCATCGGAAGCCAAACTGGCAGGGACATAGTGAATGAATCTAGAAAGCGGTGGGAAAGACATACCCTGTACCGCCTCAGTGAGTGGGTGCTATAGGACTCAATCGGCTAAAACTAAGCGCTGAGTATTGACAAAAGATTGTCTACACAGCTTAAGATAACGCTTTATCCCCAGACTGTAATCTATATAGATAATCATTAAGGTATAAAATTGTCCGAAATTAAGACCTGTCCTTCCTCCGTTATGGCTGCCATGTTCTACTCAAGGACGCATGCAGTAGAATGAAACAATATGAAACGCTTACCGCTGGTTGCTTTAACGCTATCTATGGCAACAGTTATAGAGATTTTTGGATACAGAAAAAGCAACGTATCTATGATTCTTTAGAGAGTTTGAACCCTTGCATTCACAATTTCTGATTGGAGGTTTTGCTGAGTCGCGTGAGCTAAGCCAAGTCCTAACAGCTGAACTGGATACGCAAACCCACCACGTTCACCTCGGGGAAGCCCAGGACTCCTTTCTGCACTGGATTGAGCAAAATCGCCATCGAGTAGACTGCTTAGTCATTGAGCTGTCACTCCCCCTTTCTGCGCTGCTGACAACCCTGAGATCACAAGACATTTTATTGCCAATGCTTGTGATTGATCTGTCTGATGCATCTGCTCAAGGGGAGACTCAGGCCAGCGATCGCTTCAGTCCCAATGCCACCCATGAACTACTAGCCCAGTATCATCAGGAAACAATATGTATAGATCGCTCTGACTTATCTCAGCTTGAACACCATATCCATCGAGCGATCAGTCAGTTTCTCAATCTGCCTTTCAATCAGCTCTCAAGCGAAGAAAATATTCCCTCTTTGGAGGACACACGCCGTTTTTTGTTAAGTTTGCAGCAGCAGCGGCTATCTGAAAAGCTACAAGAACGACTGGGATATCTCGGAGTCTATTACAAAAGAAACCCTGACAATTTTCTGCGTCATTTAACGCCAGCCGAGCGATCTGAAGTTTTAGAAAAACTACGGCTTGACTATCGAAACATCATTCTCAGCTACTTTGCTAAAGATGAAGCCCTGAATCAGAAAATAGACAATTTTGTGAACACCGTGTTCTTTGCAGATATTTCTGTTTCCAAGCTCGTGGAAGTTCACATGGAGCTGATGGACAACTTTTCGAAACAGTTGAAGTTAGAAGGTCGCAGCGAAGAGATTTTACTGGACTATCGTCTAACGTTAATCGATGTCATTGCTCATTTGTGCGAAATGTACCGCCGCTCTATTCCCCGTGAGGCTTAATCTTCTCTATGTATCATTCCAAAAGACGGCTGCATTAAGCTGCTGCACCGTGTGCCCTGTTTTCTGACCCTTTAAATGATTGAGCCATGAGCACGTTAAAAAAGACCTATGTGTTGAAGCTATACGTAGCGGGTAATACACCGAACTCGGTACGGGCTTTGAAAACGCTAAACCAGATATTAGAAGAAGAATTTCAGGGGGTCTATGCGCTGAAGGTCATTGATGTGCTCAAAAATCCCCAATTAGCTGAAGAGGACAAAATCTTGGCAACACCGACTTTGGCGAAAATCTTACCGCCCCCCGTTCGTAAAATCATTGGTGACTTGTCTGATCGGGAAAGGGTTCTCATTGGGCTGGATCTGCTGTACGAGGAGTTGCGTGAAGACGACTCAAATGACTAAGGATAGTTAGGTGACTAAGGATAATTAGGGCCTCAAACTGACCTGGTTGTCCATCATCCGCATCAAGATTTCACAATACGCCGCGATCGCGCTAACCTTAAAGGCTGAGTTTAAAGCCAGGAATTAGCTCGACAGTTCAGCCCAGCTGTTTTACAAGTTCTTATGAGTCAACTTTCCCAGAACGATACTTACTCGATTAATCGTTCCGATAGCATTGCTAAGATTCGTACCCTGATCGAAGGGTTTGACGATATTAGTCATGGAGGCTTACCGGTTGGTCGAACAACGCTTGTAAGCGGCACTTCGGGCACGGGCAAAACTTTGATGGCAGTCCAGTTTCTCTACTTAGGCATCATTCATTTTGAAGAACCTGGCGTTTTCGTGACCTTCGAAGAGTCTCCCTCTGACATTATCAAAAATGCTAAGAGTTTTGGCTGGGATTTACAAAAGCTGATCGATGAAGGAAAAATGTTTATTCTGGATGCTTCTCCAGATCCTGAAGGCCAGGATGTTGTCGGCAGCTTTGATTTATCGGCATTAATCGAACGGATTCAGTACGCGATTCGCAAATATAAGGCTCAGCGGGTTTCGATTGATTCAGTCACGGCTGTTTTTCAGCAGTACGACGCTGCGTCTGTGGTCAGACGGGAAATTTTTAGGCTAGCGGCCCGTCTGAAGCAAATGGGAGTGACGACCATCATGACCACGGAGCGAGTTGATGAATACGGGCCTGTGGCTCGCTATGGCGTCGAGGAATTTGTTTCAGACAACGTCGTCATTGTCCGTAATGTGCTGGAGGGGGAGCGTCGCCGTCGCACGATTGAGATTTTAAAACTGCGTGGCACGACTCATATGAAGGGAGAATATCCCTTCACAATTGTGAATGACGGCATCAATATCTTCCCATTGGGAGCGATGCGCTTGACTCAACGGTCTTCTAACGTTCGTGTATCCTCCGGCGTGGAAACCTTAGACGAAATGTGCGGCGGCGGCTTTTTCCGCGATTCAATCATTCTGGCGACGGGGGCAACGGGAACAGGCAAAACGCTCTTGGTCAGTAAGTTTCTACAAACGGGTTGCTTGAGTGGAGAACGGGCTATTCTCTTTGCATACGAAGAATCCAGGGCACAACTCTTACGTAATGCGACATCTTGGGGAATTGATTTTGAAGATTTAGAGCAGCAGGGCCTCTTGAAAATTCTCTGTGCCTATCCTGAATCAGCTGGACTAGAGGATCATCTACAGATTATTAAGTCCCAAATTTCTCAGTTCAAGCCTGCTCGCATTGCGATCGACTCGCTCTCAGCTCTTGATCGTGGCGTCAGCAACAGTTCTTTCCGGCAGTTCGTTATTGGTGTCACGGGCTATGCCAAGCAAGAAGAAATCACAGGCTTTTTTACTAACACCACCGAGCAGTTCATGGGGCTACATTCCATTACCGAGTCCCACATCTCGACCATTACCGACACGATTCTCATGCTCCAATACGTTGAAGTCCGGGGCGAAATGTCACGGGCCATCAACGTCTTCAAGATGAGAGGGTCTTGGCATGATAAAGGCATTCGCGAATACACCATCACGGATCAAGGACCAGAAATTAAGGACTCTTTCCGCAATCTAGAGCGCATCATCAGTGGTTCACCCACTCGCATCAGCGTCGATGAGAAAACGGAGCTTTCTCGTATTGTCCAGGGCGTCCAACAAGACAACCTTTAGGAAAAAAGCGATCCATCATCCCTTAGGATGAAATTTATCGGAATCTCAGTCGTCTTTTAATCAGCACTCAACTGCTGCTGATTGCCGTCTCAGCTACGCCTTTCACACTAGAAACCAAGCAAGTAAACCCGTATCGCATAGCGGTTTTGACTTTTGTTGAATTGAGGTTTCTACAATGAGACGGCTTTTATTGTCTACTTTGATAATGTTCATCAGCACTGGAACGTTTGCCGCGATCGCTAATGCAGAGCAGGTTTCTCTGAGCAATGCCGCTGCTGATTTGAATGGCGATGGCGAAGTGACTCTAGCAGAGCTAAGACGGTACAACCGTGATCAACGGCGAAATTAGTTTGGGTAGTTCTACACTGGTGTAAAGCCTTGGTGTCTCTGCTAGGGATTTCTGCAGGTCCCTTCATTGTTATCAATTGCGATCGCCCTACACTGTTTTTCGGATCTGATGGCGAGCAGCGATCGCTGAGGGTGTCACGATAAACACTTCAGAAAGTTTGCGTAAACCTTCGTTTCTCTCCGGACGGGTGGGTTCTACATCGAAAGGTGTAGTGGTAGATGCACCCTGATTGTCGCACCCTGAGCTTCTTTGCGAGGCTTGGGGTCTTTTTTTGCCAAGCTTTTTTACGGCTATCCAGCAAGCTAGTTATACACCTGATTTTGTTTCTCTTAGGTGTCGTTCCACCCCACTACTTCGCGGTAGCGAACCGCATCCTTCAGCCTTTCACCCCTATACTGATTGAATCAATGAGCCGAGGAGGGGAGACAGATATGGCGAAGTGTCAAGTGGGGGTATTGTTTGGCGGTTGCTCTGGGGAGCATGAGGTGTCTATTCGCTCGGCCCAGGCAATCGCGAATGCGCTCTCACGGGGACAAAATCGCGATGTCTACACGGTCCTCCCGGTCTATATCACCAAGGCGGGGGCCTGGATGTTTGGCACTGAGGCGGCAAAGGTTTTGCAAGTGGGGCAACCGATGACGGTTGAGGTCGATGATGATGCCGCTAACCGCCTGCCGGGTGGAGCGGAATTGGCAAACATCGATATCTGGTTTCCTGTGCTGCATGGTCCCAATGGCGAGGATGGCACAATTCAAGGACTGCTGACGCTGCTTAAAAAGCCGTTTGTCGGGTCGGGGGTGCTGGGGTCCGCTGTAGGCATGGATAAGCTGGCGATGAAGACGGCATTTGCTCAGGCGGGTTTGCCCCAGGTCAAATATGTTGCGGTATCGCGGGCAGAGGTATGGTCGAATCCCTGTGTGTTTCCAAAGTTGTGCGATCGCATTGAGGAAGCATTGGGCTATCCTGCGTTTGTTAAACCTGCCAATCTGGGGTCATCTGTAGGGATCGCAAAGGTGCGATCGCGTCAGGAGTTGGAAGCGGCTCTGGACAGTGCCGCTAGCTACGACCGTCGCTTAATTGTGGAAGCGGGAGTTGAGGCGCGTGAAGTCGAATGCGCGGTGCTGGGCAATGATATGCCCAAAGCTTCAGTTGTAGGTGAAATCAGCTTCAGCAGTGACTTCTATGATTACGACACAAAATATACGGCAGGGCAGGCTGATCTAACAATTCCGGCTAATCTTCCTGAGACGGTTAGCCGCCGGATTCAGGAAATGGCTGTCCAGGCGTTTCAAGCAGTCGATGCGGCTGGCATTTCACGGGTTGATTTCTTCTATGTGGAATCCTCGGGCGAAGTTTTCATTAACGAAATCAATACGCTGCCTGGCTTCACACAAACCAGCATGTATCCTATGCTGTGGCAGGCTAGTGGCGTCAGCTTCGAGGAATTAGTTGATCGACTTGTACAGCTGGGCTTTGAGCGCACGGGCAATGTTGACCCTGAGGACTCCTAACCTAGCGGGAAGCTGCTAGCGTATCTACAGTTTGCTCTTCGTTTCAGAATCATCGCTATGACGATCGCACAACTTATTCAAGCCTTTGAAGCCTGGGCACCTCCCTCCTGGCAAGAGAAGTGGGATAACTGCGGCTGGCAGGTGGAACCGGGGATTCTAGATGCTCCGGCCTATGCTTTGGTGTGTCTGACGCCAACGCTATCGGTCATGAATGAGGCGATCGCCTTACAACAGTCTGGCATTCCTATCAATCTCATCTTTGCCCACCATCCCTTGATTTTCAGTCCCCTAAAGTCCGTGCAAAAGAAGGATGGCATTGGGGCGATGGTGCAGCTCAGCATCACTCACAAAATTGGGATTTACAGCGCTCATACCAATTTCGATCAGGTGGCGGATGGTACCGCCGACGTGCTGGCTCAGATGCTTCAGCTACAGGCCGTCGAGCCAGTTGTCCCCACTCAGCCGGAAGTTGGATACGGTCGTGTGGGTCATCTATCTAATGCTATGACGCTTCAGCAGTTGCTTGCGATGATTCAAACGCAGTTGTCTCCACCGGATCTCATCTATTCACCTGACGCGAATTTGCATCAGCACATTGATCGAGTGGCTGTGCTAGGTGGATCGGGGGCTAGCTTTATAGACGATGTCGTGAAGACTGGAGCACAAGTCTATCTCACGTCAGACTGTAAGTTTCACCAGTTTCAAGAGGCTCGCGATCGCGGTCTTATCCTCATTGATGCTGGGCACTACGCTACGGAACGTCCTGCTTGTGCACATTTAGTTGAAAAACTAACCGCTTTAGGGGCGAAGGCAGCCCAACTCAGCGATGCGGATGAGGATTTTCGACAGTTTTTCTCGACTGGCTCGGGTTGAGATATTGGACCAGTTCATTCTCAGAAACAGCAGCATCGTCTGCTGTTTCACAGCCTATTCACTCTATTCAGGTTGCGCGATCAAGAGAATCTACAACCGAGTCGTAGATTTCGTCAGCTTGTTCTGGAGAGTTGCCGATGCTGGTTAGTCCAAGCTTGCCATATTCAGAGAGACAGCCCATGAGATGAAAGGCAGCGCCGACCCCTTCAATGCTGTTGAAATGGAGGCGATCGCTCATGATGATGTCCATCAAATCGCTGGGCAACAGTCCGCGATAGTCCGGCTTCTGCAGGTTGTCGGAAGCTCGGTAGAACTTAGGCTGTCCCTGGCGAGTATAGAACAAACCATCCTGCTTGTTGTATCGACCATCCGTCAGCAGCTTGAGGGCCATGAAGGGATGGGTAGTGCCGCCTTTTCGCAGGTTGATCTCGATAGCTTGCAGTTCCCATTCAGGAATTTGCTCTGGTTTGTGAACCGCGATAAAGTCCACGCCGTAGCGTTCAAGGGCGCCTTTTTGCGCCAAATTTTTGCCAATGGCTTCGCCCATCGCCTGAATCCGCAGCCGATATTCCACATTGGCCGGAAAAGAGCAGCCTAGGAAGATTTGTCCATCTGGTCCGCCTAAAACTTGGTCATGGGTCGAAAGCATTTCAACCAAGCCTAAAGGATTGATGAGTCCCTGCACGCTGGGCGATCGCTTTTCACCACCTTCGACAAAGGCTTCTGCAATCACACCCAGGTCATGAATCTTTCTCTCAAAGTGCTCCCAAGTTTCTGTTTTGCATTGAAAGCGCAAGTCCCCTAGGGCTTTACGCAAAGCTTGGACCCGCTCGCCTCGGCTCGACGCAAGGATATCCGCTTCGATGAGGGGCTGAAGCTGCAAGAGCGCGTTACCTTCTCCTGAAAATCCTTCGTTGAGCTTAATGACAATACGTTTTAGATGAGGCTGTCGTTCCCATAAATCTGCTGTCACCTCAGCTAGATCATCAGCAGTTTCTACCAGGTCACTGCCATCAGGATGAGGCACGCCGCACTCAGCAAAAATTTGACGGCTACCGCTCTTGGTCCCCCAGTACAGCAAATCTGGATCAAGCGCTAGCAGCGGAATCTCCAACTTCAGCGCGAGTTCACGTTCTAAAGGCGTAGAGTTGTAGCACACCATGTAGGCATATTCAGGATGCAGACGCCGACGGATTTTCTCCAGCAGTCGCGGGCGCTCTAGCAGTTTTTGGGTCAGTGGCTTGTGGGACGCATCGTAAGTCGCGAATAGATCGAGGCGATCGCGGGCGTGGGAACTGGGAATCCCCGGCAGCAATTCTAGGTAGTAATCTACGACGCTGGGATGTAGCGGCTGAGAAGTCACATACATCAATCGCGTGTGGGGATTCCGCAACCGAGCCAGTGAGAAGAGCAGCCTTTCTTCGTAATAATGGGATCCTTCAATCTTTTGCAGTTCTGACTGATCAAGACTCAGAGACGGCACCACTAAAACCTGACAATTGCCAACATCAAATTCGTCAGGCGATCGCCAGAGAGACTTGAGCCGCGTTTGAAGATCTTGAAACTGCATGGATGGCTGGGTAGGGGCAGAGAGGGTGTCGATCATCATAAAAACATCCAACAGCAGTCATAGGTTTTTAATAGACTGACATTTTCACTGGCAAATCAACACCTTCTTTGAAAAATCGTTGGGAAATCTACGGAAAAAGCTTAGAGGATCTCCAGGAAAGAATTTACCGCTGGGAGGGCGCCATTAGCACAGCGCAATGCACCACAGCTGGGTATTGTTATGTTTAGAAATCTTCTTAAGAGCCAAGACCCAGCGTAGACCGTTCTGAGAAAATTTTTGGAATCCACCAGGACGACTTGTAGTCCTCTAACAAGGGTCATAGCAAGTAGTTTGTTTAAGGCAACAGTTGCCACATCCTACACAGCAGGCATTCCATTTTGCCGTCTAAGGTCTACCGTCTGCCTTTCTCCACGGGCGCATCCGGTTACGAATAGCCACACTCATGCGGGCATTCTAGTCTCAGATGTTCTTCACCCCTAGACCTATGACCTTCTCCAATAGCGTCCGTCTGTTTCAGACTTTGGTGATGTCTTTTCATTCCGCCATTGTGATCGAAACGGTCGAGGAGGAGCGAGTCCGTACACTTATCAACACTGCGATTAACGATTTGCAGATGGCCGTTTTTGAGTGGAGTGTGGCGCAAGGATTGACGCGATCGCAGGGTAACATTCATAACCGCTGGACCAATGAATACGCTCCACCCGGCGCTCAAAAGCCCCAAGCTTTAGAGCGCACCAGCGATCCGGTAGATGCGCTGAAACACATTGAAGATATCCAGTTTCAGGCCATCTACTGGATGAAAGACTTGGGGCCGCACCTGAAAGATGAGGTGATTGGCCGACAGCTGCGTGAGGTGATTCAACAGTTTGCTCACAATCGATCAACACTGGTCATTACCGGACACAACATCACGCTGCCACCCGACATCGCCCAAGCCGTGGTGTACTTTGACCTCAAGCTGCCTGAACCCGACGAACTGCATCAGGCGATCGCAGAGGTGGTGCGATCGCTCAAAGGCCGCATCTCAGTCCAAATTGCTCCCGAGGGCATGAGAGCACTGGTCCAAGCCATGCGCGGCATGACTCTACAACAGGCCCGTCAGGTTATCGCCTTTGCCGCCCTTGATGACGGCAAGCTGACTCAAGACGACGTCAAGCGAGTCCTGCAGCGCAAAGTGCAAGTGCTCCACGAAGAGGGTCTGCTAGAGTATATTCCACCCGAAATGAATCCCGCTCAACTCGGTGGCTTCAGCGGTTTGAAGCAGTGGTTGAAACGCGCTCGGGTGGGATTTAGCGCCCAGGCAAAATCCTTGAATCTTCCTGCTCCTCGCGGCATCTTAATTGTCGGTATTCAGGGGTGCGGCAAGTCTTTGGCAGCCAAGACGATCGCCCGCGAATGGCAAATGCCTTTGCTAAAGCTAGATGCAGGCAGACTTTACGACAAATTTATTGGCGAATCCGAAAAGAACTTTCGTCGAGCTGTGACATTAGCCGAAACTATGTCGCCCGCCGTCCTCTGGATTGACGAGATTGAAAAGAGCATGGGACAGTCCGAGAGCGACACCGATGGCGGACTCAGCCGCCGACTCTTTGGCTACTTTCTGACCTGGCTTCAGGAAAAGTCAGAAGATGTCTTTGTTGTAGCAACCGCGAATAACTTATCCCGCATCCCTTCAGAGCTATTGCGAAAAGGCCGCTTCGACGAAATCTTCTTCGTCGATCTCCCTGACGAAACCGAACGCGCTGCCATCTTGCAAATCCATCTCATTCGCCGCAAACAAGACCCCAGACGCTTCAAACTTACAGAATTAGTCCAGGCCACAGACGGCTTCAGCGGCGCTGAAATCGAACAAGTCATTATCACCTCCCTCTACAAAGCCATCCACGAAAGACGCCCCGTTAACACAGAGCTGATTGTCGAAGAAGTCAAAGCAACCGTACCGCTATCCGTCAGCCGCCGCGAAGACCTGCATAAGCTCCGAGTCGTTGCCCAAGAAAGATTCGTCAGCGTCAGGTAGAAATGCGCTTTCTCGGATGGAGGCTAATGAAGCCTGACGATGACTGCACATTAAGCTAGATAGGATATCAGTAGCATCTCCTATAACCGGTATGGCAACTGTGACTGATACTGCCACTCTGATCGTGCGATCGCTCCTCCGCAAGGAACTGCGACGCTTTCTAGAATTTGCGGATCTAGCAGACAACGCGGGCGAGGCTCGCGTTCAACTCCTCGACTTGCAAAAGCGCTATGACCTGATGGATATGTGAGCTTGCAAAATTCATTCTGAGTCAGGGTCAAGTCCCATCTCTCTCAGCCGTGCAGCTAATCGATCAGCTCGTTGCTGGGCTTGTTCAGCCTGCTGCTCTGCGGATTTAGCCGCTTCTGAGGGGGTCGGCACCGGCATCCCGTCAGAGGTAAAGAACCGCAGTTGAGACTCGTGAATCCCCAGATACAGATCAAGCTGACGGCTGTGTAGATGACCGTGAGCATTCGGCTCAATTGCCTGGTACTCTCCTGCCATCAACACAAATCCTTCGAACGCTAAGGTTACGGGATCAACCCAAAAATATTCTGGTGTTCGAAAGATGTCTTGATAGACCTGCTTTTTCGAGGTTTTGTCGGCCTTCGCGGTTGAGTCCGACAAAACCTCGATAATGACGTTGGGATACTTGCCACCCTCTTCCCAAACCACCCAGCTTTTACGAGTGCGGCGCTCAGTATCAAGCACCACAAAGAAATCCGGTCCCCGAAAATCTTGAGACTTGATTTGTTTGGGGCTGAAGTAGATGGTCAGGTTGCCAGAGGCGAAAAAGTCTTGTCGATCTTGCCAGAGCCATTCCAGGCTAGTCAGCAAGGCCACAATTTGTCGCAGGTGTAAGTCGCTTTCCAATTGGGGTTCGTCGCTGTAAAGATCGCCGGGAGGCACAACAATCTCTTCGGCTGGTTCGGGGTTCACCTCAGCTGGTGTGGAGGTGACTGTGGCTTGACTGTCTTGAGTAGTAACCATAGCGAACACATGTACGCTCTCGGATGAACTTATTCTACGCTAACGCCTGCAAGTTGATCCTGCGATCGCAATCCTCCCTTTTATCCCCAAGTCCAGCGATTCATAACATTTGCCCATTAAGACAACCTTTACCATAAGAACATCGTTAGCACGTTTGGGACTACGAATGCGATGGTTGATTTGGCAGCTTCAACCGCTGCTGCTGCGAATTTATAAAAAAGGGCGATACTATCTGGCGATTGACTATGAACAACCGCTTGCGCCGCCTTTAGTAGCAGACGATGCCGCTTGGCTGACAGACCAGATATCAACAGCTGATGATAGAACTTGAGAGGTGTTATTACCTAGTGAACGATGATTGCGCGATCGCATCGGACGGGAATATGTGCTGGTCTACAATTCGTCCAAGAATGCCGTGCAGGCGGACTCGATGCACATTGGCGGCGAGACCTACCCGCTGATTCGCCGAAGCCCCGATGAGTTTGAGTTCACCGAAATCGTGGAGGTGCAGCGACATGGGTGAAATAGCGACAGTTACCGATGAGCTAATTCAAAGGATGGTGCAAGCGATCGTGCAAACGGTTGCACCTGAGCAAGTAATTTTGTTTGGCTCTCAGGCTAGAAGGGAAGCGGGTCATCATTCTGATGTTGATTTATTGATCATCCAATCAGAACCATTTGGGCCTCACCGTAGCCGCATTACAGAAATGACCAAGATTTGGCGTTCTTTGGCTAAATTTGGTGTGCCGACTGACATCGTGCTGTATAGCCGGAACGAAGTAGACACCTGGCAAGGCAGCCGAAATCATGTCACAACGCGAGCTTTGCAGGACGGGCAAGTGCTATATGAACGACCTCGATCAGGCCAAACTGCTGCTAGAGGTAGCGGCAAGGGACTTGCGAGCACTGGAGGGGATGCAGAATGAAACTGTGTTTGCTGACGAAATCTTTGGATTTCATGTGCAGCAGGCGATCGAAAAATGCCTCAAAGCTTGGATTGCGGCATTAGATGAAGTGTATCCTTACACCCATGATTTGGGAGTTTTGCTGAGCTTTTTAGAGCAACACCAATGCGATGTTGCTGCTTTCTGGGATCTCTTGAAATACAACGCCTTTGCCGTTCAGCTTAGGTATCAAGTCTTGTTAGAGGAGAGTTTTGTGATTGAAAGAGCATCGACACTTATGCAAGTACAAGCGTTGTACTCATTAGTGCAGAAGGTTGTTGAAGGACGCTCCTAGATTAAAGCTGAAGCCACTAGAAAGTAACTGAGATAATATGGCAGATAGTCGGATTCGGATTGCGAAGGATAAGGCGGAACGGGTGCGATCGCTGCGGGATGGCCGTGACGTAAACGAGCAAATCTGAAATTCCATTTGTAAGATAAAGGACAACTTTCACGGATTTGAAGGATGGCGATCGCGCGGGTTTACGTTTCAGAAGATAAAGCCGAGCTAGTCAGAAACTTGCGGTCAGCACAGGGCAATACGGGGCCGTTTCGCACCTATGCCGATGTTGTATCGTTTGCTGCGGTGGTGGGCTTTAACGGATCGCGGAAGGTGCCGCTAGATAGCTACTCCCGCAAGGAGCCTGACCCAGTGCCCCAAGAGCAGTTCCGCAATGCCAATAACATTGGTTTGATAGCGCTGGCAGATACTCAAGCCCCAGCTATTTTGCGCGATGACGATGAGTGCGATCGCCGCCGCGTCGAAATTTTTCAGGAATATGTGAACGGGGGTTTGGAAATTCTGTCGGCAGAACTCAGCGGCACGTGGATTATGCGGAGCAGCTATTGCTGATGCTGAAGATGCAGAAAGAGACAGGGCGGGGCGATCAGGAGTTTGACCTATCTCGTTTTTTATAGCGCTAAGGCGATTGCTCCTTGCTGGCTAGACCAATGATTCTGGGCAAGTCCAAGCTGATGATGTATCACTGCGACATTGGTGAGTTTATCGGCTATTACCAGAAATCCGTCTACGACTGCGTCATCCACATCCTGAAGCAGTCCTATCGTGCCTACTTAATCACCAAGGATAAGCAGTTAATGCACGAATCGCCGCTGATGCTGACCACCAAAGGTTCCTGCAGCAGCAGCTTTGGCGAAACAGTGAGGAACTTCCACCGCGAGATGAGCAAAGCTTACGGGGTAGCGATCGGAGCGATCATCTCAGTGATGAGGCGCTCGTTTTTCTTAAGAGGAAGTTCTTCAAAACTTTCAGCTTCTATGTGATTACAGAATCTAGATTGACCAGTATTTTCCAAGAATTTCGGAAGACTCAAAATTGACCAATTCATTCCTGGCACTTTCAACATCGAGCCAATGAGAAGAATTTAGGTACGAGGAAATTAGTGGGGCAGCTACAATCTGCTCATAAACATCAGTGTTGTCAGATTTTGATATGGATTTTAGGATGGAGTTCATAATTTGAGCAGATAAACTTCTGCCCGTTTGAATGGTCAACAAAAATTCTGATGTTTCAGAGAATAAGCCACCGTGAAGTATCTTATGCCTATATTCGAGTAGTTTTAGAGTTTCTTCGTGGTTGTATATCACTTCTATTTTTTCTAAGAATACTTTAAGGTAAGTGGATAGAGCAGGAGTCTTTCCATCTGCGTGATTTTTCTCCATAGACCTCTTCTTTCTTTGTGCGACATCAGGATGATTCATTAGAAAACTATACCCACTCAAGCCCCAAAACCAATGAGCAAAAAAGTATTCAATTGATGAGCAGATAGCCAGGATCTGCAAACCGGAAGAATAGTCTTTAGAGAGTGAAGACTTTAAGTTGAATAAACCTCTCTCCATCCTTTCTTCAAGAGGACAACACTCTAGAAAAGCTTCAAGCATTGAGCTTAGATCTGAACTGCTTGAGTTTTGAGTAGGCCAGTGAGTTGCATTTGTATTTAACCGAATATGTTCAAAAACAGGTAACATAAGACCATTTATAGATCTTCCTGAAATTGAAACTTCATATTCGTAGTAGATAGGTTCGATTACTCGACCAGCAATGATCGAAATATAATCGCACAGTTTCATGCTAATCAGTTCTAACTGTTTCAGGACATCTGCACAGCCATTAAAGTTATTGGTCTCTTCACCGTCAACCTTAATTTCGCCCATTAAGTTTTGCTTTTCTAACTTGAGATCAAAAAAAGAAAATTTATAAATGATTTGTTGATCAATACTTACGGTTTCGACAGAGGAAAAGCTCTTCCTTGATTTTCCACACCTGAATAAGTATCCTGACTTAAGAAGACAGAAGACTTCAGGTAAAACTACGTTATTGTCAACGTTCAAGCTTTCAGAAATATTATATTTGTCCTTAAACGAAAACTCATCAGACAGATATACTTTCAATCTAATAGAGTTTGGTTGTTCATTATTTCTGTCAAGCAAGAAATGCTTCATTTCATCTTCTTGATAACGAACGTATCCAGGAAACTCCAAGGAGATGATTTCGTATGCTGCAAAAATTCCGCTTTCTACACAATTTCTTGAACTGTCGAGCTTGGTTTGAATAGAAGTAAAAAAACCGAAAATAATCAACTTCCCAGGAATTATAATTTTAGTTTCATTCTTGAACTGATTTATAAAGCCGAGAGTTTCATGTGATCCTTTTTCTATTTTCCTGGAAGCTGTTCTCTTGAAGACTTTGGTTGAAACACTTATTTTGTCATGAAAGTCAATTGCAATATCTACATCTACTCTAAATGAAAAATCCTTTGCACAAATGCTTGCTTCTTCACGAAAATTGAATTTTCCAGGGAAATTTTGATGGCGGAAAATCATTTATTCTTGAATTTGATGCAGTAAATGATTGTCATTATAAGTGAAAGTTGATGTTGAGGAGCGGATATTAGGCGATGAGAGATTAAGGGCAATCTTGGTGAGAATGAGAGAACGCGGGTTATTCATCCACAATCACCCCTAGATACAATCGCACAAACTCCTTAGCCGCTATTGGATTAAGCACCTTAAGCGCCTGAGTAATCTGAGCAATATTTTCAGCACTGGGATCTAAACCGTGATACCAGCGCCCTACATTGGCACGGCTAATTCCCATTTCTACAACCAGCCGATTTTGGCTGATGCTGTAAGTGTCTAAAACTTGCTTCAGTGCTTGGCTTGCCTTTCCCATGCTCTGATCGTGTCAGAGAGAATGGTTAAGAGTAAAGTGAGGGTAGCTTTCTTCCGTTTAATTACCTCATCATCAAACGTTTCTTCCCTGCTCCATTGATCCATGACCCAAGCCATTCAGCAAAGAAAGAAACCCTTTTCCAGTTTTACCTATCGGCAAGCCTTCAAGCATCTAGGCATCACCGAGCTCAAGCGATGGGAACTCTCGGCAGAACCCGTTCCCATCAGTGATTTTTTTCGCCAGCGATTAGAGCGGCTGCAGTGGTTTGACCTTGAAAGTCTGGAAGTCTCTAAAACACTACTGATTGATGCTATCTGTGAAGAGGGATTGGAGGGATATGAAAGATTGAAGGTATGGAAGGGAGCTTACCTAGAGGGAGAAACTGTTTGCGGCAATGTGGAATACTTGATTGCAGAGCGGCGAGCCTATTTAGAAGCACCGTTTGGCTGCATCATTGAAGCCAAGAAAGATGACTTCGAGCAAGGGGCAGCCCAGTGCCTGGTTGAGATGCACGCTTGCCAGTGGGCAAACCGCCAGATAGGGCAAGACATGGACACTTATGGCATCGTTACCAATGGTGAGGGCTGGAAGTTCTATCAGCTAACTCGGCAGGGGGAAGTGTCTGAATCATTGCTGTATGGCATTGGTGAAATGTCGATCTTGCTGGGACTGTTGCGGATGTTCTTTAACTTGTGCGATCGCAACTTGCACGGCTCCGGCACTCCAGCACCCAAGGAAGCTTAATTAGGAAGCCTCAGAGGAAATCATCATGCCCCTTGATAGGGAAGCCTTCACCTACGACGAAGAATGGCTATGAGAGGCAGTGCGCATTTATAAAGAGGCTGGCGGTGATATCAGCGCTGCCCTGATTGGAGCACTCATCTAAGAACGGTGATGGCTAATCTCCAGGGCTACAGCCAAGACCACATCTACTCTCATCCGATCTCACAGACTTGCTCTAGTAGCTTCTTTCATTTTAGCTCCATAGTTTTTAAGGAGGATTCAGTGGCTAAAGTATCAAAAATTACATAATGGTCTTTTTGTGCCATAATAGTTATCTCCTGACTATAAGGTGCTGGATGTTTCCGAAGACTGAAGTATCAGCAATCAGAGGTAGACCGAGCAGTTACTCACTCAGAGGGTTCAGTCATTACAGTTGAGTACAAATTTGATATAGCTGCCAAGTGAACCGGCAACCTTGTCATTTGAGACTATTCCAATGACAAGGAGCAATTTCCAGGATGGGGATGAAGTCCACAGGCTGATTACTGGACATTTCTGATTCCAGAGCAAGAGATTCTTGTCTTCAAGATAGAAAAGTTAAGGGCTTTAGTTTGGGAATGACAGACATCTCTCAAACAAAGGAGTTATAGCCAATAAAGGGTAAAACACAATTGGCTATCTAATACCCTTCCTTCAGGCTAGGAAAGGAGCCTTTCAGATCAAAACTCTTGACTTGAAGAAGCTTTGAAATTATGTAGCAGCGCCGCCTAAACACGACGTTGAGGCGAATGGCACAAAGGTTATTGGTGAGAAGATGGGGCGATCGCGATCGCGGCTATCGTGCTGATGCTGTCTTTCTTATTTCCGACCATTAGTTAACTCCAGTCTTCGCGGTTGCGTCCCAAATTTTGGTACAGTCCCCCTTGGGCATGCAAAACTCGGGTCTTCTCGTACAGTTCGTCTTCAGTCATGCCAGATTTATCCAGCGCCTTTTTGAGATCTCGCTGAATATCCCGTGCACCTGGAAACCCTCGGTAGCGAATGATCAATCGACCCAGCTCCGCCAGATTATAGTTAGTGAGTTCCTCAGCCAGCAGCTGATTCACGATCGCGCGATCGCTTCGATACTGAGGATGATCCTGGTCAGTTTTATCAGTCATTGCGCAGAAAAAGACAATTCAAGCAGCCAACAGCCTTGGGCAACAGGCAGCGTAGGAACAACCATACCGTTATCCTATGCCCCTGTCACCCAAGCATGTCATCACTTACTTGACTCTAGCTGGGGCCTTAATCCACTCCGTGTGGAACGTGCCTTCCTTGTCTACCCGTTCGTAAGTGTGGGCACCGAAATAATCGCGCTGAGCCTGAGTCAAATTTTGAGGTAGGCGATCGCGGCGATAGCTATCGAAATAATCCAACGAGGCGCTGAAAGCGGGTACCGGAATACCCAACTCAGCCGCCATCGAAACGACTTCACGCCAAGCATTCTGACGATCTAGAATCGTTTGCTTAAATTCAGGCGCTAACAGCAGGTTGGCAAGCGCAGGATTTTCATCATAAGCGTGCTTAATCTTGTTTAAGAAACCCGCCCGAATGATGCAGCCGCCTTTCCAGATCCGAGCTGTTTCACCCAAATCGATACCGTAGTCGTAGGTTTGAGAGGCTTTGCCAATGAGCGCCATGCCCTGGGCATAGGAGCAAATCTTTGAGCAGTAGAGCGCATCCCGAATTTTGTTGACGGTGGCTTTGATATCGCCTTGAAACTTAGTGCTAGGTCCACTCAGTTCCTTGGAAGCTGCCACACGTTCCTGCTTGATGGAAGACATAATCCGGGCGTTTACAGCCGCAGTGATAGTGGGGATCGCGACTCCCATTTCAAGGGCACTGATGACGGTCCATCGTCCCGTTCCCTTTTGTCCGGCAGCATCCACAATCATGTCAGCGAGGGGATTACCGTCTTGGTCTGAGTTGGTGAAGATATCAGCTGTAATTTCAATCAGAAACGAATTCAACTCTTCCGTCTCGTTCCAGTCAGCAAACACCTCATACAGATCATCTTGACCTAGACCTAAAACGTTTCTCATTAAGTCATAGGCTTCGGCAATGAGCTGCATGTCGCCGTACTCAATCCCGTTGTGCACCATTTTGACGTAGTGACCTGCACCACCGGGACCAATGTAGGTTACACAGGGACCGTCATCGACTTGAGCCGCAATTTTGGTGACGATATGCTCAATTTCTGCGTAAGCGGCGCGAGTTCCTCCAGGCATTAAGCTGGGACCATTCAGAGCACCTTCTTCTCCACCACTGACACCCATACCAATGAAGCCCAAGCCCGTTGGTTCCAACTCTTTTACCCGACGCTCAGTGTCTTCGTAGAGGGAGTTACCACCATCAATAATCATGTCACCTTCCTCAAGTAAAGGCTTGAGCTGATCGATGACAATATCAACTGGGCCACCCGCCTTCACCATCACCAAAATGCGACGAGGACGCTCAAGGGAAGCGACAAATTCTTCTAAAGTAAAAGCAGCCTTGACGTTCTTACCGCCAGCCCGCTCAGCCATAAATCGGTCGGTCTTTTCGCGCGATCGGTTGTACACCGCAACGGGAAAGCCGTTGCGTTCTACGTTTAAGGCCAGGTTTTCACCCATGACCGCTAGGCCGATTACACCAAAACTCTGTGCCATAAAAAGTCTCTCTAACTTGCCTAAGCGAACAATATGGATGCTGATAGCAGGCTTGCCCTCAAACGGTACTTTAATGGGGTGCGCACATCCACATCCCAGGGCAACGCATCACAGCGATTGTGTTTAGGGTAAACAACTTTTTCGGCGGCGGAATTAACTCAAAGGTTTTCTTTGGAATGCAGCGAGAAATATCTATCTATTGATGTAGTTTGTCAATACTTCATCAAAATCGCCCGGAGCATTCTGTTATAGCCAGTGCCAGTTTTGTTGAGACAAGACGACGGGCTATCTGGCGATCGCGAAGCACCCGGATGCTCGTTGGTGCACTAGCTTGAATGGCTAAAGCTCTATCTTCCAGGCCCCTTTTCCCATCACACAGTTCCCCATCACACAGTCCCCCTATCTACCAGTCATTGTCATAACAGCGTCATCTGCTCGCCCTCATCGGCATTCCCCTGACCAGAGTTAATCGGTGGCAGTTTGCCGCGATCTGAGGCTAATCTGTCCGCTAGTCGGGTTGTTTCGGGTAGACGATACTTAGGCGTGCAGCGCAGCACATATTCCAGCGCCGTAGACAAGCTGATGCGATGGCCTAGTGAAATATAGAGGGGGTTCGTGTTGGTTCGACTGCGAAGCACTGCACCAATCGTTTCCGTTTTATCTAATAGCGGTACCCAAGTCCCTTTATCTGATGGCACGTCTGCGTGAGTTCCTACTAATCGCGATTTGGCAACACCAATGGTGGGACAATCAACAATTAGCCCCAAATGACAAGCGATACCAAAACGACGAGGATGAGCTAAACCTTGCCCGTCGCAAAGAATCAGATCGGGCGTGAGTTTCAGAGCTGAAAGCGCATCCAAAACAGTTGGGATTTCGCGGAAAGACAGCAGTCCTGGAACATAGGGAAACGAAGTCGGACGCTTTTTAAGGGCATAGTCAACCAGCTGTAGCGATGGGAATTCCAGCACGACAACAGCGGCACGAGTCACGTTGCCACCTTCCTCGAACCCAGCATCGACCCCTGCAACTAGCTCAATCGACTCTGGTAACTCATCTTGCAATGAGATTTGCGATCGCAATTCATTTTGGAGTGCGATCGCCTCAGCAGCCGTCTCAGGCCAGGCAGTGGGATAAACAAAATCCATCGGAACAACGTTATCAATCCAGAATTGAAGACTGGTGCACAATGAGGAGAGAGAGGCATTTCGAAGTCGGTATGAGTAGCTAGAGCGAAAGTCCCTATCACTCGTCTGGTCTCTTGCTAACTGCTCTCCGTAAGCCAGGTTAACTATACCTTGACCCGTTTGATCGAGCCTAGTCCTCGACGGCAGAGGTATAGTGACTAATCCAGCGTCTAGTACACTACGGCAGACATAGGCTCACCCTTTAAAACGCTCGGAAAGCTTATCTGCCTTAGTTTTATAGAGCTTTGCTCTTCTTGCAGAGTATTCTGAATTTTGAATTCCGCGTAGCGGTACTTGCTCCTCTGCTCCCCTACTCTCGGTAACAGTGCCAAAACTTATGCCATCCAGTACTACTAGGACTAAGTCTCCTATGGGACTACGCAAGATGTTCATGAAAGGGCGTTGGGTCGCAATCGTTCTCCTGACCACTTTCCTGGCCGTATGGTTTTCCCCTTATGTGGCGCTTGCCAAAGCTCCGCCGAGAGTGTCAGCCGTTCAAGGTTCTTCGCCTGTGTTTTCTACTACCCGTGCCATGAGTTCTGAACGCCGACAAGCATTGCTGGCTCAAATTCAAGCTCAGCCTAATGGCACTGTCTCCCTGCCCAACTTCGATCTCAGCGAAAACACGTTTCAGTTTTCCAATTCAGAACTAGTGAACGCAATTAACTTGCAGCGTGATGCGGCAGCTTGGGAAGCAGTCCTAACCGAACAACTGGAACAGCTCTTTGGCACTCAGGTCTGCATTGGTAGTGAAGTGAGAGCCTGTGTGCTGACCTCGGCGGCTAAGGACTGGCTCCAAACTCAGCTGGAACGGATTGATTTGGGCATTGGCGAGGGCATGGCAGCGGCGGCCCTATCGCTATGGCAGCAAAATCCCCCGCAAGCTATTCCTTGGTGGCAGCGACTGATCAACCTCTTAGTGGGGCGAGTCGTGTTTGGGTTAGCGCGATCGCTCTTTGAACTGCAAACATTCATCGCCAATTTGTTTTTAATGCAGGGGGTGTCGGAAGTGTTTCAGCCAACTCAAGACATCCGAGAAACCTTTACGCCCACAGAGATCTTGTTCACCATTCTGGATATCTTTGCGACGGGCTCGTTGAATCCCTTCACGATGGGTATCTATCACATTGTTAGAGGCGGCTTGATGGAAGGTCACGCGCTACTGCCCTACCAAGTTGAGAACAAAGGCGATGGACAGTACTGGGTCTATGTTTACGACAGTAACTATCCGGTTGGCAGAACCGATACCCCGTCCAATCTGTACGTAGAGTTTGACACGAACGCAGACACTTGGCGTTATCAACCCACCTCTGACAGTCCTGAATTCAAAGGTGACGCTACTAGCAAGAACATTGACCTGACTCAGCTCTCGTGGCGACAGATTGAAAAGCAGGATGATCCACCCTACAGAGGTCCTTTTACCTGCCCATTTTGCAATGCCGAAACCTCCGACTCAGTTGAACCGACGATCGAAATTAGCCTCATAGGTGAAGGCACGCTGACGGTTGTTCCCTATGGCAGCGCGAATGACAGTGTTGACGTTTCAGAACCCGTGACGGTTGTTCCCTTTAAAGGTGGGCTTAATCAAGATGTGCCGCCTAGCTATCATTTGCCTGCTGCTTTCTTAAACGAACCCTTGCAAATTACCCTCAGTGGCAAAGCGGGGTTGGCTACGCAGTTAGTGACCTTGCAACTTACGGGTCCTGGCTACACCGCTAATTTTTCGACTATTCCGCTCGCTGCTGATGAGACGCTAAAGCTTTATGCTGAGCTAAATCCGACTGGTCCAGCTCTGACCTTTGTCAGCAACCAGGCGACTGAGCTCCCCCTGCTTTCCATTCACCTCAACGACGACAGTTCGACCTCTACGTTTGACTCCTCCACTGCCGATACGTTCTCCTTTACCGAGCGTCAGGTCGCCAAAAGCTCTGAATTTGAAATGAGTAACTTGAGACTCCCTGCGGGCAAACGAGTCACTATGGCAGCCCGAGAGGATCTCAAAAGACTCTACTTGGGGGATGATGATGGTGCGAAAAGTCGCTATAGCTTGATAGTGAGGAACCGAATCGTTATTCGCGATCGCATTCAAGTCGGTGAACGGCGGCCTGATTTCATCAACTACACCTTGACTTACGAAGAAGATTTGCGGACTCCCGAAATAGAAGTGGCGGGCGACACCCAAGCGTACTTTGACTATGACCGCACCTTTCTCGATCCAGCTGATAAAACTCGTGAAGAACTGCTCACCCGTTTTGAGCAGCGGGGTTTTCCTATCACCATTGCCTATGAGCCTTTGACCAGCCCCCCTGAGGAAGTTGGTCCGCTTAGGCTAATCCCAACCGAGGCTCCACCCATAGCCGAGCGAATTTTTCAGAGTACTCTCTGGAGAACATCAGCTGAGTGAGAGCTTGTGGCAATCGCGAACTAGCTACGGTCAATTACTTTCAGGTCTTACGCATTGCCCCCCGGCGGCCTCAGATTTTGAAGGATGCTAGGGCGATGCGTAAGGCCTATTAACAATGGTTTCTACACGAGTCCTAGAATTAGGAGTGGATGCTATTGTCTGTTTTTTGGGTAGCATCAGAGGCATCTAAACTCCACCAGAATGACAGAATTTATGGGTATTAAACTAGCATCCACTGCATTTGCACTATTAGCGTTTTCTCTTATAAGTCTCACTATTCCCCTCGTAGCAGCCGCAGAGACGTCTTTGGGATCGGCGGTTTTAGCGCAAAGCGCACCGACATTTGAAGAGGTGTTGATTCAGTCGCAATTAGGTGCTCAATGGATGGCGGCTTTTGCTTTGCTGATGGCGGCGATCGCAGCCGTAGCCGGTATTGATCGCTATCTCAAAGACAAGCAGTGGAAAAGACGCGAACTGGCTCGCAGCGTTGTTGAAGACTTTACCCGCAGAAAGGCAATCCGCAACGTTGCCGACATTCTGGATTTTGAAGAATACCGGCTGTTTGAAACCCGTCTGCCAGAGGACGATCGCCTAATTCGCTTCGAGGCAACGGATGAGCGGCTCCAGCGGGCATTGCGCTCCCACGACCAAATGGTGAAAACGCGACGCGGGCTGAATATTCTCACGCAGATGGCCGAGCAGCCCGGGAAAATGGACGAAAACACGGTGCGTGTTTTAGAGAAATATCGGGATGAAGAATTTGTTCTTGAACTGACACTGCGGGATTGGTTCGATGAGTTCCTCGGCGCATTGGAAGCCTGTGAGAATGCAATTGTTGCAGGCATTGTGACCGCTGAAGATTTAAAGCCATTTATTTATTATTGGGTCCAGGTTATTAGCGATCGCCGGTTTCGTCGCGATGGGGGCTCTGGATTCTACGATCAGCTTTTTCACTATATTTATTGGGCCGGATATACGGGTGTCCAAAGCTTATTCGAACGGTACGGCTACAAGATTCTGCCGCCTCCCTACTCCACCCATGATTTCGTCAATATTGATCGCGACAATTCTGTGATGGATGCCTTCAGAGCGCTCTGCATGGCAAAAGCGGCTCACCTCGTTTATGAAGACCAAGAGTATGTCGAAGATATTGTTCGTCTCTGGCTCAGTGATGATAGTGACAACCGGTGGATGAAGCAAAATCCAGCCGATTACGCGATTGATGTGATTAAACACTGGCTTAAAGAAGGCGACAGCAGACGCAACATTGATATTAGTGACAGCTATAAGTATTTGCTGAATCGTGTCACCGATACTCAGGCCTTTATCTTTCGGAAAAATCAGCACATTGTTCTTGTTTTCAGGGGAAGCCAGCAATCAGCAGATTGGGGGACCAATTTCAAGTTTCGCATGAAGCAGTTTGCCATTACGTATGCCCAGCAGGATGATGCTATTCCTACCGGAGAGGTTCATCGCGGATTTCAGGATGCTTGGCAAAGCGTTGAGAAGCGTGTGCTGTATCGCTTAAAGAAATGGTGGACACCCGAAACCCAATTTTGGATTACAGGTCACAGTTTGGGCGGCGCGTTGGCAGCCCTTGCTGCGACCTCTTTGGAATATCAAGGATTTCCAATAGCAGGACTTTATACCTTTGGGCAACCGAGAGTCGGTGACTGGAGCTTTACTCGACAGGTGAATACTCACATGGGCGATCGCATGTTCCGCTATGTCAACAATAACGACGTTGTGCCGCTCATTCCCCCCCAGGTCAATCCTCTAAATCCAGGCCGCCTGTACGGTCACATGGGAATCTTTCGGTACTTTGATCGACGGGGCAAACTGCACGACAACTCCTATCTAAGCCAGCGCTGGCTTGACCGTTTGCTAGGATTCATTGCCGGGCTAGGCCAGCCGGGAGCCGATATCGTCGCTGACCACAAGATGGAATTCTACGTGCGGTATCTGCAAAAAGAGTTGGACATTGAAAAAGATCGCCTCAAAGCCAAACGAGAAGATGCTTTAGAAGCCAGAGAAATTCTAGAAATGAATAAAGCTCGCTAGGCTAGAGATAGCCGTTGCCAGTTCCGTCAGGACAAGATGGCAAGCCATCGGGCTAGTACCGCTACCCGGATTCAAAATGCAAAATTCAAATGCAAAACTGCCTCATAGTGAAACTTTTGAGCATTTGGAATGATGCATATACTTCCGCCGTTAAGTGCTAGGCGCTAAGCACCTAGATGCTATTAGGTGTACTAGTCTAGATAGCTAAGGCTATGAATAACTCAGTACTGTGTAGATAAAGATCGATTGTGAAACGCGCTAATTTACCTGACTTCGGTCGTCGCCCTCCGTTGGTCCTGTTGGGGGCGGTCGCCTTGCTCCTCATCCTGGCTTTATCAGGAGCCATCGTTCATTTGGTTACGGAGTCTTGGTGGTTTGCGGCAACTGGGTACGACAACGTTTTTTGGACGCGCCTGCGATGGCAGATTCTAATTTGGGTGCTGGCATTGTTGAGCTATGGCGCGTTTCTATACGTCAATTATCGGCTGGCGCTCTGGCTAACTCGGGAATCTTCGTGGCGAATGCTGGAGCAATATAACCTGGATGCTCTAGCGGACTATCTCCCTCGCTACCTCGCGATCGCCTTTGTTGTTTTGGTTTCCTTTAATGCGGCAACGGGAAGTGCAGCAGCCTGGGATAATATCCTCCAGTTTTTTAACTTCACTCCCTTTAATGACGTTGATCCGCTGTTTCAACAGGACATTAGCTTTTACGTTTTTCGATTGCCGATTTATGAGGGGTTGCTGTCCGCGATTGTCGATCTTCTTATTAGCACACTAGTGCTGGTGTCGGGCATTTACCTATTGAAGGGAGAAATTCGACCTGAACGCGGCTGGAAATACTTCCTTACGGGAAATGTCAAAGGCCATTTGTGTATTTTGCTAGCTGCAATGGCGATCGCGGTCTCGGTCGGATTTTTCTTCAGACGATATGACCTGCTGTTTTCCCCCGATGGTGTTGTTTTTGGTGCCGGCTATACGGATGTTCACGCCAGACTTCATGCCCAGTGGACAATGGCGTTCGTCACGCTGGCGATCGCGGTTCTTTTCATTCTGTCCCTATGGCGCAGCGGCTTTGTCTGGCCCACGGTCGGAATCAGCCTTTACCTTTTGGTGTTCATTCTTGTTGGGGGGGTGTATCCCTGGTTTCAGCAGCGGTTTTTGGTGGAGCCGAATGAACTTGCCCGGGAAAAACCATACATCGAACACAGCATTGCCTTTACCAACGAAGCCTACGACCTCGATCAGGTTCGGTCCGAACCGTTTCCAGCGGAGGAGGCTTTGGACCGAGAATCCCTTTCTAATAATGCCTCGACGGTTGATAACATTCGCCTTTGGGACTATCGTCCTCTGCTGAGCACCTATCGACAGCTCCAGGAGATTCGCCTTTACTACCGTTTCAAAGATGTCGATGTGGATCGCTATGTCTTGAATGACGACTATCGTCAGGTTATGCTTTCAGCGAGGGAATTAGACTATACCGAAGCGCCTCCTGAAGCCCAGACCTGGGTCAATCAGCGACTGAAATTTACCCACGGCTACGGCATTGTGATGAGTCCGGTGAATCGCGTTACGCCTGAAGGGCTGCCGGAGTTGATGATTCAGAATGTGCCGCCTGTTTACACGGTTGATTTGGAAATCGAGCAGCCTCGTATCTATTACGGTGAGGCCACTGATTCCTATGTCTTTACGGGAACCACGACGGACGAGTTCGATTATCCCCAAGGCGACACGAACGCCCCTTATCGATATGACGGGACTGGAGGCGTACCGCTAAGTTCTTTTTTGCGGCGTCTGGCTTACGCCTACGACATGGGTAGTCTCAAGGTGCTGATCTCTAACTACATTACAGAAGAGTCTCGCGTACATTACCACCGCACGGTTCTGGAGCGTGCGCGGCAGATTGCCCCTTTCCTAACCTATGACAGCGATCCCTATATTGCTGTCATTGATGGGCGGCTGAAGTGGATTATTGATGCCTATACGGCGAGCGATCGCTATCCCTATTCCCAGCCCCTTATTCGCAGCAACGATATCGGTGCGCTACAAAGCAACAACACTATCAACGACTTAGCACAAGGTGGTAACAACTACGTACGAGATGCCGCCAAAGTCGTTATCGATGCTTATGATGGCACCCTGAACTATTATGTTGTGGATGAAGCCGATCCGATTCTGGCAACTTATCGCAAGATTTTTCCTGACCTATTTCAGCCAGCTAATGAAACGCCGGACATGGTTCGGCAACATTTTCGCTATCCTCACGACCTATTCACGCTACAAGCGCACATGTATCGCACCTATCACATGGGCGATCCAGAGGTCTTTTATAACCGAGAGGACGTTTGGCGGTTCCCCACCCAGGTCTATGAAGAAGACCAAATTCGCATGGAGCCGTATTACTTGATCATGCGCCTGCCCGATGCTGAGCGGGAGGAATTTATGCTCATTCTGCCGTTCACGCCCATTAATAAAGACAATATGGTGTCGTGGATGGCTGGGCGCTCGGATGGCGATAACTATGGCAGGCTACAGCTATACGAATTCCCCAAGCAGCAGTTGGTCTATGGTCCGAGCCAGATTGAAGCGCGCATTGACCAAACGCCAGAAATTTCTCAGCAGCTAACGCTCTGGAGCCAACAGGGATCGCGGGTGATTCGAGGCGATTTATTGGTCATCCCCATCGAACAGTCTCTGCTGTATGTCGAACCGGTCTATTTGCGAGCAGAGCAGGGAGAACTCCCGGAACTAAGGCGGGTTATTGTGGCTTATGACAATGATGTGGTGATGCAGGAGACGTTGGAGGAAGGTCTCTCCGCTATTTTTGGCGATCGCCCTTCTCCTTCAGAAGCAGCCGTCACACCCGCTTCTGATACAGTGTCGGCAGAGGTGCCCAACCTCTCTGCTGATCAAGCCAGCCGCATCCAAGAGGCCCTAAATGCTTACGAAGCGGGGCAACAGGCACTCCAAGACGGAAACTGGGAAGCTTATGGCGCAGCACAACAGGAACTAGAATCCATTTTGAATCAGCTGAGTGAGGAGCTGTAGAGGGTAGGGACGCGATACATCGCGTCCCTACACAATGTTGATAGGAATGATTGTGCTGTGTCCTGATGATTGATGGACCTTACGGAAAACGCCTTCTCAATCTCGATGGACTGAGAAGGCGTTTTTTTGCAAGGCGTCTTTTTATCGCTTGACGAGTTTTTTGGACAGCTTCCGTAAGCGAATAGACTCCGGAGTAACTTCTACCATCTCATCAGATGCAATGTACTCCAGACCACGTTCCAAGCTCATCTCCATTGGGGTCTGAAGCTGAACCAATTCATCGCCAGTCGCTGAGCGGTGGTTAGTCAATTGCTTAGTCTTGCAAACGTTCAGCTCTAGGTCTTGTGGGCGATTATTTTCACCAATGATCATCCCTTTGTAGACTTTGGTGCCAGGAGTGATGAAGAAGACGCCTCGATCTTCAGCATTCTTGAGCGCATAGAAGGTGGCGGTTCCTTCCTCAAAGGCAATCAAAACGCCGTTGCGGCGAGTTTCAACATCACCGCTCATGGGACGATATTCCAGAAAGCTGTGGTTCATCAGACCTTCACCCCGAGAGATCCGCATAAACTCACCACGAAAACCAATCAGTCCACGTGCTGGAACCACAAATTCTAGGGTGGAGCGGCCGTTGCCGGTGACTCGCATATCTTGCATTTCACCGCGCCGCTGACCTAGACGCTCCATACAGCCACCCACAGCATCTTCAGGCACGTCTACAACTAGCAATTCGTAAGGCTCACAGGGTTTGCCGTTAACTTCTCGGAAAATGACCTGAGGTTGAGATACCTGGAACTCGTAGCCTTCTCGACGCATGTTCTCAATCAGGATGCCGAGGTGAAGTTCACCACGACCGGCGACTGAAAAGCGGTCTGGAGAGTCTGTTTCTTCGACTCGCAGAGCGACATTGGTCTCCAGTTCGCGCATCAGACGATCGCGCAGTTGACGAGAGGTGACAAACTTACCTTCCCGACCGGCAAACGGCGAGTCGTTTACAGCGAAGGTCATGCTGAGTGTAGGCTCATCAACACTGATCAAAGGAAGCGCTTCGGGATTGTCTGGACACGCGATCGTTTCACCAATATTGGCGTCGGAGAAGCCTGCGATCGCAACAATTTCCCCAGCACTGGCTTTTTCAATTTCAATCCGCTGTAGACCTTCAAAGCCCAGTAGCTTGCTCACCTTCGACTTGGTTTGAGAACCGTCTCGGTTGATTAATACAGCCTGCTGTCCGGTTGAAATAGTGCCGTTGTGAATTTTGCCAATAACGATGCGACCTAGATACTCAGAGTAGTCCAGGGTTGTCACCTGAATTTGGAACGGCTTTTCAGGATCGCCGACAGGAGGGGGAACATTGTCAAGAATTGACTCAAAGAGGGGCTGCATGTCTTTACCCTCATCGTCCAATTCTTTTTTAGCAAATCCACTTAGGCCGGATGCATAGAGGTAAGGAAACTCACACTGATCGTCATCGGCTCCTAGCTCGATGAACAGATCTAAAACTTTGTCGATCGCGTTGTAAGGATCAGCTTGAGGACGGTCAATTTTGTTCAAGACCACGATGGGACGCAGTCCTTTCTCAAGGGCCTTTTTGAGCACAAAGCGAGTTTGCGGCATGGGACCTTCGTTGGCATCCACAATTAGAATGCAGCCGTCTACCATCCCTAACACGCGCTCCACTTCGCCACCAAAGTCGGCGTGACCCGGAGTATCGACAATATTGATCAGCGTATCTTGATAGCGGACAGCCGTATTTTTCGACAGGATCGTGATACCGCGTTCCCGCTCAATGTCGTTAGAGTCCATCACGCAGTCTGGAACATCTTCCCCCTCACGGAAAATACCGGACTGTTTTAGAAGCGCGTCTACGAGCGTCGTTTTACCGTGATCAACGTGAGCAATGATAGCGACGTTGCGAATGGGAAGAGTCATGATTCTTCGAAAGCCTGTTGTATTTAGAAAGTTGAGATCGCGTAAAGGGATGTCCCCAAACAGTAGCCAATCTTAACAATTGTAACGCACGCTTCTATCCCTTAGTGTGTCTTCGATTTTGGAATCTTGAGAGAAAAATAATAGACCTGTCTCGCTCGTCGAAAAAACGGGCGATCGCTCAAGATATCAGGCTCTATCACAGGAATGATCTGTAAACTCGACTGACTGAGTAAAATTGGAGAGTTGAAATAATTTCGTTAGTGGAAACAACCTCTGATTCTGTAGGTTCTTCAGACAATTTAAGCGTCATCGGATGGCGCGAATGGGTGACCCTACCTCAATTAGGCATTCACCAAATCAAAGCTAAAGTTGATACTGGAGCACGAACCTCTGCCATCCATGCATTTGATGTCGATTATTTTGAAGAAAATGGCTGTTTGATGGTGCATTTCAAAGTGCATCCTCTACAGCGGGATACTAAGCTCTCTATTCCTGTGACTGCATCCGTGCTTGAGAAGAGACAAGTTCGGAATTCTGGCGGACAGGCTCAAGAGCGACCTGTGATTCAAACATCTGTTGCCTTGGGGACGCAGGTGTGGCCTATTGAACTGACGCTGACAAACCGAGATGTCATGGGGTTTCGCATGTTGCTGGGTCGAGAAGCGGTGCGACGACGGTTTTTGGTCAATCCAGGAAGCTCTTACCTGCTTAGTGCTGCTCCTGCTTCAGAATCCGCCGACGAAGAAATTGATGAGTTTAATGTGCTATGAAAATTGTCATTTTGTCTCGTGACAGTACCCTGTATTCCACTCGACGACTCAAAGAAGCGGGAGAAGCACAAGGGCATGAGATGCGAGTGATTGACCATATGCGCTGCTATATGGACATCACTTCCCATAGTCCAAAGGTGCTCTATCAGGGCAAGCCTTTAGAATCAGTCGATGCCATCATTCCCCGCATTGGTGCGTCTAATACGTTCTATGGAACAGCGGTTGTCCGTCAGTTTGAAATTATGGGCGTGTTCACCGCAAACACATCCCAAAGCATTTCGCGATCGCGCGACAAACTCCGCAGTATGCAAATTCTGGCCCGTCGCGGCATTGGTCTGCCCGTCACCGGATTTGCCCACTCAACCCAAGACATCGACGGTCTCATTGATCTGGTGGGGGGTGCTCCTCTCGTCATCAAGCTGCTAGAGGGCACTCAGGGCATTGGTGTTGTCTTGGCAGAAACCTATCAGGCCGCCAAATCTGTGATCGAAGCTTTCCGAGGATTGGATGCCAATATTCTGGTCCAGGAATTTATTAAAGAAGCCCAAGGAGCTGACCTGCGCTGTTTCGTCATCGGCGATAAGGTGATTGCGGCCATGAAGCGTCAAGGGGCACCGGGCGAATTCCGCTCTAATCTTCATCGGGGCGGTTCTGCCGAAAAAATTAGACTAACGCCTGAGGAGCGTAGCACTGCAACCCGGGCTGCCAAAGCGATGGGACTGAGAGTAGCCGGGGTTGATTTGCTGCGTTCTAACCACGGTCCTGTCGTCATGGAGGTCAACTCTTCACCAGGGCTAGAGGGCATTGAAAAATACACCAGTATTGATGTTGCTGGAAAGATTATTGACTACATCGAAAAAAATGCTGGACCTAATAAGGACCGCGATCGCATTCAGTACTGATTGCACGCTGCTTAGACGGTCAAAACTATTGAAACAGAGTCTGCCTGTTTCTTAGTCCATGTCCATTAAACACACTACATGCACCTTGGAATGATCGTTGCGTGACCAGTGGTCACTGGTTCAATTGTTATTAACCAAGTACCGTATTGTCTTCATAGAAAAAACTCGAAAGCAACTTTCCATCCACAATTTCACAAAAGCGCACGAGGACATAATTACTTGCTCAAATCCACACAACGACTCACACTGAATTCCCTTGTGTAAACCCAACTTCCAAAGCAGCAATTACACCAAATAGTGAAATATTGATCTCAATTGTAAGCATCTATATCGTGAAGGAAGCCGTTAAATTTATAGAGGAAGTTGTTCGTTCTCTAAACCCTGAATGCAATACTCCAGAGTTCTTTGAAGCATATCATTGAGCTCTTCGAAAGATTCAAATGGAAAATTTGTGTAGCCACCTAAATCGATAGAACTTACGTTTGGATCTGCCAACCTTATCGCTTCGTCTGGGCCTAGCCAGAAGTATATAGACACAGTATCGACCTCAATCTCTCCCTTAAAACAAGCAAAATCTCCACTGTTAATATTAATGTACAAAAGTCCAGTGACTACATTCTCTGCTTTCTCGAACACAGCGTAGTTAGCACCTTGCTCGTCTGGACTCGCAGCTTCTCCATAAAAGTATCTTCCATCTAACAGACTCTCGATACTCTCATCGCTTAAAGTCGGTGTTGTCTCTTGCGAGGAATCAGTCCCCCATGAGGTTTCCCAATCATCAACCTCATGTCCTTCGCCTACTGTTGTTACAAGCAACTGTTCTCCAGTATTTCTATGGAACTTAAATTTACAACCGCCCAAGCCTGTCGGCACGCAAGATTGTACTTCGCTCCAGCCTTTAGTTTCAGCAAGTCTTCTTTCTCTGTCTTCAGATATGCTCGTAGGATTAGTTGTGTCTGCGATCCACTGACAGTCTATTAATTTACTCCGAAACTCTTCGTAGAACATTCCTTGAGTAACTTCTGGACACTCTAGAGGTGGAGCCGATTGCATCGTTTGGTCTGCTGCCTGTCTTGACTGTGTAGTTTCTTGATCCTCAAAACATGCTGCAAGAGCCATCAAACTTATACACATAGCAAAAGTGACAGTTTTAGACATTGAATTATACGTTAGATTGCTCATCTTTTCGCGCAGAGAATTAATAAATAGATGCTCAGCATACAAAGAAAACTTTTAGCAGTGTTGGGCAAGAATCACTAGTGCAAAAACCCCTTTAGACTCAGCACTATCCAACTAACTTATTACACCAAATCATCCCCTCACACGCTCGCTATGAGATTTTTTACACACTATGGATAGCTCCAAACTGCTGCTTAAAAATAGGATGTGGGTTCTAACCAGGCTTTGCAAGCTAACGGCTAAATTGTGCGGCGGTCGGCAACTTTGACTTTAGTCGATAGCTTTTGCTCCGCCCGCACTGACGTATTGTTAGGAGACTCAGCCAAAACAGCTAAACTTGGCTATTTTTGAGTCACTTCGCCGAGAGCTTCTTGCAGAATTTCATCGCTGACACCATGGCGCTTTAGACTGGCAATTAATGCAGAGACGGTATCTCCTTCTAAGCGTTCTAAGTCAGCCCGAAGACCTTGCCCAATATAGGCACGAGCCAGGGGTTGATACCCCGAAAACCCAAGCAAGGGTGCAATTCTTTTCAAATCTTCGATAACATCTTCGGGCATCCGAATTGTAATCGTTGTCATTGGGCGGTTTCTATCTAACCGCTTTTTCAATGCATCAGTTTTCATAGTATTCACGTTCCTTTCGTGTGGCTTGACGGGCTGAAATGATGCGAATCATGTCGTCTTCGCGCTCAATAAAAACGACGTACAAGAGATTCCAACGCCTATCGAGACCGATAATGGCATCCCGTGCTTCGTCATTGCGATTTGCATCAACAACTACCAGAAGCGGATCAAAGAAAGCTTCAGCAGCTTGCTGAAACGTTACGCCATCATGCTTTTGGGGGTTAATTTGCGCCTTTTTATCGTTCCAGACAAACGTAATACCGTTGAGTACAAAATACACGTCCATATTGTGTATTTTAAGCAAGACGTATTTACAACGTCAATACAACTATGTGAAGTGTGAGTTATGTATTGGGGCAAACAGTGTTGTAGACAGGCACCCCTATCTGGCCGTTATCTGTCTATTGTCTGAAAGTATCAGATAGCATTATGCGTACTTAAATGTAGCTAGGATCGCCTTAGCCCAATTCCTGAGTTACTCAGTTAACGCAGCGATAAAATTTGTTGTAGGCGCATAATATCCCGACTGTCATACAGTCGATGTCCAGCTTCGGTACGATGGGAGGACGACAGCAACCTGATTTCGTCGTCGTCGTGCAACGTTCTAATCGAAAGCCCTGTCTGCTTGGCTAAATCCCCGATCTTCATCAAATCCATCGTCGCCTCGGCTCCTGTCTTCAGAGGATTGTGGATTGCGGTTTGTAATATGCATCCTAGGTCAATTACATCAATAGGATGAGATTGCTTAAACGGAAGAGTGAGGACGAGTGCATCAAGCATCTGTTCGTAATAAGGGATAAGACGCGGAGGTAGCGCGGAGCGATGCCAGAGTTGTGACGACCGACTTGATATGCTATTTCACTTCCTGCTTTAGGATTTCAAGATATTCCTCGCGGCGAGGTCCAGCCCATGGGTAATGACCGGCTCTCGCTAGCTCAAATGTTCTCGCATGTGGAACATGCTTCCGAACCAAGCTAAAAATAGAATCAGGACTCATGATGTCGTATGTTCCATGAATAACTGTCAATGGAGTGTGGATTTTGGATAAAGCACTCTCATACTCACCTTTGAATATATACTCGTCAGATTCACACATCGTTTTATGTGCACCTTTGTAGTCCCAATAGCGTGGTTGGATTTTTGAACCAGAAATGGAATCCATTTGGTAGATTTCCATAATATTATCGATATAGTGGTCTGCCAGTTTCTGCTGCTTCGTCTCGTCCTTTTCCTTATCAATAGCATTCCAAAGATTATCGTAGTATTCTTTACGATCGCCAAATCGAACATTAATCACTTTTTGAAATTCATCGCCTTGGACTTGATTCAATGGGCCGCAACTGGTCAGAATTGCTTTCTGAATTGACTTCGGATAGCGGCCAGCAAAAAGAATGGCCAACATGGCACCCCATGAATGCCCAGCTATTATAGGTTTAGATTCGCCGGAATAATAATCCACAATTCGTTCTAAGTCTTGGAGGTGATGGTGAATTCCAATACCCATGTCTCCTTGTTTCGAACCTCTTTGTTCGTAGTAGACCGCACTGCAGTGTTTGGCGAATCCTTCGCAAAAAGTCTGCATGTATCCGTAAAGGCCAGGCCCGCCATGAAGGAAGATCACCCTGGTCCCGCTACTTGAGAAACCGAACTCGATCATGCCAAGGTCACCAATTGTTCGTCTGCTTGCTTGCATATCTATATAATCAACGTCAGATCTGCCAGATAATCCCCCACATGCCCGCAGTTATATCTCAGATCTGCCGGATAACACCCAATTTCTTGGGCGTTATATGGCCACTTCACGTTCTAACTCCATCCTTTCGGGGTGTTAGATAGCAAATCTGATAGTTAACTCTGGGAATGTAGGGTGTTATCCAGCACTTCTGATCTCCATGACACAATCTCAGAAGCCTCGCTGGCTTGACCCAGTACGTCAGTCCACACGGCTGCGGCATTTCAGCTCAAAAACGGAGAAATCCTACATCTATTAGATTCAAGATTTCATCTTGTTCCACCAAAAGCGCCATCCTAGCGAAATGGGAGTCGATGAAATATGGTTTGGTAGAACTCCCTTATGCCCTTGCCTGCCAGTATCCGAATGCTGAAAGGGAATGGAACTGGCAACTTGTATTCCCCGCATGGAAGCGATCTGTTGATCCTCGCAGTCAGCAGATCCGACGGCATCATGTCTATGAACAATCAATCCAGAGAGTCGTTAGAAAGGCTGTACAAACTGCGAGTATTCACAAACATGGCGGTTGCCATACCTGGCGTCACAGTTTTGCGGCTCATCTATATAGAAGATGGCTATAACATCCGTACAGTGCAAGAGTTACTTGGTCATAAAGATGTCAAGACCCTGATGATTGATACCTATGTTTTGAGTCAGGGTGGTGAAGGGTGCGAAGTCCGCTGGATGGCTGAGGGTAAGTGAAAGATCTCTACTGGGCCGGAGCGATCGCCTCCTTCCAAAAAGAGCCACGATCGCCCCTTCCCCCTTAGCACTCCTCAATCAGTCGTTACTCAAACAAGCGATCGCGCTGCAAGTACCGCAACACATCGCCGGGATCCTGGCGAATCAGCACGCCGTTTTCCGGCACGTCGATCTTCGGACTCCACTCGATGCGCTCGATGCAGTTCCGCAGGTGGAAGAGGTCGATCGCGCTTTGGGTATCGGCTTCGGTGCCGACGAGATAGAGGCGCAGGCGTTTGTGTCGTCGCTGGGGATGAGCAGGGTTACTCGGCAACGACGGCGGTGCCGCCTCGGTGTGATGAGACGGCAGAAAATATTGAATGGTAATCACGAGGATTCCTCCAAAGAATTGGATTGGGTTGGAATCCCCGAAGATTCAGTCGCCCTTAGACGGAGCGCTTCGGTAGGGCGACCTAAAATAGGCAAAGCCCGTACGACAGGCGTGGACTGTCTATGGGTTAGGCGCTGGTTTGTGTTGCCATCACTTGCCAGTGCCGCCGACCAAATTTTCGGGGAAGCAAGCTGCACGGAGGCAGCTATGGTTGGTGATGATAATTCATTTGATCCCCCAGGGCAACCGTATAGGAAAACTGCGGACGTTCATGAGCTGGGAGAGGAGCCATAAGTTCCAGAATACCGTTGCAGTAATTGATCCGGGGAATATGGCGATCCTCCCCCAGCTCGCTGAGCAGTAATTCATATTGCTGCCAAGTCACGTTGGGAATGAGCAAGTGACTCCCTGGTGATAGGTCGATGGTCTCGATAGGGATTTTGACCAGGTTGATGACCGTCATGGAACTGTGTTTCTAGTTGTCGAGATGGCTCCATCCTACATTGAGGATCTCATAGGGCGATGTTTCCTACTTTGTGTAGGACGTTCGTAAGGATGAATAAGGAATGCGATAGATCTGGATAGGGTGGAGCGTTCCATAGTTTGGTGGAACGCTTTGGAGATATGGGTTGAGGACCCCACCCTACATAGATTTTTGGGGTTATGAGGCGCGACCGTGACGGTGTAGGTGCCATTGCCAGGCGTGGGCAATGATGGACTCTAGATCAGCATATTGAGGTTGCCAGCCGAGAATTCGACGGGCTTGTTCGCTGCTACCAATGAGACGGGGTGGATCTCCGGGGCGGCGATCGCGCTCCACAGCCGAAATCGCTTCTCCTGTGACCTGACGAGCTGTCTCGATGACCTCTCGGACAGAAAAGCCGTTGCCGTTGCCTAGATTGATAAAGGCTGTTTCGCCGCCTTTGTTGAGATACTCGACCCCTAAGACATGGGCAGAAGCGAGATCCGCTACGTGAATATAGTCGCGGATACAGGTGCCATCAGGCGTATCGTAGTCGGTCCCAAACATGGCGATGTTCTCTCGACGTCCTAAGGCTGCCTGTAGAACGAGAGGAATCAAGTGGGTTTCAGGCTGATGATCTTCTCCTAATCGACCCTGTGGATCGGCACCTGCCGCATTGAAGTATCGGAAAACAACTGCGTTCAAGCCATAGGATTTTGTAAAGTCCTTCAGCATCTCTTCAACCATCAGCTTGCTAGAGGCGTAAGGACTGATGGGATTTTTGGGATGATCTTCTGGGATGGGGACTGTCTTAGGCGGTCCGTAAATGGCACAGGTTGAGGAGAAGACGAACTGCTTGATGTCAGCAGCCAGCATCGCTTCTAATAGCGTCAGCGTCCCGACAACATTGTTGTAATAGTACTTTGCAGGTTCTTGTACCGATTCTCCTACAGCGATATAAGCTGCGAAGTGCATCACTGCGCCGATATTGTGGGTTTGGAAGATGTGATCGAGTAAAGCGCGATCGGTCGTTTTGCCTTCAATCAGCTTCGCTTTGAGAGATTGCTCGACTAGCTCCTTATGACCATACTCCAAGCTGTCCAGAATAATGACCGGATAACCAGCGGCTTCCAGTGCCAGAACTGCATGAGAGCCAATGTAACCGGCACCGCCAGTCACCAGAATTGTCGGTTTTTCTGCGGACATTGTGGGGTTCTCCTTCTCCAAATCGTTGGAATAGAATGCACGCTATTGTTCTTGAAGCAGAGTGTTGGCTTATCGAGAAACTCGCAGTTCAGCAGGCTATGCCAAGAATACTATTTGGCAAAATTATTCCCAACGTGAGGCAGAGCTATGCAGAATGATCCGTAGATCTGGGTAAGTTCATCATCCCTTCATTGGAGAGGACGCTCGCACACATCAGCTTGTTCAAGCCTAGTCTGCAAATTCCGACTCATTAATGCGAATTTCCAGCATTGTTGACGATACGGTTAGGACGAAGCGGAGATGACCATGTTGTCTCGATGAACAGCCGTGTCTACACCGACGTAGCCTAGAATTTTCGCAATATCCTCTGACTGATGCCCTAAAATTTTAGTCAGCTCAGTGTGGCTATAGTTGACGATTCCCCGCGCAATCTCTTGTCCTTGAGCATCACAGATCTGTACAGCAGATCGCGGCTCGAATTCCCCCTCAACTTCGGTAATGCCAGCGGGTAACAACGATTTTCCACCCGTTTGAATTGCTTTGACGGCACCATCGTCTAAATAGAGCTTGCCAGCTGGAATGAGGCTCTGGGCAATCCAGCGCTTACGGGCATTAGCAACCGTTGACTTGGGTGAGAACTGCGTACCGAGGGATTCGCCATTCAGGATTTTGGATAAGTTTTCTGGATGCTGACCATCAGTAATTACCGTGCGGACACCGGCGTTTGCGGCAATCCGGGCTGCTTCAATTTTGGTCAACATGCCTCCAGTTCCCCATTGACTACCGCGATCGCCAATACTCACCTGCAAGTCTTCTAGCTGCTCGATGCGCTCGACAATATGAATGGGTTGGGCTTCAGGATGATAGCGGGGGTCCGCAGAATAAAGCCGATCAACGTCTGTGAGTAGAAAGAGCCAGTCAGCTCCAACCAAGCTAGCAACTTGTGCGGACAGCGTATCGTTGTCTCCAAACTTGAGTTCTTCAATTGCTACGGTGTCGTTTTCGTTGACGATGGGGATGACGCCCAACTGTAGTAGCTGACAAAACGTTCGATAGCTATTGACGTAACGCGATCGCTGCACTAGGTCACTACGGGTTAGCAAGACCTGAGCGATAGGCTGTCCCAACGTCGTAAAAAAGTCGTCGTAAACCCGCATCAGTCGTCCCTGTCCGACGGCGGCAACGGCTTGCTTCATAGATATGGTTTTGGGTCGCTCTGACAAATTCAGACGAGCACAGCCGACCCCAACCGCTCCTGAGGAAACCAGAATGATTTGATGGCCTGATGCTTGAAGTGCGCAGAGTGTTTCCACCAGACTAGCAATGACGGCGATCGCCAGATGCCCATTGGGTTTTGTTAAACTCGACGTTCCAATCTTGACCACAACGGTCTGTGGGTGTGCCACGCTCTCACCTATGCCCATTCCAGCAGTCATCATAGACAGCTAGTAGCGTTTTGTGAAGTGATATGGCCGTCGCCAGTTCCGTTAGGACCAGCGGCGAGCCATTTGGCTATGGGCTAGATACTTAAATGCTATTGGGTGTACACAAGGCAAGAGGGCTAGAGGCAGATCACCGGCTAGAAGAAAGGAATTGAAACGGCAAAAACTAAGGGCATTGCCCTCAACGGAAACAATGCCCTAACAGGCGTTCTTATAAACTAGGGTCTTTATTAAGCTTGACCCCATGTAATTACTCTTATGGTCGCCGACTTTGGAACTTAACTAAAAGTTTCATAATCTTTTCTTTAGTTTTCATCTTCCTTGCGTTTTGTGAAAACTAGTTTTCTCTTGTAACAAGATAATCACTGTGCGGAATGGAGAGAAACGCCCAAAACCTGAGATATCCAAACCTCGACTGACCTCAAAAGATACTTTCCAGGTTTGCCCATGGGATAAACCATCGGTTCTACGAGGATCGTAAACATGCCTAAGCGATTGCCGGCCAAAACGTCAGTAAAGAGGCGATCGCCGACCATAGCCACTTGCTCGACCGGCAGCTTCATTGCCTCCGCTGCCTGGCGTAGTTTGCGCCGAGAGGGTTTGCCCGCCGCGATGATGTAAGGCGCTTTCAGACTCTCGGCAATGCGACGAATACGAGACTCGTTCATGTTGTTGCTGACCAGCCAAATCGGGACCTGTTCTCTTAAGGTATTGAACCACGCTATGACTTCCGACGTTGTCTCAATTTCCCGGAAGGGCACTAGCGTCTCGTCAACGTCAAGTATCAGGCCTCGTAGCCGGTAGCGATGAATAATTTCTGGTGTGATCCCCAAAACAGGTTCACCTAGAACCAAATCGGGCTGTAGTTTATGGTTGCACATATGAACTCAGGACCCCTCCCCTTTTTGAAACATGCAGATTGTTTTCCAGGAATTTCAACTATTCCGCCGTCGTATTATCCGTTCCTTGGGCATCAATGGCGTCTCTAATACGCGCTTGTGCGGCTTCGTGTTCTGCTAAGGTTCGGCTAAACACGTGGGTGCCATCGTAGCGGGCTACAAAGTAGAGATAAATCGTGTCGGGTGGATTCAAGCTGGCCTCTAGGCTGGCAAGTCCGGGAGCGGCAATGGGTGTCGGCGGCAATCCAGGGTTAAGGTAAGTGTTGTAAGGGGAAGGCGTGTTGACCTGGTTCAAGGTCAAAGGCTGCTCTGGTGTTTGAGTTATTCCTAGACCATATTCCACAGTCGGGTCAGCGCCTAGCGCAATGCCCTCTTCGAGGCGACGATTGAAAACTGCTGCAATTTCTGAGCGTTCCTCTGGAATAACGGCTTCCCGTTCCACAATGCTGGACAGTGTTACCCATTCCAGTAGGGAAAAATCGGAGCCGTTCTGCTGGTATACAGGGAGTGCCACTGTTTCGAAGCGGCTCAACATGAGGTCTCGAATTCCTTCAGGAGTGACCGTTTCGGCAGGTAAGGAATAGGTGTCAGGGTAGAGAAAGCCTTCTAAATGAGGCAGATTTTGAGGCAGCCAGGGATAGCGATCGCGAGGGATCTGCTGCGTAACCTCCAGAAAGGCAGCAGCTGAGAAAAAGCCTCGATCTTCAAACGCGATCGCCATTTGTTCACGGGTCCATCCTTCAGGAATCGTGAAAGAGCTTTCCAAAACGTCTCCAAGACGAATCTGCTGAGCAATATCCTGCATCGACTGAGCGGGTGAAAGCGCGTAGGTACCGGCCTGATAGCCCACGTCTTGACGCAGGTTTTGCCAGCGACTCCACACATTCCAAGCAACATGAGATCGAATCAGGCCAGCAGCTTCCAAATCACGTCCAATCTGCTGGCCTGGTGTCCCTTGAGGAATTTGAATTTGTACGGTTTCCGATGCAGGTGTGGGGTTGGAAACCTCAGCTGCATCACCCTCTGGGCTGTCACTTATTGGTTTTATCTCTGCTTTGACTGGGGATGTGGCCCAACTCCACCAGGTCCATCCTTGCCAGCCTGCCACACCTAAAGCGATCGGCAGCAACAAGAAGAAAAACAGAATTTTGGGTAGACGAGAAGCCATCAGTCCTAGGAGTTAAATAGAGCAACGATTCAACCGTGGCTATTTTATAGCGGAAAACAGAATCAATCCCTCATCCCTATGGATTGGGTAAGCTTGTCCGTCTCCAGCTAATTGGCTACGGCTATAAATCGCTATCAGACACCTGATCTGCTCGCAACAGTTGATCGAAACTAAGCTCAATCTAGACGGTAGCTTACTCCAAAACATCGAAGATAGTGGACTCGATTTCTGAACGCAATCGTTCAAACTCTTCAGGAGGAATCATCCGAGCGTCACCTGCGTCCGAAATCTGAGCAAAGAGCAAGAGCGGATCGACTGGCGTACAGACCGTATATTCGATGTCCTTATGAAAAAACGTCGCAAGGGTCTGAAACTCTTCAGTGTCTGGTTCACCTTGAGAATCCACTTCACCAATTTCTAGAGTGAAACATTCTTCGTCATCAGGTTCTGGAATAGTACCAACCACCGTCAGCGTAACAGCACTACGTTGCAAAGTGAGATCATGTTCGGCTAAAACAGCTCGCGCAGTCGGAAATAGCTGATCAATATCGCGTTCATCCACATCGACTAAAGAGTCACCGTTGTTGTCCTCATCCTCTTCCCAAGAAAAAATCTCGACAGGCGTATCAAAGGGAAGCAATAGGGCATATTGTTTTCCTTCGATCTCAAATGTTTGCTCAACTTGACACACTAAAGTCCTTCCCGAATCGTCCTTGAGGGAAATAGGGGGACCATCCTGGACGTATTCAGAATCCGAAGTCATTCCGGGTCTCCTGTAACAGGCTCAAATGAGGGTACGAGTGGGTCTGAAAAACGATCAGAGCGCTGGTCTAGCCATTGCTGCAAAATAATAGCCGCTGCCTTTTGATCAATCAAACCTTTGTTTCGAGAGGGAGACGTTCCTTCGGCAATCAGCATTTGCTCAGCTTGAAAGGAAGTCAACCGCTCATCTACATACTCTACGGGTAATTGGAGCACGGATGAAAGACGTTCGGCAAAAGATTTTACTCGCTTGGCCTGCTGCCCTACCTCGCCACTCATGGTGTAAGGCATTCCCACCACGAGCACAGTCACTTGGCGCTCTTCTATCAAGCGGGTCAGGGCAACAATTACAGCGCGGAAAGAGGTTCGTTTCAGAGTGGTCAATTCGGTGACAAGCAGACCCAGGCGATCGCACCCAGCAACTCCAATGCGCTTATGACCGATGTCTAGACCAAGTGCAGAGACATACTCCTGGGGCACGTTTGAAACCTCGTCCTATTAGCTGTCGCTCTGCCAATACTCTATCCTGATTGGCCTGACAGATTATCCGGTTTTTGTCGATGAGGCGGCTCAAAAGTGTCAGATTTCTCAGTGCGCTTAAAGGACTTGGGTGAAGGCGATCGCTTCAAAAGCGTCTCGTCCCAATCGTTTTGCCATGACAAGCGGCCAGGAATCGGCTTGCCAGCAGGTTGTAATCCTGCTAGGACTTCAGGTAGCTGTAGTCCTTCCAGTGCCGCCGGCTTAGCCTCCCGCACCTTGTGCCAAACCGAGCGCGACAACATTAGTGTTCGTTCCACCGGTGTCGCTTGAATCTGCATCAAGAATTCCTCGCGCTCAGGCTGATAATCCCGCGAGGTGACTCGCAGCGGCATCGCAGGATAGCCTTGCAGAATCCCCGCCATGTGACTGAGTAACTCCGGATAGAGCCAGGTATAAGCGGGGTGAACGGTAAGTTCGGCGGAGTGATAGCGATGCTTGCCGCGACACGCCGTCAAATCAAAGCGCCCAATCGCCGCTTTACGCTGAGGTTCAAACACGTAGCTCTGGATCCGCTTTTCTCGCTGCATCCAGTGCCGGGCCGTTCGAGTCATGCCTTTAACAGGCTCGACTTTGAAGTCCTGTACTTGCTGATCGAACACCTGTCTGACCAACGGCGGCATGGCCGCTGTGTCGAGCTGATAGAGCAGTTGCGCATCAGCATTATTCACCGCCATTAGATTAGGCAAATCAGCTCCCTGCTTTGCCTGCTCCATCAAAGCATCGGGAGAAATTTCCCAATAGGTGACCTGGGCTAAGGGTTGAAACCCATTCTGACGGTAAAGTGCCAGAGCTGATTTTTGTTCAATATCGACTTCTGCTAGCCACATGCGGGCTTCCCAGACCTTGTCGAAACAGTGGCGTAGTAGCTGAGAACCAACGCTGTCCAATGGTCCTTTAGTGTCCGCTGGCAAAGAAGCAGGATTGACAACGATGCGATCGACCTGCCAGGTGCTACGAGTCCGGTTGAAGGGAGAAACTTCAATCACACCACAGAGATTGTCATTGAGGGTGGCGACAAACCCAGACCATTTGGGGCGACTGGGTAATGCCACCGCAGTCATGCGCTGCCACATCACGGCTAGAGGATGGTGAACTAGACGCCGATTGCTGTGATTGGGAAATTCAGAGGTTAAATCTGGAATAGCAACCCCTGCATCTCGCCAGCTTCCTAAAACATCAACATCCCTCGGATAAAGAGGACGTAAATGCAAATCCGAATTTTGCAGATCTGGGTGTGTCATGCTGAATTAACCACAAGCATCAGCGAGAGCTGGGAAAAAGTCTCGTGCTGTCATCATAACGCGGCAGTCTGTTCTAGCTAGAAGGAAGGGTTAGATCTTCTGTTAAGTGAAGATAGGTCTTCTTGCCTCGTACCGTCTCAACGTCAGCGCGTCAATTGCTTTTTTCGTACAAAAAAGTTTTGGTGAGACAACTGAGCGATCGCGCTCCTCAAGCCAGCGGACGCACCAAGACCAAAGGGGTTTGCTCATCGGCATTGCCCGCAGGATTATCGATCAAAGCCTGTGCAACGAGTTGGGCATTCACGCTAGCGCTAGCGGCCACAATTTTGACAGCCTTCAAATCGTTGACATCGACGATCGCAGCCCCGAGTCCGGTTGCTTTCTCAATTTCATCGACCACAAGCTGGGGTGCTTCTGGCCCCAAAACAATGAACTGATCGTAGGGGGGCAATGTCCCCGTCACATCATCGATCAAGCGGGCTTGTTCTCCAGCAAGCTGATAGAACCCACCGCCCCGACGCAGAACAGCTTTCATAAAAGCGCCCCCGACAAAGGCAAAAAATACTCGCCAGGCACCGACGACATCTACTAGGGTTTGCAGACCACAGGCCGTTGCCAAGCTAGAGGTGGGCAAGAAGTAATAGCACAGGCGCCGCGCTAGCCAACCCGGTTGGACCGTTGCAGGATGTCGCCAGCGTCCCTGCATGATCGCTAGGGGGGTTTCACCCAGGGTCACAATATCGCCGGGCTTGGCATGGGGTGCCACATAGCGTTTGATGACTTCAACAGACGTATCTAAATGAGTTAACAGGTGGGTCGGAATGGGCAAAACCTCGGCCTGAGGCGTTGTTCGCCAGGCCGGAATCGCATCGGATTTAGGGAATTTTAGCGGAACAATGACGTGCCCTGTTTTAGGAATTCGCCCTCCCGGACCATAGGTCATGTAGTGAATGCGTACCCAAAGGGCTTTGAGCGATCGCAAGCCTGGTCCGGTAATATCCACCTGTACTTTGAACTGAGTCCGCTTTCGCAGCTTGACGATATAAGCGAACCAGTAGCCATCAGAACGGGCCTCAGCATCAGGATGGTTGGGCACGATGGAGACGTTGACCTGAATTCCGTCTAGGCTGTCTCCGGACAACAGCGTCGTTTCCGCAGTCAGTTCTGGCACCATGATTTCAAGGGCCTGTGTACGGTTGATGAGTTCCGGCGTGCCCAAGATTTGGTAGTGGTCAGAATCATACTGTTCTAGATTCCACTGACCCGCTGCAAAAGCTAGCCGATTGCCAGGACGCTGACGATACTGCCATTCCAGCCAGCCCCAGATGAGTAGACCTAACAGAGCGATCGCCCCTAGCAACCAAACGAGAATCATGAATTTACGCCATCCCTATTGCCGTTACCCGCAGGGACATCCGCTTTAAAGGGCAATCCCTGCCTAAAGGGTCAGTCTATAAAACTTTGCACCCTTTCTTGAGAGCTAATTTAGAGCAACTATGCTGAGAACGCTCGAAATTATTCCCAGGCGAGCATTTGGAGGAAGTTCCTTTAGAAGTGCACATTCAAAGTAATCAACTCATGAATCGGTTTCAGGGCAAACGACTTTTTGCGAGCAGAGAGTCGTAGAGCACTTTGAGACTTTGCAGCCCACTCATTTGACTTCGTGTACGGAACAGCAGAGGATAGGCAGAACTGTCAACTCAGGACTTAGGCCATTGAGTCTGGATTTGTGTCCTTGACTTCCCAAGTCTTGGGGCCTCAAAGTTTTGTAGGTCCTCGATTTTGGGAAATTAAAGCAGGCCGATTCGTGAACTTTGGGACTGATGGAGCAGCGACAAAGTGGCTACGCAGCGCCTGCATGGATACACTGAGTCGTGAATGCGTTCTTCGTTGATGGACTTGGTGTCACCCCAAAAGCGATTTTCAGGAAACTTTACAAAATCTGAGAAGTGGGGCACGATTTCAATAAGAAATGTTGCAACTCTCCTGCGGCGGCAAATTAGCGGCAGCTTGAAATGCGGTTTGAGGTTTATCTAAATGACTCGGTTGATGCGTATAGAAAAGTGGTGTCTTTGGGGCCACGTTCTCTCAATGGCATTTGGTTTGGCAGGGCTTTTGTGGGTAATGCCCCACCCTGAAATTTTGCAGTATCTGCCCGCAGGTCCCGTGCTATATCGCTGGAGTATGGCGGGCGGCGGTGTTATTTACATTTTGCTTGGAGCGACAGCAGTCTCACTCTATGCGTATCGAGAATTGGGACTTAAGGCATTATTGACATTTCTTGTTCCAGCGATCGCCATCTCTTTGTCGAGCGAGTTGTCGGGCACTAGCACAGGCTTTCCCTTTGGCGACTATACCTATTTGAATGGCCTTGGCTACAAAATTGCTGGATTGGTTCCCTTCACAATTCCACTGTCGTGGTTCTATCTCGGCATTTCGTCCTACCTCTTGGCTCGGGGAGGGTTGATGAACCGGGTGTCGTCTGTATGGCGACAGGGGGCTGCGATCGCGGTAGGCGCGCTACTCCTCATGTCCTGGGATTTCGTTCTCGATCCGGCGATGAGTCAGACGGCGATGCCGTTTTGGTATTGGCATCAGCCGGGTGCCTTTTTCGGCATGCCCTATGAGAATTTCGCCGGATGGTTTTTCACAGGCATGATTTTCATGGCTGTTGCAGCTACTTTCTGGCGCCGCAATGAGCAAGTACAGGGCCTCACTCGCAGACGATTGACGCTGCCGTTAGTCATGTATCTCGCTAACTTTGCTTTCGCCATGTTCATGAGTATGGGAGGCGGCATTTTCACGCCCATCCTGTTAGGTCTTATCGTTGGCGCAATTCCCGCGATCGTGTGCTGGTTGCTGGCTCCGGATAAGACTGATGCATCTTTGGAGACGGCTACTGCCAGCCAGGCAAAGGTGCCTATCGTTGAAATGGCTGCAACCCCTGCTGCTGCTTCCAAATAGCATTGAATAGGGCCGATTTGAATGATCACGACTGATACATCCTCGGTGCTCAGCAGTGCTGTTTCTTTGATTTTGCTGGCGCTTCAGCTGCCTGCGGTGATGGTGTTGATGTCTCGTTTGTTAAAGGGGCCAACACGTCGTCCGCCTTTGCAACCCCAGCGAGCCCAGCCTGACCAGTTAGGGACTGTGAGCGTTGTAGTGCCGACCCTCAATGAAGTTGCCCGACTTTCTCCGTGTCTAGACGGTCTCTCCAAGCAGACCTATGAGGTCAGAGAAATCTTGGTGGTTGACAGTCGTTCCCAGGATGGTACGCGCGAACTGGTGCAAAAGGCCCAGGAAACGGATACCCGACTGCGATTGCTCACGGACGATCCATTGCCTGACAACTGGGTCGGTAGACCTTGGGCCCTGCATTATGGTTACACCCATAGCTCAGACAAAAGCCGCTGGATTCTAGGCATTGACGCCGATACCCAACCTCAACCCGGTCTGGTTCCGGCTCTCATTGCCGCTGCTGAGGCCGAAGGCTATGACCTGGTTTCGCTGTCTCCACGCTTTATTCTGAAAAGTCTTGGGGAGATCTGGCTACAGCCTGCTTTGTTGATGACGCTGGTGTATCGGTTTGGGCCGACCGGGGCTTCTGAGAGTGGCGCAGAGCGGGTTATGGCAAACGGCCAGTGTTTTCTCTGTCGGCGGGAACTGCTCGATCAACTGGGGGGATACACCGTTGCCCGGATGTCCTTTTGCGACGATGTCACTTTGGCCCGGCAGGCAGCTCAAATAGGTGCCAAAGTCGGCTTTTGGGATGGCTCAGCAGTGTTGAAAGTGCGAATGTATGAAGGGCTTCAGGAAACATGGAGAGAATGGGGGCGATCGCTTGACCTGAAGGACGCTTCGTCTTCTAGCCAGGTCTGTGGCGACCTCTGGTTCTTGACTTGTGTGCAGGCGCTACCCTGGCTCGGTTTGCCGTTTCTGCTGATGGGGCTAACCGTTGAAAACCCAACTCTGCCAGTGCAGCTCAGTCTCGGCCTCAATGCTAGTTTGATTGCCGCTCGTATTGCCTTGCAGTTTGCGATTCTGCCGTCTTATGACCTCAGTCAAGCCCAAAGTCGCTGGGCGTTCTGGCTCTCACCCTTGGCCGATCCGCTGGCAGTCCTGCGTATCTGGCTGTCTTCTGTGCAGACCCCAACCTCTTGGCGTGGTCGGCAATACGATATGACCTGAAGCGTTACACCGTTCTTAGATGGTCATGTTGATGTCTGTTGTTCTGCATATCGCGCTTGGATATCGGCGATCGTCAGTAGCGCTTCGAAGGTCAATCCTTTCTCCGCATAAAACTCGCTGCCACCCTGCTGTCGGTCTACAAGCGCCAGCACCGTATCTACGGCGTATCCGGCACCGCGTAATCGTTCGACGGCTTTCCAAGCAGATTGCCCCGTTGTCACCACATCCTCTAGCACGATTACAGATGCACCAGGTGGCAGTACAGGTCCCTCAATGTAAGCCTGGGTACCATGTCCCTTCGCCTCTTTGCGAACAATAAGCGGAGTGATGCGGCGATTGCAATAGGCCCCCACGATGCTGACTGCTGTCACTATTGGATCAGCCCCCAGCGTGAGTCCTGCTACCGCTGTTATTGTTGTCGGAAGTTTGTCCAGCAGCAATCGTCCGACCATGATGCCGCCTGCGGCATGGAGGGTAACTTGTTTGCCGTTGATGTAATAGCTGCTCTTTTGCCCCGAAGACAATGTGAAATCGCCTTCTTTGTAAGCTACCTCGCAGAACAGATCGAGCAGACGATCGCGAAGATTTGACAACTGCAACGTAGTCAGAGACAAGATGGAGGATTTTGTGGTGAAGTCCATAGGGAAAAAATGAAGAAAAGATGTACCGCTTTTGCAGGTATGCGCTATAAATGACGTGCGGCCAAGATAATATTCATTATCAGCCGTACGACGTGGAACTTAGTGTACGCCTTCGTCAAGGCAGGGCGGCATTAAAAACCATTCTGCGTTGCTTGTGGATTCAGTGGAGTGAGGAAGTGAGATGTCTAAATTTTTAGTATGCTCTGTCAGCGCATTGGCGGCGATCGCTGCAACCGTCGCGATCGCGTCTACGGCTCAGGCCGACGAACCTCCTATTGCTAGATCAGCCTACGTTCCCGATGCAGTAAACGATATTTTCTTTTCGAATACGGGCTCTTATGCCATCAATCGGACTGTTGGCGGCCAGCTAGGAACGATGTTTGGGGTTCTTGGTTTCCCTGAGCAAGCCGTTGTAGATGACGCTTATGCTGTGTTTGATGTCTACAACTATTTGATGGAGCAGCAAACTCGGTCAGACGATACGATTCGTGTCCCTGACTTAATCAATCCCTACGACACATCCATCCTCTTCTTGCCGGAGACGTCTCCAATAGGCGCCATTTCTGGTAGCGAATTCATCTTTGAGTAGATGCCTCGACGAGATTTCAAAAAGAAGTTATCGTTTGCAGGGCACTTCATAGCTTCCTGGCGGTTGCTCTGAATCCATTTGGTACCTCACTTCCTCAAATCTGCTCAGCACACTTCAAAGCTTTTACTAAAACAGGCTTCGTCTAGGTTGGATGAAAGCCTGTTTTTAGCTGGGAGTTTACTATGACTTCAGCTATTGAGCGCTTTGTCTTGGGTACACCTCACCTTTGTAGCCCTCACCCTAAATCCTTGCCAGATGACTCGCCGTCTTGTCTTAATGGAATTGGCGACGGCTATAGACAGCATTCTGAGACGTAATGTTAGGAAAACATCATCCTTTGTCTTCTCCCCAATGCCGTGAGCGTTAGGATAATTGCCTGACCAGTTTTTGCTGTGGTGTCGAATGCCAACTGTTTCTAGCGCGATCGCGTTGGGTAGCAACCTAGGAGAGTCTCTGATCATATTGAAGGGAGCTGTTACGGCCCTAGGGCGACACCCCAATATCTCAACAGTCTTGTGTTCTAGTGTCTACACGACTGCTCCTATTGGTCCTCCTCAGCCCGACTATTACAATGCTTGTGCCCTCTTAGAAACCGATCTAGCCCCTGAGGAATTGCTGCGTACCCTCTTGCGCATAGAGGCCCAATTCGGACGGGTACGGCGCCAGCGATGGGGACCTCGGCTGCTGGATTTGGATTTATTGCTGTTTGGGGATGTTGTGATGACTACCCCAACCCTGCAAATTCCCCATCCCAGAATGCATGAGCGGGCATTCGTTCTAGTGCCGTTGGCAGAGGTGGCTGGTGACTGGCGGGATCCCATTTCAGGTAAGGCGATCGCTCAGATTGCTGCGGCTATTTCCCATCAGGGCGTTAAAAAATTGCCCGGAGTCACTCTCTTGGCTTGAGATGACTAGAGAAGAATCTTCAGTATGGTACGGTAGCATCCATACGGGCCGTCGGAGAAGATTCTGCAGGACACTCTGTAGGCTGATGCTACTGATATTGCTGAACCCCTATGCCCCTTGGTAATGAACCCCCTCAGTTGCTGAAGCAGCGCTTGCTGTTCAGAGGACGTAAATTCAATTTTGAAATTAATAGTCTGCGCCTTCCCAACAAGTCCGAAGGCGATTGGGAATGTATTCGTCATCCAGGGGGTGCCCTGGCTATTCCTGTGACGGCTGAGGGAAAATTGGTGTTGACCCGTCAGTATCGGTTTGCCGTCCAAGGACGCTTGCTAGAGTTTCCAGCGGGCACAGTGGAACCGAATGAAACGCCAGCACAAACCATTCAGCGAGAAATTGAAGAGGAAGTTGGATATCGGGCTAATACTTGGCAATCTCTGGGTAACTTTCCTCTAGCTCCCGGATATTCTGACGAGTTTATCTATGCCTTTTTGGCAACTAATTTAGAAGCGGTAGACAATCCACCAGAGGGAGACGTCGATGAGGATATTGACGTCGTTCACATGACCTGTGAGGAGTTTGAACGCGCCATCTTCAAAGGTGAAGGCGTCGATGCCAAATCCATTGCCAGTTATTTCATTGCCAAACCCTATTTCTCTTCTTGAGGTACTCCTCGAAACGAGTTGGCCGAGCGCTTGGCGGAGATCCGCGACAGATTATTACGCCCCAATCTGGACGGACTCGCCAAGCGCAATGAATTAATTCGATGTGACAACGGTAGCGGGTGGCTCAAATTTATATCCCACGCCGCGTACGGTCTGAATCATTGCGGGTTGGCTGGTATCGATTTCAATCTTTTTACGAATTTGTCCGATATGTACGTCAACAACTCGCTGATCGCCAACGTATTCGTAATCCCAGACCTTTTGAATTAGCTCAGCTCGGCGCCATACCCGACCTGGGTGACTGGCTAAGAAATGCAGCAGGTCAAACTCTAGTGCTGTCAGTGGAACAATCTCCTCAGCCAGAGTCACCTCGCGGCGCACCGGGTCAATTTCTAAGCTATTGAAGCTAAGGCGCTGCTGTTCTGCTGTTGTGACAGGACGTTGGCGTTTCAGAATTGCTCCAACTCTGACCTCCAGTTCGCCTAAGCTGAATGGTTTGGTGAGATAGTCGTCAGCTCCCTCAGTAAATCCTCGAATTTTGTCGGCTTCGTCGCTGCGACTTGTGAGCATCAGTACGAAAACACCCGTACGTGTCTGCATTTCTTTACACAGGTCATAACCGTTCGCATCTGGCAGATTAACGTCCAATACAACCAGATCAGGATTGAGTTGCTCAAAAACGGCTAATGCGCTTTTTCCATCTTGAGCGGACTCAACTTGATAGTCCTGTTTAGACAGGAAGCGAAATACGAGGTTACGAACAGCGGGGTCATCGTCAACAACGAGGATCTTGGCGGTAGCCATAGCGCAAACGTCTTACCAGAAGGACACAGATGGTTTTGTTAACATTAGACCGATCGCACTAGGGGGATAGTCACATCGGCAATGTTTCTTCAGAACTCTTTTCCAGGAGAGCTCAAGGAATCAGCAAAAACTGTACCGAGCTTTTCCTAGACTGAATCAATACTTTCTGTGAAGTATTGGTAAAGCTGGAAAATTTCGAGACTAATCCTGTTGACTCTTTATGAAGAGTACCCAGTCTGTCCACAAAGTTCTTCATTAAGTCAAACAAGTTTCCTAATCGTGCGCTTAGTATAGTTAAATTATTGGCAACGTAATCACTAGGACCTCACCGTCATTAACCCGTCTCAGAGCGGCAAAATGGCAGCTCAGTTCTTAGCTGATTTCATGGGTAGGCGCAGTAATGTGCGTCCTCGAAGCGTTCTGTACCGAATTGATGACACGCCCTAGAAACGGTCATCTAAGTCAGTAGGACTAGTTGCTGGCTAAAGTGTAAATGGGATAGTAGACTCGCCAGGCTACCGAAGGGATGTCGATGACTGACCAAAACTACTACGATACGCTAGGTCTTGATGAGACCTCTTCTTTTGAAGAAATTCAGGAGGCTAAGGATCGCCTCATGAATGAGTGTGGAGACGATCGCAAGAAAATGGATGCGATTGAGGCTGCCTATGATGCCATCTTGATGGAGCGGTTGCGGCTTCGTCAGGAAGGCAAAATCAAGGTTCCTGACCGGATTCGATTTGCTGAAGAGGTGCCCGAGAAACCAGCACCCAAGTCGAGCGGTGAAGACATTTCTAGACCTGCTTGGATGTCAGGTTTGTTAGATACACCGTCCCGCAACGATGTTTTGCTGCCAGCGGGTGTTTTCGGCATTCTTGCTATTGTCAGTTTGGCGGCTCCCTCCCTAGCGCTTGCAGTCGGCGTAGGGGCGGCTATTTATTTCCTCAACCGTAAAGAATATCGCTTCTGGCGTGCCATTCTTCTCACAATCTTGGGATTGAGCGCAGGGTTGACGCTAGGCATCTTGCTAGGCCAAATTCTAGGCCCTCAAGGAGCCGCTATGTCGGGTGCTAGTTCTGATGCTGTTGTTCAGAGCGTGGCTGCCATTGTCACCATGATTGTCCTATGGGCAATCAGCAGTTTCTTACGCTAGGGCACATCAGCTCATCGACCGACAATAAAGCAGCTAATATCAGGCTGCTAGAAGCTAGACCTGCTTTGCTGCCGATAGAACGTCTGAATTGATACGAGGCGATCGTCCTCTGAATCCCAAAGAATGAGTTTGGAGCAGGCCAGCATGTCGCGAATCCGAATCGTCTTGGTCTGAGTGAGCAAGTGGTGATTCCTTTGGTGACAAGCCCTGAGATTGTAGTTGGGGATTTTCTCAGAAAGGTGATGAATGCTGTGATAGCTGATATCCGCAGTGAACCACTTGAGAATTTCGGGGATATCGAGATAGCTACTGCCTTCAATAGCCCCTTGTAGGTAGTCCCAGCCCTCTGTTTTGTGGGCATAGGCTCCTTCAAAATTATGCTGGACAAAGAAGACGCAGATAAAGATAGCGGCTGAGAGCATGAGCACAACCGAGTAGGTGCCTAAGAAGAAACCTGTTCCTAACCATCGACACAGAAGGATCCAGCTGCTAATAACGCACACATTATTCAACAGAACATCCCAAAACTCCCCTGCTGTCGTCCAGTTTTGAGGTTTGTAAGTTCTAATTATCTCGCTTCTTGTCATAGCCGAATTTTTGCGCCAGCAGGAGACAGCATGAGCAATGAATCTAAACGTCTCATCAATGAGAATGAGTCTAGGTTTGAAGGCAAGGTAGAAAAAACCACCTGGAAAAATCATCCAGGGGTGCCTCAAAATGCCATATAGCTTTTGATCAAACGGGCTCAACTGGGCGAATTCGATCGTGGACAGAAAATCACCAATGCTGCGATATCGCTCCCAGTCACCATTCGTTTTATGGTGGAAAGCATGATCTCTAGACCACCAATATTGTGGAATTGCATTTACTAAACCCAATATGAATCCCACAACCCGATTAACTTTCTTAGATTCAAACAACGAATAGTGACCGCAGTCATGCATCAGTGAAAAGCATCTGAGGGAGAAAAGAACCAGCAAGAGGACTACAGGAGGTAGTAAAAAGATAGAGAACTTGGTTGCCTCAGCTGCCAGGAACCAAAGAAAAATGTAAGGGCCAAGAGTGTTTAAAATCTGAAAAGCTGCTCGAACATTGTCACGCTTCATATACGGCGATAGTACGAAATCAGATTTCTTAATCACGTTTTCCATGGAGTGGTTTATTCCTAAACAGCACCTGAGTCAAGCGTGCTTCGAAGCACTATTTCAAGGAGAAGACTGTCATAACACAGAGCAAATTGATGGATTCAAAGTTTCGAAATAACAAAACCTTGACTACTCAAAGCTCTGATTGGGTCAAATCAGCCTCAACTAGAACCAGCGTCGAAACCTAAAACTGAAGAAAAGCTCGCTATGTTATAGAAGTTAACAATAGCATTTTTAGTCTTAGAGAATCAGCTTAGCTTTGATCGCTTTCTAAACTGAAAGGATTTATTCAGTTCTTAATTGAGTCAACTTCAGCAACTCTTAAACGACTGACAATAACTTGTGTGCTTTTGTGGATTTTCGGTGAAGCTATCCGCATCCTATAGCGAAAGAAAAACGCTTCTTTAAGGTGCTGATAGATGACAATAAGGTCGTGATAGATGACAATTTCTGACAAACTATTAGTCCCGAAATAGTCATAAAGCAGACTTTAGCACTCTTTTCTGGATGCTAAAAATGCTTAAACGTGGGCACTCTATCCATATGTTCTCCAGTTGAAGATTGTCTGGATTGAGGAACTCTTCTGACTACTCTCAGTGCATGCTTACTGATGTCAATAGTGCATACAAACTGAGCAAAAATTCGAAGCATCCCTGACATTTGATCATAGCTTTCAAAATACATGGATTAAGGTGTGATTGAAAAAGAAATTATCAGAATATCTGATGGTATTTTGCCGGATTCGTTGAATTTGGTTTTGCTTAAAACTGTAAAGAGCGCCTCATCTTGATGCCATTTTCTAAAAATACTCTGACTCAGTATGGCTACCACAGCTCAATTTGGTCCATGCGAGCCGGCAAGGCAACACGCTGAGGCGTCGGATCTCAAAAGCCCATGATGTTAAAGGGTCACACTCTAACTGCACTGACGTTTGTCTCCGGAAAGGTTGGTACAAGCTTGAAGTTGATGCACAATTAGCTCAACTTACGGTGTGGTTAAGGAGTGATGAGATGTTGAGTTGGGACAAAACGCCTGCCCTGCACCCAATGCGGCGCTGTCGAGCCTGGGTGGAAATTGATTTAGGAGCGTTGAAGCACAACGTTCAGCAGCTGGCTAGGCACCTGAATGCACAGTCAACGCTGATGGCAGTCGTGAAAGCTGATGCTTATGGACATGGAGCTGTAACCGTGGCTCAGGTGGCGCTATCCACGGGGGCACGATGGCTGGGTGTCGCTACGGTGCCGGAAGGCGTAGAGCTACGAGAGTCGGGAATTGCTGCGCCCATCTTGATTATGGGGGCAGTGAATAGTCTTGAAGAGGTTGACGCGATCGCCCATTGGAATCTTCAACCGACTTTAGTCTCTCCTAAGCAGGCCCTCGTTTTTTCCGAAGCGCTAGCCCAGCGCTTTGGAACCACACTTCCTGTGCACCTAAAAATTGATACCGGCATGTCGAGATTAGGATTTCCTTGGCAATCGGCAGCTGAATTTGTCCGGTTTGTGCAGCGATTACCAGGTTTGCAGATTAAGAGCATTTATTCGCACCTAGCGACAGCGGATGATCCCGATCCCACTATCCTGCGGCAGCAACATCAGCGTTATGAGGCGGCGATCGCTCAGGTCGCTCAGCAGTTTCCCGCCCTGCCCAAACGTCATTTGGCCAACTCCGCAGCCACCCTGGGTTATCCCGACCTGCACTATGACATGGTGCGAGTTGGCCTGTCGCTGTATGGTCTCTATCCAGCCCCTCATCTTGAATCGACGGTATCCCTAAAGCCCGTGATGCAAGTTAAGGCCCGTATTACTCATCTCAAAGACATCCAGCCAGGGACCGGAGTCAGCTACGGCCATACGTTTGTTGCTGAGCGTCCCATGCGAATAGCGGTAGTTGGTATCGGTTATGCCGATGGCGTACCCCGTGCCCTTTCCAACTGCATATCTGTCTTGGTTAACGGACAACGGGTCTCTCAGATCGGCAACATCACCATGGATCAGATGATGATTGATGTGACTGACGTTCCTAACTTGCGGGAGGGTAACGAGGTCACACTGCTAGGTAGGGAAGGCGAAAACAGCTTGACAGCAAACCATTGGGCCACCCTGACCAAAACAATTTCTTGGGAAATTCTTTGCAGCTTTAAGCATCGCCTACCCCGCATTACTATTGATTCTTCTACAGCGCCTCCGTTTCAGACAGAGCGGGTTCTCAAGCGAAGTGGCGATGTAGGAGAGAAACACTAGGGTCACGCCTGGAGATCCCCTAATCCTTCATCCTTCAATTGCCCAAGCAGCTTCAAAGAAATCTCGCTCACAGACCATGGCATAGCGGAACGTGTTGGTGACTCGCTCACTCTCGGAGCTGTACTGATCAACTAGTGCTTCTAGCTGCTGGGCCAAAGGTTCAAATTCATCGCTACTATAGGTGCGGATCCAATCACTGTAATCGTGGTCGGGTATTCCTTGGGCTGCGAGTGATTGGCCGATAAAAGCGTATAGCCGCATGCAGGGTGACATAGCTACAGCCGTTACTCCAACCTCTTGCGACCAAGCCGTTGCCAGCAGAAAGTCAGTGTAGCGTCGGGTGGCGCTACCGGGCTGCACGTTCCGTAGAGAGACGCCCCATTGTTTGGCGTATTCCTCATGCAGATTCAGTTCTTGTAGAACTCCCCCTGCCAGATTATGGAAGGTTGTAAAGCCTTGCCAGTCGAGTGCTTTAGCCGCTGCGATGCTGTAGGCTCTGGCAAATGCTTCAAGAAAAAAGGCATCTTGTCCCACGTAGTAGGCAAACTTGGCTTTAGCCAAAGTGCCATTGTAAATGCCCTGCACAAAGGGATGAGTAAGAGAGGCTTGAGCGAGATCTTGATTGTCGTTCCAAAGGCGCTGGGACAAAGACATAGGCCACTGAATTAGTAAGGAAGACTGCCATAGGGAAAACTGCCGGTGGCATCGTTGACTCCGTAGGCAGCCTCTTCTGGTTCTGAATGCTGTCTGGCTTCTACTGGCGATCGCATAGGAACCGGGGTGTAAATGAGTCCAGTGCGCTGAGACAGCTCTCTCACTTCCTGCTGTCGCTTGTTCAGGTCGTTGTTTAGCTCACGAATACGGCGAGACAAAAGGCGAATGATGTTAATCGCAATTCCGGGTGTTTCATCGATCGCCTCGTAGAGCTGCTGTTGGGTCAACATTAGACAATCGCAAGGATCCAGCGTTGTGACTGAAGCGGATCGAGGTTCGGCATCAAACAGCGACATCTCCCCAAAACAAGCGCCTTTTTCGAGCTGCGCTAGTTCCTGATCGCGAAGATGAACACTCACTCGTCCTGAGACGACAATGTATAGCGCTCTGCCTTCTTGTCCCTCTGTGAAGATGGTGTGGTTGTTGGGAAAAGACAGTTCGTCCATGATAGAGGCCAACCGAACCAGGAAATCATCCCTCAACTCCTTAAAGATGGGAACGCCCCTTACAAATAGCAATCGGTCAACACTCGTCAGCATAGAGGTAGATAGTGAACGAAAAATCTAAGTAATGACTGGCAAAGCAAGCTCTAGACCTCCACTCTTGATTCTGAAGCCCGTAATCTAAAAGCCTGCAATTCTGAAGCCTGCAATAAACACCCAAGGATACGTCAAAATCAACGGACTAGGTGGAATCGTCTGTGATCCTCACGGGTGCGATCGCGGATACTGTCAAAATTAAGTGTATTTCTTAAACCTAAAGGTATCTAAGAAAACCCTATCAGAGTAGGTCTCTAGATTTCCCTTTCAGTTCATCCAAATTGCATTCGAAATGGAAATGCTGAAAGCCTGAAGGTAAAAGCTGAGAATTCTAGGGCATACTGCTCAACAATTAAGTTCGCCGACCTTTAGTAGCTTTTCAGGCTGTATGAATTCCTCTTTGCCAATTAACTATCCAGTGGTTTAGTCTGTTGCTGGGATAAATGTAAGGTTTCTCATACACTTAATCCATTAAGTATCCGCAGCACTCTAAGAGGGCATGCGTGCCGAAGCAAAAGACGATTAGACCTGCGCTAACAGTCATGGCACTGCTTCTGAACCGCATAGAATAGCTGCTAAGTTGTTGTGCTACTGCACTGGAAGGTAGACATATGGTCAAAGTGGTGTCTGTCCACTCCTTTCGAGGAGGCACCGGAAAATCGAATACAACGGCCAACTTAGCGGCATCCGTAGCGCGACAGGGCAAACGTGTTGGTATTGTTGACACTGATATTCAGTCTCCTGGCATCCATGTTTTGTTTGGCTTTGACGAGAGTCGCATGGACTTGGCTCTCAATGACTACCTTTGGGGACGCTGTTCAGTGGAAGAGGCTGCTTATGACGTTAGCCATGTCCTCGAAGGGGCTGGTACCAGTCAGAGCGCTATCTACCTTATTCCCTCTAGTTTGAAAGCAGGCGAAATTGCCCGAGTCTTGCGAGAGGGCTATGATGTCGGGCTTTTAAACGATGGCTTTCAGGGCCTGATTCAGCAGCTTAATCTGGACTACCTCTTCATCGACACCCATCCTGGACTCAATGAGGAAACGCTACTATCAATTACTATTTCGGACGTCCTGCTGCTCATCATGCGTCCAGACCGTCAGGATTTTCAAGGCACAGCTGTGACCGTTGATATTGCCCGTCGTCTGGAAGTGCCTAAAATGCTGTTATTGGTCAACAAGGCGCTATCTTCTTTTGACTTTGACGCACTGAAGTCCGAGGTTGAAGCGACCTATAATGCGCCTGTGGCTGCCATTTTGCCGCTTACGGAAGAAATGATTCAGCTCGGCAGTAGTGATATTTTTAGCTTGCGATTTCCAGAGCATCCATTAACTCAAATCTACATCGGCATCGCAAATCTTTTATTAAGCTAGTACACTACTACGGCAGAAATAGGCTCACCATTCAAAACATTGCGAAAGCCCATCTGCCTTAGTTTTGAGTTTTGAGTTCTGAATTTTGAATTCCGCATGGCGGTACTAGTTCCGGATAGCTAGTTGTAGTGAGCGATAAAATTGACAGAAGTGATTTGAAAATCCACTGCTGAACGAGTAAGCTAAGCTGGCTTATGACGATGCTGTAAGGACACAGAGGGATTCGTGCTGACTCGAATATCTTTATTTTCTGCGCTGGCGGCTGTGGGTTTGGGGATCATGGCCCCGCCTGTGAACGCTCAAGCTCTGTTGCCTTATGTGCTGCCGCTAGACTATGAGCGGTTAGAGGAACAAGGGTTGATTTTGGCGCAGGATGCAGCTCAACTAGCTCAGCTCCAGCAGTATGACCTAGCCCTGGCTCAGGCTCAACTGGCTTCTCAACTGCTTCCTGATAATGCAGCTATTTGGGGGCTGTTGGGGACTCTCTATCTGCAAGTCGAAGATTTTGATGCATCCATCGAGGCTCTCAGCCGTGCTCAGGTGCTGGAGTCGGATAATTCAGCTGTTTTGTTCGCTTTAGGGACTGCTCACTTCCGTAAAGGCGACTATCAAAAGGCTTCTGATTTCTTAGAAAACGGGCTGTCGCTGGAACCCGATAACGCGGGGGCGCTGTTTGATTTGGGAAACACCTATTTCAAGCTAAATCAATTTGAAACCGCGATCGCCCAGTATCAAAAATCCATTGAGCTTGATCCGGAGTTCTGGCCGTCTGTCAACAACATTGGCCTGGTGCAATACGAGCAGGGCGAGGTTGATGCGGCAATCTCGCGATGGCAAGAATCATTGGCAATCGCGCCTATGGAACCGGAACCGGAATTGGCGATCGCCGTCGCAGAATTCGCTCGCGGCAATGAAGCAAAAGCATTAGAACTAGGCATCCCTGCCCTCGAAAAAGATAGTCGCTACGCTGAAATTCAGTTTCTGATCGACAATCTGTGGGGGCCTCAACTAATAGCGGATACGGAAGCGTTTTTTGAGCACCCTGAGGTTCGAGCTATTCGGATTCAGCTGTAGGTCATATGCAGACTCAGATTGGAGTGGCTGAGCTGTGTGCCGTGATTCGCGATCGCATCGAGCGATCGCCCCAGCGCCGGCTCACCTTTTGCTCATTTATGGAACTGGCGCTGTATCATCCGCAGCACGGTTATTACACGACGAGTGCCTCACAGTTGGGGAAGTCAGGGGATTTTGTGACCTCGGCTCACCTGGGCAATGACTTTGCTGAACTGTTGGCAGAGCAGTTAGTTGACCTGTGGCGGCGGTTGGGGATGCCCCAAGCCTTTCACTGGGTTGAAATGGGAGCCGGACAAGGGCTACTGGCGCACACGATATTAACTTATCTGCATGAGCGTCATCCCGACTGTCTAGCGGCTCTCCACTACACGCTAATTGAAACCTCCCCAGCACTTCGGAGTGCCCAGCAACAACGACTGGAATCTTGGAGGATTCAGGGCTTCGATATCCGCTGGTCTACCTGGGAAGAAATTCCGCAAGAAACCATTACAGGCTGTGTCTTTTCAAACGAGTTGGTGGACGCTTTTCCAGTACATCGCGTCACAGTTACGGAGAACGGCCTGCAAGAAGACTATGTCACGCTGTCTGAGGATCCGAGTCGTCCCTTCAAATCACTTTTGGGGCCGCTCTCGACTTCAAGATTAACCGCGTATTTTGACGCTCTCGATATCCAAATAGCTTCGCCGCCTTACCCGCAGGGCTACACCACCGAGGTCAACCTGGCCGCCTTGGACTGGATGACACAGGTGGCGCAGAAGCTTCAGCAGGGATATGTGCTGACCATCGATTACGGTTATTCTGCCGATCGCTATTACAGTCCACTGCGATCGCAGGGAACGCTTCAGTGCTATACCCAGCACGCTCATCACAATGATCCCTTCATCAACATTGGTCAGCAGGATATTACTGCCCATGTAGACTTCACGACCCTCAGTCGGCGGGGTGAGCAGTGTGGGCTAGAGACGTTGGGAAACGTTCCTCAAGAGCTATTTTTAATGGCGTTGGGGCTGGGCGATCGCCTCAATGAACTGGCACAACTCCAAGGCACCGACAGCGCTACTGTGAACTATGCGATTCGCCGCCGCCAAGCACTTCATCAGCTCATGAATCCACTGGGGCTGGGGAAGTTCAGCGTTCTTGTGCAGGGTAAAGGATTGGCGACGGAGGCCCAAAGGCAGCTTAAAGGACTGACCGTACCGCCTCTTGTTTAACGGAGATGCCGACCATCCGTCTGGGAGGCTACTGCAGCTTACTTTGCAGCGATTTCAGATATTCTGTGTTGACGCCAGATTCACGAGTGAGCGCGATTTTGCCCGTCCGAGCCACTTCTCGTAAACCAAAACGAGTGAGAACCTGAACGATCGCCACCATTTTGCCAGGATCCCCAACGACCTCAATGGTCAAGGAATCTTCAGAAACGTCTACAACGCGAGCTCTAAAAATCTGTACCAGCTCCAAAATTTCCGAGCGGTTGGTACTTGTTGCGTTGACTTTGATCAGCATCAGCTCCCGTTCAACGCAGGGGGTCTCCGTAATGTCCTGCACCTTGAGGACGTTAATTAGCTTGTAAAGCTGTTTAGTAATTTGTTCAATCACCTGATCGTCTCCCGGCACGATCATGGTGATCCGAGAAATACCGACCTGCTCAGCGGGTCCCACTGCCAAGCTCTCAATATTGAAGCCGCGTCGTGCAAACAGTCCAGCGATGCGTGTCAGAACGCCAGCTTCATCTTCCACTAGAACTGACAGTGTGTGTTTCATAATCTTGACGGCACCTACCTCAGGCCCACTTTCCTTAACAGACAAGAGCTAATCTTAGCCTGACTCTAGGTTCTTGTTAAGAGCTAGAAGGCATTGGAGACGATGCGAAAAAGTATGGCAGTATACCGCCAAGGCACCCATCACAGAATGGCTCCTCAGCCTCGCTAATTGTCATATGTAAATATTTTTTTTTACTTCGCAACGAATGGATGTGCAAATTAAGAGTTCGCTTTTAATATCGTTAGAGATGTGGTTGAGGTCAAAGTCTAAGACGAGGTGTCGGCTATGGGGTAATGCCCTCCAGAAAGGCCCGCACTTATCGATTACCTATCGGACATCTGAAAGCTTAGGGTCCACTGTTTCACGTTTCTGTTTCATTCCACGCTGAGCATGCGAAGCCGAAATCCTCGAAATGTTCCCCCTATTAATGAGAATATTCGTTTCCCCGAAATTCGTCTCATTGATGCTGATGGAACCCAACTTGGGGTGATGCCGCCGGGTGATGCCCTCAAAATGGCAGAAGAGAAAGAGTTAGATTTGGTGCTTGTTAGTGACAAAGCGACCCCGCCGGTCTGTCGGATTATTGACTATGGCAAGTACAAGTTTGAGCAGGAAAAGCGGGCACGGGAGGCGCGTAAGCGACAGCACAATGTTGAGGTCAAGGAAGTCAAGATGCGTTACAAAATTGACGACCATGACTACAATGTACGCGTCAAGAATGCCCAGCGTTTCTTGAAGTCAGGCGATAAAGTCAAAGCGACTGTGATGTTTCGTGGTCGTGAAATTCAGCATTCAGACCTTGCTCGCAAACTTCTAATGCGGATGGCCGGTGATTTAGAGGATTTTGCTGAGATTCAACAGGCTCCCAAACAGGAAGGTCGGAATATGATGATGCTGTTGTCGCCCAAGAAATAACTGCTGTCCTGTCAGCATGGCGATCGCTACTCTCCATTCCTCCCGAGTCTATGAAATCCAGCCGGACTGCATCTCCCTTAATCCCTCCCTGGCAGCAAAAGCTATTTCGCATTATCAATCTCCGTCCTAATGAGGCAGAACGCACGCTGTTAATGTTTGCGTTTTACACAGCGACCTCAATGGGGATCTTGTGGCTAGAGGTCAGTTCTGCGGCGCTGTTCTTAGACGAGTATGGAGCGTCTTCTCTGCCGTGGATTTATATCTTTAGTGCGATGATCGGCTTCGGCCTCAGCGTGATTTATTCTTGGATGCAGCGATTTTTTCCGCTACGTCGAGTCATTGTCCTGATCGCTATTCTGATGGCCATTCCAGTTCTGCTGTTTCGATGGGGACTGGCGATTGAGCCGCTGTTGCCGATCACGGTTTTTGCCATGCGGCTGTGGATGGAGGCTATTTACGGGTTGAATGACCTAAATGTTTCCATTGCCGCTAATCAGCTATTCAATATTCGCGAAATCAAGCGAACCTTTCCGCTCATCACCAGTGGGAACTTGGTAGCCGATGTCCTAAGTGGTTTTTCAGTCTATTTGCTGATCACGCTTGTGGGATTGGAGAACGTGCTGCTGCTGTCTTTCATCGTCATGATGGCAGGCGCAGGCGTTTTGCTGATCATCAGCCGTAATTACAACCATGCTTTTCCAGACTCCCTAAAGCGCCAAGCAGAAGCCGCAGAAGAAGCCCATAGTGCTCAGCGATCGCGCGGTACGATGGGGCGCTACGTCGTGATGCTGTTCAGCTTCTTCGTGCTAGCTCAAATTTTGATGTATCTGATTGAGTTCGGGTATCTGACACAGCTTGAAGCTGAACTCGAAGCCGATGAGATTGCTGTTTTCCTAGGAATTTTTAGCGGCCTGTTGGGGCTGATTGAACTGCTGACCCAATGGTTCACATCCAGTCGTTTAATCGAACGTCAGGGCGTTTTTGCCGTTCTGTCTATTTTGCCGCTGGTCACTGTGGCTGTGAGTACGCTGACCCTTTTCAGCAGCTATCCCGTCTTCCTAGGGGCAGGTGCTCTATTCCTGGGCATGGTCATTCTTAAGTTCTTCGACGAATGGCTGCGCTATACGGTGGTGGCGAGTACCCGCCCCCTACTGTTTCAACCGATTCCAGATAGCCAGCGAACAATCTTTCAGTCTTTGGTAGGGGGAATTGCTGAACCCCTGTCTATGGGGGGGACAGGCGTTTTTGTTCTAGTGACGATTGGGGTGCTGAACTGGCTGGGATTTACGGGCGAGGTATTCCAAACGCAGTTCTTTCTAGCGGTGACGGTGGTGCTGGCTGGAGTCTGGCTGGGGGCTATCTATTTCTTGCGATCGCAGTACTTAGAGCTGTTGGTTAAAAGTGCTCAGCGAGGACTCCTCAGTATGACGGATGCCAGTCTGCGGGTGCTTAAGAAGGCTTTTGTCGATCAGCTGGAAAAACCGGGACCTGAGGCTGATAAGCGATCGTGTATTGAACTCTTGGGGCATCTTGATCCCCGAGGCGTCGGAGAGGTGTTGGCACCCCGGCTGGCAACCCTGTCACCTGTCTTACAGCGACAGAGCCTAGAGGCCATGCTGGATCATCCCAGACGGGAACATGCTGAGGAAGTTCGCCAACTCATCAATACCGATCCCGCGCCAGAAATATTGGCGCTATCGCTTCGCTATATTTGGTTGACGGATGATGACTTGGACATCAGCCGACTGCGAGTCTATCTCAAGCCCGAAATCGATCCTGTTGTGCGGGGAACTGCGGCTTCCCTGATGTTGAAGCACGGCAATCCCCGGGAAAAGACAGAGGCGATCAATACGCTGCGGCAAATGCTGACTCATGATCGAGAACGAGAGCGCGTGATGGGCTGCCGGGCTTTAGGGGAAGCCGACTATATGCAGTCTCTGCGATTGTATATTCCGAGTCTTTTGCAGGATGAGTCTCTGCGGGTCCGGCGAGCACTCTTGGAGGCGATCGCGGCCACCAATCTTAAGGAGTACTACCCGTCTTTGCTCAAAGCATTGCAGTACAAATCCACTCGCGAAGCGGCAAGTCAGGCTTTGACGAGGTTGGGCAACGATGCGCTGCCTATGCTGGAGTCGGTCGCGTTGGACATCTACAAACCAGACAGTTCGCGCAGTCAAGCCTGGCAGGCGATCGGCAACATTGATAGCAGTGAGGCGATTGACTGCCTGCTGAAAAATCTGATTACCTCTTGGGGCAGCACCCGCCGCACCATCCTTCGCATTTTGCTGCGTCTGTCCCAAGAATCTGGACTGAAGCGATCGCAGGAAATTGACTCGGCTCTTGATCGCTTTGGCCGGGATGGAGTCGAGAATTTGATCAACCAAGAACTGACCTTTATTGGTCAAATTTACGGTGCTCTGCTCGATTTGGACAATGATGCGATTCAGGGGCGTGAGACGGAACTGTTGCAGCGAGCACTGAAGGAATTGCAGACTGATGCGCTGGAACGGATCTTTATGCTACTTCGTTTCATTTCACCCCCCAGCGCCATTCAAGCTGCTCAGGTGAGTTGGCAGGGAGCAACAGCCTCCAATCGCGCTAGAGGCATCGAGATTCTTGACAATATTCTCGATATTCCTAGCAAACGAGCTATTCTCACGGTTCTAGATCGTCGTAGCCGACAAGATAAGATTCAGGAGCTGGCTAGTAGTCATCTCTTTGTCTACCAGCCTATGTCGCCGAGCGATCGCCTGCGCCATCTATTAGATCTTCGCTATTTTCTGTCTGATTGGGCTTTAGCCTGTTGTTTTCATCTGGCGCGATCTCAGCGCTGGAGTGTGAGTGCCGAAAACACGGTTGCTAGTCTCAAGCATCCCACGGGGTTTGTGCGAGAAGCGGTTTTGTCTTACCTGCGCATTGCCTCTCCTCGTGTACTGCGGGAGCTGCTTCCCTTGATGCGGAATGATCCGAATGACCTTGTTACGAACCAAATTGAGCATCTTATGGCGGAATTGCAGATGGTGTAAGGGGGAGTTTGGGAAGGGGGAGTGGGGTGTAGGGTGTGTAGTGAACCGTTTTGAATTCTTAATTTTGCAGTTTGAATTCTGCTTAGGGGCACTAGGCAAACAAGGCGATCGCTGTGCCGATTCCCACTGCCACCATTAAGCCAGCGGGGAAGAACTTACGGGTTTTGATGAGGCGGAAGATGAAGACGATGACCAGTAGCAGCGTCACGGCGATCGCTAGCCAGAATCCCCAGACCTGCGCTTGTAATAGCCCTACGCCTGCAATCAGCAGCAAAATTCCGGTAATGATGCCTGAAATGAGGGAGGGTTTGCTACCCGCTTGCACATACCCGATAATGCCGCCAACAATCGATAGGACTCCGTAGATAAAGGTCATGAGGGTAGCGGGGGACATACAGACTTCTCCGATTTGCAAATAGCTCTTGCCACAGCATAGGATGCATTCGCGCCAACACTGCATTCAGTGGGTAATCCTTTTGGCTATCGATATTGCAAATCAGAGGCACTGCCGATGCAATTCCCTCAGGAGATCAAAGCCTTATTTCAGCTAGCTATACCTTTGACGCTGATCCAGGTCGCAGAAGGCATGGTGAACTTTGTGGATACGCTCATGATGGGCTGGTTGGGCACTTCGGCTTTGGCCGCTGGGGGACTCGGAGCGATTATTTTCTGGACGTCGCTAGCGCTATTCACGGGGCTGCTGGAAATGACGGGAGCACTTGCAGCGGAAGCCTACGGAGCAAAAGACTATGCCAGAGTGGGGATCATCAATGCTCAGGCGCTGTGGCTAAGTTTGGGGGTGTCGATTCCGGCGATCGCCCTGTTCTGGAATTTGGAAGGTATCTTGCTTCAGCTCGGACAAGAACCGCAAATCGTGACTCAAACGGTGGGTTATTTGAGGGCGATCTCGTGGGGATTACCGGCTGCTCTGGGATTGTTCACCTTTAAAGAAATCACCAGTGCCCTGATGGAGCCTCGTCTGTTGACCCTGCTAATGATAGTCAGCATTCCGCTGAATGTTTTTCTCAACGATGCTCTGATGTATGGCCGTTGGGGACTGCCGCAGCTGGGACTGACGGGCATTGGCTGGAGCAGTGCTCTGGTCTTTTGGCTGATGTTTGGCATTGCTACCCTCTCTCTATCGCAGCGCCGAGATTTGAGACAGTGGCAGCTTTTTCGCTCAGTCAGGCGGCTCAATCCCCCTGTTTTTAGAGAGATTGTGCATCTTGGCTGGCCGCTGTCGGTGGACTATGGCACTGAGTATGGAGCGCTCACGGCGGCGGCTCTGCTCATGGGAACCTGGAGTACTGACCTGCTGGCAGCCCATCGCATTGTGATGACTACGACTGAACTGCTGCTGATGGTGTCTTGGGGCATGTCATACGCCACTGCCATGCGGACGGCTCACAAGATTGGGGAAGGCAGACCTGATACGGCCAAACGAATCATGGACGTTAGCCTGATCTTAAACTGTGTTCTCGCCTGCGTTCTCGCCATCCCCCTTTGGCTGTTGCCCAAGTTGATTGTTGGGTTCTATCTGGATACGCAACTGGTTGAGAATCAGGCGACTCTTCAGGCCGCAGTGACAATCTTCAGGATTGGTGTCATTTTTCAAATCTTTCAAGGCTTTCGGTTGATTAGTTTAGGCACATTGCAGGGCCTGAGGGACACCCATCTTCTTGCGACCATCGACGTTGTGGCTCATTGGCTAATCGGGTTGGGCGGGGGATATTGGTTGGGGCAGTGGCTCCACTGGCAGGGCGTCGGACTATGGTGGGGCTTGGTTTTGGGACAGGTGTTTGCGGCTGTGCTGTTAGGCGGTAGGGTGCAGCAGCTTTTGCGTCAAAGAATTCAGGGACGTTTTCCCTAAACTGGTGTTCTCATCCTAGAATCTCTCCTACCGTGAGATGGGAACGACTCAGAATTGGTCCACAATGAACTGTGGCTTGGTATTGATAGCTTTAGCCATCTTAGGCTTGTGCATCTAATAACATCCAGATCCTTAGCCCATAGCCAGATGGCTTCGCCGTCTTGTCCTAACGGAACTGGCGACGGCTATATCGCGATCGCAGCATCCTCTAGTCAATAGAAAAAACCTCATCAGGACATCCAGTCGCGTTGTTTTCTGGACACCCTAGACGGCGTTGTTGATTTGACCTCTTGGAGGCAATGCATGAATAACCGTCTCCAGCCACCTGTTCCTTGTCGATAACCATTGGGGAGTGTCACCACCATGAATTCACTCGGGCGTCATATTCTCGTGGAGTTCCACGGCTGTTCTGGCGAAATTCTTAACGATGTCCCCCACATTGAGAGCAGCATGTTGAAAGCGGCCAAAGAGTCGGGGGCTACTATCATTAGTTCGGTCTTTCACCATTTTTCGCCCTTTGGGGTGTCTGGGGTGGTGGTCATTCAAGAAAGTCATCTCGCCATTCATACCTGGCCTGAATATCGATATGCCGCAGTTGATCTGTTCACGTGTGGCTATTCAGTCAATCCCTGGACCTCTTACGAGATTTTGAAAGCTGAGTTTGAGGCCCATCATGGATCAGCCGTGGAACTCAACCGAGGTCAGCTAGAGCTGCTGGAAAAGTCGGACATTGATTTGGGCGATCTACGAGATACTGCGACTCAAAAGCTAGTCACGCCCCGTCATAGCCGCAGCGTTTGGTTTACCGATCGCAACGAGAATATTGCCCTATCAATTCGTCACAAGGGCGATCGCGTCTTTTACGAAAAGTCGCCCTATCAAACCGTCGAAATTTTCGACACCTTCGAGTACGGCAAAATGCTGACGGTAGACAGCATGGTGATGTGCTCGGAGAAAGACGAAAAGGCGTATCACGAAATGATTATCCATGTGCCGATGTTGGTGCAGCCCCAGATTGAGGAGGTGTTGGTTATCGGCGGGGGCGATGGCGGCAGCGTTCGAGAAATCCTCAAACACGAGCAGGTGAAGTCTCTCACCATGGTCGAAATTGATGAAGCCGTTGTGCGCGCATCCCGAAAGTTTTTGCCAACCCTGTCCTCCGGTCTCGATGATCCCAAACTCAACCTCATCATTGGGGACGGTATTGAGTTTGTCAAAAATGCTCCAGCCGAATCCTATGATCTGATTGTGGTGGATTCATCGGATCCAGTTGGGCCTTCAGAAGGGCTTTTCAGCAAGGCGTTTTATCAAGACGTTTATCGCTGTCTGCGTCCCGATGGTCTGATGACGGCCCAAAGCGAATCTCCCCGTTTTAATCAGCGGGCCTTTGTGGATCTCAATCACTGTTTGAAGGCCATTTTTGGCGCAGAGTTTGTTCACTGTTACTTGGCCTTTATTCCAACCTATCCGACAGGAATGTGGGGATTTTCATTCTGTTCCAAAGCCGGCCTGCATCCGGTGAAGGCGCTGGAGCACGATCGCGCCGTCGAATTTGCCCAAGCGCATCAGCTCCAGTATTACAACGCTGGCATTCACCAAGCGGCCTTTTGTCTGCCCACCTCTATTCAAACCATGCTCGATGGCTAGTCGCGAAGAGATTGTCCGCAATTTTGATCCCAGCGGTGTTGGTCTAGAAAACGGCAACTTTTGTGGGCTGCCGTTTGATTATGACACTGCTGGAATCATCCTCCTGGGGGTACCTTGGGAGGTGACGGTGTCTTATCACGACGGGACTGCCGCTGGCCCCTCGGCCATTCTGGAGGCATCACCCCAACTCGACCTGTATGATCTAGACAATTCCGATGGCTGGCAGCAGGGCATTTTTATGCCGCCAATACCGGACTGGATGCTGCCTAAAAACAATGAACTGCGCCCCCTCGCTGCCAGCATCGTTAGGGCCACTGAGCAGGGGATTAACATTGCCACAGATGCTGAGCTGTCCGCGACTTTAGCCACGATCAACACTGCCTGCGAAGGTGTGAATCACTGGCTGTATGACCAGGCCAACCGAGCGATCGCCCTCGGTAAACGAGTGGGGGCAATCGGTGGTGACCACAGCATTCCGCTGGGTCTATTGCGATCGCTGGCAGAACATCACCCCAATTTCGGCATCCTGCACATTGATGCCCACGCTGACTTGCGGGATGCCTATCAGGGATTTCAATACTCCCACGCCTCGATCATGAGTAACGTGCTGGCGCTGCCTCAGGTCTCGCGGCTCGTCCAAGTCGGCATTCGCGATATCTCTCACAGCGAGGTTGCCAAAATTCGGCAGTCCCCCGACCGTATTTGGGTTCACTACGACGCTGTTTTGAAAGAGAAGCAGTACAGCGGTGTTCCCTGGCTGGACCTGTGCCGACAAATTATTGCCCCCCTGCCTCGGCAGGTCTATGTCAGTTTTGATGTGGATGGCCTTGATCCCAAGCTTTGCCCCAGTACAGGCACTCCCGTTCCTGGTGGACTGGAGCTGGAAGAGGCATTTTGTCTGCTGCGAGAACTGGTGAGGAGCGATTGCCAAATCATTGGTTTTGATGTCTCTGAAGTTGGCGGCAGCGAGTGGGATGGCAATGTCGGTGCTCGCATTGTTTACAAGCTGTGCAACCTGATGGGCCTGTAACCCCGCAATAGCGAAGGGAATGTAAACAGCGTCGCGAAACTCTCTTTTGTCGCATAGAATGGGGGAACTTACCAGGGTTGGCCGAGCGGATTAGGCAGCGAACTCATAATTCGCCTTAGACAGGTTCGACTCCTGTACCCTGGATTCAGCAAACAGCAGTTTTCGTCCTACTATGGAGTGCTGGAGGCATTGCCCGCTTTGCTTTGACGCTAAGGCTTGTCCAGTAAAGCGCGATCGCCATTCCATGAGTGCGCCATGAGTGCTGTGGCCCACTATCGGCGCGGCTGTCGCGATCGCCCTCACCCCAAAATCCATTTATCTTTACTATTGTCATCTTTGCCCATGTCTCTTTCCCACGACGAAACCAAAGACCTCCTCAAACGTTTAATCTTCGGCGATAGCCCGTCTGACGAGTGGGTTCAGGACGTGTGGGCGCTGAGTCCCACGCTGGGGGAAACCGCTGCTCGTTTAGTCGATGCGTTTGATGGCGTGGTTGACTGCACCCAGCCTGAGAAATTGGAGAATTTGCTGAACGGTTTTTACCAAGAGCAACTGGAGGAGTGAACCCGACAGCGTTACGGTTTACTGCTGTGCTGTTCACCTCTAGCCCTCACACATTTGCTTGAGACCAGCCGCATAGGATTCAAATGACTCGGTCAGGTCGGGCAGCATTCGGCCTAGTATCGGTTCGAGGAGGCCGCTGAATACTTCACGCATCTCGAATTCAGTTGTGCCGTCCGGTTGGGGAGTCAAGGTGACGGTGCGATCGCCTCTAAACAGATTGAGCGGCAGCCCGCCACTGACCGTAAATGTCTTGGGACTCTCTACTTTGCTAACCCGAAGATCCATGAAATTTTGAGGTTTGGAAACTGTGGACAGCTTTAGTAATGCGCCATTCTCAATTTGCCCTTCCAGCCGGTGAACCCCTGTCGCCCATTCTGAGTAGCTGCTGGTATCCATGAGGACAGCCCAGACTGCTTCGGGGGGGCGAGCGATGTTGATGTTAGCGGAGAAAGTCTTCATGGCAACACCCAATGACACTTAAACAATAGTCTCAGCTTAGGCTGAAAACAGACCTCGGGATCGGGAGGCGTGGTGGCGATCGCCTCTTCCTTTCAGCCCCTCCCACGTTTCTTAATGTCAGTTCGAGCTAAGGAAGAACCCGTTATTTTCCCCTCCGGGGAGGGGCTAACGGGGTGGGTTAATCTCTCGGAAAGGCACACCCCGTCCTACGGACACTCGGGATGGTGGGCAAGGAAGCGATCGGTGTAGTGTGATGACTGCTTTGACAGGTCGTTGCCCACCCTACGTAATTACTGGCTACGTAATTACTGGCACATTTCGGGGACAGCGCATACAGTGGAATCAACTTTTTGCGATCGCTGCTGAGTGATCGCAGCTTTTTAGGGTTCTTATGTTTAAGACTGTATTCTGCTCAACCTAATGCCAGATCCCAAGCTCATTTCTATTCAACAGAACAACAGCCCCAATCCTGTGGGCGATGTCATTTTTGTGCATGGTCTCGGCGGCAGCGCTTTGGGGACTTGGTATGCCGACCCTACCGATACCCGTAACAGCAAGCTAAAGCAGGCTCAGAATGGCGAACTGCCGCCGCAAGATCTCAACTTTTGGCCAGCTTGGTTAGGGACGGACTATCCTCAGTTAAATATTTGGTCTTTGGATTACGACATTGAACCCTCTGCTTGGCGGGGCGGCACCATGCCCCTGGCCGATCGCGCCAACAATATTCTGCAAGTCCTCTCGAATAAACGCATCGGTCGCAAGCCGATCGCGTTTATTACCCACAGCATGGGCGGTTTGGTGGTTAAACAGATGCTCCGCAGTGCGTTGGATTTTGGCAATCCTCGCTGGAAGGCGATCGCTGACAACACCCAAGGCATTGTCTTTTTGGCAACGCCCCACTCCGGCGCGAACCTCTCCAACTGGATGCAGTTCATCAATCGGACGCTGCAAGGGGCGCTCAACCTGAGTGTCAGTGTCGAAGAGCTGGAAGACAATCACGCTCGCCTGCGAGAACTCAACAACGTTTACCGCAACCAGCCCCGGTTACGAGAGATCCCCATCGAAGTCTATTTTGAAACTCGACCCTACAAGCCCATTGGTCTAGTGGTGGATCAAACCAGCGCTGACCCCGGCATTCCAGGCGCGGTACCCGTCGGAGTCGATGCTGACCACATCACCATCTGCAAAATCGCACCAGACAAGAAGGCCGATAGTCTGATATACAATAGCGTCACAATTTTTCTAGAAGAAACCCTCTTGCAGGGAGCGCAGGCTATCAGTGGGCAGGCAGCAGGTGAACCAACAGCAAATGGACAAACCCTCAAAACAGCCTCTAGTCGAGGCTTTCGAGATGAACTGTTCGATACCCTGGCGCGGCTGCCGTCTCCGCAATTTGAACAGCTTTTGTTTGGCCTGAATTTGCCCGCTGGCACCCTCTCCGGCAGAGAAGCGCCCCAAGGCAAACGGGTTTCCGAGTTTTTGGATTGGGTGGAAGGATCGTCCTCTGGCTACACCCTGGAGCAGGTTGACGACATTCTCTCGGAGTTTCTCCAGCGCCCTTAGATGCCCCTCCATCTGAACCCGGCACCAAGTCGGAGGGGCAGGCTGCGGTGCCATCAACCGATCAGGCTTCGGAACCCACGGATGCTGGTCAGTTTGGCCTGCCGGACAACAAGCCTAAAAGCAACCGCCCAGATGCCAACGAGCGAATTTTGGTCGATGCCGTGTGGACGGAGGTGGTGTATCGGCTACGCCTGTCGCTACACAATGCGATCTTGATTCGCCTGGGCATGACGGAGCAGTGCAGTCAGGTCAGCCGCCCCTGGGACCGGGAACTCCGTATTCCTGACCAGGGCACACGAAAGCTAGACGCCAACACCTCCATTGCCGATATCTTTGACCGCTCGGATGTGGGCGGCAAGCTGCTGATCTTGGGGAATCCCGGCTCGGGCAAAACCACCACAATGCTGGACCTGGCTGCCGTCCTGATTCAGCGGGCCAATGACCAGCCAGACCACCCCATTCCGGTGATGTTTAATGTGTCGTCGTGGCAGCGGGCAAACCAGAGCATTACGGATTGGCTACTCAGCGAACTTAAGGAGAAGTATGGTGTATCGCCCAAGCTAGGACAAACCTGGCTCCAAACCAAAACGCTGCTGCCCCTGCTGGACGGCCTGGACGAGCTGCCCGCAACCCGACAGGAGCCTGTCGTGCAGGCGATCAACGATTGGCTGATTTCTGGGGAGGGGCCGAGTCGCCTGCTGGTGTGCAGTCGGCGGGAGGAGTATGAGCTGTATGCCACCAAGCTGGCGCTAAACGGAGCCGTGTGCCTGGAACCGCTAACTGACTCGCAGTTGGAGACGTACTTACGCTCCCTGAAAGCGGAGAGCCTGTGGACCTCTTTGAACGGGGACGCGGCGCTGCTGGAGCTGGTGCGGACCCCGCTGCTGCTGAGCGTGTCGATTTTGGCGAAAGACGGCATTGACTTGAAACAATGGCAGCGACAGCAGACGACCCAGGCCCGCATGAGTTACCTGCTGGATGCTTATGTAGAGCAGCGTCTCCACGAGACGATTAAAAGCCGGGAATACCCACCGGGGCAACAGCCCACCGCCAGACAAACACGGCACTGGCTCGTGTGGTTAGCTAAGCAGCTCCAGGCTCAATCAGAAGATGAGTTTTTGATTGAGAAGATGCAGCCCACGATGCTGGCTACGCGCAGTCAGCGATTGTTTTACGGGCTGATTGGCGGGCTGATTTTAGGGCTGATTTTTGGGCTGATTGGCGGGCTGAGGACTGACATTACATCGCGAGTCACTCCTAATCAAGGCATCATTCAAGCCGCAAAAAACATTGTGCCTGTCTCGCTACTGTCTTACCCAGGTGGAATTTTGGTTAATTTGGGAAGCCAGTTTGCCAACTCAGTGGCAGAGAATGGGTTCAATCCTGAAGCCTGGACCTTCGATCTACAGATCGCCTTTCTCCAAGGAGTTGCGTTCGCCTTTCTGGTCGGAGGCGGACTGGCGGGCTGGTATAGTCTCGTACAGCACTTTGCTTTACGTGTTGTGCTTCATCGCGCGAATGCTATTCCTTGGGACTATGCTCGTTTCCTGAATCACTGTACCGAGCGGTTGCTGCAGCAGCGGGTGGGGGGACGGTATCGGTTTATTCACAGGCTGGTGCTGGAGCATTTCGCCGCGATGAAGTAAGGCATTTTAGCGTTCTGTGCAGCAGGGGCAGGGAATGGGGTATGTTTGACTCAAATGCCTGCCGCTGCAGATTGTGGATTGGCGTTTTGGATTTGAGAGTGGCTGAGTAACGAGGCTTTCAGTTACTTGAGCAGTGCCCGAAAACCTGCTTGCTGAAAGTGCGTGTCGGCAGTTAGTGCGTCAGTCATTCCCCGTTCCTGCATAACAACGAATGATATGCAATCTACCAATCCCCATTCCTTATCTTCTCGCTGTCTAAACAAATTGAATGCTGATTCATACAGGCTATCGGTTAACGAAATAACTTCGACGGTAGGATCGGCTTCCAGAGATTCTAAAAGTTGAATGGCAGCGGCTCTATACCGTGCTTTAGAAAGTGCATTACCGATTTCCAGCAAAATTGCTTGGGTAGTTGTTAAACGAGTTTGATCTGTCTGGATTTGTCCAGCAAGCTCAATAGCTTTTGGATGATTTTGATCGGTTACGGAAGACAATGCGATCGCAAAAGAAGTATCCATAAAAACTTCAGTCATTGTCAGAAAGCGTTTCCCCGTACAGATATTGATCAATATTCTCTGACCAATCAGGATTACCCTTTAGCTTCAGAGACTGAGCAGTTTGAAGAAACGTTTTTGGCTGCTTCTTAGTCTCATCAGGCAAAACGCTTTCGACAATAATTCTTACCCTTGTCCCCGCAGCTAAATCGAGGGGACCGTCAAGTTGAAGAACTGTTCCATCGAATACGGCTTCGAGTTCTTGGAGCATAGTCTTTGGAGGGTTTATGAGTTGGTTTGAGTATAGCTCTCCTTTACCCGAACCCCGGTTTCTATCGAGAAGCAAATCAGTCTTTACCACTTTGCCAAGAAACCGGGGTTCGGGTCACTCCGCTACTCGAACAGTCTGTCGCGCTGTAAGTATCGCAACACATCGCCGGGATCCTGCCGGATCAGCACGCCGTTTTCAGGGACGTCGATTTTGGGACTCCACTCGATGCGCTCAATACAGTTCCGCAGGTGGAAGAGGTCGATCGCGCTTTGGGTATCCGCTTCGGTGCCGACAAGATAGAGGCGCAGGCGTTTATGTCGTCGTTGGGGATGAGCGGGCTGGCTCGGCAACGACGGCGGTGCCGCCTCGGTGTGGTGAGACGGCAGGACGTATTGAATTGTAATCACGGGGGATTCCTCCAACAAGAATCAGTTTGGGTGAATCCCCGAAGATTCGATCGCCCTTAGACGAAGCGCTTCGGTAGGGCGACCTAAAATAGGTGCAGCCTATACGACAGCCTGTTTCTGTCTATGGGTTAGGCGCTGGTTTGTGCTGGTATCACTTGCCAGTGCCGCCGACCAAATTTTCGGGGAGCAAGCTGCACGGAGGCAGCTATGGTTGCTGATAATAGTCGATTTGGTTCCCGGAGGCAAGTCAGAATTGATACCAAAGGCGGTCAAGTAGTCCCTATTGTTGTCGTCAAGCTCTTGGCAGAAACCCCATCACATCACCATGCCGCCGTCGATGGTTAAGACCTGTCCGGTGATGTAGGCCGCTGCTGGGTCGCTGGCGAGGAAGCGAATGAGTCCTGCGACTTCTTCGGCCTCGCCGTAACGCCCTAGGGGAATGTATTTGAGTATGTCTTCGGTGTTGGATAGGTCTTCCGTCATGTCGGTTTTGATAAAGCCGGGTGCGACGGCGTTGACGGTGACGCTGCGGGTTGCCATTTCTTTGGCGACGGTTTTGGTGAAGCCGATGACCCCGGCTTTGGCGGCGCTGTAGTTGGCCTGTCCCGGATTACCCATGAGTCCCGCAACGGACGCGATATTAATGATGCGGCCTGATCGCTGCTTCAGCATAATCTTGCTGGCGGCGCGGGTGCAGAGAAAAACGCCGGAGAGGTTCAGGTCGATGACGGCTTGCCAATCTTCGGGCTTCATTCTCAGCAGCAGGGTGTCGCGAGTGATGCCAGCGTTGTTGACTAACACGTCGATGCGCCCCCACTTGTCCATCGTGGCTTTGATCAGACTGTCGACCTGCTCGGCATCGGAGACGTCGGCTTGTAGGGCGATCGCGCTGCCTGCCGTGTCCGCGATCGTGGCGACCACCTCGTCGGCGGCGGTGCGCGATCGGGCATAGTTGACGACGACATTGGCACCTTCGGCAGCCAGGGCCAGTGCAGTTGCTCGTCCAATGCCTCGGGATGCGCCTGTCACAATTGCTACTTTGTCAGTCAACCCTGCTGCCATAATGCCGTCTCCTAAACGTCGTCCTAGACCCAAAGGGTGATCTTATATCAAAAGGTTTCGGATCTCCGACCCCGAGCTCTACGAATGGCGCTTAGGATGGAATCGTCGATTTTTGGTTCGGGTTTGATGGCTACCAAACAACAGTTCACCAGCTTTGCTGATTTGCTGACCCAGAGCGAATTACCCACTCTGGTAGATTTTTATGCGACTTGGTGCGGTCCCTGTCAGATGATGGCTCCCATTTTGGAACAGGTGAATGCTCAGCTCAAAGGCCAGATCAAAGTGGTCAAAATCGATACTGATCGCTACCCTCAGCTTGCGTCGCAGTATCAGATTCATGCGCTGCCAACACTGGTTTTGTTCAAGAATGCTCAGCCGGTAGAACGTATTGAAGGGGTGCTTGTCGCGGATCAGCTCGTGCAGCGTTTGCGTCCCCATCTTGGCTAGGACTAGGGTTCAGTTCAATACAGGCTTTGTTATTTGAGTGGGGTTAGGAGGGAGTGAGGAATGGGGAAGAGGGAGTGGGGACAGGGCGTACTGGTTTGACTTGAAGACCGGTATAAGCAATTCAAAATTGCGCTTTTGGGAAGAATATTTGACTAATACTTGATCTATTGAGGACAATCCTTGGCTTTAGGAAGAGACGCAGTCGAGCGGTATTTAACTATAAACTCTGTAGGCTGGAGTGCTTAAGTTCTAATCCTGCAAGCCTTTCAAAGGCTGATTCGTAAAATGGCGAGGTCTAGATCAAAGCCGAAATTGATGCTGTAAATCCTGAGAAAGGTAGAAACCTGCAACAGAGTATGTCCGAATGCAAAACCTCTCACAGAATAGACTCGATATTGGCTATGGTAATATTCTGGTAATTAGGAAAGGTAAGGACATCTGAGGCATGGCAGCCGCACAAGTAACAGACTCTACGTTCAAGCAAGACGTGCTTGAAAGCGAACTCCCTGTTCTAGTCGATTTTTGGGCACCCTGGTGTGGGCCTTGCAGAATGGTCGCTCCGGTTGTAGACGAAATTTCAGAACAGTACGACGGGCAGGTTAAGGTCGTTAAGCTCAATACTGATGAGAACCCGAGTGTTGCCAGCCAGTATGGGATTCGTAGTATTCCTACCCTAATGATTTTCAAAGGCGGCCAGCGGGTCGATATGGTGGTTGGTGCGGTTCCTAAAACCACGTTGGCGAATACCCTTGAAAAGTATCTTTAAGGGCGGCTGTTACTTCTCTTGAGAAGTCCATGGCGGTACTGTGCAAAGCTTTTTTGAAAGGGAGCTGTGGGGATTCTCACAGCTCCCTTTCGTCGTTTTGGCCGCGATACTGCAAGCGTAAAGCCCGTTGAGACATTGCTCGGAATGCGGTGCGGCAAGATGTTTTCCAAATAGTCGCTGGTATTGAGATGGTCAAAATTCAATCTCATCCAGGCGATCGCGGCTCCCTACAACCTGCCGATATTGGAGTCTATCCTGCGAGGGGTGTGGGGACGTCAGGTCCCACATCGGGGGTTTGGGGGCCTGCCCCCAAGGTTCGACGCCGACCCCTAATTGTTCTAACGGTGTCTTCTGCCGTGTCAGCAGAATCATTCCGAAGGGTGATGGGACTGCGCGGAGTTTGTCTTGTCGCCATTCGTTTCCGAAGCGGGATCCACAGGAGATACGCGAAATCCAGGTACGGTATAGCCCTTAGGAAAATATTTCTCAGGAACAGCTAGCTGATGCCCATCGCGCACGGCTGAGTAATGGGGGGAAAGAATTTCAATTTCAGCTTCGTTGAGCACATCTTGCAGATTTTGGTGCAGCCCTGAATAGGTGCGCGGCATTTTTGCGGGTTTGTCCGTGTAAGCATTCAGCTCATAACTGACGTAGAAATCATCCAAACTAGTCTGCAAAACAAACGGCTCTGGCTCTGTCAGGATATTCTCGGTGCGTCGAGCTGCTTCAATCATGACCTTGTGAACCTTGGGCCAGGGAACGTCGTAGCCCAGGGTAATAGTGGTGTGGAGCACGAGGGCCGGCGTATTTTCATAGCGCACAGAGCCACTGTAGTTAACAATGTGGCTGCCCAAAACCATTGAGTTGGGAATCGTCACCACAACGTTTTTGGGCGTATTGACCCGAGTGACTAACAGCGTCTTCTCCACCACATCGCCTATGGTTTCACTAATTTTGACGCGATCGCCCACCACAAACGCTCGGCTATAGGTCAGGATAATCCCGGCAACAAAATTAGCCACTGCGCCACTGGATCCCAAGGAAAAGAGAATCCCCAAAAACACCGAAATGCCTTGAAAGGCCGGCGTATCCGATCCCGGCAAGTAGGGGAAGGCGATCGTTGCGGCGAAGGCGATTATGGCAAAGCGAACAATGTTGTAAGTGGGTCTGGCCCACTCTGGATAAAAGCCTGGAATGGTGATGGTGCCCCGGCGAATTTCAGCAAAAGTGAACTTGATTAGGCGTAGGGTGTAAGCCGTGAAGATGATGATGAAAAAGATGAAAAACAGGTTGGGCAAGTAGCCAATCAGGTTTTGCCCCAGCGTTAATGCCGCTCTGCGGAAATAGCCAAAAATATCTTGCGAAAGTCGTTTCGTCCACGGAAAAAAGCTCAGGACTAAACTGGTGTAGATCAAGAGCAGTCCCAGGAATAGGGCTAATCGAGCAATTCTCAGCAGTTCTATGAACGAATCGGCCACGCGATCGGCGGGAATAATTTCTGTGCCAAATAAGCGCAGTCCTCGAATGCGATCGCCCTGCCACGTCTTCAGCTTGCGGCTACAGAATGCGACCAGTTGATTTGAAAACGCAAAACTCAGAACCAAAACAACGGTCAAAATCAGCGTGTAGATAAGCCCCAGGAGAATGCTCTGAAGACTGTAGGAGCGCCGATACTCTTCAACCGCTGCTTGGATAATGTCAACGTAGTCTTGTGCCATTGCCCGCTCTGTGGCGTTGGCGGCTTCAGCATCGACATCCGCGATCGTCATCAGCACTTCGTCGCCCGCTGTGATGTCAACCGTATCGGCTAGCTCGTTGACGACAATCCTCAAACTGTCAGGCTCTTGTTCTACATCTCTAGCGAAAGCTTCGATGCGCTCAGAAATTGTCCTTGCCCGAAAGCTGGGCGGGAACGAACCCACTCTTGCCTCGATGTAGAACAGGGTTTGGTCCTGGAGGGTGACTGGAAATCCTTGCGGCGATCGCTCAGGAGTCGTTTCGGTTTGTGCCTGAGATGAATTGGCCATCAATGACAGGCAAACGATCGCAATTGCTATGAGCGAGATGAGCGATCGAAACCCCTCACGGATGTACGGCCTTCTGAACATGGAGCTAAATTGACTGAGTTTAACGACAGGTAGTTGCAGCCGACATCGCTGAGGCAACCGACAACGCTACGCCCTATTACAGGGAGTTTTATCCCGCTGCCTTTATCCCTTTGCTTGGCACGGTAGATGATTTAGATGGCAAATGTTGATGAATGATACTCTGCTTACCGTCCATAAAATCTAGCAGAGGATAAGAAAAAACACTCCGTTGCCCCAAAAACTATTCAGAATCAGACGTCTGACTGTCACGACGGCCCAGCTCATAGACGCCGCTGCCAACAGCAAATAACAGCCCCAAACTGATGGACCAACTGTCTCCGAGACTGAGGACGACTCCGTAGTGAAGCAGCGCACCGACTGCCACAAACGGTAGAACGCTGAACATTGACGCCCAGAATGCATTCTGAGACTCTCGTCCTTTGCGCGTCTTCTCAAATTCTTCCTGAGACATGTAAAGAGAGCGCTCTGCAAAATTAAACCAGCGAGTCAACTGCTCGGTTACCCAATCGCTTAGAGGGGAAAAGGCCAGATATAAGGCAAGCGCCCACAACGTTGCACCGGCAACAACAACTCGATCCACAGCGAAGGAAAACGGAAACAGTTCTGTAATCATGCGGCAACTAGCGATACGGCACCGAAGGGAGCATTAAGAAGAATCTTGGCCTTTTGCTGGTGAGGCGATCGCAGCAGTAGCACCCACTACTGTTTACAAACGCCCGTTAACTTCCTGTTACCAGTATTAACGTTTTTATGTGTTTTGTATAGGACGACAGCCACTCTTGCGCTCCCATGCCCTCACGCTCCCATGCCCGGAATAGTGCTGGATCAGGGACTAACTGACATCAGACCTGTCGGTGTCTCATTGAGGTTTTGTTGACCAATTTGTAAGATTTCGAGCATTTTTGAGCAACCTGACTTTCACTAGAGAAAAGCGTGGGGAGAGAGCCTGTGTTTGGTCTGGATAATCTGATGAATCTGCTCTTTGAGACTGCTATGGAGAGCATCAATCGCAACGAGCGCGTCATTCAGCTCCTCAAACGGCTCAACCTCGATCCTGACCATCCCCCCAAGGATTTTATCGGGGTATATCAATACGCCTTGGTGGAATACGGCGTCGGCAAACCCCGTCCTGTGCTCGAAATCTTTCGCCAAACCCCAATTCAAGCCCTTTTTCGCGAAGCCCTAGACCGCAACACCCCCTCGATTTTGCTGAAGAACGGCGAAGATTTTCTCGCCAGTCACCCCCTCCAGTCCGATCTCCAAGCCAATAATGTTGATGTTCGACGGGAGTTCTACGCCTTTGCCGCCGTTTTTATCGAAGTGGCCAAACGCACCCGCACCCCCGCTGAAATTTTGGCTGAGCAAAAGCTGGACTCCATGCATCGGCAAATCGGCAGTCTGCAAGAGCGTCTGAATCGCCTGCCGACTATTGAGGGGATGCGGACTGAAATGGCGCGGCTGGCCGCTCAAGACTATGCCGCCCTGCCTGGAGCAGCAGCAACCGAACCCTTCAGCGCCGAGCAGTGCAAAGCCTTTGCACTAGCACAACAAATACGCGGCTGGTTTGAGACCCTAGGCTTTCGCTTTGAATCTCATGACGTTTGGCAGGATGACCACTTTGAGTGGATTATCAACATTCCAATTCGCCGGGGGCGATACGATCGCATCCTGGTGCGCGGTATCGATGGCGAAGCGGGCTTGAGCGATGTGGAAGACCTGAAGGCATCCGTTGAGACACACCAAACGGATGAAGGCTGGCTCGTCACTGCCCGTCGCATTAGCCGAGCCGCCCGCGATGAGGTAGAAAAAGCGGACAATGACGGCTTGGGCTGCTACACCCTAGATGAATTGCTCGACCAGGATGCTGACTTCAGCGGCTACCTCACCTGGTTGGAGGCGGAAATTCAAAAGCGAGGGATTGACCAGAAATACGTGCCCCTGGCCTGCCTCAAAGATGAGATTGATCCGGATACGCGGCAGCGGATTGGGGTGAGTCGTTATGGCGATCGCGACGGCTGGATAGACGGCTACATTGACCTCTGGCTCGACGATCCGGCCAAAGAGCACATCTCGGTGCTGGGCGAATTTGGCACGGGCAAAACCTGGTTCGCCTTCCACTATGCTTGGCAAGCCCTACAGCGGTATCGCGAAGCCCAGCAGCGAGGCTTAGAGCGTCCGCGACTGCCCCTCGTCGTGCCCCTACGAGACTACGCCAAAGCCGTCAGCGTCGAGTCTCTGTTCTCCGAGTTCTTTTTCCGCAAGCATGAGATTCCCATTCCCGGCTATTCAGCATTTGAACAGCTCAATCGTATGGGTAAGCTGCTGCTGATCTTCGATGGCTTTGACGAAATGGCGGCTCGGGTCGATCGCCAGCAGATGATCAACAACTTCTGGGAACTGGCAAAGGTCGTCGTGCCCGGAGCCAAAGTCATCCTCACCTGCCGCACCGAACACTTCCCCGAAGCCAAAGAAGGCCGTGCTTTGCTTAACGCCGAACTGCAAGCCTCCACGAAGGACTTGACTGGAGAAACCCCTCAGTTTGAAGTGCTGGAGCTAGAAAAATTCGACGACGAGCAGATTCATCAAGTCCTTTCCCACCAAGCCCAACCCGCCACCGTCGAGCAAATCATGGGCAATCCCGAGCTGCTTGACCTGGCCCGCCGCCCCGTCCTTACAGAGTTAATCCTAGAAGCCCTTCCCGACATCGAAGCTGGCAAACCCGTAGACATGTCCCGCGTCTACCTCTACGCCGTCCGCCACAAAATGGAGCGCGACATCAAAGCCGAACGCACCTTCACCTCAATGGCCGACAAGCTCTATTTTATGTGTGAGCTGTCCTGGGAAATGCTGAGCAGCGATCGTATGAGCATCAACTATCGCGAATTCCCCGATCGCATCCGCAAGCTATTCGGCCCCGCCGTGGAAGAACAAAAAGACCTCGATCACTGGCACTACGACATGATGGGCCAAACCATGCTCATCCGCAACGCCGAAGGCGACTACACCCCAGCCCACCGATCTTTACTTGAGTTTTTTGTTGCTTACAAATTTGCTGCTGAACTAGACATTCTCGCACCTGACTTTTCCGAAATGGCTGATTTGGCATACTTCAAAGATCACGTCAACTTGAACAGCACATTCGGAAAGGAAGTTTTAGAAAAGGCAGTAATCGAACTTATTTTGCCAATGTTGGATTTGAAGGAGTCAATTCAAAAAAAACTACTACATCTAATTCTAAATACTCGCAATCAGTCTATTTCAGAAGTTAGAAGCATTGCCGGTAATGCCGCAACGCTTCTCTTAAGATTTAACCATGCAGCTTTAGCCAAATTAGATTTGAGCAGGACTATTATTGTTGGTGGCGACTTCACTCGCGCTATCTTGAGGGAAACCAATTTTTCTTATGCAACTTTTAGCCGCAACAATTTTGCTCAATCTTTTGGTGCTGTATTCTCAGTCACATTTAATGTAGATAGTTCTTTGTTGGCAACGGGTCATTTGAACGGAGAAATTTGCCTTTGGGACAGCGATGCTCGAAAACTTACAAGTCATTCAGGTCATGCAGATCTTGTTCGAGCAGTTGCATTTAGTCCTGATAGTAGGCTTCTTGCAACTGGAAGCTATGATAGAAGCATTAAACTCTGGGATATTTCGAACAGGGTTTTGCTTGAAGACAATTGCATTACGATATTGAAAGGGCATGACAGACCAGTACGCTCTGTATCTTTCAGTCCTGACGGAAAAATTCTTGCTAGCGGAAGTGAGGATCACACTTTAGCACTCTGGAATATCGAAACTGGTGAATGCCTCAGAAAGTTATCCTTAGGCACTTTTGGATACATGCGTTCTGCAACTTTTAGTAAGGATGGAAACATCATCGCTAGCAGTGGAGATGATTACACGGTCATTCTCTGGAATTTTCAAACTGGAAACATATTAAAGAAACTATCTGGCCATAAGAATTGGGTAAAATCAATTGACTTTCATCCCTACAAGAATTTGCTCGTTAGTGGTAGTCAAGATGGTACTGCGAAACTATGGGATATATCTACGGGAGAATGCATTCGAACTTTTACTGGGCATAAAGGGCAGATCAATTCAGTTGATTTTAGTAGAGATGGAAATCTTTTCGCTAGCGCAGGTAGTGACTCTATAGTCAGGGTATGGAATATCGAATCAGAACAATGCTTTCGACTTTTAAAGGGACATACTACTTGGGTGCAATCTATAAGTTTTCATACTGAAAATCGTATCTTAGCTAGTGGCAGTCAAGACAATTCAATCCGACTTTGGGATGTTTACGAAGGAAAATGTATAGATATACTCCAGAGTCATATAGATTGGATTGAGGCGATAAAACCAAGTCCAGACGGACAAACAATAGCAGTTAGTTCTCAAACTTTTCCTTTGCAAAACTACGACATAGAACTGTGGAACATATGCAAAGAAAGTAGCGTATATCGCTTAAGTGGACATGCCAATCCGATACTTTCTATCGATTTTACTCGTGATGGTAAGTTTCTCGCTAGCGGGAGCTCTGATCACACGACTAAAATATGGAATATCGAAACTAAAAAGTGCATAAGAACACTACATGGTCATAATGATGTCGTAAATACACTGAATTTTTCATGCACGGACAAGATTCTGGCTACGGGAAGTGAAGATGAAACAGTCAAAATATGGGATTTCAATACTGGAGACTGCATCAGAACACTGTATGGGCATATGGGGCAGATCAAGACAGTAAGATTTGCTTCGACTTCAAAGTTGCTTTTTAGCACCAGCGAAGATTTTGTTCTAAGAATATGGGATTGCGAATCCTGGGAATGTTTAAGGACAGTTAAAGGCAATTCGAATTGGATCCGATCTTTTTCACTACATCCAAGCGGTAGTTCTTTTGCAGCCGCTAGCGATGACTATATCGCAAGAATTTGGAATATTGGTACTGGTGATTGTACACAAACCTTTCAAGGTCATAGTGCCCAGATCAAAAAAGTCAATTTTAACAATGATGGTCAGATTCTTGTAACTGGTAGTGATGATTGTCTAGTGAAGATGTGGAACAGCAAGAATGGAAAATGTTTAGCAACATTCGAGGGCCATCTTTCATCTATTCGTTCAATTCAATTTAATGCTAAAGGAGATAAGATTATTAGTGCTGATGAAAACGGATTAATTAAGATATGGAATATTCGAGATGGTTCTTGTATTAGGACTTTGAAGCGTATCAAACCATATCAAGAAATGAATATTACTGGAACAAAAGGTTTGACTGAAACTGTCAAAAATACCTTGAAGTCTCTTGGTGCAATAGAGAATGAGTAAGTACGAATAACAAGCGTTGCACCATAACGATTTTTCTGAAGGGCTTACATAAATATAAAGAGAAACAAATGACGATCGCATCAATTGACATCGGCACACTGGTTACACGTACACCTGGCCTACATGGCGGGAGTCCCCATATTGCAAGTAAAGGCATTACCGTGCGTCGCATTGTTGCCTGGTACAAGCGAGGGTTGAATGCAGAGGAAATCTGCGATCGCATCGGGAATTTAACGCTTGCAGAAGCTTATGCAGCTCTTACTTACTACCACGCCAACAAAACCGAGGTAGAGACTGATTTGGCCATGCAAGCTGCGGAAGCAAAGCGTCTAGAGTTAACCTTCACTCACTCTGCCGCGGAGATGCAAAACTAGTTGATATTTTTGGGCCAGTATTTGCGCTCTTGAAGTCACACGCTGTCCCGAGGCGATTTTTCTCCTCTCAGCCAATCAGGTCAATGAACGACAGTTGAACGACAGCAGTTCGAAGGAGATTTTGATGGATGCAATCACGACCAAACAGGCCGAATAAGACCTTGACGGATTAATTGAACGGGTTATTGCTGACGTACAGCCTACTATTCTATGCAACGATAAGGGCGATCGCAGCGAGGAGTGAATGCCGAAGAAAGCAATTTCTCGTAATGGCGTTTTCATCCGTTTACTAGACGAACGCTGGCAGCATATTGTTGTTCGCCACAGCATTCTTGCGGATAAGCAGCAGCTTGTTCTAGAGACCCTTACAAATCCTGATCGCATCTTAGCGGGTAATGAATGCTTTGATGGCAGTTAAACAGCTAGAGTCAGAACGATGGCTAGTTGTCGTTTACCGGGAAGAAAATGAAGATGGTTTTATAATCACTGCCTTCTCAACCCGCAGAATCAACTCTCTCAATAGGAGGCAACAACGATGGCCATAGCAAACCTCAGAGAAGCACGAGACTACCTAAAATTCTTACCTGTGCTCCATGATTTGCCCAAGCGTCCGTTCTCGATGCTTTATGACTCAGAAGCAGATGTTCTCTACATCGATTTCTACAATCTTCCCAAATCCTCCAGTGATAGCGAGTTAACTGATGAAGATATCGTGATTCGCTATGACGATGAAGATGAAATTGTGGGTCTCACTGTGCTCAATGCCAGTAGGTAATTAGCACTGTAATTGCCTCTCTGAAAAGTTTGTATAAATCTGAGAAGAAACAAATGGCGATCGCATCAATTGACATCGGCACGCTGGTTACACACACCTAGATTGCATGGAGGAAGTCCTCATGTCGCGGAAGAGGCATTACTGTTCGTCGTATTGTCATTTGGGACAAACGAGGGTTGAATGCCGAAGAAATCAGCAACTTTGACAAAAGTTTGACGTTTACAGAAGTGTAATCTCTTGTCGAAAGCGTCATTTGAAGAAAACTTGAATAAATCAGAACGTCCCTACAAAGCAGCCAAACGAAAGAACAAAGATCAAGGGGAAAACCAAGTTTCTAATTGCAAAGGTTGTACCTGTTGAATGCGGGAAAAATCGCTGTCTGCAGAAACTACGGTGAGATTATACGCAAGGGCTGTAGCGGCTATCCAAAGATCATTGTCATCGAAGCCGAGGTCTTGAATTTTGGTGCGTCGGCGTTGATCGCGCTTTTTAGGGGCAAATTGTTCGTAGAGCTTAGCCTTGAGTTCGCCGTAGCGATCGCCGATGCTCTTATTTATTGGATACAGGTCAATGGCTGTAAGAAAGGCTTGAACTCGCTGAAGATTACTAGCTCGCTGTTGAGAATTTTGAGCCATGAAGATAAGTTCACCTCGAACGATAACGCTGGTAGACACACCGACATTAGCATTCTGCTGTAGACGGTCGATTAGAGTGGTATCACCATTAATGATGCGGCTGCAATGATTGGTATCAAGGAGATATACCATTAAAACTCAGCCTTAGAACGGGTTTCATGAACGAGTTCTAAGCATTCTTCGAAGTCATTGCCGGTCCAGGTACCAGCAAATCGCAGGAGGTCCGAGGCTTTAGAACCTTGCAACACAGGTTCACTATTCAAGTCAGGGAGTTGGTCAGCTTCTGCAGTGTGCATTGGTGCAGAATTTGCATTGAGAAGTTCAGCCTCTAGGGCCTGACGCTCTTCAACGGTAAGGGATTGAATGATGTGAATTAGAGAATCGATCAGCTTAGTGTTCATGGTGTTGGTTGCTGTAGCTTAAGGGACGTCTCCTCAAGATAATCTTTCAGCTCAAAGAACGTAACGTTGTTCGCATCATCACTGGATGGCCACTATGAGTATCCGCCCTAACCGAAGCAGAGAACTATCCGAAGTAGAAATTGATGACATCGTTGAGCAGCAAGCCGATGACGACACGGCTTGGGAAGCACCTATCGCAGTGAATAGGCAAACTGCCTTTTTGGTTTTGCCAGAAGAAATTGTCGAGAAAGCCTCATTCTTCACTAACCTTCACAATGCAGACACTATAGAATCTTGGCTTGTTCAAGTTATCCGGCTGAGGGTAGCTCTAAAGAGGACGCTTTCAGCGAGATTGAGGCTGAAAAAGTAGAAGGAACAAATGGCGATTGCTGTTCTTATGCCCTTGCCAGAATCTCAAAATAACCTTTGCTGTTCAAAGGAAATGATTTCACAAAGACTGATATTAATCGCGTTGCCTACTGAGCGATTAATCCTCTCGATTTATACAAGCGAGGGTTGAATGCTGAAGAAATCAACGGCTGTATTGAAAATCTGCCTTCCAGAACCGTATGGCGAATGTGCTGTTGGTTAAACTTACCCTAGAAATGCTCGTCTCGCAAAACGTAAACCGTGATGACGCCACCTAACATTTTTCAAATCGATGCCTTGTGGGACGCTGACTCAAGATCTAATTAGGAAAAACCATTACCAAATTACGCTCAAATTCAATTGAAATTCGGGCAGAACAGTTTCTCCAGAGATGATGTTAGGTGCGTTGAGTATCTCTGGAGATTGACGGGGACGGAAAACCTCTAGCTGCTTTGCTTTTCGGTTGATAAGCCAGCCCAGTTGAGTTCCATTTTCAAGGTACTCATTCATCTTTTGACGAGTACGCTCTAAGGAATCACTAGGCGACATTAGCTCAATGACAAAATCAGGGCAGAGGGGAACAAATTTTTCTTGCTGCTCAGGGGTAAGTGTATGCCAGCGATCGCCTCTCACCCAAGCAACATCAGGTGAGCGATCAGCGCCGTTCGGCAGCTTAAACCCTGTTGATGAATCAAACACCTCACCTAGCTGAGTTCGGGTATTCCATAGATCGAGTTGAGTCGTGAGTTTGACGTTGTACCTGCCCGTGTTTCCCCCTATGGGTGACATCACAATCAACTCTCCCGTAGCAGTACGCTCAAACTTCAGATCGCGGTGGTGTTGACAGAGCTGATAGTACTGTTCATCCGTTAGTGTGAGTTCCAGAATGAGAGGAGTAGGAAGCGACACCGTGGGCGTACTCATTGCAGTCACCATAGCTGATTCAGCATTCCTCCACAGTATAAATAGCTGAGAGGATTGGCTTCAGGTTTTTGTCAACGGTTTAGTCAACCATAGCGAGTGGGTGTGATAGCCCAGTTTGCGATAGAGCGCGATCGCCCCCGGATTATTGGCAAAGACCTGTAACCCAATTTGGTGATCGCCTCTCGCGTTGGCCCAGTCTTGAGCATGGTGCATCAGAGCTGTTGCAATGCCTTGCCGTCGATGCTCGGGTGCAACGTACAGCATGAGCACATAGCTATGGCGATCGCCTTGCTGTTGATCCACGGCATTCCCTAACCACAGACAGGCAATTGGACTCAGAGTTTCCTGTTCAGGATCAACCCACCATAGCGGCGTTTGGTTAGAAAAATGTCGCTCTACCTGCTGCTCTAGATGGAAAAACGTCCGCGTCCCAGCTGTTTCCTCGTAAGTTTGACTGAGGAATTTCAGTAGCAGCGCTCTGTCCAGGCGCGACCCTCGCCTTAGCTGATAGCCGGGGATCTCGAACGACATTCAGAAGCCTCTCTAGTTCAACGACTATGACGCTTGATCCGGCAATCCTTGTATTAGCCAAGATACGTCTGGAACCACATCGTCTGCTGCTGAGAAGACATCGGTATCTGCTTGTCCAATGGGTTCTTCAATGGGGGCAGGAGCCATCATGTCGTTCGGCAAAAAGATCCGCGCACTCACTGCCAGCATGGCAATCAAGAAGGTGAGCACAATTAGCAATGGAGCAATATAAGACCGAAAGAAAGCCATAAGGATAAGGAAAGAATGAAGGCAAAAGAAGGATAAGAGCAACAGGTCAGAGCGCTTTAAAGTCGTTTAGAGCTTGAAACTCATCCACTCTTATCCTAACCGCCGCTGACATCCTCTAGCCCTGGACGAGGCATGGGTGTGATGCGCGATCGCCTAAGCTGGCGTAACCAAAGGCTGCCGGCGGCGGCGAAAAGCAAACTTAACCAGCCAATATTAGGCTGCAACAATAGGAAGCCTCCCACAGCAAACATGCTGCCAAACAGCAGACAGAGTGCTGCAAGTACCTGCTGTAGCTGAAGAAAAATGTTCTGCTCAGGCAAAACGCCGGGGGGTTCTAGAAATAGATGAGGGAGTCTACCGGAAAAGGTGAGGTATCGAATTGGGGCTTCTCCAGCCCGAACTCGCTGAGGGTTCCAGCCTGGACCAGCGGGATGGACTTTGCGATAGAAGCGATCAAGGATTTCGGGACTTTCTGAGGAGGTCAGCAACATAGTTGCGACCCAAATGACGGTCGTCACGCTGGTAATCAGCAACAGCCGTTCGCCGAAATCGCGCGTTTCCAAGATGGGAATTTCGGTTTGGATGCCATACAAAAGAGCAACTAAGGGATTCTGAATGGCATTGGGATCGGCTACGGGCATGGTGAGCAGACCCATGAGAAAGCCGGCCAGCATTGAGGCGAGTTCGGCGGCGGCGTTGATGCGCCACCAAAACCAGCGCAGGATGAGAACCAGACCGGGGCCAGTCCCGATCGCAATCACCAGGCGAAAAAGGGTCGTTACATTGTCAGAGTAGAAGGCGGCGATCGCGCCCAAGACGGTTACCAAAACTGAGGCCACTCGGCCCGCAAAGACCAACTGCTCCCCGCTGGCATCCGGCGCGATGAACCGGGCGTAGAGGTCATTCGTGAGATAAGACGCGCCCCAGTTAATCAGCGTAGACACTGTGCTCATGAAGGCTGCAATCAACGATGCAACCACTAGTCCCAGCAAAACAGGGGGCAAAAAATCGAGCATCAGTTTCGGATAGCCCAGCTCTCGGTCTTCGAGACCGGGATAAACGACCAACGCGACGAGCGCTACCACCACCCAAGGCCATGTCCGTACCACATAGTGCAGAATGTTGAAAAACCAGGCTGCTTTTTCGGCTTCCGCTTCGTTTTTGGAAGCCGCTAAGCGTTGAATAAACTCGCCACCGCCGTCGCTACGGCGAAACGCCCACCACTGTAGGGCGATATAAGCCAAAAACGTATTAGCCGAGATACCGGCGGTTTCACTCCACCGCAGTCCGCCCTCTCCCCAATTCATGGGCACTAACGCTAAGGTGTCTGGTCCGAACTGGGTCTTGATCTGATCAATCAAAACGGGCATGCCACCGATATGGATCAAGGCTGCTCCGGCAACCACGATCGCCCCAAACAAGGCTAGAAAGAACTGGAAAAAGTCCGTTGCGACGACGCCCCAAAGGCCGGAAAACCCAGCATAGACCAAAACAAATATGCTGACGCCAATGACGCTCCAAAGTTTGGTGTTGTCGCCCAGAGCGACTCCTAAACTCTCCCAAAGCTCTAGTGCTGTGATGACTTTGACCATCGCTAGCATGGCATAACCAATGCCAATACAGTTAATGGGGACTGCGAACAAGAAGGCTTTGATGCCCCGTAAAGCGGCTCCTGTGCGTCCGCCGTATCGCAGTTCTGTCAGTTCAGCATCGGTCACAATCTCTGATCGCCGCCACAGTCGCGAGAAGACATAGATCATCACAACGTGAGCGATGCCAAAGCTCCACCATTCCCAGTTGCCGGCAATGCCCCGAGTGCCAACGACACCTGCAATATAGAGCGGAGTATCAATAGAGAAGGTGGTGGCTGCCATGCTGGTGCCCGCGAGCCACCAAGGGAGCGATCGCCCCGACACAAAAAAATCCACTAACGACCTGGATGCTCGGCGGGAAAGGTACAGCCCTAACCAAAGGGTGAGAACGAGATACGCCAGAACAATCAGCCAGTCGATCCAAATCATACGGAGAAGTTATACGAACAATTCCCAAACATCATCTCATAGGGCATCGGACTTGCAGAGCTGATGTCTTGTCGTTTAGACAGGCACTCTAAACCCTCAGGAGACGTCAACTTATAGATATTTCGTGTCAGTCTGAGTAACAATAAATCGTTTTTGTCTCGGTTATTTCGGAAAATGATTTCTTTCCTCTGTATGTTGTCTTGTGAATCCCTGCTCGCTTTTGTAGAATCAGGCTGCTCACTTGAGTGTCGTCTCTTGATGATATGCGGGTAGACTCAGGCAAACCAATAGGTCATTATGAATTAAAACACCTTATTTTTTAATTCATATTGGCATCTATGTTTGTGTATTTAATTGAGTCACTGGTTAATCTGTAGAGCACACGCCCTTAGTACGTCTGTTCAAATCACTTAGCGGTAGAGTAGTAGGTATCGGGCTGTCACTCAGAGTTTTCTCTGTGCATAAGACGTCTGGCTGGAATTGAGTTGGACGATTGAAAATTGAGTCAAACTTTGTCACGATCGCCGGCGTCCCAACCTGCTCTTATTTTTTCCCTCTCATCTTCATTGCTTATAGCAGCGATCCACTATGGCACCGTCTAACTCAAGCATGTTGGCGACCTTCTCCCAAGCGAATCGGCAAGGGAGTCTGACCCATCGGGTAAAAGATTTGCCCGCTCCGCAATTCATTAATCTCTTAGAGCAGATCACACGAGAGTTTGAGCATTTTCTCCGGGCGATCGACATGATCAACAACGAAGCCTTGGAGACGATGCTGGAGCAAATCCTGGAGGCGTTCACTCTGAAAATTGGTCAGATTCTCCACGCTGATCGCACGACCATTTTTATGGTGGATTGGGATAAACAAGAACTTTGGTCCAAAATTGCTCAGGGAGACGGTGAAGGACGCTTAGAAATTCGCATTCCGTTAGGAAGAGGCGTCGCTGGACATGCTGCCGCTTCAGGGGAATGTCTTAATATTGCTGATGCTTATTCGAGCAGTCTATTTAGCAGTAAAACGGATCAGGAGACGGGCTATCGGACCCATAGCATCCTCTGTATTCCCGTTTTCAATAAAACCGAGGAAACGGTTGTTGCCGTCGTTCAGCTGTTGAATAAGCTGGACTCCAACGGTAAGCCGATCCCTTTCGACAGCCAGGATGAGCGCAGCTTTCGGGAGTTTGCCTCGTCTATTGGGATCATCTTGGAAAGCTGCAATTCTTTCTACATTGCAGCTCGAAATCAGAAGGGCGTGTCTTCGCTGTTGAAGGCGATCTCTTCTTTGGAGCAAAGTTTGGAACTGGAGAAGACCCTCCAGTCCGTTATGGCAGAGGCCCGAGATTTGATGAATGCAGACCGGAGCACGCTTTGGCTTATCGATGAGGCCAAGAATGAGCTGTGGTCGAAGGTGAAGTCGGGCGATGAACAGACGCTGATGGAGTTACGTATTCCAGCGGATCGAGGCATTGTGGGATTTGTCGCCTCTACCGGGGAGACGCTGAACATTCCCCATGCGTACCAAGATCCCCGATTTGACCCCTCCTCAGATAAGATAACGGGCTATCAAACTCGCAATATTCTCTGTATGCCTGTGTTTGATTCCTCTAGCAAGCTGATAGCGGTCACTCAGCTAATCAACAAGAAGCAAGGGTCTTTCAACAGCTCTGATGAGGAATTTATGCGGGCGTTCAACATTCAGGCAGGGATTGCGCTGGAGAATGCTCAGCTGTTTGAGAATGTTCTGGTGGAAAAGCAGTACCAGAAAGACATTCTGCAAAGCCTGTCAGACGCTGTTATTTCCACGGACATGAGTGGTCGAGTTGTCACAATCAATGACGCGGCTCTGGAACTTTTGGGCTGTCCTGAATCAACCGATGATAGCGATCGCACCCTGCGAGATGCTTGGGAGCAACAGCTCGTCAATCGCTATGTCTGGGAGATCATTCCGATTGAAAAACTCCAGTTTCGCTTAGAAGACAGCCTAGAGACGGGGGCTAAGCACTATGTGCCAGAACAAACGCTGAAGATGGCAGCGCCGATTACAACAGCGATGCTGGCGAATCAGCCTCCAGCTCCCGCCGATGCGCTGCTGCTGCTACCCGACTTGAGTGATCCCGATCAGTTCTGGCCTTGGGGTCACAAGCACGACACAGTTCCCTTCAATCGTAGACAGGTGCAGATCCTGGAGCGGAGCATCAATTTAACGGTTAATCCCCTCACGAATCCTGAAGGTGGGGTGCGTGGCGGTCTGTTGGTATTGGAAGATATCAGCCAAGAGAAGCGGATGAAGACAACGCTCTATCGCTACATGACGCCGGGCGTGGCTGAGCGAGTGATGGCATTGGGTGAGGACATGCTGATGCGGGGCGAGCGGCGAGAGGTCACGGTTCTCTTTTCAGATATTCGAGGCTACACAACGCTTACCGAGAATCTGGAAGCCGACAAAGTGGTGGAGATGCTCAATGCCTATTTCGAGACGATGGTGGAAGCCGTTTTTACCTTTGAAGGCACCCTGGATAAGTTCATTGGAGATGCCATCATGGCGGTCTATGGTGCTCCTTTGCCGTTACAAAATCATGCTTGGGCAGCCGTCCAATCTGCCTTAGATATGCGTCAGCGGTTGGTCACCTTCAACGAGGAGCGTGTCGCTCAGAGTCAGCCCAAAGTTCGTATTGGTATCGGCATCAGCTCTGGGGAAGTCGTTTCTGGAAACATTGGGTCGCAGCGCAAGATGGAATACACCGTGATTGGCGATGGTGTTAACCTCAGCTCGCGTCTAGAAGGCGTCACGAAACAGTACGGCTGTGACATCGTGTTAAGTGAACACACCTACGAGCTTTGCAAAGACAAAATATGGGTGCGTGAACTCGATAAAACCCGTGTGAAAGGCAAAACTCAGCCTGTCAGCATTTTTGAACTGCTGGATTTCAAAAAGAATCCCCTCGACCAGACCATGCAAGACTTTTTGGAACTGTATCAAGAGGGTCGTACTGCCTATACCAGTATGCAGTTCAAGAAGGCGATTAAAATTTTCGAGAAGGCGGCTGAGTTGAAAACTGATCGCGCTGTCGGTATTCATATCAACCGTGCCCGAGCTTATCTGAACAACCCACCGCCGCCTGACTGGGATGGGGTGCACACGATGACAACGAAGTAGAGACGATTCACGATGGAACGCCAGCAGGTTTATGAAGGTAAGGCTAAGGTCCTGTATTCAACGGAGGATCCCGGCGTTCTAGTTAGCTATTTCAAAGATGATGCAACGGCGTTTAACGCTCAAAAAAAGGGCCAAATTGCCGATAAGGGCAAGCTCAACTGCACGATCGCAACCCATCTGTTTCGACTCCTTGAATCTCAGGGCATTTCGACGCACTGGATCGAGACGATCAGCGATCGCGAAATGCAAGTCCGCCGAGTTGACATCATTCCTCTAGAAGTGGTCGTTAGGAATGTGGCAGCGGGAAGTTTGTGTAAACAGACCGGGATAGCGTTGGGGACTCCGCTGAAGCCGAGTTTAGTGGAGTTCTATTACAAAAATGACGAACTGGGCGATCCGCTGCTGACCCGCGATCGCATTCGAGCCCTGCAACTGGCTGACGAGGCACAAATAAAAGACTTGATTCGTCTAGCTAATCAAATAAACACTGCTTTGCGGATTTTCTTTGAAAAGTGTCAAATCATCTTAGTTGACTTCAAGCTTGAGTTTGGCCTTGATGATCAAGGGAGCATTATTTTGGCCGACGAAATCAGCCCGGATACTTGCCGCCTTTGGGATCGAGTAGAAACAGACGCTTCTGCTCGCATTTTAGATAAAGACCGATTTCGAAAAGATTTAGGTCAAGTTGCTGAAGCTTATCAAGAAGTCCTTCAAAGAATTCTGGCCCAGATCAGCCTAAAGTAGTTCGCCCAATGCGGTAAAATCTTTCCGTTTATCGCAAAGGTCAGCAGAAACTGTTGAAACGTCATCCGTTTCAACACCTCAGCTAGCGCTTTTCTGTACTTTCCATTTACTTTAGTCGTAGCCAGTATGCGTCAATCCCCTAGCCTCATAGCACTTCTGACTCTTTCAGCGACATTGGGAATTGCCTCTCAAGCTCGCGGCGAAACCTTGCCAATCCTGGCAGAAGAGATCGGTGCCCGTACAGTTAGCGTTGCTGAGCTGGTTAATTCTCCTGAGCAGCCGGCCACCACGATCGCTCCCCTTGAGGTTGAGCGGGAGCCAGCGATCGCTGAAACCGAAGCATCTGCCGCTTCTGAGGAAACCCTTGAGGAGCCTGTTTCATCCGCAGCAAGCGCAGACACTCAAGTCGATCTGTCTTTCCCGAGCGGTGATAGTTCTGAAACGACTTCGACGTTTGTCAGCATTGATCAGCTAAACCAAGTCAGTGATGCCGCTAGCGAAAGTGCGGCTGATATCGCGACATCAGCCGCTGATATCTCAACCGAGGCTGTTGGCTTTGATGTCCGGTTCAATCTGGCTCAAACTGAGGAATTGCCTGAGCAACCGGACGATGTCCCTGCCGATAGCCCCGAAGAGGTAGCGCCAGAGGTCGAGACGCCTGATGTTATAGATGAGGCAGAGGACGACGAAGCGGATGAGGCGCTAGACGACGAGGAGACGGATGAGGCGGAGGACGAGGCGACTGCTGAGACTCAGGTGCTGGTGGCTGAGGTAGCAGTGGCCGACCCTACCGGACAGCCCATTGAATTGGAGCTAGAAGATACGGTCTATGATGCGATTGGTACTCGTCCTGGGCAGACCACGACGCGATCGCAAATTCAGCAAGACATCAACAATATTTTTGCCACTGGCTTCTTTGCTAACGTGCGGGCGGTTCCCTCGGATACGCCGCTCGGGGTCCGAGTGACTTACGTGGTAGAACCGAACCCGATACTCAGTCGAGTCGAAATCGAGGGGAGCGAAGTTCTGCCCACTGAAATCGTCGATGACATCTTCGAGCCCCAGTACGGAGAAATCATCAACCTTCTGGAATTCCAGGAGGGCATCCTCGAACTCAACAACTGGTATCAGGACAACGGCTATGTGTTGGCGCAGGTGATCGCCGCTCCAGCCATTGGCGAGGACGGTGTTGTCACGCTACAAGTCGCTGAAGGGGTCATCGAAGACATCAACATTCGGTTTATGACACAAGAGGGACTCACTGAAAACGAGGAGGGTGACCCCATTGCTGGGAAGACCCGAGACTTCATCATCCTGCGTGAATTTGAAACCGAGCCAGGGGACGTGTTCCAGCAAAATCAAATTCAAACGGATCTACAGCGAGCCTTTGGGTTAGGCATTTTTGATGATATTAGTCTGACGTTGAATCCGGGTGAGAAAGATCCCCGGCAGGTGGATGTCACCGTTAACGTTGTTGAGCGCAACACAGGATCCGTTGCTGCGGGTGTGGGCTTCAACTTCACTGGTGACTTGTTTGGGACGTTGAGCTATCGCCAAGACAACTTTGGTGGCAACAACCAGAAGTTTTCAGCTGAGGCGCAGCTCAGTACCCGAGATATTCTGTTCGACGTTAGCTTTACCGACCCGTGGATTGGTGGGGATCCTAACCGCACCTCCTATACCCTCAGCGGCTTTGCTCGTCGCTCCGTTTCCCTCGTCTTTGACGGCGGCGATAACGAAATCAATCTGGCGAATGACGATCGCGTTCGGATTCAACGGTTTGGCGGCGGTGTTACCTTCCGGCGTCCCCTCGGCAATAACTGGACGGCCTCTCTAGGGACGCTCTACCAGCGGATTCGAACAACCGATAGCGACGGGGATACCTTTACGGAAGACGAGGCTGGGAATCCACTCACGGCTAGCGGCACTGGAGCCGATGACTTGTGGACAGTGCAGTTTGGGGTGGTGCAGGATTTACGAAACGACTCCTTCGCGCCAACCAGTGGCTCCGTTCTGCGATTGGGGACTGAACAGTCGATTCCCTTGGGTCAGGGCAGTATCTTTTTCAATCGCCTCAGAGCCAGCTACAGCTACTACATTCCCGTTTCTCTCTTGAACTTCAATGAAGGTGCACAAACCATTGCTATCAATGTTCAGGGGGGAACCATCTTGGGCGACTTCCCACCCTATGAAGCATTCACCTTGGGGGGCACTAACTCAGTCCGGGGCTACGAGGAAGGCGAACTGGGAACCGGGCAGACCTATCTACAAGCGTCTGTGGAATATCGTTTCCCCCTCTTCTCATTCTTGGGAGGGGCTGTGTTCCTAGATGTGGGCAGCGATCTGGGCACGGGGGATTCAGTTCCTGGTTCACCTGGACCTGATCGGGATAAACCCGGTAGCGGTTTTGGGTATGGTGCTGGTGTCCGAGTCCAAACCCCCCTAGGTCCAATTCGGGTGGACTATGGCTTCAGCGATCAGGGTGACGGACGATTACACTTCGGTATTGGTGAACGGTTCTAAAACAATGACGCAGACAATCCCGTCCGGAATGAAAACAGCGGTTAGCACTTCGCTGCCGCAGCAGCAAACGGTTGAAAAGGCAGTGGCCCAAGTCGGGATTGGCCTGCACTCTGGCGTTGAAACTCAGGTGCGGATCCAACCGGCGGCAGCGCACACGGGGCGAGTGTTTGTCCGTACGGATTTGCCAGATGCACCTGTGATTCCAGCTCGGATTGAGGCGGTCAGACAGACAATGCTCTCGACGGAACTGGCGGTGGGTGACGCCACGGTGAGAACCGTTGAGCATCTACTGGCGGCAATGGCTGGTTTGGGGATCGACAATGCTCGGATTGAAGTGGATGGTCCGGAAATGCCGCTATTAGATGGCTCTGCCCAAGTTTGGGTAGAGGCTTTACAGGCAGCAGGGTGTCAGGTGCAATCAGGCGATCGCCCGGTCATCACTGTCAGTGAGCCCATTTGGGTGCGCGATCAGGATGCCTTTGTGGTTGCTATGCCTGCTCCAGCAGCCCGGTTCACCTATGGCATCGACTTTGATTTACCGGCAATTGGCAATCAGTGGTATAGCTGGTCGCCAGATACCCAGTCTTTTGTGGATGAGGTGGCTCCGGCTCGGACCTTTGGGCTAGCACACCAGATTGAGTATCTGCGGCAGCAGGGATTGATTAAAGGGGGCAGCCTGGAGAATGCTTTGGTGTGCGATCGCGAAGGTTGGGTCAATCCTCCCCTACGGTTTGAGAATGAGCCTGCTCGTCATAAGCTGCTGGACTTGATTGGCGACCTCAGCCTGCTAGGGGCGCTTCCGACAGCCCACGTCGTGGCCTACAAGGCTAGCCATGCCTTACACACTCAACTCGCTAAGGCACTTTCGCAGGCTACCGCCGTCATTTAGACTGCGCTCTGGCTGAAGACTGTTCCTTAAGATTTCCTTTGTAAATTAGCTCTCAAGTGGGAGAATTAGCAAAGACTCAAGACAGTAGCAGGATTTGGCTATTCAGCCATTGCGAAGAAACCGATGACAACCGTGGTAAACACTCATTCCAACCAAGGCACCTCCGCCGTGCAAGCCCCCCCGGAGGAGGTGACATCAGCTACCCCCAAAACAACGTTTACCCTGGAAGAAATTCAGGAACTGCTGCCCCATCGTTATCCCTTTGCCCTTGTGGATCGCATCCTTGACTATGTTCCAGGGGAAAGGGCGATTGGGATCAAAAACGTGACGTTTAACGAACCCCACTTTCAGGGGCACTTTCCAGGACGTCCTATCATGCCGGGTGTGCTGATTGTCGAGGCTATGGCCCAAGTCGGCGGTGTGGTGCTGACTCAACTGCCTGGAATTGATGGTCTCTGCATGTTTGCAGGCATCGACAAAGTGCGTTTCCGGCGGCCCGTGGTGCCTGGAGATCAGTTAGTCATGACGGTGACCTTGCTGACCGTTAAGCGCCAGCGGTTTGGCAAAATGCATGCCCGAGCGGAAGTCGAGGGTCAGTTGGTGTGTGAAGGAGACCTAATGTTCTCCGTTGTTGATTAGTGAAACCCTTTATTTGTTAACAATGTCTGTGCGTCTTACTGATACTCGGGGTTCTGGAGGCATGTCCTTGACTACGCTTATTCATCCAACAGCGGTGATTCATTCGGGGGCAACTCTCCATCCCACAGTCAAAGTCGGTCCCTATGCGGTGATTGGCGAAAAAGTTACGATTGGACCTGAAACAGACATTGGTGCCCACGTTGTGATTGACGGCCACACCGAGATTGGGGCGGGCAATCAAATTTTTCCAGGGGCGGTCATTGGCATCGAACCGCAGGACTTGAAGTACGACGGTTCGATCAGTCTGGTCAAAATTGGCGACAACAACCGCATTCGGGAGTACGTCACGATCAACCGCGCCACTCATGCTGGCGAGGCAACCGTGGTTGGGGATGACAATTTGCTGATGGCTTATGTGCATGTTGCTCACAACTGCGTCATTGGTAATCAGGTCATCATTGCTAATGCGGTCTCTTTGGCTGGCCATGTTGAAATTGAGTCTAATGCGGTCATTGGCGGCGTGTTGGGGATTCATCAGTTTGTCCAAATTGGGCGATTTGCCATGCTAGGCGGTATGAGCCGTATTGACCGCGATGTTCCTCCTTATATGGTTGTTGAAGGCAACCCGTGCCGAGTGCGGGGCCTGAATGTGGTAGGTTTGCGCCGAAGCGGGATTGCAGATTCAAAGGAAGGCCGTCTTTATCGAGAACTGAAGGAAGCCTATCGAGCTTTGTATCGTTCGGACCTGGCACTGCAAGAAGCCGTCTCTAGCTTGGACCAGTGGCCCAATAATGAACACGTTCAGCATCTTCAGGCGTTTCTGCAATCGTCTGCAAGCGGAGGCAAACGCCGTGGTCCAATGGCCGGTGATATTAGCAAGAAGTCCGGCACGGCAAGCTAATGGAGAATTCGCGCGATCGCTCAGTCCAGTGCCCTCCTCTCCACATTTTGGTGAGTACTGGAGAAGTTTCCGGTGATCTACAGGGCAGCTACTTGGTTCAGGCCTTGCATCGCCAAGCAAACGCTTTGGGTGTATCCCTGGAAGTGTCTGCGTTGGGCGGAAATCGTATGGCAACAGCGGGAGCTAAGCTGATTGGAGACACCACGCCAATCGGTTCTGTTGGCCTGCTGGAGGCGCTCCCCCATGCCATTCCTAGTTTTCTCATGCAGCGGCGGACACATCAGTTTTTGCGAGAGACGCAACCGGATTTGCTGGTCTTCATTGATTACATGGTGTCCAATTTATCCTTGGGAAAGTTTCTACAAAAACACTTTCCGAGTGTACCCACGGCTTACTACATTGCTCCTCAACAGTGGGTATGGGCTTTTAATCAGAAGGACACTCAGGCGTTAGTCGACATTTCGGACCGAATGGTAGCGGTTTTTCCACAAGAAGCCGAATACTATCGTCGATATGGTGCTGACGTAAGCTATTTTGGCCATCCCTTGGTAGACAAGTTGGAGTCGCCTCCAGAACGAGCTGTCGCCCGGCAAAAGCTGGGAATAGCACCCGATGCTCAAGTCGTGACGCTGCTGCCAGCGTCTCGTTATCAGGAAGTGAACTATATTCTGCCGCTGATGCTATCGGTAGCTGAACAGATTCAACGATCGCAGCCGCAAGTCGAATTCCTGATTCCCCTTTCGATGAATCAGCTCCGCTCTAGAATTGAGGCCGCGATCGCTCGTTCATCGATCAACGCTCGCCTGATCGACAACGATAGCTTGCAGGCGATCGCGGCGGCTGATCTGGTGCTCAACAAATCTGGCACCGTTAATCTAGAAGTCGCTTTGATGAACGTGCCGCAGATTGTCATTTATCGCCTCAATCCTATTACCGCCCGTGTTGCCTACTATTTGCTCAACTTCAAAGTCGATTTTGTTTCCCCGGTTAATCTATTTCTCAATGAACAGATTGTGCCGGAGTTCATTCAGTGGGAAGCGACCGTCGAAAGCATTACCGCTGCCAGTCTGAGGCTATTGGAGGACACCGACGCTCGTCAGGCCATGCTGGTAGGCTATGGCAAACTGCGAGAGCGTATGGGGCAGCCGGGGGTGTGCGATCGCGTGGCAGCTCACCTGCTGGACTTCGCACTTCAGCATCGACAACTGTTGCCGGCAGCCTGTTCCCGCTGACAACCTGCCGGAACCCTGTCGCTAAGGCAAAATAGCAGGTACGCTGAAAAGCAGTGCCTTGCTGACTCAATATTTCCGATATGGATACCGAAATTTCACCTCAGTTTCCTACGACAATTCGTCGCATCTTGCTGATCCTCATGACGGTGATTGTCAGCGTCCTCATGGGCGGTGCGCTCGTTGCTAGTTGGAATGAACCCCAGGTCGCTAGCCGATTGGAACTGTATCAAACCGATTTGCTGTTGCAGGCCACTGCGTGGGAGGGGGACGGCTTCTCCGAAGAGCAGGTCACACTACTCCGCCGCAATCTGCTTGGGGAAGAACCCTTGCGGGAAGCTCAAAAGACCTATGAGTCGGTCCGTAAAACGGCGCTGGCAACCCTGGAAGAGACTACAGCAATCGCCCCCGAACAGTCTTCCCCTCGCTTACAGACGGCTTTGGAGGGACAGGCCGAACTCCTGGACTTGCTGGACTTGCGATTGGGAATTCTCGAAGCGGAACAGGGGAACGTCTCAGAGGCCCTGACCCATTGGCAGGCGGTGAAAGAGCGACAGGCGAGAGGCAGTCAGCTTTGGCTCACTGCTGATACACTGACTCAGCTTTGGCAGGGTGATGCTGTACCTGCCGATAGCGAGGTGCTGCTCGACCAAACCTTACAGGGCTGGTTTCGCAATCGGGCGTTGGAAGAACTGTACGATCGCACCCAAGCCTCCGAAAAGCTGGCGCAGATTCAGGCCGCAGAGACGGAGAACGCGGAGGGCCTGCTGATCACCTTGGCAACTGTCGGTGTTCTGCCCGCGATTGGCTCTCTTTTAGGAATCGGCTTACTCATCTTCATTGGCTTGCAGCGATTGGTGAAAGGTGCTGATTCCCTGCTTGCCCGAAATCGCGATCAGCGTTGGGAAACGCCGTGGTCGGCTGAAACGATCTGGCTGGTGGTGGTCGGCGGATTTTTGTTTATGGGGCAACTGGTTGTCCCCTTGCTGATCAGTCCCCTTAGAGGACCGTTAGCTACCCAGGGTATTCGCGGTCAGGCTCTATTTGCTTTGGCCTATTACTTAACCATGTCAGTCGGGGCGATCGCGGTTCTCTTTTTTGCCCTCCGGTCCTATCGCCCTCTCCCCAAAGGCTGGTTCCGGTTCAATTTTCGAAGTAACTGGTTTCTATGGGGAATTGGCGGCTACATTGTGGCGCTCCCTTTAATGCTGACGGTCTCGGTTCTGAATCAGCAGATTTGGCAGGGGCAAGGCGGCAGCAATCCCCTATTGCAAACGGTCCTTGAGGCCCAAGATCCAGCGGCCCTCACGATCTTCTTCATCACTGCTTCTGTCGCTGCGCCTCTGTTCGAAGAATTTCTGTTTAGAGGGTTTTTGCTTCCCTCTTTGACCCGATACATGTCGGTCGGCAATGCCATTGTGCTGAGCAGTTTCGTATTTGCGATCGCCCACCTCAGTCTGTCAGAGGTTTTGCCCTTGATGGTGTTGGGCATGATTTTAGGTGTCGTGTATACGCGATCTCGGAATTTACTCGCTCCCATGCTGCTCCATAGCGCCTGGAACAGTATCACGATGCTGGGGTTGTTTCTATTGGGCGGTAGTGCAAACTAATCACATTTTGGAGTTGCGATCGCTCAAATATCGCTTTGCTCATATTGTTTGGGTCAAGTCTGAAGGGAGTGAAGAGTGGGGAATAGGGAGTGGGGAGTAGTTGAGTAGAAAAGAGAAACCGGTTCCCGTGATGATGACGCGAGTATTGGGTTTTGGCATAGCTTTAGCGGTGGGGTGTAGTTGCCTGCTGTCCTTTGCAGACGTGGCTCAAGCAGCGACCTGTCGTCAATCTGCCGGACAGGACATCTGCCTGGAAAGGGTCAAGCGCAGCGCTAAGTATCACTGGCGCTATCGAGTGGACGCAACAATAGATGGCAAGCGACAACCGCTGACCCGATATGACTGCCGCGATCGCACCCAAACTCCCATGGCCGGTCCATTCAAAGACGTGACGGTAGAATTTGAGGCGGACGGAGTTGGCGCTCTCGTTTGTCAGATTTTGCGTCGGTAGGAGAATGGAGATCGAGATATGAGGACGATCGCGCTGTTAGGCGGAATGAGCTGGGAAAGTACGGTGCTGTACTACCAGCAGATTAACGAAGGGGTGAAAACGCGGCTGGGTGGACTGCATTCTGCCAAGATTGTGCTCCACAGCGTCGATTTTCACGAGATTGAGGTACTGCAACACCAAGGGGATTGGGCTGCCGCCGGAAAGGCGTTGGCCACAGCGGCGCGATCGCTACAGGCGGCGGGAGGTGACTTTCTGGTCATCTGCACCAACACGATGCACAAGGTCGTGCCTGAGATTGCCGCCGCCATCGATATGCCCATTTTGCACATTGCCGACGCTACCGCTGCGGCCATTAAAGCTCAAGGATTACAGACCGTTGGCCTGTTAGGAACTCAGTTCACGATGGAGCAGGCGTTTTACAAAGATCGACTGATGGAGCAGCATGGACTGAGCGTGCTGGTGCCAGAAGCGGGCGATCGCGCTACGATTCACCGCATCATCTACGACGAACTTTGTCTAGGTAAAATCAGCCCCGCCTCCCGCCAGGAATACTTGACCATCATCAACCGGCTGAAAGCGGCAGGCGCAGAAGGCATTATTGCCGGCTGCACCGAGATCACCCTGCTGATTCAGCAAGCTGATTTGTCGATTCCCCTGCTCGACACCACAGCACTCCACGCCGCTGCCGCTGTTGATTTAGCCCTAAAAGAATGACGCAGACGTCTCAGGTTTAGCCTTCTCCGGTAATGGAGAGCGATTCAACCCAAATGCGGGGACAGACACCGCCGGGAGTGACTTCGGCTTCGGCTTCGACGTGAATGATGGATTTCAGCAAATCGCGGAAGTCGCCTGCAACGGTGGCTGATTCGATGCTGGTTTTCTCGCCTTTGTTGACCAACCAGCCGTCAAAAGGCAGTGAGAAAGAGCCTTGCAAAGCATTGACGCCCGCGTGAAGTGCCTGTACGTCATCAATAAAGACAACGTTTTCAGCGGTATCCAGACTCAGCGTCTCACTCGAAGGCTGTCCGGCCATAATGTGATAGAAGTTGGCATCGACGCTGACCTTGGCACCAATGCTGGCATGTCCGGTCGGCTCGGCTCCCATGCGTTTAGCGGTGCCTGCGCTGTGAATGAAATTGCGTAAAACGCCGTCTGTGATGATGGGCAGTCGTCGGGTGGGGGTGCCTTCGCCATCAAAGGTCTCAGCGCTGATGTTCTCGGCGTGGAGAGCATCGTCGTAGACGGTGAGTAGAGGAACAGCGACCTGCTCTCCTAGGGACTCTGCCGTAGACAGGCTGCGATTGTCCAAAATGCTCTGGGCATTGAACAGGTTGGAGAAGGCATCAAACAGACTTAAAAAGGCTTCTGCCGAGAAAACGACGGTGTATTTACCCGAATCAATCTTGTGATAATCCAGGTGGCTGATCGTTTTTTCGCTGGCCTCATCAATGCAGGCTTGAACGTCCAAACTGTTGAGACCGCGATCAAACTGCATGGCTCCAGCCGATCGCGGCTTGCGATTGTCTTGTTCTGTTTTGCTGTAGAGATAGACCGATGCGTAGCTGCGTCCCTCTTGCCGGAGCGCCCCCTCGCTGTTGAGGTAGAAGCGGTCCACATCGCGCTGGGCAATGCCGTTGTAGGGCACTGAAGCGATCGCGGGATGAGCTTCCAACAACTCTCGCTCAGCATCCACGAGGGTCTGGATTAGCTTTTGAACGTCGGCAGGGGCAGCCTTCTCATACTCCAATGCAGCCACGGGCGCGGTGGCCTCGGGACTAAAGTCGGGAACGTGATCTTTAGCGCCAAAAGTGCTGGCATCGGCGGCAGTCTGTAGCGCTAGGTCAATTCCATTGGGGTCAACATCCGTGGTGGTTGTCACGCCGACTAAACCCTGCTCGTTCCACACCCGCACAATGACGCTTGATCGCTGCGATGCCTTGACCTGTTTGGGTTCTCCCCTATCGACCTGAACACTCGTTTCGTCCACCGAGGACCCATACACGTCGTATTTTTGAATGCCTTGTTTCTTTGCACTGTCTGCGGCGTAACCCGCAATTTCTTGAAGCGTTGGCATAGTCGTTCGCTGACCCTTAACAATCACGTTTGTCTATTCTAAAAGGCTGCGCTGAGTCTTGGGCAAGCAGGATGAGGGTAGAGGGTAGAAAGAGGAACAACAGAGTCACGTCCTCCCTCATGTTTGATGGGGTCTTTGAATGATGTGTTCTAAAACGCGCTGTTTGTTTTTGGGGTCGATGCCGATTAAGCGCACATATTCGTCGGGGTAGTGGACTAGGCACTGTTCTAGGGTTGCGATCGCCTCGTTGGAGTCCTGGGCGTGAACGGTTGAGCAACTTTTCCAGGCATTGGTGCGGAAGCGGCGCTGATCGACGTGTTCCAAGCCAACACGGTAGCCCTGATTTAGCAAGGACTGTACGTGGTTGACGGTTTCGGTGGAGAGTTTGCTGCTGGATTGCGGATTAACTCGGAAGCTGACGGGTTGGGATTCGGAGGATTGAGAGGACTGGGAATTGCCGTTGCTGGTCGGGGCGTCGTAGGCACGATAGAACGGTTGGGTCGGCGGGCTAGCAGGTTGGCTGTGGGTAGGCAGCGATCGCTCCCGCAGGGCACGATTGTACTGATCGGCTAGCCGCATCTCTTGCAGATAACGCTGTTCGCTGACCATTTGCTGTCCCACGTCGAGGAGATGAGACAGGGTAAAGGTAGGTTTGGCAAACTGAAGTGGTTTATCGGAATTGACCACTTTGCTGGAGACGCTGCTGATGCCGACGGAGTGGATAAAGTCGCGAACCTGTTCGTCGTAGATGCGGGCACGCAGTGCCCCATAGAAGTCGATCGCCTGCTGGGGGAAGGTATCGACGAGCTGCTCGATAGCCCCCTGACCGAGGTTATCGGGTGCAAAAATGCCGCCGACAATGCCGATGCGATCGCTGCGGTCTGGCTGCCAATAAAACTTCTCCATGCGGCCATCTCTGACGAGGGGTTCGTAGAGGGTGGCAAAATCATTCCCGGTGACAATGATGGGTACTCGCTGGATGGGCTTGTCGTCGTAGCTGCCTGGGAGTTGAACATTAGTGGGGTTGTCCGCAATGTTCATCAGCGTGTTGTTGACGAGCTGAGTGTTGACGGTGTATTGGGTCATGGCGTCAAATCGCCCAGCCCCAGCGTCCAAATCGTTGATCATTAGAACAGCCATAACGCCGCGCACGCGCACGAGTTCAGCGGCTTCTCGATAGCGCAAGCGGATCAGTCGGGCCGGATCTCCTGCATCAGGACTCTCCAGTTCGCCCCCCGAGATATTCACAACCTCAATGCCCATGCGCTCATACACCAGTTCACAATGAAAGGTCTTGCCTTCTCCTTTGCGTCCGTGGATGCCTAGAATGAGCGGCACGCGCACGCCGTCTAAGTTCAAGTAATTTTTGGTGATGTGAACGGCAAGCTTGTCGAGGAAACGAGGGGAGATGTAGTAGGCCATTGAGAAATATTCGGAGTGGGGCGATCGCGCTATGACGCCATTGTGGCTACTGACCATTATCTCAGGAACGGTTCATTAAATTTTGGTCCTGTTCAGAGCAGCGTAATTCGCTGTTCGGTATGGCTAAGTTCAGAGACAATTAACCCGATAGCCAGTTCGATATAGCCCCTAAAATCCCCCAGTCTGCTATCCATTGATAAAGTCAGTCAAAGTTGACGACGGTAGGGCTTCTGGCTGCTGCTTACAATGGGTCATACGACGACTCTACCGGCTTCGTTATAGCGGGCGACTGGGGGAAATTTCTTTTTCTCAGCCCCCCAGCTTCGCGCGTCCTTCGGCCTACGACCAGGACGAATCCGCCGTCCTGGACCTCGCAGAAAGAGGGTTCAGTTGGGTCTTTTCAAGCTTTGGGCAGTATTTCCCCCTTTCCTTCCACAACCGGTGCTTGAGACCTGTGGCATACCCTCAATAGAACAATTTGCATGGAACGGATAACAATTTGGGGAATTTCAGGCAGTGACTTTCAGGTCAGAGTGACCCAATCACCTCAAGATTAAGCTTCAATCCACCAAATGATGATCCATGGCGAATCGGACGAGTTCTGCTCGGTTGCTGGTGTCGGTTTTACGGAGCAGGCTAGTCACGTACTTTTCGATGGTGCGGGGACTCAAGAACAGTGTGGCGGCAATTTGTGCGTTTGACATGCCTTCTGTCAGCAGGTCTAGCACGGATCGTTCGCGATCGGTGAAAGAAAAATTGAGGACGGGTTCCAGCGGCTCATTGGGGATAGTTGGCGTCTGATCGGCGGGTGGAACAGGTTCGGGAAGGGTTTGGTACTGCATCCAGGCGGTTTGGATGAGCTGCGATCGCGCCAGCAGGTTTTTCACCACGGCACCAATTTCATCTAGCTCAAAGGGCTTTTCAATGTAGACATCGCAGCCTACCTGATAGCCTTGCACCTTAGACTGAGTAGCCGTTCGAGCGGTCAGCAAGATAACAGGCAGCAACCGCCAAGCAGGCTGTTGACGCAGGCTTTTCAGAAAAGCATAGCCGTCAATCCGAGGCATGCTGATGTCTGTGATGATGAGCTGCGGCTGAAACTCACTGACAGCCTGTAGAGCTTTCCAGCCGTCCTCCGCGACGACAACAAGGTATCCCTCTAATTCGAGATAATCTTGCAAAGATATTCGCGTTCCCTCATCGTCTTCCACTACTAGGATAGTTAGCGGCATTATTTTGAATAGTTATTCAGCGAACCTAGGCCAGCTCCCCACCACTCCACACTAAAGGGTTCTGTGAATTCCCAGCCTAATTTGTTGCTGAAGTTCAACAAACTTCGTTGCCAAAGCCATGTCCTGAGGTGACCTGACCGAGAGCTTCTCGGCAATAGCCTAGTACCGCTACGCGGAATTCAAAATACTCTACGAGAAGAGCAAAGCTCTACAAAATTGAGGCAGATAAGCTTTCCGAGCGTTTTATAGGGTGAGCCTACTTCTGCCATAGTCTACTAGGCCGTCACTTCGGTGGGCGTTGCCCGCTTTTCAGGAATGTCAGTGTATTGTCTGACAATCTGCCTGAATTCGTCGCCTTCCATCGTTTCAACTTCCAGCAGGCGATCAACCAGATAATCAATTAGAGCACGGTTGTCTCGCAGGATTTCGCGGGCGCGGTTATAGCCGAAGTTGGCGATCGCCCTCACCTGTCGATCAATCTTAGAGGCCATTTCTTCGGAGTATTCCGAGCGGGGCATCATGTTGCGGCCTAAAAACACCTCATTGCCCATGCTTTCGAGAGCAACAGGGCCCAGGTCTGACATGCCGTAGAGCGTGACCATCTGCCGCGCCAAATTCGTCACCTGTTTGATGTCGCCACCTGCGCCTGTGCTCACCTCTAAATCGCCAAAGACCTCGGCCTCAGCGGCCAACCCCCCCAGCGCCACTGTGATGCGGTCTAACAGCCAGTTGCGAGTATAGAGCCCACTATCAATAACGTCCTCATCGGGTAGCGACTGGGTGAAGCCTTCGATGCCACCGGAGCGCGGAATGATAGTGACTTTATTGAGCGCATCGGCGTGCTTCAGTAGTGTAGTCAGCAAGGCGTGACCCACTTCGTGATAGGCCGTCATTTTCTTCCGATTGCTGTCCAGCAGCGGCGTTAGGCTTAAGCCAATGGTCAAACGGTCGATCGCGTCTTCCACGTCCTGCATGGTAATCGCTTCTTTGCGTCGCCGTGCTGTGAGAATAGCTGCTTCATTCAGTAGGTTAGCTAGCTCTGCTCCGGAAAAGCCCGGCGTGCGACGCGCGATCGCCTCCATTGAGACCTCGTCGTGGATTTTGTTTTT